>NZ_CEEDCZ010000006.1:95819-221254 GCF_979253475.1 Sphingomonas sp. AC449 | reverse complement strand
CGCCCGCGATATCGCGCGCTGGGCTCGTGCCATAGGGCGGCGCGACCTCTGCGGCCGCCGTCCGCACGGTACCGAGAAACACCTGCCGCCGGTCAGTGTCAGGGTGCAGCCAGCCGCCGGGGAGCGTCGTTCCGGTCTGCTTGGTGAAGGACAGCCCGGTGCCGTCGCCATCGACATAGCAGAAATCGGGGGCGAAGCTCGCATAGCCCGCACGCCCGCCGAGCCGGACCAGCCGGCAGCGATAGGAACCCGGCGACAGCGCGGGCAGGTCGAGCGCGGCGGCGGGATCGAGCAGCGCGCCTTCCTCCTTCACCCGGCGTGCGAGCCGCTTCGGCACCGCCGCCCGCGCGCGCGTCCAGCTGTCGGACAGTGTCTCCAGCCGCGCGCGATCGCCGGGCGTGGCGATCGTCGTCCACCGCGGCGCGGCGGGATCGCGTTCGGCGGTCACCACGGGACGTCCGCTGCTGCGCGGATGCGTCGTACATCCCGCGACACAGGCCGCTCCTATCGCCAGGATCATCAACGCACGCACAGGCAGGCTCCTTGCACGGCCGGTTGCGACGGGGATGTCGAACCGGCGTGGAGACGGGTCGCTATGCTGCGGTGGTAAACAGATTGTAAACGCACGCACTAATCTCGCTTAGTGCGCACCGGAGCGAGCGATGGATGCGGTGAACCGTCGGCTGGGAGAGCGGAGCGGGCGGGACGAGTGGCGTGGGTACGGGTGGCCCAGATGTGGCGGTCGAGGGCGCCGGTGCGAGACCAGCCCCCCCTTCCGTCATCCCGGGCTGGACCCGGCACTCATGGCCGCGGGCGGGTGCCTTCGGGGCTCTGGGTCCCAGCGCTCGCCGGGATGACGGGAGCGGGCGGGTTGTTGCAGGTGAGCCTGCAGCTACGGCCCGGCGATCGATGGCTTGAGCGACATACTGCGCCCACCTGTTCCGTCATCCTGGACTCGACCCAGGATCCAGAGCCGCGGAGGGTTGCGTTTGCGGCTCTGGATCCTGGCTTTCGCCAGGATGACGGGGCGTGGGTTGGGGCGCGCCGCGGTCGAGCCTAGTTGCGGGTGCGGGTTGTCGCGTGTGACCTTGCCGATCCGGACCGGCGATTGATTGCTGGAGGCAAACTGCGCCCACCTCTTCCGTCATCCTGGGCTCGACCCAGGATCCAGAGCCGCAGGGGGTTGCGTTTGCGGCTCTGGATCCTGGCTTTCGCCAGGATGACGGGGCGGGGGGTGGGGCGCGCCGCGGTTGAGCGTAGTTGCGGGTGCGGATTGTCGCGTGTGAGCTTGCCGATCCGGACCGGCTATTGATTGCTGGAGGCAAACTGCGCCCGCCCCTGCCGTCATCCTGGGCTCGACCCAGGATCCAGATCCGCGAAGGGTGGCGTTTGCGGCTCTGGATCCTGGCTTTCGCCAGGATGACGGGAGGGATGTGTGTTCCTCACTGGCTCCGCGTTCAAGACCGTGCACGTTCAGCCCGCACCCGCAGACGCAGAAAGGGCGCCGGTGACTTTAATCACCGACGCCTGTGAAACTCAGCTCAAATGTGGCCTGGCCGGACAGGGGCAAAGCCCCTGTCGTCGGACGGCGCTGGAGCGCCGCCGGCCGGTCTGACCGCCGGGTGCTCGGCCGTAGCTTCGCTACGGCCTTGCGCGGTCAGATGTGGATCGGCTTGCCCTGTACTGCCATCGCCGCTTCCTTGAGCGCCTCGGCATGCGTCGGATGCGCGTGGCAGGTGTAGGCGATGTCTTCGCTGGTCGCGCCGAATTCCATCGCGATGGCGGCTTCGGCGATCAGCGTGCCGGCGAGGCTCGACACGATCCAGACGCCCAGCACGCGGTCGGTCTTGGCATCCGCGATGACCTTGACGAAGCCGTCGGTGTCGCGGTTGGTCTTGGCGCGGCTGTTCGCGGCGAAGGGGAACTTGCCGACCTTGATCTCGGTCTTGTCCTTTGCGGCTTCCTCGGTGAGGCCGACGCCGGCGATCTCGGGCATCGTGTAGACGACGGACGGGATGACGTCCTCGTTGACGATGCCGGTCTGGCCGGCGATGTTCTCGGCCACCGCGACGCCCTCGTCCTCCGCCTTGTGCGCGAGCATCAGGCCGGGGACGCAGTCGCCGATCGCCCACACGCCGTCGACCTTGGTGCGGAACGAGTGGTCGGTCTCGATCTGGCCACGCTTGTTGAGTTCGAGGCCAATGGCTTCAAGGTTGAGGCCGTCGACATTCGCCTTGCGGCCGATCGAGACGAGCACCGCGTCGGCGGTCATCGTCTCGGACGCGCCGCCGGCGGCGGGCTCGACGGTGACGGTCGCGACGCCGTTTTCGACGCTCACGCCGGTGACCTTGGTCGAGAGCTTCAGCTCCATGCCCTGCTTCTTGAAGAGCTTGGCGCTCTCACGGCGGACTTCGCCGTCGAAGCCGGGGAGGATCTGGTCGACGAACTCGACGACCGTGACCTTGGCGCCGAGGCGACGCCAGACCGACCCGAGCTCGAGACCGATCACGCCGCCACCGATGACGACCATGTGCTCGGGCACCTTGGGAAGCGCCAGCGCGCCGGTCGAGTCGACGACGGTCGTCTGGTCGACCTCGACGCCGGGGAGCGGCATGACGCTCGAGCCGGTGGCGATGACGATGTTCTTCGCGGTTACCTTCTGGCCCGCGACGTCGACCGTGTGCGCGTCCTGGAACGCAGCCTTGCCCTTGAGCCAGGTCACCTTGTTCTTCTTGAACAGGAATTCGACGCCGCCGGTCAGTTCCTTGACGGCCTTGGCCTTCTCGGCGTGCATCTGGTCGAGGTTGAGCGAGACGCCCTGGAAATCGATGCCGAACTTGGTGAGGTGGCCGCTCTTGGCTTCCTCGTAGATTTCGGACGCGTGGAGCAGCGCCTTGGACGGGATGCAGCCGACGTTGAGGCAGGTGCCGCCGAGCGTGTCGCGGCTCTCGGCGCAGGCGGTGCGCAGCCCGAGCTGTGCGGCGCGGATCGCGGCGACGTACCCGCCGGGGCCTGCGCCGATTACGAGGACGTCATAGTCATAGTCAGCCATTGTCGCTTCTCTCTTACTTCCCCGGCGCAGGCCGGGGCCCAGTTGGGAGATATATGGGGAGGGCGAGGCGCTTCGTCACCGCGGCCTTCCCCACTGGGCCCCGGCCTGCGCCGGGGTGGTTAGATACTTACAGGTCGATCAGGATCCGCGTCGGGTCTTCGATCGCGTTCTTGAGCGCGACGAGGAACGTCACGGCTTCGCGGCCGTCGATCAGGCGGTGGTCGTAGCTGAGCGCGAGGTACATCATCGGGCGGATGACGATCTGGCCGTTGACGACGACCGGGCGCTCCTCGATGCGGTGGAGGCCGAGGACCGCGGACTGGGGCGGGTTGATGATCGGGGTCGACATCAGCGAACCGAACACGCCGCCGTTCGAGATGGTGAAGGTGCCGCCCTTCATCTCGTCCATCTTGAGCGCGCCGTCCTTGGCGCGCTTGCCGAAGTCGCCGATCGTCTTCTCGATCGTCGCGACCGACATCTGGTCGGCATCGCGGATCACGGGGACGACGAGGCCGCCCGGCGACGAGACCGCAACCGAGATGTCGGCATAGTCGTGATAGACGATGTCGTCGCCGTCGATCGACGCGTTGACCGACGGGATGTCGCGCAGCGCCATGGTGGCGGCCTTCACGAAGAAGCCCATGAAGCCGAGGCGGACGCCGTGCTTCTTCTCGAACAGATCCTTGTACTTGGCGCGCGCCTCGATCACCGCGGTCATGTCGACGTCGTTGAACGTCGTCAGCATCGCGGCGGTGTTCTGTGCTTCCTTGAGGCGCTTGGCGATCGTCTGGCGCAGGCGCGTCATGCGGACGCGCTCTTCGCCGCGGCCCGAGGCTGCGGCGGGGGCTGCGGCCGGTGCGGGCGCAGGTGCGGCGGCGGGCGCGGGCTTGCTCGAGGCGGCGGCGGTCACGTCTTCCTTGGTGATGCGACCGTCGCGGCCGGTGCCCTTGACGGTGCCGGGGTCAACGCCGTGCTCGAGCACCGCGCGGCGGACCGACGGCGAGAGCGCGGCGGGGGAGTCGCTCGTGCCGGCACCAGGCTGGTCGCCATAGCCTGCGCCGGATTCGTCCTTGGCGGGCGTTGCGGGCGTTGCGGTCGCGGCGGGCTCGGGCGCCTTTGCGGGGGCTGCGGCGCCGTCACCGGCGTCGATCGTCGCGAGCATCGCGCCGACCTGCACGGTGTCGCCGACCGCGACCGCGTGCTGGCCCATGACGCCGGCGACCGGCGACGGCACCTCAACCGAGACCTTGTCGGTCTCGAGGCTGGCGATGGGCTCGTCGACGGCGACGGGATCGCCGGGCTGCTTCAGCCACTCGCCGAGGGTGGCTTCGGTGATCGATTCACCCAGGACGGGGACGGTGACTTCGGTTGCCATGGTTTCTGCCTACTTCCTTGTATCCCCGCGAAGGCGGGGACCCAGACTGGGCCCCCGCCTTCGCGGGGGAACAGCGTTGATTACGATGCGCGGGTGCGGCGGATTTCGTCGCGGACGCTGTGGCCGAGCGCGTCGGCGACGAGTGCGCCCTGCTCGGTCTGGTGACGCTTCATCAGGCCGGTCGCGGGCGACGCCGAGGCGTTGCGGCCGGCGTAGCGCGCACGCTTCACCGGCGAATTCACGCTGGCCAGCGCCTCCTCGATCAGCGGCTCGACGAAGAACCAGTAGCCGTTGTTCTTCGGCTCTTCCTGCGCCCAGACGATCTCTTCGAGGTTCGGCATCTTGGCGACGCGCTCGGCGATCGGGTTGCCGGGGAAGGGATAGAGCTGCTCGACGCGGACGATCTGCGTGTCCGTATCGCCGTGCGCATCGCGGGCCTCGATCAGGTCATAGGCGACCTTGCCGGTGCACAGGACGAGACGCTTGGTGTCGACGTCGGCCGCACCGTTGGTGTCGGACAGGAGGCGACGGAAGTGGCTGTCGCCCTGGAAGTCCTCGGCGTTCGAGACGGCGAGCTTGTGACGCAGCAGCGACTTGGGCGTCATCACGATCAGGGGCTTGCGGAAGTTGCGGTGCATCTGCCGGCGGAGCAGGTGGAAATAATTCGCCGGGCTGGTGCAGTTCGCGACCTGGATATTGTCGTCCGCGCAGGACTGGAGGAAGCGCTCGGGACGCGCCGAGCTATGCTCTGGCCCCTGCCCTTCATAACCGTGCGGGAGCAGCATCACGAGGCCGTTGGCGCGGAGCCACTTCGATTCGCCCGACGTGATGAACTGATCGATCATGATCTGCGCGCCGTTGACGAAATCGCCGAACTGCGCCTCCCAGAGGACCAGAGTCTTCGGGTCGGCGAGCGCATAGCCGTACTCGAAGCCGAGCACGCCGTATTCGGACAGCGGGCTGTCGAGCACTTCGAAATTGCCGTGCTCGATTTCCTGCAGCGGCACGTACTTGTGCTCGTCGGTCTGGTCGACCCAGACCGCATGACGCTGCGAGAAGGTGCCGCGGCCCGAATCCTGGCCGGACAGACGGACGCCATAGCCTTCGGAGAGCAGGCCGCCGAAGGCGAGCGCCTCGCCGGTCGCCCAGTCGAAACCCTTGCCCGACTTGAACATCTCGCGCTTGGCATCGAGCACGCGCGCGAGCGTCTTGTGGATCTTCACGCTCTCGGGAACGGTCGTCAGCGTGCGGCCGAGCGAGTCGAACAGCTTCTGGCTGAGACCCGTCTCGACGTTGCGGCGCGCGGACGCACCGTCGGTCGGCGCGCTGAGGCCGGTCCAGCGACCGCCGAACCAGTCGGCCTTGTTCGGCTTGTACGACGCACCCGCCTCGAACTCGCCCTCGAGCCGCAATGTGAGCTGCTTCACATTCTCGTCGATCCAGGGCTGGTCGATCACGCCTTCCTTGATCAGGCGGTTGCCATAGACCGAACTGACGCCGGGATGCTTGCGGATGATGTCGTACATCAGCGGCTGGGTGAAGGAGGGCTCGTCGCCCTCGTTATGGCCGAAGCGGCGATAGCACCACATGTCGATGACGATGTCGCGGTGGAACTTCTGACGGAATTCCATGGCCATCTTGGTGGCGAAGGTCACCGCCTCGGGATCGTCGCCATTGACGTGGAAGACCGGCGCCTGGACGCCCTTGGCGACGTCCGACGGATAGGGCGACGAGCGCGCGAACTGCGGCGAGGTCGTGAAGCCGACCTGGTTGTTGATGATGAAGTGGACGCAGCCGCCGGTGTTGTAGCCGCGAATCCCCGAGAAGCCGAGGCACTCCCAGACGATCCCCTGCCCCGCGAACGCCGCGTCGCCGTGGATCAGCACGGGCAAGCTGGCGACATGGTCCTTCAGATCGTTATTGAGCGTCTGGATCGCGCGCGTCTTGCCGAGCACGACCGGATCGGCGGCTTCCAGATGCGAGGGGTTGGCGACGAGGCTCATATGAACCTTGTGGCCATCGAACTCGCGGTCGGTGCTGGTGCCGAGATGGTACTTCACGTCGCCCGACCCGCCGATGTCATCGGGGTTGGCCGAGCCGCCGGCGAATTCGTGGAAGATGACGCGCAAGGGCTTGGCCATCACGTTGGCGAGCACGTTCAGACGACCGCGATGCGCCATGCCGATGACGATCTCGCGCACGCCCATCTGGCCGCCGTACTTGATGACCGATTCGAGCGCGGGGATCATCGATTCGCCGCCGTCGAGCCCGAAGCGCTTCGTGCCGACATACTTCTTACCGAGGAACTTCTCCCACTGCTCGGCTTCGATGACCTTGTTGAGGATCGCCTTCTTGCCGTCGACGGAGAATTCGATCGCCTTGTCCTGGCCCTCCATGCGCTCCTGGAGGAAGCGGCGCTCCTCGACATCGGCGATGTGCATGTATTCGAGGCCGACATTGCCGCAGTAATTCTTGCGCAGCGTGTCGACGAGCTCGCGGATGGTCGCCCATTCGAAGCCCATCGTGCCGCCGAGATAGACCTTGCGGTCGATGTCGGCGTCGGAGAAGCCGTGATATTCGGTCTTCAGATCCTCGGGCATCTCGCGCTTCGACAGGCCGAGCGGATCGAGATTGGCGGCGAGATGGCCGCGGACGCGGTAGGTGCGGATCAGCAGCTGCGCGCGGATCGCGTCGGCCGCGGCCTTGGCGATCTCGTCCTTCGAGACGGGCGCGGGCGCGGCGGCTGCGGGCGCGGGCTTGCCGCCACCCTTTGCGGGCTTGGGCGCGGGCTCCATCTGGGTCGGGTCGAGCGCCGCGGTCAGATCGTCCGTGGTGGTCAGCGGCCAGCGCGCGCTTTCCCAACTCGGACCCTGCGCGGAGCCTTCAAGCCCCTCGAAGAACGTCCGCCAGCCGGATTCGACCGAGGCCGGATCGGCGGTGAACTTGGCGTAGAGCGTCTCTACGAACGCCGGGCTGACGCCGGCTGCGATATCGCTGAAATCCTGGCCTTCGTAGCCCATCGTCTCGATCCTCAAATTCCCTCTCCCCACGGGGGAGAGGGAGGGGCCCGCCCGCACTTGCGGGTGGGAGGGTGAGGGCACGGGCAATTACGTGCCCTCACCCTTCCGCCGCTAAGAAGCGGCTCCTTCCCTCTCCCCGGGGGGAGAAGGGTAGTAACTTAACCCTTCAGCACGCTCAGCAGCGTCTCGCCGAGCAGGCTGGGGCTTTCCGAGACCTTGATCCCGGCAGCTTCCATCGCCGCGATCTTGCTCTCGGCATCGCCCTTGCCGCCCGAGACGATCGCACCGGCATGGCCCATGCGACGACCCGGAGGCGCGGTGCGGCCCGCGATGAAGCCGGCCATCGGCTTCTTGCGGCCACGCTTGGCCTCGTCGATCAGGAACTGCGCGGCCTGCTCCTCGGCGTCGCCGCCGATTTCGCCGATCATGATGATCGACTTGGTCTCGTCGTCGGCGAGGAACAGCTCGAGCACGTCGATGAAGTTCGTGCCGTTGACCGGATCGCCACCGATGCCGACCGCGGTCGTCTGACCAAGGCCTGCGTTCGAGGTCTGGAAGACCGCCTCATAGGTGAGCGTGCCTGAACGGCTGACAACGCCGACCGAGCCCTTCTTGAAGATCGAACCGGGCATGATGCCGATCTTGCACTCGCCGGGGGTCAGCACGCCGGGGCAGTTCGGGCCGATCAGGCGCGACTTGGAACCCGACAGCGCGCGCTTGACCTTGACCATGTCGAGCACCGGAATGCCCTCGGTGATCGCAACGATCAGCTCGATGTTCGCGTCGATCGCCTCGAGGATCGAGTCGGCGGCGAAGGGGGGCGGCACGTAGATCACCGACGCGGTCGCGCCGGTCATCGCCTTGGCTTCGGCAACGGTGTTGTAGACGGGGAGGTCGAGGTGCGTCGTGCCGCCCTTGCCGGGGGTGACGCCGCCAACCATCTGCGTGCCGTATTCCAGCGCCATCTTGGTGTGGAAGCTGCCGGTTTCGCCGGTCATGCCCTGCGTGATGACCTTGGTGTTCTTGTCGACGAGGATGCTCATCTTGTCTCGTTCCTTACCACCCCGGCGAAGGCCGGGGCCCAATTGGGAAAGCGGTCATGGTTGTGCGATGCGATCGTAAAGGTCGTCCCAGCCGGGATTGAAACCATTGATCTCTCGCAAATTCCAGTCCCGCTTCCACTCCTTCATGTGCAGCTCGCGCTGCCGGGCGGCTTCCCAACTGCCGAGCAATTCGTACCAGACGAGTAGCTTGCAGTCGTACTTCTTCGTGAACCCTGCGACGACGCCGTTGCGGTGTTCCCACACGCGCTTTGCCAGGTTCACCGTCGAACCGAGATAGAGCGTACCGTTAAACCCGCTGGCCATGATGTAGACGCATGCTTGGTCTTCCATCACGGGGGCCTTCCCAATTGGGCCCCGGCCTGCGCCGGGGTGGTATTGCTTACCTCAGTTCATCTCCTCAGTTCAGGCTACCGTCGATACCCTTGCAGGCGACGATCAGCTCCTTGACCGCGTCGACCGAGACCTGGAGGTTGCCCTTGGCTTCGTCGTCGAGCTTGATCTCGACGATCTTCTCGACGCCGCCGGCACCGATCATCACCGGCACGCCGACATACAGGTCGTCGAGGCCATACTCTCCCGAGACATAGGCCGCAGCCGGCAAGACGCGCTTCTGGTCGTACAGATACGCCTCCGCCATCGCGATGCCGCTGGTGGCGGGCGCGTAATAGGCCGAGCCGGTCTTGAGCAGCGCGACGATCTCACCGCCGCCGCCGCGCGTGCGCTTGACGATCGCGTCGATCTTCTCCTGGCTCGACATGCCCATCGCGATGAGATCGGGAACCGGGATGCCCGAGACGGTCGAGTAGGAGATGACCGGGACCATCGTGTCGCCGTGGCCGCCGAGCACGAAGCTGGTGACGTCCTTGACCGAGACCTTGAACTCGTCGGCGAGGAAATGGCTGAAGCGCGACGAATCGAGCACGCCGGCCATGCCGACGACCATGTGGTGCGGCAGACCCGAGAATTCGCGCAGCGCCCACACCATCGCGTCAAGCGGGTTGGTGATGCAGATCACGAATGCGCCGGGCGCGTTGGCCTTGATGCCCTCGCCGACGGCCTTCATGACCTTCAGGTTGATGCCGAGCAGGTCGTCGCGGCTCATGCCGGGCTTGCGTGCGACACCGGCGGTGACGATGATGACGTCCGCGCCTGCGATGTCGGCATAGTCGTTCGAGCCGGTGATCGTCGAGTCGAAGCCTTCGACCGGACCGCACTGCGACAGGTCGAGCGCCTTGCCTTGGGGGATGCCCTCGGCGACGTCGAAGAGGACGATATCGCCCAAATTCTTGAGTGCTGCGAGGTGCGCGAGCGTGCCGCCGATATTACCGGCGCCGATCAGCGCGATCTTCTTGCGAGCCATTCCAATCCGTCTCCGTCTGATGTGCGGGGTGATTGGTGACGCCGGTTACGCGCATTATGGCCGCGCGGCAACCGTTAAAGCGGAAAAGTGGAGGTTCTATTGCGAATAGTTCGCATGTGCAATAACATTGTCATTCTGACGAAAGTCAGGATCCAGGGTAACAATCGGTGCCGACTGCGGCTCTGGATCCTGACTTTCGTCAGGATGACGGGAGGGTGTCAGAACGACCGAGCGGTGTGTCAGATATGCCCCTCAGCGAGATACTCCTCGGACCGCATCTCTTCCAACCGGCTGATCGTGCGGTCGAACTCAAACCGGCCGTCGCCGCTTTCATAGAGGTCGCCCGGCTGCGCGTCGGCCGCGGCGAGCAGCTTGACCTTGTGTTCGTAGAGCGCGTCGATCAGCCCGACGAACCGCGCGGCCTCGTTACGGTTCTCGGGGCCAAGCTTGGGGATGCCGACGAGGATGATCGTGTGGAATTTCCGCGCAATGGCGAGATAGTCGGCGACGCCGCGTGCCTCGCCGCACAGCTTTTTGAAGCTGAACACCGCGACGCCTTTCAGCGACTTGGGGACGCGCAGGGCGCGGCCCTGGACGATCAGCTCCTCGGACGGGACATGCTCGCTGTCGTCGGGCGAGAAGTCGGTGAGGCGGAAGAACGCGGCGGAGAGCTGCGCGGTCGCCTCGGGGCCGTTGGGGACGAGCCAGGTGTCCTGGCTGCCGAGCCGGTCGCGGCGGTAATCGACGGGGCCGTTGAGCGGGAGGACGTCGAGCCGCTGTTCGATCGTCGCGATGAAGGGCAGGAAATGCTCGCGGTTGAGGCCGTTCTTGTAGAGATCGGCGGGCGGGCGGTTCGAGGTCGTGACGATCGTTACGCCGGAATCGAGCAGCGAGGTGACGAGCCGCGACAGGATCATCGCGTCGGGGCTGTTGGTGACCATCATCTCGTCGAACGCGAGCAGGCGGGTTTCGTCGGCGATCGCGGTGGCGACGGGGACGATCGGGTCGCCGACCTCCTTGCGACGCTCGGCGGCGATGCGCGCGTGAACCTCGAGCATGAACTCGCCGAAATGGACGCGGCGCTTCCGGTCGACCGCGACCTCGGCGAAGAACAGGTCCATCAGCATCGACTTGCCGCGGCCGACCCCGCCCCAGAGGTAGACGCCGCGCGGGTCGGCCTTCTTGCCGGTGAGGCGCGCGAAGAAGCCGGTGGACTTGGGGGTGGCGAGCTCGGTGGCCAGCGCGTTCAGGCGCGCGGCGGCGGCGGCCTGTTCGGGGTCGGGGCGGAGTTCGCCCGAGGCGACGAGGGCGTCATAGGCGGCGAGAACGGTCATGCCGCCACCCCTTTACCACCCCGGCGGAGGCCGGGGCCCAGGTGGAGAGGTTTCGACGACGGAACGCTACGCTTGAACAATGATCGTGTCCCAATTGGGCCCCGGCCTTCGCCGGGGTGGTGGGTGCGGGCGGTATCAGCCCCTGGTCGGCTTGCGGATCGTGGCCGAGAAGGCTGCGATTTTCGCGTCGTCGTCGCCTTGCACCACGAGGCCCCGCAGGAACAAGAGGCGGCCGGTTTCCTTCAGCACCTCGACCTGCGCCTCGATGGGTTCGCCGATGCGGCCGCCGCCGATGAACTGCGTGTTGAGATCGAGCGTCACCGCGGTGCCGGCGGTGATCAGGCCGAAGCCGCGCGCGGCCGCGAACAGCGCGACGTCGATAAAGCCGAGCAGTGCGCCGCCATGGACGTTGTTCTGGAGGTTCGAGTGGCGATGCTCGGGGGTAATGCGGACGCGGACGATAGGGCCGTCGACGCGGTAGAGCATGGGGCCGAGCAATGTGTTGAAACGCGTGGGGTCGGAGAGCGACCAGCTGCGCCAGCCGGGGTTCGCGGGATCTTCGGCTTCGACGAAATGGGGTTTTTCAGTCATGATTTTCGCTCGTGCCGAGTAGAGACCGAGCGAAGTCGAGGGCTCGTATCGAGGTACATGTCCTTCGATACGCCATCTCGACACGCTCGATGGCTACTCGGGACGAACGGAGTGGGGGAGCTCCGCCCCCCCCCTCCCGGATCAGACGATCCGTTCGGCTTCCATCTTCTTGATCTCGGCGATCGCCTTGGCGGGGTTCAGACCCTTCGGACAAGCGTTCGCGCAGTTCATGATCGTGTGGCAGCGATAGAGGCGGAACGGATCCTCGAGCTCGTCGAGCCGCTCGCCGGTCATCTCGTCGCGGTTGTCGGCGAGCCAGCGATAGGCCTGCAACAGGATCGCCGGCCCCAGGAACTTGTCGCTGTTCCACCAGTAGCTCGGGCACGAGGTCGAGCAGCACGCGCACAGGATGCACTCGTACAGGCCGTCGAGCTTCGTGCGGTCCGCGGGCGACTGGAGCCGCTCCTTGCCCGAAGGTGGCGGCGTGACGGTCTGCAGCCACGGCTTGATCGACGAATATTGCGCGTAGAAATGCGTGAAGTCGGGGACGAGGTCCTTGATCACGTCCATGTGCGGCAGCGGGGTGATCTGGACCTCGCCCTTGCAATCCTCGATCGCGGTCGTGCAGGCCAGGCCGTTCTTGCCGTTGATGTTCATCGAGCACGAGCCGCAGATCCCCTCGCGGCACGAACGACGGAAGGTAAGCGAGCTGTCCTGCTCGCTCTTCATCTTGATCAGCGCGTCGAGCACCATCGGGCCGGTCTCGTCGAGATCGAGCGCGAACGTGTCGTAGCGCGGGTTCTCGCCGCTGTCGGGATCGTAGCGATACACCTTGAACGACTTCAGCCGCTTCCCCTGGCTGGTCGCGGCGTGTGCGACGCCCTTCTTGACGACACTGTTCTTCGGGAGGGCGAATTCGGCCATTGCGAGCGGTCCGTTCCAGGAAATAAGAGAGGTTTGCAGAGCCGATACATGACCGCGGCCCGGCTCGCAAACGCTTAGCTTCGCGGGTGCAACATCCGTTACCCCCGCGCGCGCCTTCCGCCGGACAATCTCAGATGATGTCGAGCACCAGACCGAGGTCGCGCGCTTCCTCCGCCTCGATATACCAGTTGGACGGCGCCTTGGCCTTCAGATCGTCGAGCGCGACCTTCGATCCCTTGACGAGATCGCGGAAGCCCTCCTCCTGGATGTTGATCGAATCCTCGATCTCGTGGAGCTTCGCCTCGAGCGTGTAGCGCAGCGTGTTGAGCGGTCCGTTGAGCTGGATCGTGCTCGTCATCTGCCGCTCATGGATCATGATGCGGCTGCCGCGCGTCAGGAAGCGGCTGTCGACGGGAAACGCCGACATGAACGTCGCGCCCGCGGAATAGACCGCGACCTTGCCGAGGAACAGCGTCTCGCGGCCGGTATAGTCGCGGAGCAGGCGGATCGTGTCACCCATCGCGCGCGCCATTTCGGGGTCGCCGCCAAGCGTCGTGATCGAGACGACGAGCGGCCCCTCGGTCGGCGCGGCCACGAGCTGCGACTTAAGGCTCGTGTACATGTCGCCGTCGACGGGGCCATGCAGCTGGATATGGGGGATGGCGAGCAACGGATAGTTGCGCGCGTTCGATGCGGGGGATGTGTCGGTCATGCGCGGCGTAACCGACCGGGAACGCGGCGGTTCCGCGCGAAGTCTTGGTTTAGCTCAGGTGCCGGTTCGTGCGCTTGCGCTGCAGGATCCAGCCGACGAGACCGCCGGGGACGCCGCCGGCGAGCGAGAAGAGCGCGAAGAAAGTGATCGCGATCTTTCGCGGGTCTTCGTCGGGCGCGCGCGTTTCGATGCCGTAGATATAGACCGCGGTCAGGATCGCGACGAGCGCCGGCCAGAGAAAGCCGGCGATCATCGGCGGAAACCGCGTCAGGAGCCCCACCGCGACGGGCACGAGGAACCCGATCGCGATGATGGCCCAGATCATCAATATACCCGCTTCTTGGGCTTGATATAGTCGACGTCGTCGGTGAGCGTGTAGTCGTGCACCGGGCGGAAATCGATCTTGGTCTCGCCGCCCTTGCCGCCCCAGCCGTCGAAGGTGGTGATGGTGTGCTTCATCCAGTTGGCATCGTCACGCTCGGGGAAATCCTCGTGCATGTGCGCGCCGCGTGACTCGGTGCGGTTGGCCGCCGAGTTCATCGTCACGACCGCCTGGCCGATCAGATTGTCGAGCTCCATCGTCTCGACCAGATCGGTGTTCCAGATCATGCTGCGATCCTTCACCGCGACGTCGGTCATCCGGTTGTAGATCCCGGCCATCTTCTCGACGCCCTGGTTGAGCAGTTCGGTGTCGCGGAACACGGCGCAATGCTTCTGCATGGTCTGCTGCATGTCGAGACGGATCTGCGCGGTGGGCGAGCCGCCGCTCGCGTTGCGGAAATGGTCGAGACGCGTGAGCGCGAGATCTTCCGACCCCTTGGGCAGCGGCGCGTGCGCGGTGCCGGGCTTCAGCGTGTCCTTGATCCGCAGGCCGGTCGCGCGGCCGAACACCACGAGATCGATCAGGCTGTTCGAGCCGAGACGGTTGGCGCCGTGGACCGAGACGCAGGCCGCCTCGCCGACCGCGAACAGGCCGGGGACGACCGCGTCGGGGTTGCCATCGACAAGGTTGACGACCTCGCCGTGGAAGTTCGTCGGGATGCCGCCCATGTTGTAATGGACGGTCGGCGTGACCGGCAGAGGCTGGCGCGTGAGATCGACGCCCGCAAAGACCTTGCCGGTCTCGGTGATGCCCGGGAGGCGCTCGGCGAGCACCTTGGGATCGATGTGATCGAGGTGCAGGAAGATGTGGTCGCCATTCTTGCCGACGCCGCGGCCTTCGCGCATTTCGAGCGCCATCGAGCGGCTGACGACGTCGCGCGAGGCGAGGTCCTTCGCCGACGGAGCATAACGCTCCATGAAGCGCTCGCCCTCGGAGTTGGTCAGGTAACCGCCCTCACCGCGTGCGCCCTCGGTGATGAGCACGCCCGCGCCGTAGATGCCGGTCGGGTGGAACTGGACGAACTCCATGTCCTGCAGCGGCAGGCCGGCGCGGAGCACCATCGCGTTGCCGTCGCCGGTGCAAGTGTGCGCCGAGGTCGCCGAGAAATAGACGCGGCCATAGCCGCCGGTGGCGAGCACGGTTTGGTGGCTGCGGAAGCGGTGGATCGAGCCGTCTTCCATGCACAGCGCGATCACGCCGCGGCAGACGCCGTTTTCCATGATCAGGTCGAGCGCGAAATACTCGACGAAGAAGTCCGTGTTGTACTTGAGGCTCTGCTGGTAGAGCGCGTGAAGCATCGCGTGGCCGGTGCGATCGGCGGCGGCAGCGGTGCGCTGGACCGGGGGCCCCTCGCCCATGTTCTGCATGTGACCGCCGAACGGGCGCTGATAGATCGTGCCGTTCTCGTTACGGCTGAACGGCATGCCGGCATGTTCCAGCTCGTACACCGCCTGCGGCGCCTCGCGGCACAGATACTCGATCGCGTCCTGGTCGCCGAGCCAGTCGGAGCCCTTGACGGTATCGAACATGTGCCAGGTCCAGTGATCCGGCGAGTTGTTGCCGAGCGACGCGGCGATGCCGCCCTGGGCGGCGACGGTGTGCGACCGGGTCGGGAAGACCTTGGTGATGCACGCGGTCTTCAGGCCGCTCTCGGCGATGCCCATCGTGGCGCGCAGGCCCGAGCCGCCGGCCCCGACGACGACCGCATCATAGGTATGATCGATGATCTTGTAGGCAGCTGACATTACGCGGGAGCTCCGGAGAAGGCGACCTTCAGGATCGCGAACAGGGCGACGCCGCCCAGCGTGAAGGTGAACAGGTTGAGCAGGATCATCGCCACGACGCGGCTCTCGCCGTGCATGTAATCCTCGATCACGACCTGAAGACCGAGACGGAAATGATAGAAGACCGACAGGATCAGCAGCGCCATCGGGATCGCCGCCCAGCCCGATTGCAGCCACAGATGCACCGAGGCGTAATCATAGCTCGGCATCCGCGCGACCGCGACCATCAGCCACGCCATCAGGAAGATGTTGGCGCCGGCGGTCAGCCGCTGCTGCCACCAATGCTGCGTGCCGTGCTTGGCGCTGCCCAGACCGCGGACGCGGCCGACTGGCGTACCCGAACCCATTACTTGATCCCCATATAGAGCCAGAACGCGACCGTGAGCAGCGTGCTGACGACGATCGTCGCGCGCGCGCCAAGCCGGTTGCGGCGCAGCTCGAACCCTGCGCCGGTGTCCATCACGAGGTGGCGGATGCCCGTCGCCATGTGCTGGAACAGCGACCAGGTCAGCCCGATGCCGATCACATAGCCGAGGATGTTCAGCCGGCCCGCATCGGTGGTGAACACGTCGACGAAGGTCGCATAGGCCTGCTCGCCCGTGGCGATCGCGATCAGCCACCAGACGAGCAGCAGGCTGCCCACGGTAGCCATCCCGCTGCCGGTCGCGCGGTGCAGGATCGAGACCAGCATATGCGGGCCCCATTTATAGACCTGCAGATGGGGAGAGAGCGGGCGGGCTGGATTGCGCGATGCCAAGGGCAAGGTCCTCGATAGCGAAGGGCGAGACACGAAGGGCGATAAACAAACGGTTTGCCGGTCTATTAGACGCCGTGTGCTGCGATGCAACCCACCGCCGCCGCGGTTGATAACCCATGACACCCGATTCGCGGCGGTTCGGGGCGTTCCTGGAGCCTCGCTGTCCTGCGCGACGCTGGTGCGCGCTTGTCATCGGCCTGTCGCAGTCCCGCAACGGTCCATCCCTAACCTGCCCTTAAGGAATCGGCACTAGCGCTGGTCAGGAATTCGCGATCCGGAGATCCCGCCTTGAATACCACCGACCTACCGAGCATCGGCACGATCGCGGCCAACGTCGATCTCTCGGCCCGGCTGCGGGTGTTCGATTTCGACGGCGCGTTGACGAGCGCGAGCCGCGAGCTCTGGGCCGTGCTCGAGCCCGATTCCGTCGCGATCTCACGCGCATACTGGGAGCAGTGGCAGCGCTGTTTCAGCAACGAGCGGATCTGGGCGCCGGACAAGGCCGAGGCGATGATCGCGGTCGGCTGCACCTTCCTGCGCAACCGCTTCCTCGACACGAGCGGCCGGACATGGGTCGAGTCGGTCGAGCGATCGGTCGCCGCCGCCTATACCGCCAACGTCTCGCCGATGGCGCTGTTGTCGATGATCAGCGCGAGCGACCGCGCCGCGCTCGACGTGCTGATGCGCAGCGTGGCGCGAGACGACACGCGATTGCCAGTGTATATCGATACGCTGATGCGGTTGTCGGCGCTGGAGGGCGAGATCACGGTCGCGATCTATACCAAGTACCGCGCGCATTCGGCGCAGGGCGCGCGTGACACGCTCGCGGTCGAATTCCGCGACGGAATCGCCTCGATGGTCGAGACCGCGACCGACGAGGGGCATCTGCTGCGCGAGCAGGCGGTGCGCAGTTCGGCGTCGACGCGCGCGGTGCTGGGCAAGGCGAGCGAGGTCGCCGCCGCCGCCGAACAGTCCGCGGTCGCGATGCGCGAGGCCGCGCAGACCGCCGCCGGGCTGATCCGCGCGATCGAGGATGCGCGTACCGAGGTCGAGGCGGCCGCCGAGATCGCGAACCGCGCGTCGCACCAGGCCGGCCAGGCGGTCGGCATGTCCGAGGCGCTGAGCGAGCATGCCAAGTCGATCGAGTCGATCCTCGGGCTGATCCGCGACATTGCCGGGCAGACCAACCTGCTTGCACTCAACGCGACGATCGAGGCGGCGCGGGCGGGCGATGCCGGGCGCGGGTTCGCGGTCGTCGCGCAGGAGGTCAAGAGCCTCGCCAACCAGACCGCGCGCGCGACCGACGACATCGCCGCGAAGATCGCCGCGATCCAGTCCGCGACGCGCGGCACGGTCGAGACGAATGCAAGCATCAAGGCGACCGTCACCGAGGTCCAGGAAAGCGCCGACCGCATCCGCTATGCGATGGAGGCACAGGCGCAGACGGTGACCGCGATCACCGCCGCGGTCGACGAGACCGCGCTGGCGGCCGATTCGATGTCGACGACGATCGCCGCGATCCGCGAGGATACCGAAACGGTCGCGAGCGAGATCGACAGCGTCGGTCGCGGCTTCGACGTACTCGACACCCGGCTGAGCAATCTGAAGACGAGCGCCGGCGTCTTCGTGACCAAGGTCGCCGCATAACCGACCGCAGGAGAGAGCATGATCGCCGATACAGAGCGCGTGCCGCCGGCCCCGACAGGGCTTGGAGCCGGGACAGGGGTTGAAGCCGGGACAGGGGTTGAAGCCGGGACAGGGGTTGAAGCCGGGACCGGAGCCGAGGACGCTCACGACGTGCGCGACTGGAGCGGCGATCATCGTCCGCTGCGCGAACGCGTGCGCGATTATGACTGGGACGGCATGGTCGAGCCGGGTTGTGCGGTGCTGACCGCACTGCTCGATGCCGACGACAGGCGCCGGATCGCGGAGACGTTCTGGCGGCATTATCTGTCGCTCGATGCCGCGCGTCACGTCGTGGCGCGGTTCACCCCGGCGCGGCTCGAGCGCAGCATCGTCTCGAGCGCGGAATATGTCCGGCTGAAATACCTCTCGCCCTATGACGAGGCGTGGAAGACGATGGCGATCGACCACGCGGTGGGATCGCGCAAGTCGGGCATCCCCCTGCCCGCGCTGCTGTCGTCGCTGGCGTTCGCGCACAGCGTGACGCTCGGGCTGATCGCCGAACGCGTCGATGGCGATCTCGCGTCGATGCGGTCACTCGGCGACGTCGTGCAGCGGCTCGCGCTGATCGAGGCGGACATCATGGCGTCGTATCTGGGCACCAGCGACGCGGCGGCGGCGCGCGCCGAACGCCGGTTGCACGCGGCGGCGTTCCGCGAGCGGATCGCGGCGTCGATCGAGGATACCGCCTTGCTGGGCGCGCGGATCCGCGTGCAGGCGACCGACGCCTCCGCGTCGACCCACGGCGTGCTGCACAAGGCGAACGAGGTCGCCGCCGCCGCGGAGCAGTCGGCGGTGGCGATGCGGCAGGCGGCGCAGACCGCCGCCGGGCTGATCCGCGCGATCGAGGATGCGCGCACCGAAGTCGAGGGTGCCGCGGACATCGCGAGCCGCGCCTCCGCGCAGGCGAGCGACGCGGTCGGCATGTCCGAGGCGCTGAGCGACCATGCCGAGGCGATCGAATCGATCCTGGGGTTGATCCGGTCGATCGCGGGCCAGACCAACCTGCTCGCGCTCAATGCGACGATCGAGGCGGCGCGCGCGGGCGATGCCGGGCGCGGGTTCGCGGTCGTCGCGCAAGAGGTCAAGAGCCTCGCCAACCAGACCGCGCGCGCGACCGACGACATCGCCACCAAGATCGCCGCGATCCAGTCGGCGACGCGCGGCACGGTCGCGACCACCGCGGGGATCAAGCTGACCGTCGGCGAGGTGCAGGACAGCGCCTACCGCATCCGCAGCGCGATGCAGACGCAGGCGGGGATCGTCTCGGCGATCACCGCGGCGGTCGACGAGACCGCGCTCGCCGCGGATTCGATGTCGGCGACGATCGATTCGATCCGCCGCGACACGCAGGCGGTCGCCGCCGAGATCACGCTGCTCGGGCAGGAATTCGGCGAGGTCGACGACAAGCTGAGCGTCCTGCGCGCCGCCGCGGACGGATTTTCGACGAGCGTCGCCTGATCCGCGGCGACCGCGGGAGGTGACGCGACGCCACCGCCCGCGCTATGGCCGCGCGCATGACCATCTTACTCACAGGGTCGAGCCGGGGCATCGGCGCGGCCATCCACCAGGCGCTGACCGACGCGGGCACCACCGTCATCGGGCACAAGAGCACCAACGGGCGCAGCGCGCACGGGCTTCCTGCCGACTTCGCCGACCCCGCCGGGCCGACCGCTTTGTGGAACGCCGCGCTCGAACAGGCGGGTGGCACGATCGACGTGCTGATCAACAATGCGGGCGTGTTCGAGGCGAGCCCGCTCGAGGACGCGGACTGGACGCACCAGTGGGAGCGGACGATGCGGATCAACCTGACCGCGTCCGCCGAGCTGTGCCGGCTCGCGGTGCTGCACTGGCAGGCGCGCGGGGTTGCGGGCCGCATCGTCAACATCGCCAGCCGCGCCGCCTATCGCGGCGATTCGCCCGCGCACTGGCATTATGCCGCGTCGAAGGCGGGGATGGTCGCGATGACCAAGACCATTGCCCGAGGCTATGCGCGCGAGGGGATCCTCGCCTTTGCGATCTGCCCCGGGTTCACGATGACCGGGATGGCGGAGGACTATCTGTCGAGCCGCGGCGGCGATGCGCTGCTCGCCGACATTCCGCTCGGCAAGGTCGCGGATCCGGCGGAAGTCGCCTCGGTCGCGCGCTATTGCGCGCTCGAGGCGCCCGCATCGATGACGGGCGCGGTGATCGACGTGAACGGAGCGAGCTATGTCCGCTGACAGCTGGAAGCTCACCCTCCCCTGCACGCGCGCGGAGGCCGAGGCGATCGACGCGAGCGACGACCTCGGGGATGCGATCCCCCGCGGTGCGGTGCTGATGACCACCGAGGAGATCGAGGACGACGTCGAATCGTGGCGGCTCGATGCGTATTTTGAGGTCGAGCCGGATGCCGACACGGTCGCCGCGGTGCGCGCGCTGGTGCCGAGCGCGGCGGGGGCCGGAATCGCGGTCGAGCGGCTCGGCGATGCGGACTGGGTGACGATGAGCCAGGCGGGGCTCGAGCCGCTCTCGGTCGGGCGGTTCTTCGTCCACACGGGCGCGCATGCCGACGCGGTGCCCGCGGACAAGCGCGCGTTCCTGATCGAGGCGAGCCGCGCGTTCGGGACGGGTCATCACGAGACGACCAGCGGCTGCCTCGCGATGCTCGACGGGCTGGACGGCGAAACGTTTGCCAACGTCATCGATATCGGGACGGGCACGGGCCTGCTCGCGTTCGCCGCTGCGCATCTGTGGCCCGATGCCGCAGTGATGGGGACGGACATCGATCCGGTCTCGATCGAGGTGACGCGCGAGAATGCTGCGCTGAACGGCGTGGCGGGGATCGATCTGGTGGTGGCCGACGGGACGCTCGACGACGCGATCGTCGCGCGCGCGCCCTATGACCTGGTGATCGCGAACATTCTGGCGGGGCCTCTGGTGTCGATGGCGCCCGAGATCGCGTCGATTTCTGCTGTGGGCGCGACGATCGTGCTCGCGGGTCTGCTCGAGACTCAGCGCGCGGGCGTGGTCGCGGCGTACGAAGCGTGCGGATGTACGCTGGCGGCGGTCGACCGGCGCGGCGACTGGAGCGTGCTCCGGTTGCGCGCGGGGGCGACGCGGTTCGTCGCGGACGGACCGTTCGACCCCAAGGGGCGCGACGGCTGGGCGCTCGATATCTGATCCGTTCCGGGCAGTGCCTCGTATCCAACTCCACCCCGGCGGAGGCCGGGGCCCAATTGGGTGAACCTCTGGCGTGGAGCCGCACCGCTATGCCAATTGGGCCCCGGCCTTCGCCGGGGTGGGTATGGGGTTAGCGGGTGGGCTCAGGCCGCAGCCTTGGCCTTTGCATAATCCTGCGTGCCCTTCGTCAGCACGACGTCGCCAGGTTCGATCTGCGCGACGGGGATGTCGGGCAGCGCCTTCAGTTCTTCGTACAGCGGCGCGAAATCGGTCTCGACGGTCAGCCGGAGCAGTTCGTCGAAGCTCGGGATGACGAAGTAGTTCTGCTGGAAATCGTCGATCCGGTATTCGGTGCGCATGACGCGCGCGAGGTCGAGCGCGATGCGGTTGGGGCTGGGATCGTCGAGCGCGAACCGCGTTTCGGCAAAGCTCGAGACGATCCCCGAGCCGTAGATGCGCAGCCCCTCGGGCTCCGCGATCAGCCCGAACTCGACCGTATACCAGTAGAGCCGGCCGAGATATTTAAGCGCATCGAGCCCCAGCGCACGCTGTCCGCCGCGACCATAGGCCGCCAGATAGTCCGCGAAGACCGGGTCGGCGAGCATCGGTACGTGGCCGAACACGTCGTGGAAGACGTCGGGCTCCTGGAGATAGTCGAGCTGGTCGGGACGGCGGATGAAATTGCCCGCGACGAAGCGGCGATTGGCCATGTGATCGAAGAACACGTCGTCGGGGACGAGCCCGGGGACCGCGACGACCGACCAGCCGGTGAGCTTCATCAGCCGTTCGGACAGTTCCTCGAAATCGGGAATGCCGGGCTTCGACAGCTTGAGCACGTCGAGCCCGCGTAGCCACGCGTTCGACGCCCGACCGGGGAGCAGTTTCGACTGGCGCGCGAACAGCGTGTCCCACGTCGCATGGTCCTCGGCCGTATAGGCATCCCAGTTCTGCGGGATGGTCCAGTCGGGAGCGCCTTCCGGCGGCGTGCTCAGCACGTGCGTTTCTTCTAGCATGCGCATCGTCTAGCATGATGGAATGAAGACGGAAACGCGGGCCGCGCGCTGGAGTGTCCGCGTCGGTGCGGTGCTGCTGGCACTGGTGATGATCTATATCGGGACAGGGCTGGCCGGCGGGATGATCCCGGCCAATCGCGGCTGGCACGCGCCCCCGCGCGGCGTGCGGATCTTCGTCGAGAGCAACGGCGTGCACACCGGGATCATCGTGCCGAAGGTTGCCGCCGGGATCGACTGGCGCGCCTTCGCCCGCCCCGGCGACCTGCGCGACCCGCGTTATGCCGCGCAGGATCACCTCGCGATCGGCTGGGGGGAGAAGGCCTTCTTTCTCGAGACGCCGACCTGGGCGGACGTCAAGCTGCGGACGATCGTCGGCTCGGCGGTCGGCAGCGACGACGTCCTGCTCCACGTCGAGCATCTCGCCGCGCCGACGCCCGGCGGCGATGTGCGCGCGGTAATGCTCAGCGAGGCTGAGTATCGGCGGCTTGCGGGGTTCATCGCGGCGACGATCCGGCTGGGGGGGCGGTCCTATCCGGGGTATGACGCCTATGATGCGTTCTACGACGCGCGCGGGCATTACAGCGCGGTGGCGACGTGCAACGCATGGACGGGGGACGCGCTGCGGTTCGCCGGAGTGCGGGTCGGGTGGTGGACGCCGTTTCCGGCGACGGTGATGTGGTGGTTCTGACAGCGCGTGTTCGCGGTGGAAGGCAGGAGCACAGGAATGGCGGCGCAGACTGCCCTCTTACCCCCTGCGCCTTCGCCGCGATGGTGCGGGCCATCGGCACTGCGCGGGTGTGCGGACCGCCTGCCCCTCCCCCGTCATCCTGGGCTTGACCCAGGATCCAGGGTCGCGGGGGCGGTGCATGGGGCTCTGGGTCCTGACTTTCGTCAGGATGACGACAGACGAGCGTGCGGCCGCGTCAATAGCCTGCGCGGTAGCCTTGGTACTGGCCGCATTCGCCGCGCCGCGGGTCCTTCTTGCAGCGTTTGGCGAGCTCCTTGCGCTGCTTGCCCTCCTCGGCCTCCTGCTTGCGCATCTTGCGGCCATAGTTTCGGTCTGATTCCTCTTGGCTGGTCGTCGTCCAGTCGACCGCCTTGCCCGCGACCTGGAACGGCGCCTTCACGATCGACGTCGCGGTGCTGATGCAGCCCCCCGTCATCAGGGGCAGGATCGCCAGAACGGGAAGAACCTTACGCATCTACTTCACTCCTGCGCGCAGCCGGTCGCGCGCCTGCGCACCGTATAGCGGAAAATCGGTGAAGAATCCGTCGATACCTTGTGCCAGCCCGGCGTCGATCTCCGCGGCGATGTCGCCATGCGCGGCGGGGTCGGCGCCGCGGCGAAAGCGGTCGGGTTCGAACATGTTTTCCGCACGATAGGTCCAGGGGTGGACGCGCAGCCCCGCCGCATGCGCGTTCGCGACGAGCGGCGACGGCGTGGCGCGCGCCCACAACATCGCCTTGTTCGGGCCGATGCCATACGCATAGGCCGCGACCGCCTTCAGCCCCACGGGCGTGATCATCGCCGCATAGCTCGGCTGCGCGCCATCGGCGGGGCCGCCCTCGCCGTCGATCAGCTGGATCAGCCGGATTTTCGTGATCGTGTGGAGCCGCTGGAGGTTCTTCACCTCGAACGACTGGATGAAGACCGGCGCGGTGGCATAATCCCACCCCGCCTCGCGCAGTTCGGCGACCAGCTTGACGTCGGTCGGATGGCCAATGCCGGCGAAATAGGTCGGGTGCTTGGTCTCGGGATAGATGCCGATCGTCCGCCCCGTCTCGGCCGAGCGCCGCTTGGCGAGCGCGATGATCTCGGCGAGCGTCGGGATCTCGAACCGGCCGTCATAGGCGGTGTTGGCGGGGCGCAGCTTGGGCAGCCGCTCCTTCGCGCGCAACGTCTTCAGCTCGGCGAGCGTGAAGTCCTCGACGAACCAGCCGGTGATCGTCTGCCCGTCGATCGTCTTGCTGGTCTTGCGGCCGGCGAATTCGGGATGATCGGCGACGTTGGTGGTGTCGGCGATCGCGTTCTCGTGCCGCGCGACGAGCACATCGTCCTTCGTCGGGACGAGGTCGGGCTCGATGAAATCGGCGCCCTGCTCGATCGCGAGGTCATAGGCCGCCAGCGTATGCTCGGGACGCAGCCCGCTCGCGCCGCGATGGGCGATCACGATGGGCGCAGGATCTGGGTTTTTCGGTGTCATCGCAACAGATTGCCCGCCCGCGATGCCAAGCACCAGCGCCGCGATCCGTGAGAGCCAATCGCAATAGGAAACCATTCGGCGCATCGGCGTTCAGTCCTCATATTTCCCGGATCCAGAAGGGGCGACCCCATGCATTTCACGATCAATGGTCAATCATATGACGCCGAGCCCGATATTCGCACCTCGGTGCTCGACCTGTGCCGCGAGCATCTCGGCCTCACCGGCTCGAAAAAGGGCTGCGACCACGGCCAGTGCGGCGCGTGCACCGTCCTGATCAACGGCCGCCGCGTCAATTCCTGCCTGACGCTCGCGGTCATGCACCAGGATGACGAGATCACGACGATCGAGGGTCTCGGCCAACCGGGCAACCTCCACGCGCTGCAGGACGCGTTCGTCCGGCATGACGGCTATCAGTGCGGCTATTGCACGCCGGGCCAGATCTGCTCGGCGGTCGGCATGCTCGACGAGGTCAAGAAGGGCTGGGCCAGCCATGCGTCGGGCGACCTGACCGATCCCAAGTTCGACGATGCCGAGATTTCGGAGCGGATGAGCGGCAATCTGTGCCGTTGCGCCGCCTATCCGAACATCGTCGATGCGATCCGCGAAGTCGGCGACACCGCGCCCAAGGGCCGGTCCGCGGATGAGAAGGACGCCGCGATGGACGCCGACGCGCGCGGGGAGCTGGTAGCATGAAGACCTTCACCTATGAAAAACCCGCGACCCCCGAGGCCGCGGTCAAGGACGCCGGCACGACCGGTGCCCGCTTCATCGCGGGCGGGACCAACCTGCTCGACTTGATGAAGCTGCAGGTCGAGACGCCCGACACGCTCGTCGACATCAGCCGCCTCGATCTCGCGAAGATCGAGGAGCGCGAGGACGGCGGGCTGACGATCGGTGCGCTCGTGCCGAACAGCGACCTCGCCGCCGACCGCCGCGTCGTCGCGAAGTATGAGGTGCTGAGCCGCGCCCTGCTCGCGGGCGCATCGGGCCAGCTGCGCAACAAGGCGTCGACCGGGGGCAACATGCTCCAGCGGACGCGCTGCTATTATTTCTACGACACCGCCGCCGCGTGCAACAAGCGCGAGCCCGGCAGCGGCTGTTCGGCGATCGGCGGCTTCAACCGCATCCTCGCGGTGCTCGGCACCAGCGAGCAGTGCATCGCGACGCATCCGAGCGACATGGCGGTCGCGATGCGCGCGCTCGACGCGACGATCGTGACCTTGAAGGCGGACGGCGATCGCCGGCGCATCTCGGTCCACGAATTCTACCGCCTGCCGGGGTCGACGCCCGAGATCGAGACCGTGCTCGAGACGGGTGAGCTGATCACGCATATCGAGCTGCCCGCGCCGCCCAAGGGCAAGCAGGCCTATCGCAAGGTGCGTGACCGTGCGTCCTACGCCTTTGCGCTCGTCTCGGTCGCGGCCGTGGTCGACGTACAGGACGGCGTGATCGCGTCCGCCTCGCTCGCGTTCGGCGGGCTCGGGCCGATGCCGTGGCGCAATCCGGCGGTCGAGGCCGCCTTGGTCGGCAAGGCGCCGTCGGACGAGGCCTTCGAGGCCGCGGCGACCGCATTGCTCGCCGATGCCAAGGGCTATGGCTCGAACGACTTCAAGATCCCCCTCGCGCGTCGCACGCTTATCGCGACGCTGCGCACCGTAACGGGAGCATAAACATGTTCGGTTTTGGAACCACAAACAGCCTGACGATGGACAAGCCGCATCCGGACAGTCTTCTGGATACGGGCGTCCAGGGCGTCATCGGCAAGCCGCTCGACCGCATCGACGGTCCGCTGAAGGTCAGCGGCACCGCGACCTATGCGGCGGAATATCAGTTCGACGACATGGCGTACGGCGTACTCGTCGGCACGAAGATCTCCGCGGGCAAGGTCGTGTCGATCGACGTCGACGCGGTGAAGAGCATCCCCGGCGTGCTCGACGTCGTCACCGATTTCGACCAGTTCATCCGCGTGTCCGCACAGGGCGGCGCGACCGATGCACCGACTCAGGGCGTCAAGGACATCGCGTTCTTCGGCCAGATCGTCGCGATCGTGCTCGCCGAGAGCTTCGAGGTCGCGCGCGATGCGGCGGCCCGCCTGCCGATCGTCTATGACGAGGCGGAGGGCCAGTATGACTTCGCCGCGCACCGCGACGAGACGCGGACGCCCCCCGACGATGCCGCCCCTGCGCATTTCAAGCAGGGCGATGTCGACACGGCGATGGCCGATGCGGCGGTGACGGTCGATTCGACCTATGTCACGCCGAGCCAGAACTCGGCGGCGATGGAGCCGCATGCCTCGACCGCGGTGTGGGAAGAGGACGGCTCGCTGACGCTGTACGGCGCCTATCAGATGCCGACGTCGGACGCGCAGCAGCTGGCGAAGTCGCTCGGCCTGTCGGCGAAGAAGGTCCGGATCGTCGCGCGCTATATCGGCGGCGGGTTCGGGTCGAAGCTCGGCATCGCGCCCGAGAGCGTCGCGGCGGCGATCGCCGCGAAGCAGCTCGGCCGTCCGGTCAAGGCGGTCATGTCGCGCCCGCAGGTGTTCGAGGCGACCGTGCGTCGCTCGAACACCGAGCAGCGCGTCCGGCTCGCGGCCAATGCCGAGGGCAAGCTGACCGCGATCGGGCACGAGACGCTCGCGTCGAACCAGTCGACCGAGGATTATTTCGAGCCCGCCGGCATCGGCACGCACCTGCTCTACGGCGGTGAGAACCGGTTGATCACGCATGAGCTGGTCGACGTGAACCTCGTCCTGTCGGGCTCGATGCGCGCGCCGGGCGAGGCTGTCGGGATGCTCGCGCTCGAGGGCGCGATGGACGAGCTCGCCGAAAAGCTCGACATGGACCCGATCGAGCTGCGCAAGCGCAACGATCCGCGGATCGATCCGGAGAAGGACGTCCCCTATTCGTCGCGCAACCTGACCCGCGCGCTCGACGAGGGTGCGGCCCGGTTCGGCTGGGACAAGCGCCAGAAGGCCGGCACGCGCCGCGAGGGCGAGTGGCTGATCGGCATGGGCGTCGCCTCGGCCGTCCGCGGCAACATGATGATGGAATCGTCCGCCAAGGTCGAGATCCATCCCGACGGCACCGCAACCGTGTCCTCGGCGATGACCGATATCGGCACGGGCAGCTACACGATCCTCGCGCAGATCGCGTCGGAGATCCTGGGCATCCCGGTCGCCAACATCACGATGTCGCTGGGCGATACCAATGATCCCCCCGCGGCAGGTTCGGGCGGGTCCTGGGGCGCGGCCTCGTCGGGGACCGCGGTCTATCTCGCCTGCGAGATGCTGCGCGGCAAGATCGCCAAGGCGATGGGCGTCGACGAGGACGGCCTGACGCTCAAGGACGGGAACGCGATCGGCGACAACCGCTCGACCCCGATCGGCGAGCTGGTCGGCAAGGGCCTCGAGGCGACCGGGCATATCAAGCCGGGCAAGCAGGAGAAGGAGACGTCGCAGGCAGGCTTCGGTGCGCATTTCGCCGAGGTCGCGGTCAACGTCATCACCGGTGAGACGCGCGTGCGGCGGATGCTCGGGTCGTTCGCGGCGGGGCGTGTGCTCAACGCGAAGACCGCGCGGTCGCAGTGCCTCGGCGGCATGACCTTCGGGATCGGCACAGCGCTGACCGAGGACCTGATCCACGACACGCGCACCGGCAAGCTGGTGAACCACGATCTCGGCGAATATCACGTGCCGGCCAATGCGGACGTGCCGCAGATGGACGTGCACTTCGTCGACGAGCGCGACATCCATGCGAACCCGATCCACGCGAAGGGGATCGGCGAGCTGGGGATTTCGGGCGCGGGCGCCGCGGTGGCGAACGCGGTGTATAACGCCACCGGGATCCGCGTGCGCGAGTTCCCGATCACGCTCGACAAGCTGCTGGACCAGCTCCCCGCAGTCTGAGGACCGGCTGTCGTCAGGTAGCGACTACTCCGATCGGATAATACTTCCCCGGCGGAGGCCGGGGCCCAATTGGAAAGGCCTTGATAACGACGTGACGAGCGTCGTTATTGCCGTCCCCCGATTGGGCCCCGGCCTTCGCCGGGGTGGTATTGGGTGATCGGCAACGCCCCTCGTCAAACGTACCGCCCGCCCCTATCTTTCGCACTTCACCCGAGGATGCCAGAATGAACGAACACGTGATGGATGCGGCGTTTCGGCCGGCGGGGCTTGGCCGTGCGAAGCAGGGCGTTCTCGGGCTTGGGCTGGACCGGATCGAAGGCCCCGCAAAGGTCACCGGCGTTGCGGATTACGCGTATGAGGGCACGCCCGAGCGCATCGCCTATGCCGCGATCGTCGGTACGCCCGTCGGCAGCGGACGGATCCTCGGGATCGACGTCAGCGCCGCCGAGGCGCTGCCCGGCGTGATTGCCGTCATCCACGACGATCCGCGCATGCCTGCCGGCGAGTCCAACTCGCGCGCGATGCCGCTGTGCGATACCGACGTCATCCTCCACCTTGGCCAGCCCGTCGCGATCGTCGTCGCGGAGGACCAGGCGATCGCGCGCGACGCCGCCGCGCTGGTCGTGGTCCGGACCGAAGCGGGCGAGGACCGGTTCGACGTCGAGGCCCAGCCGGTCGATACCAAGCCCGAGATCGGCTTCCTCCCACCGATCGACAAGGGCGATCTCGACGCGGTGATGGCCGGTGCGGCGGTGACGTTCGACCAGACCTACACGACCCCCGTACACTTTCCCGCCGCGCTCGAACCGCATGCGACGACCGCCTTGTGGGAGAACGGAAAGCTCACCGTCCGCTCGAGCAACCAGGTGATCGGCGGCGCGCGCAAGACCATCGCCAAGGCGCTCAAGATCGACGCGGACTCGGTGCGCGTGCTCGCGCCCTATGTCGGCGGCGGGTTCGGCGGGAAGACGGGCGTCGGCGCGGAGGCGATCCTCGCGGCGATCGCGGCGGAGGTCGTCGGGCGGCCGGTGAAGATCGCGCTGCCGCGCCGGCAGACCGCGTACATGGTTCACCACCGCTCGCACACCACGCAGCGGATCCGGATCGCGGCGGACGAGGACGGCGTCATCCTCGGCATGGGCCACGAGAGCGTCGTCGCGCAGAACGACGATGGTGAGTTCCTCGAGCCGGTGCCGTTCGGGACGTTGCCGCTGTACCGGGGCGAAGCGCGGCGGTTCAAGACCGACCTCGTCCGCGTCGACCTGCCCGCGAGCGGTGCGGTCCGCGCGCCGGGCGAGGCGGTCGGCACTTTCGGCGTCGAATGCGCGATGGACGAGCTGGCCGAGCAGCTCGGGATCGATCCGGTCGAGTTGCGGCGCCGCAACGAGCCCGAGACCGATCCGGTGAGCGGCAAGCCCTTCTCCACGCGGCGGATGCTCGATTGCTACGAGCAGGGTGCCAAGCGGTTCGGCTGGCCCGCCACTTTGCCCGCGCCGGGATCGGTGCGCGAGGGCGAGTGGCTGATCGGGATCGGCATGGCGGCGAGCCTGCGCGGCAACTTCACCGTCGAGGCGCAGGCGCGCGTGCGGCTGGAGGCGGATGGCCGCGCGACGGTCGAGTGCGACATGACCGATATCGGCACGGGGACGTACACGATCCTCGCGCAGACCGCGGGCGAGATGCTCGGGTTGCCGGTGGCCGATATCAACGTGCGGCTGGGCGATACCGATTTCCCGCCGAGCGCTGGCTCTGGCGGGTCGTTCGGCGCAGGAAGTGCCGCGTCCGCGGTGATGCTCGCGTGCGAGGACATCCTTGGCGAACTCGCGCTGCGGATGAATGCGGCGCCCGAAGAGCTGAGCCTGCACGATGGCTGCGTGAGTGCGGGCGGGCGGCAGGTGGCGCTCGCCGATCTCGTCCGCGGCGAGCCCATCGTGGCGATGGGCAAGACCGGGCCGGGCAAGGAGAGCAAGCGCACCAGCCAGGCGAGCCACGGCGCGCACTTCGTCGAGGTCGCGGTCAACGCGGTGACGGGCGAGACGCGCGTGCGGCGGATGCTCGGCGTGTTCGATGTCGGCCGCGTGCTCAACCGCAAGACCGCGACGAGCCAGGTCACCGGCGGGATGGCGTGGGGAATCGCCTATGCGCTCAGCGAAGAAGGCATCGTCGACACGCGGACGGGCGCGTTCGTGAACCCCGATTTCGGCGAATATCATGTCGCGGTGAACGCCGACATTCCGCAGCTCGAGGTGCATTTCATCGAGGAGATCGACGACTCCGCCAACCCGGCCGGCGCCAAGGGGGTCGGAGAGCTCGGCATCTCGGGCGCGGGCGCGGCGGTGGCGAACGCAATCTACAACGCGACCGGGGTGCGGGTACGCGACTTCCCGGTGACGCTCGACAAGCTGCTCGAGGGCTTGCCCGCGATATAAAGTCTGTTCCCACGCCGAGGCGGAGGAACGAGAAGAGAGAGAAGACATGGCCGAGAACGATAGCGTGATTGCCGCCGCCAAGGCGTGGAAGGGCGAGAAGATGGCGATCGCCACGGTCGTCTCGACCTGGGGATCCGCGCCGCGACCCAAGGGGAGCCACATGCTCGTCCACGCCGATGGCCGGTTCGAGGGATCGGTGTCGGGCGGCTGCGTCGAGAGCGACATCCTCGCCACCGCCGCCGAGGTGATCGCGGGCGCGCCGTTCCAGGTCCGCAACTACGGCGTCGCCGATGCAGCAGCCTGGGAAGTCGGGCTGCCGTGCGGCGGCGAGATCGCAGTGATGGTGCAGCCCGTCTCGGCCGAGGGGTTCGATCCCGAACTGTTCGACCGGATCGCCGATGCGCGCGACCAGGGCGATGCGCTGACCGTCTCAACCGACCTCAAGACCGGGCACAGCGACGCGCGACCGCTCGAGACGGGCGAGGTCTTCCTTAATCGCTACGACCCGCCGCGGCGGCTGCTGATCGTCGGCGCGGTGCAGATCGCGCAGGCGCTGGTCGGGCTCGCGCGCGAGCTCGGCATCGCCACCGTCGTGATCGATCCGCGCGCACGGTTCCTGACGGACGAACGGTTTCCGGGCGTCACGCTCGACGATCGCTGGCCCGACGAGGCGATCGCGGCGTACCGACCGGGTCCGTCGACCGCGGTCGTCACGCTGAGCCACGACATCAAGATTGACGACCCCGCGCTGATCGCCGCGCTTGCGAGCGACGCCGCCTATGTCGGCGCGCTCGGCAGCCGCAAGAGCCATGCGGCGCGGCGCGAGCGGCTTGCATCGGAGGGCGTTACGGCCGAGGCTATCGACCGGATCGATGCGCCGGTCGGAGTCGATATCGGCGCGATCGGGCCATCGGAAATCGCGCTGTCGATCGCGGCGGCGATGATCGGAGCGTTCCATGATCGCGGCTGAAGACGTCGTCCTCATCCTGCTCGCCGCCGGGCGGTCCGAGCGGTTCGGCATCCCGAACAAGCTCGAGGTGCCGTTCCTCAACAAGCCGCTCGGGTTGCACGTCGTCACCGCGTTCGAGAACATCCCGTTCAAGCGGCGGCTGGCGGTCACTGACGGGTGCAAGCTCGACTTCATCAGCGAGCGGTTCGAGATCGTCCACAATGACGACGCCGCCTCGGGCATGTCGCAATCGGTCAAGCTGGGCGTGCAGCGTGCGAAGGACGACGGCGCCGCGGCGGTGCTGATCGCGCTCGCCGACATGCCGCGCGTCACCGCGGCGCATGTCTACCGCATGCTCGATGCCGCCGACAGCGCGGACGCGGTGGTCGCGTCGAGCGATGGCGAGAAGCCGAGCCCGCCTGCGCTGTTCGGGCGCGGGCGGTTCGATTTCCTGCTGACTCTCGACGGCGATGCGGGCGCGCGCGATCTGGTGAAGGCGGGGCGCCACGTCGTCACCGCGCCCGCCGAGCTGATCGACATCGACACGCCCGAGGATCTGGAGCGGCTGCAGGCGCTCGTCCACGATCCCCGCGCGGCGATCACTCGTGCCTTAACGCGTCGATAGGGTTCATCGCCGCGGCGCGACGTGCGGGGAAATAGCCGAACACGACGCCGATCACCGCGGAGATCGCGAACGCGAAGATGTTGATCTCGGGCACGAAGATCCACTGCACCTTGATCAGCGGCGCGATGACCGCGATCGCGAGCTGCGCGATGACGAGCCCGACAAGGCCGCCGAGGCACGACAGCACGATCGCCTCGACGAGGAACTGCAACAGCACCTCGCGCGCGACCGCACCGATCGCGAGGCGGATGCCGATCTCGCGCGTCCGCTCGGTCACCGACACCAGCATGATGTTCATGATCCCGATCCCGCCGACGACCAGGCTGATCCCCGCGACCGCGGCGACGATCCCGGTCAGCAGCGTCGTCGTGCCCGTCAGCGTGTCCGAGATCTGCTTGGTATCGAAGATGTTGAAATCATCTTCCTTGCCGCCGGTAATCGTCCGGCGCTCGCGCAGCAGGTCGGTGATCGACGCCTGAACCGTCGCGGTCGAGAATTTCTGGTCGACGCCCACCAGCATCAGGCGGATGTCGCGGTTGCCGGTGAAACGCCGCTGGACCGCCTTGAGCGGCATGATGACGACGTCGTCCTGATCGCCGCCAAAGCCCGCCTGCCCGCGCGTCGACAGCACGCCGATCACGTCGCAGCTGATCGCGCCGATCCGCATGCGGAGGCCCACCGCGTCCCCGCCGCGGAACAGGTTGGTACGCACCGTATTGCCGATGATGCACACCGCCTTGCCCGACGCCTCCTCGAGCGGGGTGAAGATCCGCCCGGTCGCGAGCGGCCAGGGCTGGACCTGGAAATAGGCGCTGGTGGTGCCGTTGATCGTCGTCGACCAGTTCGCGCCCTCGTAGATCGCGGTCGCGGTCGCCTGCGCCTGCGGCGCGACCGCGGTGACGCCGGTGACCTGGTTGGCGATCGCCTCGACATCCTCGGGCTTGAAGTCGGGCGGACGCGGCCCGCCACCACCGCGGCCGAAGCCCTGGCCCGGACGTATCTGGAGGATGTTGGTGCCAAGCGCGGAGATCGACTGCTGCACCGCCGCGGTGGTCGCCTTGCCGAGCGTGACCATCGTGACGACCGCGCCGACGCCGATGACGATGCCGAGAATGGTCAGGAACGACCGCAGCAGATGCCGCCGGATCGACCGCAGCGCGAGCGAGAGCGTGGTGCCGAACATCAGCGGATCATCCCGACGCCGTGGTCATGTCGGACCTGCCCGAAAGACCGGCCACAAAGGCTCGTCATCCCCGCGCAGGCGGGGATCCAGATGCTCAAGGGCCCGGGGTCTTGCCGCGACGCTCGCCCGTCTGGATTCCCGCCTGCGCGGGAATGACGGTGTCGGGCGGCTCCGTGCCTCTGAAGTGGGAGGGACATCACGACTCCACCCTCTCGCCCTGGCGATGCTGGCTTTCGATGCGTTCCACCAGGCCGTCCCTGAAATGCACGACGGTGCGCGCGAACGCGGCCATGTCGGGTTCGTGCGTGACCATCAGCACGGTGATCCCCTGCTCCGCGTTGAGCCGCGTCAGCAGCTGCATGATCTCGACCGAGCGTTCGCTGTCGAGGTTGCCGGTCGGCTCGTCCGCAAGCAGCACGTCGGGGCTGGTCACCAGCGCGCGCGCGATTGCCACGCGCTGCTGCTGGCCGCCCGACAGCTCGGCGGGCGTGTGGTCCCACCAGTCGGCGAGCCCGACCGTGTCGAGGCTCGCCATCGCCGCCGCGCGCCGCGCGCGCTTCTCGTCGCCGCGATAGAGCAGCGGGAGCTCGACATTCTCGAGCGCCGACGTCCGGCTCAGCAGGTTGAACCCCTGGAAGACGAACCCGAGATACTTCCGCCGGAGCAGTGCGCGCTGGTCGCGGTCGAGCGTTTCGACATGGTGCCCGCGGAACAGGAAGGTCCCGTCGCTCGGCACGTCGAGGCAGCCGAGGATGTTCATCGTCGTCGACTTGCCCGACCCCGACGGCCCCATCACCGCGACGAAATCGCCCGCCGCGATGTCGAGGTCGACGCCTTTGAGCGCCTGGAACATCGTTGCGCCCTGCCCGTACGTCTTGGTGACGCCGCGCAGCGAGATGAGCGCCGGCGGGCCGTCCGGGCCCGCGGCGATGATGGGGGCGTTACTGGCCACCGCCCCCACCCTTGCTTGCGCCGCCCGAGCGACGGCCGCCGCCACTACCGCCGCCACCGCGCTTGGTCGCGTCGTCGCCGCTCGCGAGCTGGCCGGTGATCACCTGTGCGCCAGGCTGGAGATTGCCCGACAGGACCTCGGTCATCGTGCCGTTGGTGTCACCGGTGGTGATCTGGACGGGCTGCGGCGTACCGTCCGCACCCTTGATGTAGATCGTCTGCTGCGCACCGCGGCCGAGCGTCGCGGTCCGCTCGGCGCCGCCGCCGCGACGCGGGCGGAAGGTCAGCGACCCGGCGATCCCGCCGCCCGAATCCCCCGTCGTCGTCGTCGGCTTGAAGCGAAGCGCGGCGTTCGGGACGAGCAGCACGCGCTGCTTGTCCGACGTCACGATGTCCGCGGTCGCGGTCATCCCGGGGCGCAGCGTCAGCGTCGGGTTGGCGACGGTGAGATCGGCAGCATAGGACACCACCTGCCCGGTCGTCGCGGTCGTGCCGGTCGTCGAGGACGACGCGGTCGCCGCGCTGACGGTCAGGTTCGAACCAAGATCGACGCGCGTGATCGTCGCGGGGAAGGTCTGGCCGGGGAACGCATCGACGGTGAAGTTCGCGCGCTGGCCGATCTTGACCTCGCCGACGTCCGCCTCGTCGATCGCGACCTCGAGCTTCATCTTGGTGAGGTCCTCGGCGATCACGAACAGCGTCGGCGTGTTGAACGACGACGCGACGGTCTGGCCCGGATCGATCTGCCGCGCGAGCACGACGCCCGTCACCGGCGAGCGGATGATCGCCCGCGCGCGCTGCGTCTGGTTCTGCGCCAGCGCGGCGCGGCTGGCGACGACATTGGCCTCGGCGACCTTCTGCGCGGCGAGCGCACGCTGGAAGTCGGCGCGTCCTGCCTGCAATTCGGTCTTCGACGGGACGCGGCCGCCCGACAGCCGTGCGACCTCCTCGAGACGGTTGAGCTGCGCGCGCGACTCGGCGACGGTCGCCTGCGCCTGATTGACCTGCGCCTGGTTCGCCGCGAGCTGGGCGCTGGTCTGGCGGATCTGGTCGTCGAGCTGCTCGGGATCGATCAGCGCGAGCGGCTGGCCCGCGACGACGCGGTCGTTGACGTCGACCACGACCTTCGTGACGAGCCCCGAAAGCTGCGACCCGACGGTGACCTGCGTGGTCGGTGCGAGCTTGCCCGTCGCCGAGACGGTGACGGTCAGATTGCCGCGACGCGCGGGCGCGGTCGAATATTGCGTCTGCTCCTTGGCGCCGAAACAGCGCGCGAGGAGCAGGCACAGCAGCACCACGCCGATCGCGATCGCGACCCATTTGATATAGCGTTTCCAGGGGGCCTGCGGCTTCACGCCGAGAAAGTCGTCGATCGTTGCGTCGGCCATCAGCGTGCCTCTGAAGATGCCGGGGCGCGAACCGGCGCTTCCGGAATGGTCGTGGAATCCCAGCCGCCGCCCAGCGCCGCGTACAGCGCGATCAGCGCGGTCGCGGCGTCGGCACGCGCCTGGGTGGCGCCGTTCCGCGCCGACAACAGCGCGATTTCCTGCTGGTTGAGCGTCGTGAAATCGGTCAGCCCGGTGCGGTACTGGCTGCGGCTGAGGATCGCGGAATTGTTCGCGGCATCGAGCGCGATCGCAAACTGCCGCTCGCGTTCCTGCGCCGTTTGCAGCGCGACGACCGCGTTCTCGACGTCCTCAAGCGCGGTGAGGATCGTCGCGCGGTAGAAGGCGAACGCGCCATCGGTGGCCGCCTCGCTCGTACGCACCTGGCTGCGCAACCGCCCGCCATTGAAGATCGCCTGCGTCAGCCCCGCGAACAGCCCGCCGGTGATCGCATCGCCGATATTGCCGATCGAGGTCGCGTTGGTGTTGATGTTGCCGGTGATCGCGAGCGCGGGATACAACTGCGCCTTGGCGACGCCGATCCGCGCGGTCGCCGCGGCGAGCGCGCGTTCGGCGGAGCGCACGTCGGGACGCTGACGCAGCGTATCGCCGGGAATCCCCACGCCGACCGCCGCGGGACCGACGGGGATCGCCTTTGCGGGTGCCATCAGGGTGCGCAACGCGCCCGGCGCCTGCCCCGTCAGCACGCCGATCCGCGCGACGGCGGCGGCATATTGCTGGTCGAGATTGGGGATCGTCGCGGCGGTCTGCGCGCGCTGCGACCGCGCCTGTTCGCTGTCGAGGCTGGAGACCAGCCCCGCCTGGACGCGGAACCCGGCGATCTCGAGATTGTCGTCCTGGATGGTCAGCGACGCGCGCGCATTGGCGAGCTGTCCCTGGTACAACCGCGCGAGCACGTAATTGCGCGCGACCTCGCTCTCGACCGAGATCAGCACGGTGGCATAGTCGAACCCCGATGCGGCATAGTCCGCGCGGCTCGCCTCGATCGTCCGGCGGATCTCGCCGAACACGCCGACCTGGTAGCTTGCGCTCGCGCCCAGCGTGAAACTGTTCGTCCCGCCGCCGCCGGTGTCGACGACGGTTCCGTCGGGCAGCGTGAACGACCGCCCGCCGCCGCGCAGATTTTCATTGCGCTGATACCCGCCCGACCCGCTGAGCGTCGGCAGCAGCGACGCGCGGTTCTGGATCAGGCTCTCGCGCGCCTGACGGAGGCGCGCGACGCTCTGCGCGATGTCGAGATTGGTCGCCGCCGCCTGCTCGACGAGCTGCCCAAGCACCGGGTCGTCGAACCGCTGCCACCAGCGCGTCAGGTCTTCCGGGGTGGTGACCGGGGTCACCGAATAGGCATCGGGAACGCCCAGCTCGGCCGCGGCCTGAGGGTGATAGTCCGGCCCTACCGAGCAGCCGGCGAGCAAGACGGGCGCAACAAGAAAGGAACGGACGCGTAACATGGTCGGCAGGAATGGCGGGCGGTCGGGGGGTAGTCCAGCGCTTTTGTGTCGCGAAGTGTCGCAGGCGAGAACGGGTGCGTCGTCCGCTCTCCGCGGATTGGCATCGTGCAGGCTGGATCCGGATTACAGGCCGCAGGCGTTGCGTGTGGGACCCTGGGTCCTGACTTTCGTCAGGATGACGGAAGAAGGGGGCCGCAGACCGTGATTCTTGGCGGTGGCGGACGAGGACAGCAATCCATGGCAGCGACGGCGGCGGCGAATGCCGCTACGGAGAGCGCCAATCGAACCGCTCCCGTTCCAATTTTGCGTTGCAGCGGAACGGAGCGTGACTGCCAGGGGTTAGACGACCATGCTTGCCGAACGCCAGCCCGCGACTGATATCCTCGCAGCCCCGCCGCTCGTGCTCGACGCAGCCAGTCTCTTCTTCGATTTCGACGGAACACTCGTCGATCTGGCGGCGACGCCCGACGCGGTGGTGGTCGAGCGGATGCTGCTCGACCAGCTCGACCGGCTCGCCGCGCGGTTTCCCGGGCGCGTGTCGATCATCAGCGGGCGCTCGATCGCACAGCTCGACGCAATGCTCGGCGATCATGCAGCCCGCTTCGCGGTGGCCGGGAGCCACGGCGCCGAGCGGCGCACGCCCGAGGACGGTCATGTCGCCGCAGCGCGCCCGCCTGCGCTCGAGCGTGCCGCGGTGCTGCTGCGCGACTTCGCGGATCGCAACGGGCTGGTCTATGAGGCCAAGACGCTTGGTGCGGGGCTGCACTATCGACAGGACCCCGCGTTCGAGGCCGAGGCCGTCGCGCTGGCCGAGATGCTCGCGCAGACGCATGGCCTGACGCTCCAGCGCGGCAAGATGATGGTCGAGCTGCGCACCGCCGGGGACAAGGGCGCCGCGCTGCGCACGCTGATCGCGGCACCGGGAATGGCGGGCACCACGCCGTTCTTCTTCGGCGACGACGTCACCGACGAGGACGGGTTCGAGGCGGCACGCGATCTCGGCGGTGCCGGAATCCTGATCGGCGAGCCCCGCCCTACCGCTGCCACCTATCGTCTCGACGACGTCGCCGCGCTTCGCGGCTGGATCGCCGCCATATTGGAATCATGATGACCGTCTCCCCCGACCCCGCCACACCCGTCGATCTCCGCGCGAGCACCGCGGACATGAACCTCTGGCCGATCGGCAATTGCCAGGTCTCGGCGCTGATCGACCGGACGGGCCGGTTCGTCTGGGGCTGCGTCCCGCGTGTCGACGGCGACCCGGCGTTCTGCGCGCTGCTCGGCGGCGATGCCCCCGAGACGGGGTTCTGGTCGATCGAGCTCGAGGGCGTCACCAGGACGACCCAGGCCTATATCCGCAACACGCCGATCCTCGTCACGCGGCACGAGGATGCCGCGGGGAACGCGGTCGAGGTCACCGACTTCTGTCCGCGGTTCGTGCGCGACGAGCGGACCTATCGGCCGACGAGCTTCGTCCGGATCGTCCGGCCGGTCGCCGGATCCCCACGGATCCGCATCCGCCTGCGCGTCGCGACCAACTGGGGGCACGCCACCGACCATACGCAGGGGTCGAACCATATCCGCTTCTTGATGGACGACCAGACGCTCCGGCTGACGACCGATGCGCCGGTCGGGCATATCGTCGACGAGCGGTGGTTCCGGCTCGAACGCCCGATGTACATGTTCCTAGGGCCCGACGAGAGCTTTGCCGGCGTGCTGCACGAGGCGGCCGAGGCGATGCTCGCACGCACGCGGGACGAGTGGCGCCACTGGGTGCGCGGGCTCGCGACCCCGGTCGAATGGCAGGACGTCGTCATCCGCGCCGCGATCACGCTGAAACTGTGCCAGCACGAGGAGACCGGCGCGATCGTCGCCGCGCTCACCACCTCGATCCCCGAGCATGAGGGGTCGGAGCGCAACTGGGACTATCGCTACTGCTGGATCCGCGACGCCTATTACACGGTCCAGGCGCTCAACCGCCTGGGAGCGCTCGACGTGCTCGAGGGGTATCTCGAATATCTGCGCAACATCGTCGATGCGTCGAAGGGCGGGCATGTCCAGCCGCTCTACGGCGTCGGCGGCGAGGCGACTTTGGTCGAACGCGTCGCGCCCGCGCTGCCCGGGTACCGAGGCATGGGGCCGGTGCGCGTCGGCAACCAGGCCTATGAGCAGATCCAGCACGACGCGTACGGCCAGATCATCCTGTCCGACGTCCAGGCGTTCTTCGACCAGCGGCTGTTCCGCATGTCGAGCGCGGAGGACTTCAAGAGCCTCGAGCTGGTCGGCGACCGCGCGTGGGAAACCTATGACAAGCCCGATGCGGGGCTGTGGGAGCTGCGCACCAAGGCGCATGTCCACACCTATTCCGCGGCGATGTGCTGGGCGGCGTGCGACCGGCTCGCCAATGCGGCAGGCGTGCTCGGGCTCGAGGATCGCCGGGCATTCTGGAACGCGCGTGCGGACACGATCCGCGCGACGATCGAGAAGGCCGCGTGGCGCGAGGATACGCAGCGTATCTCCGCGACGTTCGGCGGCGACGATCTCGACGCAAGCCTGATCCAACTGCTCGACCTGCGGTTCTTCGCGCCCGACGATCCGCGGTTCCAGTCGACGCTCAAGGCGGTCGAGGAGGGTCTGCGGCGCGGCAGCCACATGCTGCGCTATGCGACCGAGGATGATTTCGGCCTGCCGCATACCGCGTTCAACGTCTGTACCTTCTGGCTGATCGAGGCGCTGCACGCGACCGGCCGCACCGCCGATGCCTGCGCGCTGTTCGCCGAGATGGTCGCACGCCGCACGCCCGCGGGGCTGCTCTCCGAGGATATCGATCCCAACACGGGCGAGCTGTGGGGGAATTATCCGCAAACCTATTCGCTGGTGGGATTGATCAACTGCGCGGTCCTGCTCAGCAAGCCCTGGAGCGCCGTACGATGAGCCGCCTGGTCGTCATTTCCAATCGTGTCCAATCGGTCGATGCCCCCTCGGGCAACCAGGGCGGGCTCGCGGTAGCGCTGCTCGCGGCGCTCCGCGAAAAGGGCGGCGTGTGGTTCGGCTGGTCGGGTGAGACCACAGAGACCTTCACCGGGCATATCAATTTCCAGCAGGGCAAGGGCGTCACCACCGCGACGATCGACCTCGAGGAACAGGATTTCGACGAATATTATAACGGCTATGCGAACCGGACTTTGTGGCCGCTGTTCCATTACCGGATCGACCTGACCGAGTTCGAACGCGATTTCTCGAGCGGCTATGCGCGCGTCAACACGCGCTTTGCCGAGACGGTGCTGCCGCTGATCGAACCCGACGATCTCGTCTGGGTGCATGATTATCATCACGTGCCGCTGGGGCGCGAGCTTCGCAAGCTGGGGGTCGAGAACAAGATCGGCTTCTTCCTCCACATCCCGTGGCCGCCGATGGCGATGCTGCTGTCGCTGCCGAGCCACCGCGCGCTCGTCGAATCGATGTTCGCGTACGACGTGGTCGGGTTCCAGACGCAGGACTGGCTCGACAGCTTCCTGCATTACGTGACCAGCCAGCTCGACGGCGTGGTCGGCGAGGATGGCTGGGTGACGGTCGGCGATCGCACGATCAAGGCGATCACCACACCGATTGGGATCGAAACCGCGGATTTCGAGAAGTCCGCCAGCAGCAACGCCGCGCGGCACGCCAAGGAGCGGATGTACATGTCCGCGACCGGGCGCAGCCTGATCGTCGGCGTCGACCGGCTCGATTACTCGAAGGGTCTGGCCGAGCGGTTTTCGGGCTATGAGCGCTTCCTCGCGTCGCACCCCGATCACCGCGGGCTGGTCTACATGCTCCAGATCGCGCCGCCCTCGCGCGAGAAGGTCGACACCTATCAGGAGATCCGCGCGAATCTCGATTCGATGTCGGGGCGGATCAATGGCGAGTTTTCGGACATCGACTGGACGCCGATCCGCTATGTGAACCAGGGCTTCCCGCGCGACGTGCTTGCGGGGATCTACCGTGCGGCGCGCGTCGGGCTGGTGACGCCGCTTCGCGACGGGATGAACCTCGTCGCGAAGGAATATGTCGCGGCGCAGGATCCCGAGGATCCCGGCGTGCTGATCCTGTCGCAGTTCGCGGGGGCCGCAGCGCAGCTGACCGACGCGGTGCTGGTCAATCCGTACAGCCCCGAGGAGATGGCCGACGCGATCGCGCGCTCGCTCAAGATGCCGCTCGCGGAACGCAAGGCGCGGTGGGAAAAGCTGATCGACAACGTCCGCCGCGAGGACGTGATGTGGTGGTGTGAACTGTTCATCACCGCGCTCGAGGACGCGCCTGAGCATGCTGAGGCGTAACAGGTTGTCGTCATCCTGACGAACGTCAGGACCCAGGGCCACACAGCGCAGCACCCGTGACCCTGGGCCCTGACTTTCGTCAGGGTGACGGAGTAGGTAGGATGCAGCGTTGTTGCGCATTCGCCGTTGCGGATAATCAATTGCCCCACGCACCGCCGTCATCCTGACGAAAGTCAGGATCCAGAGCCACATAGCGCGACGTTCGTGACTCTGGGCCCTGACTTTCGTCAGGGTGACGGACGGGAGGGGTACGGCGACCATGCACATTCGCCGTGGCGGATTATCAGTTGCCTCCACACACTGCCGTCATCCTGACGAACGTCAGGACCCAGAGCCACACAGCGCGGCGTTCGTGACCCTGGGCCCTGACTTTCGTCAGGGTGACGGGTGCCCGCGCCGCCCCAGCGTCACGACGCGACGCCGCGCACGGGGTCCGGCGCCATCAGCAAACGGCCGCGCGGCATCGCCTCGGGCATCTCCTGCGCAATATACGCCAGCATCGCCTCGCGCACGTCGCAGCGCAGGTCGAACGCAACCGACGCGTTCTTGGCGGTCATCAGCGCGCGGAGTTCGACCGCGTCGGCCTTCACGTCGGTCACCTGGAGGTTGAAGAACCGTCCGTCCCAGCGCGGGTTGGCCTTGACCACCTCGGCGAGCTTCTCGCGCAGCCGGGGTACGTCGGTCGACGGATCGACATACCAGAACACCGATCCCATCAGCTGGCTCGTCTCGCGCGTCCAGTTCTGGAAACTCTGCTCGAGGAACTTCGAGACGGGGACGACGAGGCGGCGCTCGTCCCAGATCTTGATTACCACGAACGTCAGGTTGATCTGCTCGACCCGCCCCCATTCGCCGTCGACGATCAGCACGTCGTCGAGCCGGATCGGCTCGGTGAACGCCATCTGCACGCCGGCGATCAGGTTCTTCAGCGCAGGCTGCGCGGCGGCACCGACGACGAGGCCGGCGATACCCGCGGATGCCATCAGCGTCACGCCGATCGAGCGGATGCCCGGCACGCTCAGCAGCATCAGACAGACGCTGATGAAGATGATGAAGAACGTCCCGATCCGCCCGAGGATCGCCGCGCGCGTCCGCTTGCGCCTGGCGCGGAGATTGTCCTCGACGGTGATGTCCGAGCGGATCTCGATCACGTCCTGGAACGCACGCAGCGCGGCGACGGCGAGCCAGCCGAGCAGCGCGGGGACGAGGAAGCCGAGGATCTGCTTCCACAATTCCTCGATATCGTCGTCCATCGGCAGGATCCGCGCGACGAACGCGACGCTGACCGCGACGAACACCGCGCGCAGCGGCCGGCGAACGCGCGCGAGGACAAGCCCGTCGGTCTTCGCGGTCGACCGCCGCTGCGCATGGCCCGCGATCCGCATCGTCAGCCAGTGCGCGACCAGCGCGAACACGACCGCCGCCGACACGACGGCGACGCTTTCCAGCCAGACCCATTCGGGCGGTATGTGGAGCGATCTGAATATGCGCATCAAGGCGCAACGGTGCGGCTGCGGGGATGTTCCGCTGCGGTGCAGCATGGGGCGACGAGCGAGCTACCGCCATGGCCCCCACCCCGGCGAAGGCCGGGGTGGTGCTGTTTGCTCGGAAATCGCTCGCCCTTCACCCGCGTTCCCGGATGACGTCCTGCCCCGATCATGTCAGAAGACGGCCACCATGATAGCCCGCAGAATCAGACGCTTCCTGAGCGAGGAAGACTGGACGTTCGCGCCGCACGAGCTGCCCGTGCTGCCCGGGTCGCCGGGGTCGCCCGCGCATCCGCGGCACCGCCAGATCGCCTATGCGCTGATCGGCATCCTGCTCGGGCTGACGGTGGGGTTCGGCAACGCGCTGATCAGCGCCAACACCTATACGCTGCAGGGTGCGCTCGGGCTCGATCCGGCGGAGATCGCGTGGCTGCCGACGGTCTATGTGATGACCAACGTCAGCATCAACCTGCTGATGATCAAGTTCCGTGCGCAGTTCGGGCTGAGGCCGTTCGCGCTGATCTTCCTCACGCTCTACGTGCTCGTGACGCTGGCGCATCTGTTCGTCCACGGCTTTGCCACCGCGATCGCGGTGCGCGCGATCAGCGGGATGGCGGGCGCGGCGCTGAGCAGCCTGTGCCTTTATTACGTGATGCAGGCGCTGCCCGCGAAATGGCGGCTGAAGGCGGTGGTGCTGGGGATCGGCATCCCGCAATGCGCGACGCCGCTCGCGCGGCTGTTCTCGCCCGACCTGTTGGCGATGTCGCAGTGGCGGACGCTGTATCTGTTCGAGCTCGGGCTGGCGCTGCTGTCGCTCGCCGCGGTCGCCGCGCTCCGCCTGCCGCCGACGACGCGGAGCAAGGCGTTCGAGCCGCTCGACTTTCTCACCTTCGTGCTGTTCGCTAGCTCGACCGCGCTGTTCGCCGCGGTGCTCGGGCTCGGGCGGATCGTGTGGTGGACCAACGCGCCGTGGATCGGCTGGGCGCTGATCGCCGCGATCCCGTTGTTCCTCGCGGCGATCGCAATCGAGCACCACCGCGTCAACCCGCTGCTCAACACGCGCTGGCTGGGCAGCGCGGACATCGTCCGGTTCACCGTCGTGATCGTGATGGCGCGCATCGTGCTGTCCGAACAGACCTATGCCTCGGTCGGGCTGCTGACACTGCTCGGCCAGAACAACGACCAGCTGGTGCCGTTCTTCCTGATCATCTTCATCGCCTCCGTGGCAGGGGTGATCGCCAGCGCGGTCACGCTCGACGTCGAACGGCTCGGCCATCCGATCATGCTCGCGATCGGGCTGGTCGCGGTCGCCGCGTGGTTCGATTCCTACGCGACCAGCCTGACGCGCGCGCCGCAGATGTACGTGACGCAGGCGATCATCGGGTTCAGCGCGACCTATTTCCTCGGCCCCGCGCTGCTGTTCGGGATGACGCGTGCGCTCAAACAGGGCGCGGGCCACATCATCAGCTTCATCGCGCTGTTCGGGATCATCAATTCGCTCGGCGGGCTCGGCGGCACCGCGCTGCTCGGCAGCTATCAGGTGATTCGCGAGAAGGCGAACAGCGCCGCGCTCGTCCAGCAGATCTCGCCGACCGACCCGATCGTCGCGCAGCGGATCGCCGCGGGCGGCGCCGCGGTCAGCCGCGTGATCGTCGATCCGACGCTGCGCACCGCGGAAGGTACTGCAATTCTGTCCCAAACCACGACGCGCGAAGCAAACGTACTTGCGTATGACGACGTCTTCCGGTTGATCGCGGTGCTTGCCGCCGGGACATTCGGGTACCTCCTGTTCCTGCTCGTGCGGCGTGGACGACGCGAACGACGGGCGCGGCGTGAGGGAACGACATGAGCGATGCGCGCAGCCCGGTCGCGGAAGGACCGGCAACCGAAGAGAAACAGGCGGAAATGGACGCCGCGGCGGCCCAACCGGCGGCGCCAGCGCCCTCCCCAACCCCCACCCCCGCGGCGGCAAGCCCCGCGGTGCCGGTGGGATCGGGCTGGCGTCCGCAGCCCCCCAGCGCGAAGGTGATCATCGTGATCGTCGTGCTGGCGATCGCGGGGATTTGCGCGGTCCTCGCGGCGTGGCGGCTGCCGCCGTTCGCGACGAGCTATCAATCGACCGACAACGCCTATGTCCGCGGACGGACGACGGTGATCAGCCCGCAGGTGAGCGGCTATGTGACGCAGGTGCTCGTGCGCGATTTCGCCGACGTGAAGCAGGGCGACCCGCTGGTGAAGATCGACGACCGCATCTATCGCCAGCGGATCGACCAGGCGCAGGCGCAGGTCGATGCGCAGGCGGCGACGCTGTCGAACAGCCTCCAGACCGCGCGCAGCCGGCAGGCGAGCCTCGCCGCGCAGGACGCCGCGGTCGCCAACGCCGCCGCGCAGCTGATGCGCGCCGAGGCGGACATGGCGCGCGTCAACGACCTCGTGGTCGACGGATCGGTCTCGTTACGCGAGCGCGACCAGACGCTGGCGGCGCTGCGCCAGGCGCAGGCGCAGGTCCAGCAGGCCAAGGCCGCGCGCGAGATCGCCCGGCAGGACATCCGCACCGTCCAGGTCGGACGCGGCGGCCAGCAGGCCGGCGTGTCGGGCGCGGAAGCGGCGCGACAGCTTGCGCGGATCGACCTTGCCAACACGGTCATCCGCGCCCCCGAGACGGGGCGGTTGAGCGAAGTCGGCGTGCGGCTCGGCCAATATGTGACCGCGGGGTCGCAGCTGATGTTCCTCGTGCCGCCGGAAACCTGGGTGATCGCCAATTTCAAGGAGGCGCAGACCGCGCGGATGGCGGTCGGCCAGCCCGCGTCGTTCACCGTCGACGGGCTCGCGAACGAACGGCTGACCGGGCATGTCGAACAGATCTCGCCCGCCGCGGGCTCCGAATTCGCGGTGCTCAAGGCGGACAATGCCACGGGCAACTTCACCAAGGTCCCGCAGCGGATCGCGGTTCGGATCCGCGTCGATCCGGGCCAGCCGCTGAGCGCGCGGTTGCGGCCGGGAATGTCGGTGCAGGCGCGCGTCGACACCGCGGGCGGACCGGGGCCGCGGTGATGCGGTCCAGACCCAGTGCCCCCCCCGCCCCCTGTTCTCCCGCGAAGGCGGGAGCCCAGACTGGGTCCCCGCCTTCGCGGGGAAACATTTTGGCAGGGGGCGCTGTGGAAACCCACGCCCCCACCCCGGCGGAGGCCGGGGCCCAGTTGGGGGACGGCGATAACGAAGCGCTGTCTGCGGTTACTGCGACCTTCCCAGCTGGGCCCCGGCCTTCGCCGGGGTGGTGGCTAACAGTACGGGTGCGGCGCGCCGTGCCGGGGTGGTGGCACGAGATGCAGGCGTGGCGCAGGACAGGGGCGTGGCGGGCCGCCACCGCCCTCCCCCTCGCGCTGCTCGCTACCGCGTGCATTGGCCCCCGCCCCGAGGCGCCTGCGACGACCGCGGTCGTCCCGCCCCCCGCGTGGCGGACCGCGCTCGGCGCGGGCGAACCGATCCGCGCGGACTGGTGGAGCGCGTTCGGCGATCCGGCGCTGTCGAGCCTGGTCGCGCGCGCGCTCGCCAACAGCCCCGATCTCGGCGCCGCCGCGGCACGGATCGACGAGGCGCGCGCCGCCGCGCGGCTCGCGCGCGCGCAGCAGACGCCGCTGGTCAGCGGATCGGCCCCCAGCACCACCGGGCAGACGGTCAGCCCGTTCGGGTTGCCGTCCGACGCGATCGGCGCGCAGCCCTCGGTCAGCATCAGCTATGATCTCGACCTGTTCGGCCGGCTTCGCCAGGCAAGCCGCGCCGCGCAGGCGCAGCTGCTCGCGACCGAGGCGGCGCGTGACACGGTCAGGCTCGGTCTCGCGAGCAGCGTGGCGAGCGGCTACATCACGCTGCGCGCGCTCGACCAGCGACTCGCGGTCGCGCGCCAGACACTCGCCGCGCGCGCCGAAGGGCTGCGGATCGCGCGCCGCCGCGCCGAGTCGGGCTATACCTCCAATCTCGAACTGCGGCAGGCGGAGGCGGAATATCACGCCACCGAACAGCTGGTCCCCGCCGCGGAGCTCGCGATCAGCCGGCAGGAAAACGTGCTGAGCCTGCTGGTCGGCGACGTCCCCGGCGCGATCCCGCGCGGCGTCACGCTCGACCAGCTTGCCGCCCCGGCGATCCCCGACGGCCTCCCCGCCGACCTGCTCCGCCGCCGCCCCGATCTCTACCAGGCCGAACAGACTTTGGTGGCGACCGACCGCTCGCTCGACAGCGCGCGTGCGGCGATGTTGCCCAATCTCGCGCTGACCGGCTCGGCGGGCGTCGTCCTGTCGAGCGCACTGGCCAATCCGATCGCGGTCTTCTCGATTGGTGCGAGCGTGCTCAGCCCGATCCTCGACGGCGGGCGGCTGGGGGCGCAGGCGGATGCCGCGACCGCGCGGCGCGACCAGGCTGCGTTCGCCTATCGTCGCACCGCGCTGCAGGCGTTCCGCGAGGTCGACGACAGCCTCGCGGGTGTCCGCCGTTCGGGCGAGCAGGCCACAGCGTTCGCGGGGCAGCGCGATGCGCTCGCGGGGGCGCTGCGCAACGCGTCGAACCGCTATCGTGCGGGCTATTCCGCCTATATTGACCAGCTCGACGCGCAGCGCGGGTTGCTGACCGCCGAATTGTCGCTGGTGCAGGCGCGCGCCGACCGGCTGACGGCGTATGTGACGCTGTACCAGGCGATGGGCGGCGGCTGGTCGCGCGCGGAGGCCGACCGCGTTCGACGCTGAACCGGCCCCGCGCGCGCGGGCAAGAAACTCGCGCCGGGTGGCACGGCGCATGCATTTTCCTGCCACACTTCGTGCGTAGAGCCATGCCCCATGAAGGCGATCATCCTTGCTGCCGGCCACGGATCACGGCTCCTGCCGCTGACGCTCACGACGCCCAAATGCCTCGTCGAGGTCGGGGGGCGCGCGATCCTCGATCATCAGCTCGACGCGGTCTCGGCGGCGGGGTTCGATGGCGCGGTGATCGTCGGCGGCTACCGGATCGACCAGATCGACGCGCATCTCGCCGGGCGTGACGGCGGGCTGCCGACCACGCTCGTCTTCAACCCGTTCTGGTCGGTCGCGAACTCGATCGGCAGCGTGTGGGCGGCGTCTGCGCACCTCGATACGCCGTTCGCGCTCATGAACGGCGATACGCTGTTCGACGCGGCGATCCTGCGCGGCGCACGGGCGCGATCCGCCGCCGGCGTGACGCTGGTCGTCGAACCGCTCGAGGAGCCCGGGCTCGACGACATGCTCGTCGAGGCGGATGGCGAGCGCGTGATCGCGGTCGGCAAGCATCTGGTCGGGCACCAGGCGACCGACCGGTCGCTCGGGTTGATCCTGTCGGCGGGCGGCACCGCCTATGCCGAGGCGCTGCGCGCGGTGATCGGCGAGCCCGACGGGCTGCACGCCTATCACCACGCGGTCGTCCGCCGCGTCGCCGAACGCAGCGGCGTCCGCGCGCTGCGCATCGCGCCCGACCTGCGCTGGCAGGAGATCGACCGGCCCGAGGACATCGCGCAGTGGCAGCGCGAGCATGCGGCCCCGACTCCGGCCCCAAATCAAGCTGCAACCACGCCCCGCGACCGGTCCGCGGCGATCGACGCGTCGGCATGAACCGCAAGGTCGCGTTCCTGTTCCTCGGCGAGACGCTGCTGATCCCGCATCTCTATCCGATCGTCGAGGCGCTCGCCGCGGCCGAGCCAGACCTGCCGATCGAGCTTTGGGTCAGCACGTCGATGCACGAGGCGTTGCTCGGGGGGTGGAGCGAAATGCTGCCAGGTGTCCGCATCCGCCGCGCACCTGGGTTCCGGACGCTCGCGGGCTATGACGACGGGCGCAACCCGCCGATCCCGGCCAAGCTGCCGACGCTGCTGCGGCTGCTCCCCCATCTGCTGCGGACGCCGGTCGTCGTGTGCGCCGAACAGACGAGCCTGTGGCTGCCCGCGATGGTCCCGCTGCGGACGCGGTTCGTCGACACGTTCCACGGCGCGGGGTCGATGATGGCGCGCGGGCACTGGCGACGGCGTGCCGGCTGGCGCACGCTGGTCGCAGCCGAGCGCGATCGCCAGGCGCTGATCGCGGGCGGCGATGCGCCCGAACGCGTCGTCACCACGGGCTATGTCAAGGCCGCCTTCCGCCAGCGCACCCCTGCGGCGCGGCTGTTCGCGGACACGAAGCCGGTGATCCTCTACACCCCGCACTGGCAGGCGCATCGCTCGTCCTGGTGGACCTGGGGCCCGGCGGTGGTCGAGCGGATCCGTGCCGATGGCCGCTACAACCTGATCTTCGCGCCGCACCAGCGCCTCGTCGAGCGCGCGCCCGAGCTGCGCGCGTTCGTGGCGGGGCTCGGCGGCGCGGCGGGTGTCCATGCCGACCTTGACAGCTTTGCGATGGTCGATGGCAGCTATACCGCCGCCGCCGACCTGTATCTCGGCGACACGTCGAGCCAGGTGGTCGAATATATGATGCGCCCGCGTCCCTGCGTGTTCCTCAACGCGCTGGGCGCGTCGTGGCGGTCGGACGCGTCCTACGCGATGTGGGAGGCGGGCGACGTGGTCGAGTCGCTCGACGCACTGATCCCCGCGATCGACCGCGCGCCGATACGCCACGACGACTATGCGGCGTTCCAGCGCGCGTTCGTGCAGACCGCGCTTGGCGACGTGTCGGGTCTGGCGCCGGCGCGCGCGGCGGCCATCGTCCTCGAGGCGCTTCGCCGCTGACCGCGGTCCGGGGGCCGGACGCGACCGGCGGCGCCGCGCGCGCCGGGGGTCTCGCAATCCGCGCACAATCGGCTATCGGCAGCGCATGCAAGACACGCCAGCACTGACGCCCGTCGGCAGCAACCCGACCCTGTTATGGGGGATGACCAATGTCGAGCGGCTGCGCCGGATCGCGCGCGCGCAGGGGTTTGCCGATCACGCCGCCGCGGATCAGGACAGCCCCGCGATCCTCGCAAACATGGCGTTCGCGTTCGATCCGGTCTGGACCGCGCACCTCAAGACACGCCCCGGGACGGTCGTCACCCGCGCCGGCGTTCCCGTGCTCGCTTATGTCCGCGACCGCGCCGAGCGCGCGCAGGTCGAGGCGGCGATGCGCGACGCGGTGCCGCTGCAGCGCACGGGGATGCTAAGCGTGGTCGCGGCCGAAGCGGACGAGGGCATCCTCAACGAGGCGCTGCGCAAGCGCGAGAAGCCGTTCGCCGAACGGCTGACTCCCGAAGCGGTGCCCGCGATCGAGCGTGCGAGCTATGTCGGCGCGTACAAGGGCGTCACCGACCTGCTGACCAAATATCTGTGGCCCGAATGGGCGCTGGCGATCACGCGGGTCTGCGCGCGCGCCGGGATCACGCCGAACCAGGTCACCGCGATGGGATCATTGCTGTGCATCGTCGCGACGGTCGCGTTCTGGTATGGCTGGTTCTGGACGGGGCTCGCCACGGGCCTCGTCTTCATGGTGCTCGACACCGTCGACGGGAAGCTCGCGCGGTGCACGATCACCGCGTCGAAGCTCGGCAATGCGTGGGACCACGGCGTTGACCTCGTCCATCCGCCCTTCTGGTGGTGGGCCTGGGCGGCGGGCTGCGCGCCCTATGGCCGCGCGCTCGACGACCGGACCTTCTGGATCGTGATCGGCACGATGCTGTTCGGCTATGTCGCGCAGCGGCTGATCGAAGGCGCGTTCATCGTCCGCTTCGGGATGCACATCCATGTCTGGGAACGCTTCGACAGCTGGTTCCGGCTGATCACCGCGCGGCGCAACCCCAACATGGTCATCCTGTTCGCCGGGCTTGTCGTGACGCGGCCCGACTGGGGGATCATCGGCGTCGCTGGCTGGACCGCGATCTCGCTGGTCGTCCATCTCGTCCGGCTGTTCCAGGCGATGGCACGGCGCGCCAGCGGCGCGACGATCACGAGCTGGCTCGCCTGACGCGGCAGGCGGCCGGGTTGCCGCCTGTCCCGCAACACCGGCTTGCCGCCCCGCGCCGCGCGCTTTAGGGGCCGGAACGCGCATGACACAGGACACCGCACCCTCCCCGGCGCCCGCGGACATCCGCGGGATGCTCCGTTCCGCGGCGCGCAACCTGGGCTGGTTGCTGGCCAGTCGCAGCGTGCTGGCGATCCTGTCGCTCTTCTATCTCGGCTTTGCCACGCGTACGCTCGGCGTCGTCGATTTCGGCCGGTTCGCGCTGATCACCGGTGCGGTGCAGGCGCTGACGACCTTTGTCGGGTTTCAGACATGGCAGATCATCGTTCAGTACGGCGTCCACGCCGCGCATGAAGGCGACACGCCGCGGCTCGCCCGGCTGTTCCGCCTGGCGGCACGGCTCGATCTGTCGAGCGCGATCGTCGGGGCGCTGCTGACGATCGGCATCCTCCAGATCTGGGCCGACGCGTTCAGCATCCCGCGCGACCTGATGCACTACACGCTGGTGTTCGCGGTGATCCAGCTGGTGACGATCCGCTCGACGCCGCTCGGCATCCTCCGGTTGCGCGACAAATTCTCGCTGTCCGCGCTCGCCGACAGCATGACGCCGGTGATGCGATTCGTCGGCGCGGGTGCGGCGATGCTGTTCGACCCGACGATTCGCGGCTTCATGACCGCATGGGCGGTGGCGGAAATCGTCACCGCCGCGACCTACTGGATCATGGTCTGGCGCAGCGGCGACTTCGCGCTGCTCATGCAGGGGCGAAGCCGGTGGAAGACGCTGATCGCCGAGAATCCCGGCGTCGTCCGGTTCGCGCTGAGCACCAACGCCAGCGCGACGCTCGGGCTGTCGAGCAAGCAGATCCCGCTGCTGCTCGTCGGCGCATCGATCGGCCCCGCCGCCGCGGGCGCATTCCGGCTTGCCGCCCAAGTCGCGCAGGCGCTCGCGAAACTGTCGCAGCTGCTCTCGCGCGCGGCGTTTCCCGAAATCGTCCGCGCGGTGCGCACCGCCGCGCCCGAACGGCTCCGGCGCATCCTCATCAAGACGATGCTCGCCAGCAGCGCGGCGGCGCTGGCGATCCTCGCGGTGGTCGCGCTGATCGGCGAACCGATGCTCAAGCTGGTCGGCGGCAAGTCGTTCGGCACCGCCTATCCGGTGCTGCTGTGGCTCGCCGCGGCGGGATGCTTCGATCTCGCGACGGTCAGCCTCGACACGGTGATGACCGCGGTCAACCGCGCGGGGACAGTGTTCGCGATCCGCGTCGTCGCGGTCGTCCTGCTGTTCATCGCGGCATTCGTGCTGATGCCGGTCTATGGATCGACCGGAGTCGCGATGGGGGTGATGATCGGATCGATCGCGGTCGCCATCCTGCTCGGCATCGCCGCCGCCCGCTTCACGCGGCCACGCGCGCGCGACTGACCCTGCTGCCTACGACGGGCGACGGGCGACGGATCAGCAGGGTCGATAAAGCCCGTGTTCACACACTGCCCGGCATTGGCCACCAAATTGCCTTTATACACTTCCAGGGTCGAACGATGACGAAACTGCCCCTCATGGTCGGTCTGACCGCGGCTGCGCTGGCGGCGTCGGCCCCCGTTGCCGCCGCCGAGACCTGCGTCGGCAAACCCGGTCCCGGTCTTGCGAAGATGACGCTCGAGGCGACGACGCTGCACAATGCCGCGGGCGAGGTCGCGTTCACGGTCTATCCGGACGAGAAGTCGCGATTCCTCGCCAAGGGGGGCAAGCTGGTGCGCGCGCGCGTTCCCGCCAATCAGCCGCGCGCCTGTTTCTGGCTCAAGCCCGGCTATTACGCGATCGCGCAATATCACGACGAGAATGCCGACCATAATTTCAACCGCACGCTGTTCCTGCCCAAGGAAGGCTTCGGTTTTTCGAACGATGCGCCGACCTCGGTCGGGCTGCCGTCCTTTGCCTCGGCGCGCGTCCAGCTCCCCTCAGCCGGGACGACGCTGCGCATGACGATGCGGTATCGCCGCTGAACGGGTGGTGCAGCACCGGCGCCACCCGGCACTGGTCCGCCCCGACATAAAAGTGTAGCGATTATCCGCTGCGACAGGTAGCCAACAGTGTGAACGACGCCGTTTCCAGTTTTCAAGCCTTTGATGGCGTGCCGTTCACCCCGGTACGTCGCGACGCGACGTCCGATCTGGCCGCGCGCACCGCGGCGTCGGAAATCCGCACGGGGATCATCTGCAATCCCAAGAGCCATCGCAACCGCAGCAGCGTCGAGGCGACGCGGCCGTTCGTGTCGGGCACGGTGCTGGCGGTCACGCCGCGCACGCAGGCCGAACTCGCCGAGGTGCTGGGCGACTTTGCGCGCCACGGCATCGAACTGCTCGTGATCGATGGCGGCGACGGGACGATCCGCGACGTCCTCACCGCCGCGGCGACGGTCTGGACGGGGACTCAGCCACGCGTCGCGATCGTCCCCTCGGGCAAGACCAACGCGCTCGCGCTCGACCTCGGCATCCCCGACGACTGGACGCTCGACAAGGCGCTCGCGGCAGCGCGGGTCGGCCATGTCGTGGTCCGCCGTCCGGTCGAGGTCGAGCACCGCGACACCGGCAGCACGCGGCGCGGGTTCCTGTTCGGCGCGGGCGCATTCGTCGAGGCGACCGGGCTTGCCCAGCGCGCGCACCGTGCCGGCGCCTTCAAGGGATTTGCGGTCGGCGTCGCGCTTAGCTGGGCGATCGTCCAGACGCTGTTCGGGCGATCCTCGGGGACGTGGCGCGTCGGCAACCGGATGCACGTCCGCTACGACGCGAGCGCACGCGCGGGCGACCTGACCGATACCGACACCAACCGCTATATCCTGCTCGCGTCGACGCTGACGCGGATGCCGCTCGGCGTGCAGCCGTTCGGTCCGGCACGCGACGGGCTGAAGACGCTTCTGGTCGACGCACCGCCACGCTGGCTCGCCGCCGCCGCGCCGCTGATCGTGGCCGGGTCGCCCGCCAAATGGCTCGATCGCGCGGGCTATCACCGGATCGACCCGGATTCGCTCGACGTGACGATGGACGCGGGCTTCATCCTCGACGGCGAGGTGTATCCCGGTGGCGCGCTGACGATCCGCCAGGCGGCGCCGATCAGCTTCGTCGTGCCGTGACCGATCTCGCCGACGTCGTCCGGTGCCAGCTCGCGGCGCCGACGATCGATGCCGTCCGCACCATCGCCGCGCGGCTGGCGCAGACGCCCGACACGCTCGCGATCCTGTTTTACGGCTCGAACCTGCGGACCGGATCGACCGAGGGCGTGCTCGACTTCTACGTCCTGACTGCAGGACCGCGCGAGCGCGGGATCTGGCCGACGGTCAGCTACCGCGAATTCGACCCGGACGATGCGCCGACCGGTGAGCGGCTACGCGCGAAGATCGCGACGATGCGGCTTTCGACCTTCGCCGACGCGGCGGCCGCAGCGACGCTGGACACGACGATCTGGACCCGGTTCGTACAGCCATCCGCGCTGGTCTGGTCGCGCGATCCGGCCGCACACGACAAGGTCGCCGATGCGATCGCCGCCGCGGCGCGGTCCGCCGCGCGCTTCGCCGCCGCGCTGGGCCCGGAGGCGGCGCCTCCGCGCGACTATTGGCGTGCGCTGTTCCGCCAGACCTATGCCGCCGAATTCCGCGTCGAGGCACGCGGGCGCGAGGATCAGATCCTCGCGCATGATCCCGATCGCTATCACCAGCTGCTGCCGCTCGCCTGGCAGGCGGACGGGATCGCGTTCGTGCAGGACGGCGAACGCCTGCGCCCAGCGCTGCCCCCTGTTCAGCGACGTGCGCTGCTGCGCGCGTGGGGCGTGCGGCGCCGCGCGGGCAAGCCGATCAACATCGCGCGGCTGATCCGTGCGGCGTTCACCTTCGAGGGCGCCGCACGTTATGGCGCGTGGAAGATCGAGCGGCACACGAACGTGCCCGTGACGCTGTCGCCCTGGGCGGAGCGTCATCCGATCCTCGCCGCGCCGGGCGTGCTCTGGCGCGTGTGGCGGGCACGGCCCGCGCGATGAGCACCCCGCCTGCCGCCCAGCCTGCTACAGCGTTCAGCGCGCTGATCCTCGCCGGATCGCGCGGCGGCGCCGATCCGGTCGCGGACTATGCCGGGGTCGCGCACAAGGCGCTGATCGAGCTCGACGGCCGGACGCTGCTCGCGCGCGTCGCCGATGCGGTGCGCGCGGCGGGTGCGACTCAGATCGCGGTCTCCGCCTCCGACGACGTGGTGCGCGATCACGCACGCGCGCTCGGCCTCATCGTGCTCGATGCCGCAGCGGGCCCCAGTCTCAGCGTCGCGCGCGGGATCGAGGCGCTGGGTACGCCGCTGCTCGTCACGACCGCCGATCATGCGCTGCTGCGCGCCGAATGGGTCACGCGGTTCCGCACCGACGTGCCACCGGGTGCCGACGTCGCGGTGCTGCTCGCCCGCCGTGACGTGGTCGAGGCCGCGGCACCGGGTACGCGTCGCACCTATCTGACCTTTGCCGATGGCGGCTGGTCGGGGTGCAACCTGTTCCAGTTCGCCACGCCGCGCGCGATCGCCGCGGTCGAACTGTGGCGGCGGGTCGAGGCCGATCGCAAGCGTCCCTGGCGGATCGTCCGGCGGCTCGGGATCGGGCTGCTGATCCGCTATGCGCTGGGCAGGCTGACGCTCGGCGAGGCGATCGCGCATCTCGGGCGCAAGGCCGGGCTCGATGCCGCCGCGATCCCCTGCCCCTACGGATTGGCCGCGGTCGATGTCGACAAGCCCGCCGACCTCGATCTGGTCCGCGCGATCGTCGCGGATCCGCGTTACCGCTCCCGGAATTGAAATCCGGCCTATTCGCGCCCCCCCGCTTCGTGCCAAAGCGCGCGGATGCATAATCCTACACTCCGCACCCCCGCATGACCGCAATCGGCATCTATGGCAGCGCCGGCCGGATGGGCCGTGCGATCACCGACGCGATCGAGGCGGCGGGCGCGACGCTCGCCGGCGGCGTCGATGCAGGCGACGATCCCGCGCCGCTCGCCGCCGCCGCCGACGTCCTCGTCGACTTCTCCACCCCCTCGGCGGTCGAGGCGCACCTCGCCGCCGCGCGCGCGGCCGGCACGGGTATCGTCATCGGCACGACCGGCCTGTCGCCGCAGCACCAGTCGATGATCGACGCTGCCGCCGCGGACATCGCGATCCTGCAGACCGGCAACACCTCGCTCGGCGTCACGCTGCTCGGCATATTGGTGCGCGAGGCCGCAGCGCGGCTCGGTGCGGACTGGGACGTCGAGATCGTCGAGATGCATCACCGCCACAAGGTCGATGCGCCGTCGGGCACCGCGCTGCTGCTCGGCGATGCCGCGGCAAAGGGACGCGGCTCGTCGCTCGCGGAACTGCGCGTCGACAGCCGTGCGGGCCTCGTCGGCGCGCGGACAGAGGGCACGATCGGCTTTGCCTCGCTGCGCGGCGGATCGGTGATCGGCGACCATAGCGTCGTCTTCGCGGGCGAGGGCGAGCGGATCGAGCTCAACCACCGCGGCGACGACCGCAGCATCTTCGCACGCGGCGCGGTCCGCGCGGCGCTGTGGCTCGCCGACCAGCCCGCCGGGCGCTATCGGATGGGCGACGTGCTGGGTCTCTGACGATGAAGAAGGCCGATGTCGTCGACTTCTATGCGCGGCTCGCGGAGGCCGATCCGCATCCCGAGACCGAGCTCGAATTCGTCAATCCGTTCACGCTGGTCGTCGCGGTCGCGCTGTCGGCGCAATCGACCGATATCGGCGTGAACAAGGCGACCCGCGCGCTGTTCCGCGAGGTCGACACCCCCGAGAAGATGATCGCGCTCGGGCTCGACGGGCTCAAGCCGTTCATCCGGACGATCGGGCTGTACAACACCAAGGCCCAGAACGTCATCGCGCTGTCGCAGATGCTCGTCGACGACTATGACGGCGTGGTTCCCGACGACCGCGCCGCGCTCGAGCGCCTGCCGGGCGTCGGTCGCAAGACCGCCAACGTCGTGCTCAACGTCGCGTTCGGCGCGGAGACGTTCGCGGTCGACACGCATATCTTCCGCGTCGGCAACCGCACCGGCCTTGCGCGCGGCAAGACCCCGCTGGCGGTCGAGCTCAAGCTCGACAAGGCGACGCCGCAGCCGTTCCGCCTGCACGCGCATCACTGGCTGATCCTCCACGGCCGCTATGTCTGCAAGGCGCGCACCCCCGAATGCTGGCGCTGCATCGTCGCGGACCTGTGCGCGTACAAACCCAAGACCCCCGAGCCCGCACGCAAGCCCGCTGCACCGGGTCGCTGACGCCAACACGCGTCGCCCACCGAAAAGGTCTGGCGCACCCCGATCCGCTTTGCTAGGCGAGCGCTTCAGGCACCCGTAGCTCAGCTGGATAGAGCGCTGCCCTCCGAAGGCAGAGGCCACTGGTTCGAATCCAGTCGGGTGCACCAAACTTCACTTATTTTTCCCTGATTTCAATGCCTTAGCGGCATCTTTGGCTTACCTTTCCGCAAGGTTAGCCAAAAGCTTGTCCGCGGCGGTGTACCGCGCGACCTCGCTGTCGGTCGTGTGACCGGTCCACGCCTTGATCTCCTGATTCGAGCAGCCGGCCTCGGCGCAGCGCCGCGCGGCGGCCGTGCGTAGTTTTTCGATCTGGTCGCGCTTGGCGTTGTCCTCGATCTTGCGCCGCTCGGTGCCGATCTGTTCGTAGACCGACAGGTTGGCGAGCGTGGTAATGAGGATGGCGTTCTTCGGGAATTTCGGCACGCGCACCGCAGTGAGCCCGCCAATCTTCTTGTCGGAGAGCAGCACGTCGCGCGCGAGCTGTTCGGTCGCGCGGTCGCCCGATGCGTTGACGATCGAGAAATACTTGTCGTTGACCAGCTCGCGCCCGACGATCGCGACAAGATCGGCATCCTCGCGGTAATTCTCGTGCAGCAGCTCGATGCCGGCGAACACCAGCGCATCGATGTTGACGTAGTCGACCTCGGTGCCGACCTCGCCGGCGCCCACATAGATCGCGCCGGCCGCGGTCACGACACCGACGGCGTCGCGGGTTTCCGCCTTCAGCTCGCCGCCCGCGGCGTGGCGCTCGGGCGCATCCTCGCGGATGTGCTGGAGCCAGCCCTTGTTGACGTCCTGAAGCAGCGGATAGGCGACCGGATCGGTGTCCTTGGCCACGAACAGGCCGTTGAAGCCGATCGTGATGATGTCGACCGCCTTGGCGCTGACGATCGCGTCGCGCAGCAGCGCCTGGAAATTGGGCTGATGCGCCCAGGCGTCGAGCGTCTCGTAGCGGATGAGCGTGTCGAAGTCGGTCTTCTCGCAGCGGTAGCGCGTCTCGTCGAGGTCGCCGGGATAACGCGGGCTGCGGTCCTTGGTGCGCGTGTCGGTGCGGCTGGCGATCGTGCCCTTCACGCCGACGCCGACCTTGTCGCCCTCCTGCGCCACCACCGGGATGATGTTGATCTTCGACAGGAAGTCGCTCGATCCCTTCAGCTTGGCGCGCAGCGTCTGCGCGATGGCCGGCAGCACCTCGAACGCTCGGCTGGGGTCGGCGACATTGTTCAGCTTGCCGATCTGCTGGGTATAGGCGTCGTACTTGGTGCGGGTGGCGTTGAGCATCGGGGCGGTTCCTGTGAAGGCGGTCTGACGGGGCGGTCGGTGTCGGGCGCGGCGGATCAGCAGTCGGTGACGGCGTCGTCCCCTGCCCCCGATGCCGGCGCGCGCGAGAAGCCGGGCTGCTCCGTGGCGGCCAGCTGCGTCTTCAGCGTTGCGAGCTCGCGCTGCAGCGAGGCATGCGCGTCCGTGACCGGCTTCAACGCCGCGGTGAGCGAGCCACTGAACGCGGTCCGCATGTCGGTGGCGAAGGTCGCCGGATCGAAATTATCGTTGGCGGGCGCCGGCGTGGCGGGCTCGGCGGGTTTGAATTTGGCGGCGACGGCCGAGAACAGGCGGTCGACGATGCTGTCGACCTTCTCCTGTTCGGCCTGCTTCGCCTCGAATTCGATCGCGACGGCGTCGGATCCCGAGGCGAACACGGTGCCGGGCGCGCGGTGCGAGAATTGCAGGCGCTCGGTGCCGATCGACGCAGGCGTGTCGGTAAAGGCCAGGCCGATGATGCCGAACTTGCCGCTGCCGGCATAATTGGGGGTGAGTTCTACCGAGGGGAACGGCTTCTGGTCGGCCCTGGCGAGCGCGACCAGCTGGTCGTTGCCTTCGACAATCGCGTACAGAGCGCGGCGCTTCTCACTCTTGCCGGCGATGACGATGTCGTCGGTCTTAGCTTCGAGCGAGACGACGTCGCCATAGCCGTTGAAGGGCGGCTCCGGGCTGTAGCCGGAGACATGCTCGAGGTTGATCCGCGGGGAATAGGTCGCGGGTGCGAAGGTCGCGACGCATTCGTCGATCATCTCGGGCGTGACCTTGCGGCCATCGCTGATGGTCTCGCCTTCGACGAAGGCGCGGAACGGCTTGCTCTTGGTGCCCATGGCGGCTGATCCTCGGTTCGATGGCGGCGCGCCGGGCGCCGTTTGTTGGATCGAACAGGGACGAAGATAGCCGCAGACTCAAGCAGCCGGTCTTGTAGAATGGCTTTCTACAAGAGACGGGAGCGACGTTAGCCGTCAATCACACGGTGGTTGTGCATCGGAGATAGCAACACTTGCTGGGGGATTTTGATTGTCGCAGCAGGAATGTCCGAAAGTGGTGGCAAGCGGACATTCCAATTCTTATGGAACACCGCTGGCCGATTGTGGCATAATGCAGGCGTGACGCCCGATCATCCTCGTCCCGAACCGCTGCAAAGCATATACAATGACCTCTGCCGTTGCTGGGCGATGGACGCCATCAGTCGCGAGCTAGCGTTAGAGTTGATGTTTTTAGCTTGGTGGCACTGGGCCGAACCGGACATCCTTACTGGCCTGTCAGACGACCCGGAAGCAATGCCACTCTGGCGAATGCTCTTTGAGGACTTCGGTGGCGAAAACTCTGATGATCCAGAGTTTCTCTTTGTCGCCGGCATTATGCTCAACGTCACCCCATGGGCTTTTCTCGGCGATGAGGATACGAATGACAAGCTGGCTATGCGGATGCAGGCGCGGTCTGCGAAGATACGACCGCAAGGCTTTGAACCCGGATACTTCGATGAGGATCGTGAGTACGGCGAGTATTTTGCCCACCATAGCCGTATGGCGAATGTCCGCTAATGGGCGAGAGCAGACGTTACCCGTCAGCGAGCAGCAGCAGGTGATGGCTCGTGCCCAGCGACAAATCGCCAGACCTTCCGGCGATCCGATCTGAGAACGTGATCCTCATATTGGGAGTTCGAGCCGTCGTTCCAAAGGTCGTATACCGTCGGTCCGCCGACAAGTAGCATACGCCTTCGCTCGCCCGCACGATCAAGCCGCAAGCTGCAACTGTCACGCTCTCCCACTTCAAACAGCGTTTGTTCAGGACCCTTGAGGATACGGACGGCGCGAACTACCGCATTCTGTTTGCCTTCAAGGAAAGGCTGCACAACCTCACCATCAATGATGACTGTCGAGTTGTTGACCGCATCCTTCGCCATCTTCCGGAACTCGGGCGCGCCCCATTCGCGCGGGATCATGACCGTGCAGGCGGATGCACACTCAACGTTGCACAGGACAGCTAAGAAAGCCGCGATGGTTTGGAGTCCGATCCTGCCCATGAACCTATTAAGCACGGGATCGTCGATGACCGCAATTGGGCGGTTGCGGCTGTACGAAGGTCAGCCGCGCGCGACGTCGGATCGTGTGGATTGCAGACGTTGTGGTCCACGCCTACGCTCTGTCACCATGGCACTTGCCCGCAAGATCATCCTGCATAGTCAAATCGAGGACGAGGGCCGATTGGCCGGGTTTGTCGAAGAGTGCCTTGCTGATGGTGTATCGTTGCTTGCCATCTTCGGTCCCGGCTCCGAGGAACTGGAAGAAACGATCGACTGGCTTGTAGTTGGGGACGCCAGCGATCCGAGCCGCTTTCTCTGCACAACGTCGCACCCCAAGGAGCCGTTCGAAACGGTATTGAATATGGCGCGGACTTGGGAGTTCGAACGCGGCGACTCGGTGCAGGAAGTCCGCCTGTAAGGAATGTCCGCATTTGGGCGTTTCCAGCCGGACCGCTTTTGAGGCCTGCGTATCCGCCAAGGAATTTCGCGACGTGGTGGATAGCGGACCGGCGGCTTACGGGCGTTAGCCCGTATAACCGGCTATGAATCATGCACGATATTTGGCCACATGCCAGCGTTGGAGCCGTTGAAGCGCTCCTAGCAACTCCATCGTCGCGACTTGTTCTTTCTCATCAAAGCCCAGCAGTCTGACGGCCGCATCACGTGCGAAAAAGTCGTTTGGATCATCATGCAGAAGAAACTTCAAGTATCTTACCGCACGGCTGTCGCGCCGTCGCCCCAAACCGATAATGCCTTCGTAGCGCACTTCATGATCGTCATCTGAGAGCGCGGCGGCAAGGGCGGCACGTATCTCATAAGTGTCGCTGTCTCGCTGCTGTCCGACGCCAAACGTTGCCCAGTTACGAACATTTGCATCACGATCGGTCATCAGCTTCAAAAGGACACTTTCGGCCTCGCGGGTACGGGCTTGCCACCGAAGGCATGACGCCGGGCTGTGCGGGACAGACGCTGCTGCCGGGGCTGTTCGGATCGGAGCGGTTCAACTTCACCGGCTGGGATCCGGACCAGCCCGACGCCGGATCGCGGCTGCGCTTCCTTACGGCGCAACCGGCCTATGCGCCGGTCTTCCCGTTTCCAGCGGCGACGATGACCAATCTGGACCACGGCATGGTCGCGGCACAGCGGTTGACGGGCACCTATCGTACCGCCTGGGCGAGTCTCATCGGCCCCTCCCCGCTCTATCAGGCCGAGCCGGATGGCGGCGCCTATTATGGCGGCGCGCCGTTGGGTACCGCCGGGTCGGATGGTACGGGGTCGGGCGGCACGCCCTTGCTCGGATCGGCGCCGCCCGCGACATCGGTGCCGCAGCAGCCGGGCTATTCCGTGCCGATCGCGCCCTATGCCGCCTATGTCCCCGATCCGACCGGATGGAGCGCTGCGGGCGGCACCGCGAGCGCGGTCGGGGCCTTTGAAAGCCAGATCCTGTCGGCCACGCGCAAGACGATCCTCGGCGGCGCGCGCTCGGCGGCGCGCGCCGCGCGTGCGCTCCGGCGCGAAAGGCGGCTCGCCGCGGATGGCGTTGGCGACGCCCCCGCCGGCAGCTGGACCACCACCCGCCAGGGACTGCTCGCGCAGGTTGCCGCGACCGAAGGCGCCACCGATCTGCTCGCGGTGGCGCTGGCGCAATATCAGCCGCGCGACGGCGGTTCGCTGACCACCTTGGGCTTCACCGCCCCGACCGCGACGCTCCAGGACGCGCTCCAGACGAGCCAATTGTTCGCGGTCGCGGTCAACGCGGAGCCGCTCGCCAGCTTCTCGCAGACGCTCGACATCGCCGACTGGCAATTCGACGTCGCGGTCGGCGAGGGCGTGCGGCCGATCGATTACAGCAATATCCTGCTGCTGAAATATTGTGACGGCCCGCTGATCGACTGGGCGCGGAACCCCAACAATTGGGTCGACCCGCTCGAGTTCTCGTTGCTGTCAGGGATGGATCCCGCGTTCGGCTATACCAGCGTGTCGACCTGGCTCGTGGCCTATCTCGAGGCTGCGATCGCCTCCAGCAGGACCAGCCCGCTCTACGCCAACATCGCAGCGATCGCGACGCAGGCGGATTGGCGGGGTTTTCTTGCCCTGCGCGCCTCGCTCCCGCCAGCGTCGGCGCTGCCCCCGCAGATCGCCGGGCTGGCCGCGGGGATCGATCCAAGTCGGCTTTATGCGCATCATTTCGGCGCGACGCTCAGCCGTGTGACGCTCGCCCCCGATCCGGGCACGGGCTCGCCGCCGACCGCAGCGCTGACGATCGACGGCGTCTCCAGCCTGTTCGGTCTGATCGACTATCAGGACCCGCTCTATCTCGCGTCGATTGCAGCGGGGAACGACCCCGACACGCCGCTCGCGATCGATACCGACGACGCATTCGGGTTCCGCGTCCTCAATCTGCAGGCGCTGTTCGTCAATGCGCGGATGACCAGTTTCGAGAGCCGGATCCAGCTCTCGATCAACGAACTGTTCGGTGCCGCGGTGACCGCGACGCGCCGCGCGGCGCCGGATGCCGGGTATAATCCGGTCGATCCAACCTTCCCCGACGCATGGCAGGCGTCCGAGGGGAACGGCGTCGTGCTGGCCGGCAGCGCGGTCAGTCAGAACGGCAAGACCGCCTATGTCTTCCGGCAGACGCGGCCCGTCCTGTTTACCATCGACACGCCCGCGTTGAACGCGATCACGCTGTCACGCGTGCAGTTCGACACGCTCGGCGTGTCCGACGACATCTGGCCGTCGGGCACGGTGCCGACGATCATCAGCCGCTTCCTGCTATGGGGCACGTTCGATTTCCCGCTGCTCGACGCCCCGGTCAGCACGCCGACGGGCGATCGCAGCATCGGCTACGACATCCTGTCGTTCGGCTCGCAGGCCGGGGCGCCGCCGGGTCCGGGTCTGGCCTATTCTAACCTTCAGCTCACCATGCGCAGCCCGCTGGCAACGCCGACGCAGAGCGCGTTCGCGTTCGATCCCTCCAATATCGCCTTCGATCTCGGCGCGAGCACGCCGCGCGCGTCGAGCCTGTTTTCGAGCATGGCGCTGCAGCTGCAGAGCTTCATTGCCGCGCCCGACGGCGCGACGCCGCTCGACCACGGCTTCCTGACGGTTGCCCCCGAGGGACCGACGCTGGCGGCGCTGAGCGGCGGTTGGTACGGCATCGTCTACAAGGTCAATATGGGCGGCCCGGGTACGTTGGTTGCCGACGCCGGCTTCAGTTCGCAGCTGCTGGTGGCATGGTCGCCGATCGCGGGCACCCCGCCCGCCCTGTTCGTCGGCATCAGCCTCCCCGGCGCGGCACCGGGCGCAAGCATATTCAGCCTGCAGGGGGTGATCGACGTCACCACCGGCCCGATCACGCTGCTGCAACCGGTCGCGGGGCAGTTCTCGATCAAGCTTGCCGATATCGGCGTGACCTTCCTCGGGGTGAAGAAGATTCCCGACGGCACCATCCACTTCTTCCTGTTCGGCGACCCCGGCGGCGGCAGCCTGGGCTGGTACGCCGCCTACAATCCGGCCTCGGGGGCGGTTGCGGCGGCAGGCGATGTCGCGTCGATCGCGGCGCGGTCCGAGGTGGTGCGATGAGCCGGGTCGACGCCCTGTGCGGCGCGTTTGGGGTGACCGCCGATGTCTGAGTTTCCGCTTGGCGCACTGGCGCTGTCGCTCGCCGCCGCCGCGCCCGAGTTCACGCTCGACAGCGCGACCCTCACGACGGCGCTGGCCGGTGGCGCGACCGTCCCCGACGGGATCGACACGGATCTCGCCAAGGCGTTCCAGACGGCGGGCGGCGGCCCGCTCGTGCTGCGCTACGCCGCCGACGCGATCTCGTCCGTCACCGCGGACGGCTTCAGCGTGACGGGCGTCCAGCTCGACTTTATCGGCGTCGCGGTTCCCGATGCGACGATCATTTTCGGGCTCGATCCCGACCATGCGGCGGTCTTGCGCATCACGGTCGAGATCAGTCCGGACGGCTGGACCTGGACCGACCTCACGCCGGCCGCGGCCGGCTGGCCATTCGACTGCGCGCAGGTCTCCGACGTGTCGTTCACGTTCGATACCATCGACGCGGGCGCGATCCAGACCATGGCGGCGAAGCTGGTCCCGCCGGTACCGCTGGGGCCGGTCGCGGCGCTGGTCGCGGGACTGGTCTTGCCCGGCGGCGTCCTGCCACTCACCGGCGCGCTCGATTTCGCCGCGGTCGACGGCGCGTCCGTCTGTCTTCCAGCAGGACGATTGATCGCGCCACTCATCACGAGTGCGCCGCTGACACTCTTTGGATTCCTGACCGTCGACACGCCGACGATCCGTCTCATCCTGCCGGCAGCCGATACCGGCGCGGTCCCACAAGACCCGCGAGGATCGGCGGCCGCCGACGATCCCGGCTCGGCGGCAGCGCCATCGCTCGACCTGGCGATCGACACCATGGTCGGGGCGACGGGCGAGACTCCGGTCACCTGCGTGCTCAGCGCCACCGTCCCCCCCGATCCCCCGGCGACCGCCACGAGCGTCGACTTCGTGCTCGAAGCGACGGCGGGCGCGGCCCCGCTCAGTCCGGGCGCGATCGCGGGGCTGGTCGGTGGCCGATATTATTTCCAGGACGTACCGGCCGAGCTCCAGGCCTATCTGACCAGCGTCGATCTGATCGACGTCATGTTCACGGCCCATCTCGATCCGGCGACGCTCACGTCGATCGTGGCGACGCTCGGCACGCCGCAGCCGATAGGATGGAACCCGCTGAATGACAGTACCAACGCGCTGTCGCTGACGTTCGACGCGGTATCGCTCGTCTGGACGACCGACGATTCGGGCACGACGCCGACCTCCTCGGCGGTCTTCACCGCCACCGCCGCGCTGCTCCCCGCGATCTTTCCCGGCAGTTTCGGCTTCACGATCAGTACCGATCTGACGTTTCACGCGACGTATCAGGGAAGCGTCACGCTCGGCGGATTGGTCGACGGCCTTTCCGCCGGCCAGATCAGCCTGCCATCGGGGACGGACATCGCGCTGTCCGATGTCGTGTTCGACTATAGCCGGAGCGCAGGCACCTCTGCGCTTACCGCCCGGTTGCAGGCGGATTTCGATCTCCTCACGATCGCGGGCACGCCGCTGCTCGCCGTCGAAAACGCCTCCTTCGTCCTCGCGGCGAGTCCCCCCGCGCAATCTGGAGCGGGAAATGCCGGCCCCGCGCTGACGATCTACGACGGATCGTTCACGGGCAGTATCGCGATCGGAACCGTCGATGCGGCGGTGACGGTGCAGCATCGAAGCGGCGGCGTCTGGGCCTTGTCGGCGACCCTGGTCGAACCGGTCGCGCTATCGGATCTGGTCGACCAGTTTCTCGGACCGCTCAGCCCTTCGCCGTTTCTGCCGGGTGATATCCGCGTCTCCGCGCTGACCATCGACGCGCAGATTGCGCCCGAGGGCGCGAACGTCGCCACGACCTATACCGTCGCCGGCACGTTCAGCTGGACGCTCACGCTTGGCAATATCGTCGCCAAGCCTGCCCAGGCGCAGGTCAGTCTCCTCTACGACGCGGGTCGGGATGAGGGCGAACGCTATACGAGCACGGCAACCACGACGGTCGTCGTGCTCGGCGCGAGCGTCGTCATCGCGTACAGCTTCGCCGATGCCAACTCGACGCTCCGGCTCAGCTGGGAAGGCGCCACCGCGACGTACACCGCGGGGGACGACACACTCATATTCGCCTTCCCGAGCATCAGCATCGGCGGGGCGATCACCGCGCTGATGCGGACGATCCACGAACCCTATGTCACGCTCTCCTCGCCATGGGACCTGCTCGATCAGGTCGCGCTCGACGGGCTCGAGATCGGCTTCGCGCTCGCCAAAGACGCGCCGGCGGCGATTTCCGCGACCTACACGCTGCCGAGCGCGATCGATCTGGGGTTCGCCACGATCAGCGGCCTCACCGTCGCAAGGGTTCCCCAAGCGGTCGGCGAACCCCTGATAACGCTGTCGCTCGCGGGCGACTCGCCGTTGCTGTATCTGCCGGGTGTCGATCCGCGTCTGCTGAAACTCTTCGGCCGGCAAGCGAGCGGCCCGGGTCTCGCGGACGCCGCCCCCGCGGGGCAGGACGTGCAGGATCTACCCGGCATAGCCGGCCGCGGCAACGATCTGCTCTCGATCGACCTGTTGATCATGGGACAGCGCGTCGGCGTAACCGGAATGACCGACGCCACCAGCGTCACGCAGGTGATCGGAGCGCTCGCCGCCATTACAAGCAGCGATGGCGATTCCAACCCGGTCGTGCCGGCCGGCGCGACCCCGCCCGTGGTCCAATACGCCCGGTCGAGCGACTGGCTGATCGCGTCGCACATGCAGATGCTGAAGACAGATATCGGCTGGACGGTCGACCTGGGGTTCGTCTTTCACGATTCCGATTTCTACGGGCTGCATCTGGAGATGGCGGGTGGCAAGGCGAAGGCGCTCGCCGGGCTCGCAGTCGACATACTCTACAAGAAAGTGACCGACCGGGTCGGGCTGTACCAGATCGACTGGCGCTTCCCCGATTCTGTCCGCACGCTCGATTTCGGTGCGGTCTCGGTGGTGCTGCCGGACATCGGCGTGCAGATCTACACCAATGGCGATTTCATGATCGACATCGGCTTTCCGCGGAACATGGATTTCAGCCGGTCCTTTGCGTTCTCCGCGATCATCGCGGGGCTCCCCGTGACGGGTGGCGGCGGGGTATATTTCGGCAAGCTGAGCGGCGCCACGTCGACCGTCACGCCGGCGACCACGCTCGGTACGTTCGACCCGGTCATCGCCTTCGGGATCGGTTTCCAGCTCGGGCTGGGCTACAGCTTTACCGCCGGACCGCTCAGCGCGGGCTTCTCGCTCACCGCCGTCGCCATGATCGAGGGCGTGATCGCGTCCTGGCACCCCTATCTGCCGCCCGCGGAGCTCGGAAACAGCGTCCAGCACGACTATTATTTCAAACTGATCGGCACCGTCGGCCTGATCGGGCTGCTATATGGATCGGTCGATTTTGCGATCGTCCGGGCATCGCTCAGCATCAACATAACGCTCACGCTGACGATCGCGTATGAGTCCTTCCAGCCGATCACGATTTCGGCAGGCGTATCGGTATCGGTGGCGCTCACGGTGCGGATCGATCTCGGCCTGTTCTCGATCAGCTTCGATCTGTCGTTTCACACCGACGTCCATTGCAGCTTCATGATTCAGGTCGACGACGGCACCGCGCCCTGGCTGCCGCCGCCTGGCGCGGGGCTCGCCGGACCGACCGATCGCACGCTGATCATGCTGCCGACGCCGACCCCGCGCGGCGAGGCACGGCCCCGCCTGTGTAGCGCGGGCGACGTCGGGCCGGTGCTCGATCTGTATGCGACCGTCGCCTACACGGTCGTGGCGGCCGAGGGGGACACCGACCCGGCCGCGCAGACGGGCGCGTTCGTCGCCGTATTGATGATGGATGCGCCATCGCAGTCGGGCGTGCCGGCGACCGGCGCGACATCGTTCGAGACGCTGTGCGCGAACCTGCTGCCCTGGCTGGTCGGTCATCTCGGCGGCGACGCGGCGCGCCTGACGCCTGCCATCCTCCAGGCCTATATGGACAGGCTCGCCGACCTTGCCGATCCACCGCTCGATTTCGACGACTATCTGAGCTTCCTCTCGGGGTTCACGATCAATCTGCACGCGCTGACCGCGGCGAACCAGCGTGCGCTCGATCCCGGATCGGTGCCGGTGCCGCCGATCGACGGATTGGTCGCGACGCCGAGCCTCAACGGCACGACCGGGCAGAGCGTCGATTTCTCCCGCTACGTCATCGTGCCACCGGGCTACCGCGATGGCGTCGCGGCGCTGTTCGCAAGCCTCGCCGCCGAGCTCGAAACCGCGGGCGCGCAGGCGCCGTCACGCGTCATCCTGCCGCGGCCGTCGCGGGCGGCGGCAGAGATACCCAGATCGATGGCGGCGATGCTGTTCGTCGACATGATGATGCTGACGGGGCGGCAGCTGTTGCAGGCGGCGTGCAATGCGTTCCGCAGGTTCGACTTCGCGCTCGCGACGGCCGACACGCTTGAGGCCATCCTCGACTGGAGCAGGACGAGCGGTACCGCCGACGGGCTCGGCATCAGGGTCGACGATATCGTCCTGCCGAATGCGACGACACCGCTCTCCGCCGGCGTCCTCCTCGTTCCGGCCGCCGCATACACGATCCGCAACGACGACAGCCTCGCGACGATCGCACAGCGTTTCGCGATCGAGGCCGACGACCTGATCGCCGGCAATCCGGACGCGCGCGTGCTGTCGAGCGGGATCGCCATCCCGGTGAACGGCGGGTCCTTTCTCACGCCGCCCGCGATCAGCTTTGCCGAATTGCTGAACGCGCTGGGTCGGATCGAGCCCGCCACCGCCTGGACGCCCGCGCAACTCGCCACCGCGATCGGCACGATGCAGACGTTGATCGCGGGGCAGCAGCTGCACGTGCGGCGCGATCCGCTCGATGCCGGACTGAGCCTTGCGGTGGCGGCCGGCGATACGCTCGCGGCGATCGCGGCGCGCTATGGCACGACGGTTTCGGCGATCGGCGCGGTGCCGGCCAACCAGACCATCCCGCTGTTCGATGCCGCGACGACGCCCAGCATCCCGCTCGACAACGTCACGCAGGCGAGCAGCGATGCGCTGTGGACAGCCATCTGCGACGACGACCAGCTTGCCACCATTGCCGGCATCGTTACGCGTTTCATGACCGCGGGCGTACGATTGCCCGTCACGACCGCGCAGGGCGCGCTATCGCTGTCGGCGGCGTTCACCGCGAACACCAGCCCGCAAGGCGAATATGGCCTTTATCAGCTGACCGGCCAGCAATTTCCGGCGGCGGCGGCGGGCCCGGTGCCCGCCGCGGGCGAGTACAGCCTGACCGTCTCCAGCCTCCCCGGACATCTGACGTTCGTCTCCTTCGATACGGCAGCGGGCAGCGTCGTCGATCTCGTCGATCCGCTGGCTCAGCTTGGTCCGGTGCTCGCCTGTGCGCAGGCCGGGGCGTTCGATCCGCAGACCGATTTCCGCATCCTGCCGGCGGTCGCGCGGACGCCGCGGACCTGGCCGCTCAGCACGGGCGTCGGCTTCGTCGCCGCCGATCCGACGGCGATCGGCCTGCTTACCATCCCTCCGACCGAACCGCTGCAGCCCGAACGATCGCTGTTGCCGATGCTGTGGAGGGTGCCGCAGACGCTGCTGGCCGACGCGGCGGCGCGCGCGCGGCGGCTGAACGCCGCGGGTGTCCCCTACGCGGCGCAGCTGTCCTATTGCGAGGCGCTCGCCCCCGAGGCGCTGACCGTCGATCCGATCAGCAAGGCGCCGGTCCAGACCCCGCTCGGCCAATATTGCTGGGCGACGCGGATCGGGTTCAGCGTTCGGCGATTGCCACCGGCCACCGCCGGCGCGGCGTTCGCGAAGACACGCGGCTTCACCTACGAGGTCATGGCGCCGGACGCGACGCAGGCGTCGCTGCTCGAACAGCTCGTCTCGGCACTGGGGCTGAACGACAGCCACGCCGGCACCGATGCGCTGATATCGGGATTGTACCTGGCGTACGCGCAGGGCAGCGGCAAGGATGCGCAACTGCTTGCACCCGAAGATCCCGCCGCCCCGGCGTTCTTCAGCCGCACGACGCTGTCGACGCAGGCGACCCCGGCGCCGGCGACAGCAGCGCGCGACGCCGATCCGCCCGCCCCCGCCCCGCCAATCGGCAACATCGCCAATCCCCCGGGTCAGGTCGCGCAATTGCTGTGGGAACTCTCGACGGTGCGGTCGGGCGGGTATTTCCTGACATGGGATCGGCTGCCGGCCTCGGCGTTCGACGCGACGGGCAAGGCGGATCTCGTGCTGCTGTTCTGCTATCCTCGCGGCGGCGCGCTTGTCCAGGACCGGCTGACCGCGTTCGTCAACGCGGTGCTGACCGACGATCCGGCAGCCGGGGTGGGCGTACAGGTCGCGCTCGAATCGCGCAGCGCGGCGACCCCGGCACAGCCTGTCGCCGGCGCCTCGCTGGCGCAGATGGCGGCGCTTTATGGCCTCAGCGTCGGCCGGATCGCCGAGCTGAACGCGACGTTCCCGCTTCTGCCCGGGGTCGCGGTGCAGATCGGTGGCGTCACGCATCTCGTGACCCCCGCCGACGCCGGCGCGGCGGACGCGTGGGATGCAATCGCGGCGTCCTATCCCCCGCTCACCGGCACGCAGATATCCGCAGCCAATCCAGGAATTGGCGCCACCGCGGGCACCGCGCTGTACCTCCCGCCCATTCCCTATGGGACCGTGGCGGGCGACACGCTGGTCTCGCTCGCCGGGCGCTATGGCATCAGCGTCGATGACCTCGCGACGGGGGTGGCGGACGCCGCGATGCTCACTTCGCCGAGCACCGGCGGCGAAACGCTGACGATCGATCCACAGGCGCTCGACGTGCGCCCGGGCGATGCATCGGGCAACGTCACCTTCGAACTGACCCGGCCGGCACCCGATCCCACCGACACCTCAGCCGGAGCGACGCTCGCGCAGCTGTTCACATTGCTCGGGACCGGGCTTGTCGGGAATCGCTATTTTACCGCCAGTCGCGGCGCGCCAATCGGTCCGCAGCCATTGAGCGACCCGATGGATGCGACCGCGACGCGGCGGGCGGCGGAACAGCGGCGCGTCATGGCCGACCCCGTCCTGCGGCGTGCGCTGCTCGTCGCCGCGGCCGATACCGCGCCGCGCTGCTATCGCCAGGCATTCGGGCTGCTTTCCAGCGCGCAGACCAATGTCGCGCCGACGGGCGGCGGTGCGGGGCAGCCGCTCGGCGCGGACAGCCCCTATCGCGGCGTCGGTACGCTCGCGCAGCTCGATCTGGGCTGGCGCGACCTGTTCGGCAACCGGCTGATCGACCAGTTCGCGGCACCGTCACCCCAGTACACGGGCGCGGTCAGCGGGCAGATCGTACCCCTGCTCTACCGCGACACGCTGATTGGCCCCGCGTCATGGCCCAATTTCGCGCTTCATTATGCCTATGCCGCCGGCGAACTCGCGATCACGCTGTCGTTCTCGACCGCGGCCTATCTGGATCCCGACAGCGGACAGGCCGCGGCCGTGCGCGACACCTCGCGCTACACGCGGATCTGGTATCAGCTGAACCAGGATTACGGCACGAACACCTCGCCCTGGGCGAGCGGCGAGGCGGTCGGGTTCGCGCTGCATACGGATCTGCTGGCGGTGCCCGATCTGGCGCTCGGCGCCGCACAGGCGCAGATATTTCGCGATTTCGTCGATCAGATACTCGCCTATCTCGCAGCGGTGCAGGCTGGCCAGGCCGGCACCCAGCCTCTGGCTGCGTGCCTGTCGATCCCGGTCAGCGTCGATGCGGTGGCGCCGGGCAATATCCTACCGCTGACGATGTCACTGACGCTCTGCCGCCAGGGACTGCTCGTCGACTCCGCGCTGGCGGGTCTGGCGGACGGCGAGCGGGCGTCGATCGACATCCTGCCCATGCCCGACGGCGATGCCGATGCCGGAAGCGGCTATTCGCAGTTCGCCGCGCAGTTCGAGGCGATGTTCGTCGCACCCGCAGACGGCTGGTCGCTCAGGGTCGGCACCTCCCCCGCCAGCGGTGCGGCGGCGGACGTCGGCGACCGGCGCACGCAGAGCCTGTGGGCGGTTCGCATGGCCGATGCGCCGCTTTCCGCCACGCCGAGCGGGCTGGGGTTCACGCTCGCCAATCTGCCGCTCTATTACGCGCCGTTGCCGCTCGCGACGCATCTGGTCAGCGACGATTTCGCGCTTTACCCCGCCTATGACGCCACGCAGAATTTTCCGCCCGCCCAGTCGCCGGTGACGCGGAGCTTTACCGGGATCGATCCGAACGTCTGGTTCCAGCTCGTGCTCGACGCCATCGATGCCGCGCTCGCACCCGACCTCGCGGCCGCGCTCTATCTGTTCGACAGGAGCCGGGGGATCGCCGATCCGCTCACCGATGGCGCGCTGGCACAGCTGCTCCTGATCAAGGCCGCACTGGCCGGCTCGATCGCCGCGTCGGTCCAGCCGATCTTCGCATCCCCGGGCGCCGACAGTCCCTGGCCGACGCCCGACCCCGCCAGCCGGCAAACCGCATGCGAGACGCTGCGCCAGGCGTTGCTCGACCGTCTCGGGCCGGCGTTTTCGACCACCGCGATCACCGTCTTCCAGGCCGATGCCGTGTCTGGCGGAGCCGTAACGCTGTACGGCAAGCCACGCGCGACACTGGCGGAGACCGCCGTCGCGGGTGCCAATGCGACCTTCGCGCTGTCCACGACGCGGCTGCCGCTCGACCCCACAAGCCCGGCGCGGCTGGGCTTCCTGGTGGATTCACGCAACGTCGCGACGAGCAGCGCCGCCTATTTGTCGCTCGAATTCGAATGGGCCATCACGCATGTCGAGCACGCGATCCGAAGCGTCCCGGGCATTGCCGGCTATACGGACAGCGACTGGATCGCCTTCGTCACGCCGTTCGCCCCGCGCGCCTTCAATCCGGACAGCACCGGCACCGCACAGGCGATCGACGTGCCCGTCGTGCTGCGCGCGCTGCCGCAGCCGCCGACGATGCAGGCTCAGTCGGGCAACGCCACCTATCCAGCGGCGACCACGCCCGACGAGCTGGCGCAATGGGATTACCGCGTCGACTTCGCCTATGATCGTGCAGCGCAGGACTCGATCGCGACCGAGATCGATTTTAACATTCCCCCTGACGACGACGTGCAGGCCGACGACGCCGATCCGGCCAGCACGCTCCAGGCGGCGCTTGCCCAGTTCGTCCAGGTCTATCCGGCCGTCCTGAAGGCGATGACCACCGCGCTCGACGCGATCGCGGACGACGGCGCTGCGCGGGCGGCGGCAACGCCGATGCAATGGTTCATCGCGCTGCTGACGGCGGTGTCGCAGGCGCATGATGCCTGGGCCAAGTCGGTCGTCGCGTTCGATGCGCCGACATCGCTGCCGCCCGAAACGAAACTGGCATTCGAGATCGAACTGGTCCCGGCAAGCCCGACCGATCCCGCGGCGGTCGCGATAAACGGGCTCACGATCAACGGCTACCCGGCAACGCTCGACGCAAATCGCACGACGATCACGGCGCCGGGCGCGGGACTCACGCTGCCCGTGCCTGTCATCGAGATCGCGCCCGTCATCGATGTCGCGAACGTCGCGGGGACCGGGCCCGATCCGTGGACCACGACGATCACGTCGGTCGCGGGGCAGGACAGCATCCGGTTCGGCTACACAGCCGGGGCAACGCCCGTCACGTACCAGCAGGTGGTGGCGGCTGGCACGCGGTCGATCGTCATGCGCGGGCTCAGCATCTTCGGCTATCGAAACGGACAGACCAGCCTGCAGATCCTGCGCAACGCGCATCTCCTGCCCGACAGCGCGCCATCCGCCACGACCAGCGATGCCTTCGTGTTCCGGACCCCCGTCGTGCGGTTTGCAAGCCCGCTCGCGCCCGATCTCAGCTTTGCCAGCCTTGACATCGACGGGCTCCTGCCCGCGGGATCGAGCTACGAGGCCAATCTCGAAGCGGCGTTCGCCGGGCTCGCGAGCGGCGTGACCGGGACGGTGCCGGTCGAGGCGGCCGCGACGGTGACCTATGCGTACAGCCTCGTCCCGGGCGCGGGGATGCCGCGGACCGTGGTGCCCATCCTGCTGATGCCCGTGACGTCCGCGGTGATCGAGTCGGGCGCCGCCCCTGATTTCGTTGGCCAGGTCGCGGCCGCGGTCGACGGCTGGCGGACGAATCATCAGCCGACTTCCGACGGCGGCGCCACGATCGACATGGCGCTTGCAATCTACCCCGCCGGCGACGGCGACCGACAGCCGATCCTGCGCGTCGAGCGGATCCACGTCACCGCGGCGGATACGCCGCCCGCCGAACGCTAAGCATGTGCGCAATCCTCTCGAGACCGTGGAAGCACTTACGATTCGATGCGCCTTCATCACGTGCACGCGACCGGCTTCGACAGATACGCTGCGTTCGCGGATCGTCATGCGGTCGCGTGCATCAGCAATATCACTGTAACTCTGTACTTTATGGTGCCTGCCCAAAGCTGATCGCGAACGTTTCGAGCCCTTTGTTCAGCATTTGCCACCATCACAGCGACCGAAAATTATTGCTAAATTAAGTCTTTTGCCGAATGACTGCGGCTCGCCAGATATCAACGAGACGGAGTTCTTCATTATGCGTAAGTTCATTACGGCCGCATCGGCCCTTGCTTTCCTCGCACTGCCGGTCGCTGCAAATGCTGCGCCGAACGCCGCGGCAAGCCTGTCGGTCGCAAAGTCGACGCGCGCCGCAACGCCGACCGCGAAGAAGAGCAAGGTTGCCGGTGCCGGCCTCGCGATCGTCGCGGTTGCCGCAGTCGCGGTTGCAGGCGGCCTGTACATGGCGATCGACGGCGGCAACGACTCCGACAGCAACTAAGACTGGTGGGCCGGGGCAACCCCGGCCCATTCTTCTGCATGCGCGGCACCCTGCCCCGCCGATAGATCCCGCAGATCTGCGGAAACGGCCACAGACACGGCCGAATTACGTCGGATGGCGACCAGCACGACTCCTCGCGTCCCATCCGGCCGACCGATACGGTCCATCCCCACGCCGCCAGCGACCCCGCTCAGCGCGCTTTCGTACAATCGAGCAAAATCCTTGTCCGCGCCGCGATACGCGCAGTAACAGGGTGGTAACGGTACCGCTCGCGATGGCGTGCCGATCGGGGAGAATGGGATGTCGACGGGGTTTTCAACGCTCACGCTTGCGCTGCTGCTGCAATCCGCGGCCACGGTGCCCCCTCCCCCGACAGCGACGGCGCCGACCGCAGCGCCGGTGCGCGCCACCCCGTCCGCACCCGGCGTCCGGACACCCGCACAGCCCGGCCCGCTCTCGGCGGTCGCGCATCCGGACCTGTGGCCCGCGGTCGCCGCACGCCCGTCGCGCGATCCCGCTATCGAGGCGCGGATCGATGCGGTGATCAAGCGGATGAGCGTCGCCGACAAGGTCGGGCAGCTGATCCAGGTCGACATCGCCAGCATCACCCCCGACGACCTGCGCACGTACAAGCTTGGCTCGATCCTGAACGGCGGCAATTCGGGGCCCGGCGGGGACGATCTGGCGCCCCCGGCAGCATGGCTGAAACTTGCCGACGCGTTCTACGACGCATCGATGGCGCGCAGCGACGCGGGACCCAGCATCCCGGTGATCTGGGGCACCGATGCGGTCCACGGCAACAACAACATTCCCGGTGCGACGCTGTTTCCGCACAATATCGGGCTCGGCGCGGCGCATGATCGCGACCTGATGCGCGAGATCGGCCATGTCACCGCGATCGAGACCGCGGCGGCCGGGATTGACTGGACCTTCGCCCCGACGCTCGCGGTGGTCCGCGACGACCGCTGGGGCCGGACGTACGAGAGCTATTCCGAGGAGCCCGCGATCCCCGCCGACTATGCGGGCGCGGTGATCGAGGGCGTACAGGGCATCGTCGGTACGAAGAGCTTTCTCGCGCCCGACCATGTGATCGCGACGACGAAGCATTTCCTCGGCGACGGCGGCACCGGTGGTCGCGACCAGGGCGACACGCGCGTGCCCGAGACGGTGCTGCGCGACGTCCATCTCGGCGGCTATCCCGCCGCGATCGAGGCGGGGACTCAGTCGGTGATGGCGAGCTTCTCGAGCTGGAACGGCGCCAAGATGCACGGCAACCAGAGCTTGTTGACGGGCGTGCTGAAGGACCGGATGCGGTTTGACGGATTCGTCGTCGGCGACTGGAACGGACACGGCCAGGTCGACGGCTGCACCAACGAAAGCTGCGCCGCAGCGATCAACGCCGGGCTCGACATGTTCATGTATTCGGGCGACGCGTGGAAGACGCTGTACGCCAACACGCTGAAGCAGGCGCAGTCGGGCGAGATCCCCGCGGCACGGCTCGACGATGCGGTGCGCCGCATCCTGCGCGTGAAATTCCGGGCGGGGACGTTCGATCGCGGCCGCCCGTCGTCGCGCGCGCTGGCGGGCAAGATGACCCTGATCGGTGCCGCCGACCACCGCGCGATCGCACGCCGCGCGGTGCGGGAATCGTTGGTGCTGCTCAAGAACGAGGGCGGGCTGCTGCCGCTGAAGCCCTCCGCCACGATCCTCGTTGCAGGCGGCGGTGCGGACAATATCCCGCAACAGGCGGGCGGCTGGTCGCTGACATGGCAGGGTACGGGCACGACCAAGGCCAATTTCCCCAATGCGGAGTCGATCTGGTCGGGGATCGACACCGCGGTCAGGGCGGCGGGCGGCACCGCGACGCTGTCGGCGGACGGCAGCTTCACCAAGACGCCCGATGCGGCGATCGTCGTGTTCGGCGAGGAGCCCTATGCCGAGTTCAAGGGCGATCGCCCGACGCTGGAATACAGCCCCGAGGACAAGTCCGACCTCGCGCTGCTGCGGAAGCTTAAGGCCGCGGGCGTTCCCGTCGTCGCCGTCTTCCTGTCGGGGCGGCCGATGTGGGTGAATGCCGAGCTCAACGCGTCGGATGCGTTCGTCGCCGCGTTCCTGCCGGGCAGCGAGGGCGGCGGGGTCGCCGACCTGGTGCTGCGCAAGCCCGATGGCGCGGTCGCGAACGACTTTCGCGGCACGCTCAGCTTCTCCTGGCCGCGCCGCCCCGACCAATATGTGCTGAACCGCAGCGATCCCGGGTACGACCCGCTGTTCGCGCTCGGCTATGGCCTGCGCTACGCCAAGCCGGGGTCGGTCCCCAGGCTCGACGAGACGCGCCCGGCCGGACTCGCCGCGTCCGCCAACGGCACGGTGTTCGGCAAGGGGCGCGTGCCCGAGGGGTGGTCGCTGACGCTGGTCGAGCCGGGCCAGGCGAAGGTGCGGATGTCGGGTGCGACCGCGACGACGGTCGCCAGGCGGCTCACGGTGACCGCGGTCGATCGCCGCCGGCAGGAGGATGCGCGCCGGTTCAGCTGGACCGGCGGCCCCGCGACGACGCGGACCGATGCGCGGATCGAGTCGGATCGTCCGCTCGACCTGACGCGCGAGAGCAATGGCGAGCTCAGCCTCGTGGTCGATGTCCGCGTCGATCGTCCCACCACCGGCGCCGTCAGCCTGGGCATGGCGAGCGGCGACGCCGCGCCCGTCACCGTGCCGATCACGAAGATGCTCGCGGGCGCCAAGCCCGGCGCGTGGCAACAGGTGATCGTCCCGCTGCAATGTTTCGCCGGTCGCGGCGTCGACATGGCGCACGTCACGGCACCGTTCGTGATCGCAGCCGATGCGACGCTCGACCTCGCGGTGTCCGACGTGAAGATCGACTCCGCCCCCGTCCCGATGACGCGCTGCGGCGACTGACGGGCTTCGACTAACAGGCGGCGGCGGGCGGGGTTGGCTACCCTGCCCGCCGCAAGGGTCTGGCGATCATTCGCCCGCGTCGGGCACGCGGTTGTGCGCGTGGAACAGCTTGCCGCCCTCGACCGCATAGACGACCGCGAGCACGCCCAGCCCGATCAGCAGATACCCGATCGCCAGCGGATAGGTCGTCCCGTTGTACGACTGCCCGATCAGCGACCCGACGACCACCGCGCCGACGCTGGTGATGAAGCCCTGGATCGACGAGGCGGTGCCCGCGATATGCCCGACGGGCTCCATCGCCATCGCACCGAAGTTCGAACCGCACAGGCCGATGCACGTCATGCTCAGCGCCTGGAACACCATATAGGTCCACAGCGTCTCGATCCCGCCCGCGATCACCGCGATATGCGCCAGCGACAACGCGATCAGCGCGAGCACCGCGGTCTGCGAGATCAGCCGCGTGCCGAGCCGCTCGACCAGCCGGCTGTTGGCGAACGATGCGCAGCCCATCGAGAAGGCGCAGACCGCGAACAGGATGGTGAACCGCGAGCCGGCGTGGAATTCGTCGACGAAGATCTGCTGCGCCGACGACACGAACGCGATGATCCCGCCGAACGTCATCGACGCGGCGACCGCATAGCCCGCCGAATAGCGGTTGGTCAGCGTCAGCGTGTAGCCGCGCCGGAGCGAGGCGATCGACAGCGGCGTGCGCCGTGCGAGCGTCAGCGTCTCGGGCAGCCGTACGAACGACCAGGCGAGCACAAACGCCGCGAACGCCGCCAGCGCATAGAAGATGAACCGCCACGGCCCGAACGCGAGCAGGATCTGGCCGAGGCTCGGTGCCATGATCGGCACGAGGAAGAAGATCATCTGCGCCACCGACAGCGTCCGCGCCATCTGGCGCCCCGAGAAGCGGTCGCGGACGATCGCCACCGCGAGCACGCGCGTCGAGGCCGACATCAGCCCCTGGAGGATGCGAGCCCCGATCAGCGCACCGAACGTCTGCGAGCTTGCGGCAAAGACGCTTGCGGCGACAAAGCCGACCAGCGTGCCGAGCAGGATCGGCTTGCGCCCGAACCGGTCGGCAAGCGGCCCGTAGACAAGCTGTCCGGCGCCGAAGCCGAGCATATAGGCGGTGATGATCCACTGCCGATGGTTCGCGGTGGCGATCCCGAGCTGGTGCCCGATATCCGCAAGCGCGGGCAGCATCAGGTCGACGCCCAGCGCATTGACCGCCATGAGTGCGGCCACGAACGCGACGAATTCGCGCTGCGGCATCGCGGGGGCAGGAATCGAGGGGGCAGCAACTGTATCGGTCATCGCCGCGACCTAGGGTGCCCGACGCGCGAACGCCACCGCTGATCCGTCTTGTCCCCTCGCTCGCGACGCGAGTGCGCCCCACGTCGCACCCCCTGCCCGCTTTGCAATGGACAGCGACAATTTGTCTTATCTATAGTATCCATGCTTGAAGGGAGAGTGATATGAGGCGGATATCGTCCATCGTCATGCGTGCGCTTGTGGCATCGGGCGGGGTGTTTGCCGGGACGGGCAGCGCACAGGTCGCACCGGGCGGGCCGGTCACCCCCTATGTCGATCCGGCAAAGGCCTATCTGTTCGCGCACATGACGAAGGAGCAGTACGGCGTCCTGTATTATTCGGTCAGCCTCGACGGCCTGCACTGGCGCCGTATCAATGCGGGGCGGCCGGTATCGGCGGACTATCACGGCCATGCCTCGATCGCGCGCGGTGGTGATGGCCGCTATTATCTGGTCGGCAACACGGGCGACGACGACCCGCTGATCCGCTTCTGGGTCTCGGACGACCTGATCCGCTGGACGTCCTTCGGCAGCTATCGACCTGCGCTGAAGACGATTGCAGGTCATCCGCATGCGCTGCAACGCATCGGCGCGCCCAAGCTGTTCTACGATACGCCATCGGGGCAGTTCCTGCTGACATGGCATACGCCCAACCTCGACGGGTCGCCGCAGGATCCGGAACGCTATTGGGGAAGCCAGCGCACGCTGTATGTCCAGTCGAAGGACCTCCGGACCTTCGCCGCGCCGCCGCGTCGCCTGTTCGCATGGGACATGGCGACGATCGACACGATCGTTCAGCCCAACGGTACCGGCGGCTATTGCGCGATCGTCAAGGACGAGCGCTATCCCTCGACCGCGTGGACGACGGGCAAGACCGTGCGGATCAGCTGCGCCGCCGCGCTGCTCGGCCCGTACCCCGAGCCGGGTCCGCCGGTCAGCCCCAATTTCCGCGAGGCCCCGACGATCGTCCGCGCACCGAACGGCGCCGACTGGCTACTCTATTACGAGCAATATGCCGGCACGAGCTACGGGCTGTCCACCGCGCCGCGCCTCGAAGGGCCATGGTATCAGGTCTCGGGGAACAGCGGCGTACCCGAATGGAACCGCTACGAAATGCCCGCGGGAACGCGCCACGGCTCGATGATCGGCATTTCGCGCGCGCAATATGACGCGATCCTCGCCGCCTTTCCCGGAGACAGCCCATGATCGCAGACCGCCTCGCTCGTGCCGCACTGGTCGCAGCGGCGATCGCTGGCGCGGCGGGCGCCATGCCAGCGACCCCGGCGCGCGTGCCGGCACCGGCCGCGCGCACGTTCGCCAACCCGCTGCTCGCCTCGGGTGCCGACCCGTGGATCGTCCGCGAGGGATCGACCTATTACTACATGAACACGCTCGGCAACCGGCTCGCGATCCGCAAGACCACCGATCTTGCACGGCTCGCCGATGCGCCCGAGGTAACGGTCTGGACGCCGCCGGCCACCGGGCCGAACGCGCAGTCGATCTGGGCGCCCGAACTCCACCGTATCGATGGCCGCTGGTACATCTATTATACCGCGGCCGAGGACGGGCATGACGACGACGCGCATCGCGGGATCTTCGTCCTCGAGAATGCCGCTGCCGATCCGACCCGCGGACGCTGGACCGATCGCGGCCGGTTGCAGACCGAGCATAGCGGGATCGACGGCACGACCTTTGCCCATGCGGGCAAGCGGTATTTCGTCTATTCGCCCTATGTCGGCGCCGACAGCGTGCTCGCGATCGTCGCGATGGCCAACCCCTGGACGCTGGCAGGCCGCGAGACGATCATCGCCCGCCCCGACCGCGCCTGGGAACGCCAGGGCGGACGACAGATTCTCGAGGGCCCCGAATTCCTGCTCGGTCCGAAGGGCGGCCTGTTCCTGACCTATTCGGCAAGCGCGTGCTGGTCGGACGACTATGCCATCGGCCTGCTCAGCGCCCGCGCGGGCAGCGATCCACTCGACGCGACCGCCTGGACCAAGTCGCCACGCCCCGTCGTCGCGAAGGCTCCCGACCAGAATGTCTACGCCCCCGGGCATAACGGGTTCTTCACGTCGCCCGGCGGTCGCGAAACCTGGATCGTCTATCACGCCAATCCGGGCCCCGACATGAAGTGCACGGCGAAGCGTTCGCCGCGTATCCAGCGCGTGACATGGAGCGCGGACGGTCGCCCGGTCTTCGCGGCGCCGGTCGGGTCGGGGACGCGGCTGCCCGCACCCTGACTAACCCCGCCCGGACCGGGATCAACCGCGCAGCGATCCGTCGCGATCGGCCACCGCGCCTTCGCTCTCGGCCTGGCGGATCAGGACCATCACGTCCTCGATGATCGACCGGATCGTCGCGCCGGCGAGCATGTCGTCGCCCGCCTCGATCGCCTCGAGCACCGCACGGTGCGCGGGCAGGCTGGCGCTCCGCCCCTTGAACCGGTTGGTGAACCGGATCGAGGTCCGCAGCGCGGTCCCGACCAGTTCCTCGAACTGCGCGAAGAACGGGTTGCCCGACGCACGCAGGATCGCGACGTGGAACGCGATGTCGGCATCCAGCGCGTCGTCGTCGCCGCGTTCGGCCGCCTCCATCCGTGCAAACCCGGCCGCGATCATCGCCTTGTCCGCAGGAGTGGCGTAGCGCGCGGCGAGCTGTGCCGCCATCGGCTCCACCGCCAGGCGCAGCTCGTTGAAGCTGCGCAGCAACGGCAGCGTGAACTTGCGTTCGAGCAACCAGTGCAGCACGTCGGTATCGAACAGGTTCCAGGCCGAGGTCGGCTGGACGATCGTTCCCTGCCGCGGCCGCGCGGACAGCAGCCCCTTGGCGGTGAGCATCTTGACCGCCTCGCGCGTGACGGACCGGCTGACGCCGTGCTCGATGGTCAGTTCGGCCTCGGTCGGGAACCGCTTGCCGTCATATTGCCCGGTGACGATCGCGCGGCCGACCACCGCCAGCATGCCATGCGTGAGGTTGCGGCCGAGCGACGGACGGACTTGGTTGGGGGCGGGGTCGTTCATGCGGTTTGGTTGCCCAATTCCGCCGCGACGACAAGCGGTTTGCGCGGCATCACGCGGTCCGTGCCGCCTGCCACGCCGCGACGAGCGCGCGCGCACGCGCGCCAACGACCGCGGCATCGTCGCCGGGCCTGTAGAGCGCGCCGCCGACGCCGATCCCCTCGACCCCCGCGGCGAGCCATTCGGCCAGATTGTCCGCCCCCGTGCCGCCGACCGCCCAGACGCGGACGTGCTTCGGCAGGACCTCGCGCACCGCCTTCAGATAGGCGGGTCCGAGCGCGACCGCGGGAAACAGCTTCAGGCGTCGCGCACCCGCGGCGATCGCCTGGAACGCCTCGCTCGGCGTGACGAACCCGGGCATCGGCTCGAGCCCGAGTTCGACCCCGCGCGCAATCACCGCGGGGTTCGTGTTCGGTGTGACCATGATCGTCCCGCCGGTCGCTGCCAGCGCCTCGACCGCCGCGACGTCGAGCACCGTCCCGCCACCGATCGCGGCGCGGTCGCCCAGTCTGTCCTGCAGCATGCGAATGCTCGTGGTCGGGTCGGGCGAGTTGAACGGCACCTCGATCAGGCGGATTCCAGCCTCGACCAGCGCGTCGCCGATCGCGACGACCGCGTCGGGGGCCACGCCGCGCAGGATGGCAACGATGGGTGCGGTGCCCGATGCGAGCAGATCATCGACGGTCATGGGGTCTCCAGCAAGGCAAGACCGGCGAGCGAACAGGCTTCGCCGGTATGGACGGTGGCGCTCAGCCCGCGCGCTGCGAGCGCCCGGACATAGCGATCGGCGAGCGCCGGATCACCGATCAAGGTGATGTCGCCGGTGGCGGCAGGCAAGATCTCCGCGATCTCCGCGCCGATAACGAGCCCCGACAGGAACCCCCGCGCCCAGCGGCCGCTCGCCGCGGTGCGCAATTGCGCCGCTCGCGCCTCGAACAGCGCGCCGAGCAGGTGGCCACCATCGGCGATGCGCGCGAGCCCCGCGTCGAACCCGGTCGCTTCGTCCTCGGCGGCGCCATCATCGGACGCCGCGCGCGTCAGCGTCGAATGCATCCGCAGCAGCGCGAACAGTTCGCCCGTGACGAACGTCTGGAACCCCGTCACCCGGCCGTCGTCGACACTCGCCCATTTGCTGTGCGTGCCGGGCAACGCGATCAGGTGACGCCCGGCAGCAAGCCCGGGCACGCGCGCCATCGCACCGAAGATCTGCGTCTCCTCGCCGCGCATCACATCGGGCGCGCCCGACGCGCGCGTGCAGGCGAGACCCGCGCCGATCGTGACGGGAATCCGGTCGATCAGCGCGTGCGCCGACCCCGCCGCCCAGATCGCCGCATCGGCGGGGCAGTCGACATAGGGGATCTCGATCCAGCCGTTGCGCGATCCCACCATGCCGCACAGATGGATCGCGCGCGGGTCCGCCTCCGTACGCCAGCCTTCAAGCGCGTGGCGCAGTACCTGTTCGGGCGTCTTGCCGCCCAGATCGCCGATGCCGGGACCGCCTGCGCGATCGACGACCGCGCCGTTCTCGATTCTGTAGAGCCGCAGATTGCTCGTGCCCCAGTCGCCCGCCACGCTATAGCTCATTGCGTGAGCCCGGTGGTGAGGCCGACGCACGGCGAGCCCGCCGCCACGCCCGTACGGATCGCGGCGGGCGCGTCGTCGGGGATCGTCCGGTCGGACCAGATCAAACGCTCTTCCAGAACACGACTCCCGTTCATCGCCGATGCTTTCCTGCTCGACACGTATCACTAATCATATAATTAGAAGCACAGAAGAGGCAATCGCCTCGTCGTCAATGCCAAGCGCTGCCGACGCGAATTCGCGAGCCCCGATCCTTCGGCGGCATCCGAACGGTGCGGCGCCGAGAGGAGCCTGTCCGTTGCCCATGAATCCCATCGATATCGGCGTGATCATCGTCTACGCGATCTTCATCTTCGGCCTCGCCCAATGGGTCAGCCGCGACAAGAAGGGCGCAGGCCCGAAGACCACAACCGATTATTTCCTCGCGTCGAAGGCGCTGCCCTGGTGGGCGATCGGCGCATCGCTGATCGCGGCGAACATATCGGCCGAACAGATCGTCGGGATGTCGGGCTCGGGCTATGCGATCGGCCTTGCGATCGCGTCGTATGAATGGATGGCGGCGCTGACGCTGCTGATCGTCGGCAAGTTCTTCCTGCCGATCTTCCTGCGCAACGAGATCTACACGATGCCGCAGTTCCTCGAGCGGCGCTATGGCACACGAATCCGCACGCTGATGGCGGTATTCTGGCTCGCGCTCTACGTCTTCGTGAACCTCACCTCGATCATCTGGCTGGGCTCGATCGCGGTGACCAAGGTGGCGGGCGTCGACCAGAACATCGCGCTCGTCGGGCTCGGCGCGTTCGCGCTCCTCTACCAGATCCGCGGCGGGCTGAAGGCGGTGGCGCTGACCGACATCGTCCAGGTGACGCTGCTCGTGCTCGGCGGGCTCATCATCGCGTGGCTGACGCTCGGCAAGCTCGGCGAGGGCGCGGGCGTGATGGCGGGCTGGAGCCGCCTTGCCGCGAGCATCCCCGACCATTTCCACATGATCCTGGAAAAGGGCGATCCGCATTATGCCGACCTGCCCGGCCTGTCGGTGCTGATCGGCGGGATGTGGATCGCGAACCTCAGCTATTGGGGGTTCAACCAGTATATCATCCAGCGCGCGCTGGCCGCCAAGGATCTCGGCGAGGCGCAGAAGGGGATCATCTTCGCCGCCTTCCTCAAGCTGCTGATGCCGCTGATCATCGTGCTGCCGGGGATCGCGGCGGTGCTGCTGGCGCCGGGGCTCGCCAAGCCCGACGAGGCCTATCCGACGATGATGCGGCTGTTGCCGACCGGACTGCTCGGGCTGGTCTTCGCGGCACTGATCGCGGCGATCATCGCGTCGACCGCATCGAAGATCAATTCGATCGCGACGATCTTCACGCTCGACATCTACGCGAAATATCGCGGCGTGTGCACCGATGCGGAGAACGGCGCGGGCGCGCATGCCGCCAACGAACAGCATCTGGTGAAGGCCGGGCGGATCGCCGCGACGGTCGCGATCGTCATCGCGGTGCTGACCGCGCGGCCGCTCGTCGGCGCGTCCGAACAGGCGTTCCAGTTTATCCAGGAGTTCACCGGCTTCTTCACGCCGGGGATCACCGTCATCTTCCTGCTCGGGCTGTTCTGGAAGCGCGCGAACGAGGCGGGCGCGATCAGCGCCGCGGTCGCGTCGGTCGTGCTGTCCTGGGTGTTGAAGGAAGTCTGGGGCACGCTGCCGTTCATGGACCGGATGGGCGTGGTGTTCCTCGCGTCGCTGACGCTCGCGGTCATCGTCTCGCTCGTCACGCCGCAGCGCGCGGGCGCCGACACGATCACCACCGCGGATGTCGACTATCGCACGCGCGCGAGCTTCAATATCGGCGCCGGTGCGGTGATCCTGATCCTGATCGCGCTCTACGCGACTTGGTGGTGAGCGGGGGTAGGCGGCGGCGCTATTCGACGAACGCCGCGACCCGTTCGGTCTCCGCGACCAGCAGCGCATCCGCCACCAGCCGCAGCGGCGCCGGATCGGCATCGATCCGGCGCGCCTCGACCAGCGCCGCAAACCGCGCATAGACCCCGGCATATTCCGAGGTCGGCCGCGAGCGCGGCGGGTCTGCATCGATCGTCAGCACCGCCGCGCCGTCCGACAGGCACAGGCGGTGGCCGCACGCAGTCTCGAGGACGATCCGCCAGACCTGGTCACCGTCCTCGCGGAAGTCGAAGTCGACCGGGATCATCGCGGTGCCGCTCGCCAGCGTCAGCCGTGCGGCGATCGGCGTATGCGCGTTCGCGGGCACCGCGAGCCGCGCCGAGACGATTTCGAGCGACGCCGGGCATATCTCGGTCAGGATCGACAGCGCGTTGATCCCCGGATCGAACACGCCGAGCCCGCCCGGCGCCCATAGCCAGGTCTGTCCCGGATGCCAGCGGCGCACGCTCTCGCGCCACGTGACGCTGCCGCCGACGACGGTCCTGCCCGCGAGCCAGATACGCGCCTCTTCGACCATCGCGGCGAAGCGCAGATGCCATGCCGCGAACAGCGTAACGCCCGCCGCGCGCGCCTGATCGGTCAGCGCCGCCAGCGCGGCCAGCGTCGCCGCCGGCGGCTTTTCGAGCAGCACGTGCAGTCCCGCGGCGATCGCCTCGCGCGCGATCGCGCCGCGCATCTGCGGCGGCGTGCAGATCGCGACCGCCTCGGCGCGGGGTCCGCGTGCCAGCAGCGCGGCGAGATCGGCAAAGTTCGGCACGCCGTCGATCCCCGCGCCGGGATCGACCGTCGCGACGAGCGCGAAGCCGTCGCCCGCCGCGATCGCGGGTATGTGCTGGTCGAGCGCGATCTTGCCCGCGCCGATGATCGCGAGCGGACGGCTCACCATTCGCGCGCCAGCCCGTCGGGGCCGCGCCAGACCGGGTTGCGCCAGCCCTCGACCGGGCCGCGCGCCGCCTCGCGGACCTTCGCCTCGTCGATCTCGATCCCGAGACCCGGGCCGGTCAGCACGTCGACCATCCCGTCGGCGACGTCGAACACCGCGGGGTCGCGCATATAGGTCAGCAGGTCGTGCCCGCCCACATTGTAATGGATGCCGAGCGACATCTCCTGGATCACGAAATTGGGCGTCGTTGCGGCGATCTGCATGCACGCGGCAAGCGCGAGCGGGCCGAGCGGGCAATGCGGCGCGACCGCGACGTCATACGCCTCCGCCATCGCCGCGATCCGCCGACATTCGGAGATGCCGCCCGCATGGCTGAGATCGGGCTGGATCACGTCGACGCAGTTCGCCTCGAACACGCGCTTGAAATCCCATCGGCTGTAGAGCCGCTCGCCCAGCGCGATCGGGGCGGTCGTATGCCGCGCGAAGTCGACGATGCCCTCGAGGTTTTCGGACAGCAGCGGCTCCTCGATGAACAGCGGGCGCAGCGGCGTGACCGCGGCGGCGAGCTGCTTGGCCATCGGCCGGTGGACGCGCCCGTGGAAATCGAGCCCGACGTCGAGCCCCTGCGCCTGGACCGCGGCGACGCGTTCGACCGTCTCGTCGAGCGCCCTGGGACTGTCGAGCCAGCCAAGGTCGGCGGTCGCGTTCATCTTGACCGCCTTGAACCCCTGCTGCAGCCGCGCCGCGGCGGCCTCGGCCACCTCGGCGGGGCGATCGCCGCCGATCCAGGCATAGACCGGCACGCGGTCGCGCACCTTGCCGCCGAGCAGCTGCCACACCGGCACGCCGAGCAACCGGCCCTTCAGATCCCACAGCGCCTGGTCGAGCCCCGACAGCGCGGACATCAGCACCGGCCCGCCGCGGTAGAAGCCCAGCCGATAGGCGATCTGCCAGATATCCTCGATCCGCGCGGGGTCGTGCCCGATGAACCGGTCGCGCAGCGACGCGAACGCGCCGTCGACCGCCTCGGCATGCCCCTCGAGGCTCGCCTCGCCCCAGCCGACCGCGCCATCGTCGGTCTCGACGCGGACGAACAGCCAGCGCGGCGGCACGATGAAGGTCTCGATCCGGGCGATGCTGCTCATGGTAGACGGTCCTGCACAGGATAAAGGAAGCGGCGGCACGCGTCGGGTCGCGCGCCGCCGGGGATCAGGTCAGCGGCCGCGGGTCGGCCAGACGGGTGCGGCGCCGCCGTCGGTCATGCGCACGGGCGCGATCGCCCCGTCGCGCGCGTAGCGGACGCGGTCGATCGCGATCACCCGCTCGCCCTTAAACGGCGCAGGCCCCGCCTTGCGCTCCCAGCGGTGATAGACGATCAACCAGCCGCCATCGGGGCCACGGACGAAGCTGTGATGCCCCGGCCCCTGATGCCCCGCGTCGCTGGCGAGGATCCGGCCGCGATAGCGCCACGGCCCGACCGGCGACGATGCGGTCGCATAATGCACCGAATAATCCGGTCCGTTCCACCGCCCATGGCTGTACGACAGGTAATAGACCCCGGCGCGTTCGTGCATGAACGCGCCTTCGGTAAACTGCGGCGGCTGCGCGACGGGAACCTCGCGCGCGGTCCGCGTCATGTCGGGTGTCAGTTCCCACACGCGCAGCCGCGCGCCCGCGCTGCCGCCCGCATAGAGATAGGTCCGCTGCGACCTGAGATCGACGAAGACCATCGGGTCGATCGCCTCGAACCCATTGCCGCCGGTGACCAAGGGCCGCCCGCTGTCGCGATACGGCCCTTCCGGCCGGTCGGCGACCGCGACGCCGATGCGGCTGGGCGTCGGGTTCTGCGGCCCGACCGAATAATAGAGATACCATTTGCCGCCCCGCGTCGCGACCGCGGGTGCCCAGAGGAAATGCTCCTTGGCGCCATCGTCGCCGATCCAGCCGATCTGGTCGCGCCGGATCAGCACGCCGCGCGGGCGCCACTGGCGCAGGTCGCCCGACGAGAACGCGCCGAAGCGATCCGCCTGCCAGCTGCCGCCGGGCCCACCGGTCGGGAACACCCACAGCTCGCGGCCGATGACGATCGCGTGCGGGTCCGCACCCTCGAACTGCGGATTGCCCCGCCCCGCGGGTGCATCCGCCGCGGTGAGGACGAGCATGGAGGCCGCGAGCGCGGCCGCGGTGACGATCCGGCGCATCAGAACCGCGTCCGGATGCTGACGGCATAGAGGCTGTCGTCGGTCCGTGTGTCGCGCCATATGAAGTCCTGTCCGATATAGCTCTGGTAGCGTGAGCGCAGGATATTGCTGCCCTCGACCGTCAACGTCACGTTCTTGTTCACGTCATAGCCGACGCTGAAGTCGAGCCGGCCGTTGGGGCGGACGTAATTGAGCCAGGCGGGGCTGTCGACCGGCCGCACGTCGCCGGTTCCCGAGCGATCCTCGTCGAAATATTTCGAGCGATAGGTGTAGACCAGCCGCGCCGAGATCCCGCTGCGGTCATACAACAGCCCGACATTGTAATTGTACTTTGACACGCCCTGCAGCGAATAGCCCGCGAGCGGATCGCCGCCGCCGACCTCGGAATCCGCGAGCGTGAAGTTGCCGAACGCGCCGAGCCCGGCGAGATCGCCCGGCAGGAACGAGAAGAAGGTCTGGCCGCTGACCTCGATCCCCTTCAGCTTGGCGCTGCCGACGTTGCGCGGACGCGAGATGTTGTAGACGATGCCGTCGATCGTCTCCGCGGTGACGCCGTTGATCACGCGGTTGGATATGTCGCGATAATAGCCCGCGATCGCGAAATAGCCGTCCTGCCAGTAATATTCGGCCGTCGCGTCGAAGCTGTCCGACTTTTGCGGCTTGAGGTCCGGATTGCCGCCCGACCCGCCGTTGCGGATGTTGGGGTTGGTCGAGACGATATAGTTGAGCCCCGGATTGAGCGACCCGAAGGACGGCCGCGCGAGCGTCTTGGCATAGGTCGCGCGGAACTGCAGACCGCCGCCGAGTTGCAGCCGCGCGCTGGCGTTGGGCAGCCAGTCGGCATCGGTCTTGCCGACCGTCGTCGTGACGGGCGCGCCGCTGACGACGCCCGTGCCCGTGATGTCGCGTTCGGTCCGCGAATAGCGCACCCCCAGCTTGCCATCGAGCGTGACGGGGCCACTGCCGAACGGGATCTCGTATCCGGCCTGCGCATAGCCCGCATAGCTTTTCTCGGCGACGTCGAAGCGCCGCGTCGGGTCGAACGCCGGCTGTCCCGCGGGTGCGCCGAAGAAGCCCCGCAGCGCCTCCTGCCCCGCGTTCGACAGCAGATAGTCGCGCGACGGCAGCAGGTATGGCGCGCCATTGTTGATCTGCGGGATGCCGGGGCCGCGTTCGAGCGGCAGGTTCGCCGCGGTGATCGGCGTCGCGAACGACCCGCCCGGCGGCGCGACGCCCAGCTGGACCTGCTCGAACAGCGCGGTGCGGTCGGCATAGCGCCCGCCGAGCTCGATCGTCTTCAGGACCGTGTCAAAATCATAGCTGACATCGCCCTTGATCGCGAGCAGCCCACCGCTCGAGCGGACATAGTCCTGGAACAGCGCGTTGATGTACGTGAACCCGGTCGCGTCGATCATCGGGTTGCCCGGCGCGGTCACGCTCGGCGTCTTGTCGTCGTCGAGCCCGATCGTCACCGACGGGATGCGCTTGCCGATATCGACGATGAAATTCTCGTTGTTCGCGATCGAGCGTTCGTAGCTGACGTCGAGATTCGCCTTCAGCTGGTCCCGGTCGAACTTCATCCCGGTCGCGGCCAGCCAGGTATCGGTGCGGTTGTTGTGCGCCTGCGTCGAGGTGAAGGCCTCGGGATTGTTGAACGTCGCGCTGCTGAAATTGCACAATTGCTGTTGCGTGACGCTTGCCGGGTTGGTCGTCGCGTTGGGGTTGAACCCGTCGGGACCGACATTGGCGGTGAAGCAGTCGTCGGTCGGCGTGACACCCGTCACGCTCGACGCGGTGCCAAGCCGGTATTCGTAGAAGCCGGTCGAATATTTGCTGCGATACGCCGAATAGAGCCCGTCGACATAGAGTTCGAGATTGGGCGTCGCCTGCCACTGCAGCGACCCGTTCGCCTGCGGCCGCTGGTACCGGCCGAACTCGTTGAGCCCGCCCGCGGAGATCGGCAGCAACAGCCCGTTCGCGCCGGCCGGCCCCGCATTGCCCGATCGGCGATCCGCGACGTAATTGGTCGGGCGATTATAGGGGATGTCGTACCACGACACGTTGATCAGCGCGCCGATCTCGCCGATCCCGGTGTCCCAGCGATCGGTCGCGAGGAAGCTCACCTGCGGCCCGACCTTTTCGGCATTCGACGGATAGTTCAGCTTGCCGCTCAGCGCGATGGTCGGCTTGGTATAGTTGAACGCCTTGTTCAGCCGCAGGTCGATCGACCCGGCGACGCCCCCCTCGATCAGGTTCGCGGTGTTCGACTTGAACACGTCGACGCGCGCGATCGCCTCGGCGGGAAGGTCCTGGAATGCGAAGCCACGGCCCTCGGCGGTGAAGATCTCGCGCCCGTCGAGCGTCGTCAGGATGTCCGACAGGCCGCGCACCAGCGGGCTCACGATCTCGTTGTTGCCGCCGACCGTCACCTGCACGCCGGGGACGCGCTGCAACGCGGCGGCGGTCGTCGGATCGGGGAACTTGCCGATATCCTGTGCGATGATCGAATCGACGATCTGCGGCGCGTTGCGCTTGATCTCGGCGGCCTTTGCCAGGCTCGCGCGGATGCCGGTGACGACGATCTCGGCACCCTCGCCGTCCGCACCTGGTGCTGCGGTCTGCGGCGCGGCAGCGGCGGTGTTGGGCAGCGGGCTCGTGTCGCTGCCCGCAGGTGCGGTGGCGTCGTTGGCCGGCGGTGCGGCCTGCCCGTTCGCCGCGGTGGTGCCGTCGGGTGCGGTCTGGGCCGGGGTCTGACCCGCAGCCTGATCCTGTGTCTGGGCATGTGCCTGTGTCGCGACGACGAGCGCGACGACGGACACCGAAAGCGCGAAGGATCTGCGCATCATAACCTCTCCCTGATGTTCCGGCGCGCGATACGAAGCGTTCGGTGCCGGTTACGTGGCGGCGTGGTATCCGCTCGTATCCGGCGTATCAAGGGATTTATCTTATTAATCACTTGCCTGCGGAAAACCGATCTCCTACCCCGTTCCCGAGCAGCATGCGGGCGTCACAGGCCCCGATGTGCTGCATAAAGACAGGCCTGCATGACGGGCCGGAAATCGATGGAGGGAGATACAAGATGCGCCACGTGATCATCGCCACGCTGCTCGCGGCGACCTGTGCCACGCCTGTGGTTGCGGCGCGGACGACCCGCGCGACGTTCGGCACCCTGCCCCACGGGCGTGCGGTCGAGCGGGTGACGCTGACCAACGCGCACGGCGTCTCCGCCAGCGTGATCGCGCTCGGCGCCGCGCTGCAATCGGTGACGATGCCCGACCGCGCGGGCAAGATCGCCGACGTGCAACTCGGCTACGACACGCTCGAGGGCTATGCGACCAAGCCCGAATTCTTCGGCGCCACCGTCGGTCGCGTCGCCAACCGCGTTGCCAGGGGTCGCTTCACGCTCGACGGCAAGGCCTATGCGACCCCGGTCAACAACGGCCCCAATTCGCTCCACGGCGGCACCAAGGGGTTCGACAAGGTTCTGTGGCAGGTCGTCGCGGTAAAGGACGGTCCGACCGCCTCGGTGACGCTGCGCTATGTCAGCCCCGATGGCGACATGGGCTATCCGGGCACGGTGACGACGCTGGCGACCTATTCGCTCGACGAGCGCGGCGCGCTGACGATCGAATATCGCGCGACCACCGACCGGCCGACCTATGTCAATCTGTCGAACCATGCCTATTGGAATCTCGCGGGGCCGGGCATGAGCGCGATGGGGCATGTCGTGACGATCCCCGCGGACCGCTACACGCCGACCGACGCCTCCTCGATCCCGCTCGGTCGCCATGCCGGCGTCGCGGGCACGGTCTTCGATTTCCGCAAGCCCATCCCGGTCGGCGACCGCGTCCGCGACGCGCGCGACGAACAGATCGTCTTTGCGCGCGGCTATGACCATAACTGGGTCGTCGGCGACGCGGTGACGCCCGACCAGCACCGCATGGCGCGTGTCGTCGATCCGGTCTCGGGGCGCGGCTTCGAACTCTGGTCGAACCAGCCGGGGCTGCAATTCTATTCGGGCAATTTCTTCGACGGCACGGTGAAGGGCAAGCGCGGGCAGGCCTATCGGATGGGCGACGCCATCGTCATGGAACCGCAGGTCTTTCCCGACGCGATGAACCAGCCCGGTTTTCCCTCGATCCGGTTGAACCCCGGCCAGACCTATCGCAACGTCATGACGTACCGGCTCTTCACCGAGAAAAACTGACAGGGGAGGAAGACATGAACAAGTTACTGCTGGCCGCACTCGCGGCGACGAGCGCGCTCACCGCAGGCACCGCCGATGCCCGACCGCGCTGGACCGAGGCGCAGGCCTCCGCCTGGTACGCCAAGCAACCCTGGCTGGTGGGCGCGAACTACACCCCCGCCTCCGCGATTAACCAGCTCGAGATGTGGCAGGCGACGACGTGGGATCCCAAGCGGATCGACTATGAACTCGGCCTCGCGCAGGGCATCGGGATGAACACGATGCGCGTGTTCCTCCATGACCAGCTCTGGGTTCAGGACCCCGAGGGCTTCAAGCGCCGCGTCGACGAATTCCTGACGATCGCGCGCGCGCACGGCATCCGCCCGCTGTTCGTGCTGTTCGACAGCTGCTGGGATCCCGATCCGAAGCTCGGGCCACAGCATCCGCCGATCCCCGGCGTGCATAATTCGGGCTGGGTGCAGGGTCCGGGCCTGCCGGGGCTCCGCGACCGCAGCCGCTATCCCGCGTACAAGGCCTATGTGCAGGGGATCGTCGGCGCGTTCGCCAAGGACGACCGGATCCTCGGCTGGGACGTGTGGAACGAACCCGACAACGGCGCCGACCAGTATAAGGGCCAGGAGGGCAAGGAACCGCTCGTCCGCGCGCTTCTGGCGCAGGCGTTCGACTGGGCGCGCGACGCCGACCCGTCGCAGCCGCTGACGTCGGGCGTGTGGCAGCATGACGACTGGACCCCGACCGGTGGCAAGCTGACGCCGATGGAAAAGCTCCAGTTGGGCCAGTCCGACGTCATCAGCTTCCACGATTACAGCTGGCCAGAGACGTTCGAGGCGCGCGTGCGTCAGCTGCTGCCGTACAACCGGCCGATCCTGTGTACCGAATATATGGCGCGCGGGAACGGCTCGACGTTCGACGGCTCGCTGCCGATCGCCAAGCGCTACAATGTCGCGATGATGAACTGGGGGTTCGTCGACGGCAAGACGCAGACGCGGCTGCCCTGGGACAGCTGGAAGAAGCCCTATGTGATGGAGGAGCCGACGATCTGGTTCCACGAGGTCTTCCGCACCGACGGCACGCCGTATCGCAAGGCCGAGACCGACCTGATCCGCCGGCTGAGCGCCGCCCCCAAGACCGTCGTTCCCGGCGAACCGGCTGCCGCACCGCAGCCCGGCACACGCCGCCGCCGCTGACGAGGGAAGAGGCCGGGACCATGATCCCGGCCTCCACCGCTGCGTATCACGGCAGGACCGAAGCCGCGCGCCCCCAGTCGTTCGGCGTGCGACCCAGCGCGAGCTCGAGCGTCCCGCCCTGCAGGATCGCCGCCTGCGACACGAACGGTGTATCGAGCGGTTGCCCGTTGAGCCGCGCCGCGCGGATATAGCGCGTCCCCGCCCCCTGCCCGCGCGCGACTATGGTAAACGTCCGCCCAGACTCGAGCGTGATCCGGCTCCGCGGCTGGTGTGGCGCGTGCAGATAATAGAGGTCGCTGCCGAGCTTGGGGAACAGACCGAGGCGGTTGAACACATAATGCGAGCTCATCGCGCCATTGTCCTCGTCGCCGGGATAGGCGTCCGCGGTAAACCGCCGGAAGACGATATCGGCATATTTGCTCGCCAGATCGGGGCGCCCCACCTCGCTGAACAGCCACGGCGTCGAGAAGGAAGGCTCGTTGGTAAAGTCGATCAGCCCCGCGTCGAACGCATGCTGCAGCCGCCGCGTGAACGCCGCACGCCCGCCCATGATCGCGACCATGCCCGGAACGTCGTGAACCGCGCCGTACGAGTAAATCCAGCCCGTCCCCTCGTAGAAGCCGAAATTGTCGTGAACCTTGCCGTCCCAGCCGCGCTTGGGGTCGTTCGGCTGGAACCGGCCATCGGCAAAGCGCGGCCCCACGAACCCGGTATAGCCGTCGCTCGCCGCGCGCAGATCCCAGACGTTGCGCCAGTTCCCCGCGCGCGTCTCGAGCAGCGTGGCCTCGGCGGCATGTCCCGTGCCTGCCGCGACCTTCGCCGCGTAATAATCGTTGAGCGCCATGCCCATCGTCGCCGACCCCGAGCGTGACCGCTGCGGCGTCCCCTCGGGGCTGCGATCGTCGACCGCGAAATAGCCGTCGACCAGATAGCGCGGCCGGCGTCGTTCGAACGCGTTGAACAGGACGACGTTCGCCGCCTTCTGCCAGTCGACACCGGGGACGCCGCGCAGGAACCCCTCGCCGATCACGTTGTCGACCTCGTCGCCCGCCTGGCCGACATGGAAATTGCGCCCGGCGATGAATGCGGTATCCGCCGCGCCATAGCGTTCCCACGTCCGCACGAACGATCCGATCACGCCCGCATAGGCGCTGGGCCGGATCAGCGACATCAGCGGATAGACCGTGTGGTACGTGTCCCACAGCGTATAGTGATCGTCGTAGAGCGGCGACGCGCGCTCGGTGTCCGCCTGGTCCTGCGTGCGGTCGCGCGGCTGGACGCCGCTATGGTACAGCGCGGTGTAGAAGCGCCGCCGGTCCGCCGCGCCGACCCCGTCGATCGTGATCCGCCCGAGCGCGTCGTTCCACGCCTTGCCCGCCGCGCTGCGAACCGCGGCCATGTCCCAGCCGGGCAGGTCCTGCGCGAGCAACTCTTCGGCGCGTGCCGCACTGGCGAAGGAGACCGCGATCTTCATCGTGACGGGCCCGCGACCCGCGCTGCCGAAACTCCACCACGCGCGCAGCGGCTGGTCCGCGGGCGCGCTCGCGCGCGTGGCGCCGGGGGTGCGGACATTGGCGCGTTCGATTCCCCAGGCGGTCGGCTTCGCGTCGACCCTGGCGACGAACCAGATGTCGACTTCCGCGGGCGACCAGTAATGCCGCGTGCGGACGCGCCCGACGATCTTGCCCTGCTCGGGGAACAGCGTCACCTCGGATCCCGCGGTGCCGAGCTCGCCCATGATCTTGCGCGTCACGTCGAACAGCAGATGCGCCTCGCCGCTGCTCGGAAAGGTGAAGCGGTAGAGGGCAGCATGATGCGCGGGCGCGATCTCGACATCGGTGCCATAGCGCGCGAGCGTCACGCGGTAGCCGTCGGCCTGCGCGCGCTCGTCGCGCTTTGGCGAGAGATGCTCCGCCTCGGTCGTCGCGAGCGGCCCCGTCTGCGGCGAGACGAGGAACGTGCCATAGCTCGGCACCCCGCCCGACCCCTGCGTATGCAGCTGCGCGAACCCGCTCAGCGGCGCAGCGCGGTCATAGCCCGCATTGCTGGTCGCCGGAGTGATCGTGTTCGGGCTGGGGTGGATCGATCCCGCGGGCAGCGTCGGCCCCGGGATCGTGTCGCCCTCGTCGTCGTCCCCCGTGCCGATCAGCGGATCGACATACTGGCTGATCGGCAGCGGATCGCGCCCCGCCCCCGCCCGCTTTTCAGCCGGTGCGGCTGGTGCGGCCGCGGCCAGCGCCACGCCGACCCCGATGACGCGCAGCATCGTGCACGCCGCCACGCCGCGGCGCGCACTCATCGCTTCGCCGGAGTCGCACGCGCCTCCGCGGTCAGCACGAGTTCGGCCGCGAGCAGCGCGCCCTCCTGATCCTGCGCGACCGACGTGCGTTCGACCAAATCGGTCACGAACTGCGGTCCGAACGGCAGCGGCACCTTCGAGCAATCGAGATAGCGCGTCCCCTTCTTGTCCGCGATCAGCAGGTGGTTGCCGCCCGGGCGCCCCGCGATATCCACATATTTGCGCAGCTCGATATAGCCCTCGGTGCCGAGGATGAAGAGGCGGCCGTCGCCCCAGGTCGACAGGCCGTCGGGCGTGAACCAGTCGACGCGGACATAGCCCGCGCCGCCATCGCCGCTCAGCATCATGTCGCCGAAATCCTCGAACTTGGGATGCGCGGGATTCCCAAAATTGCCCGTCTGCGACGCGAGCACCTGCGCACGCTTGCTGCCCGTCAGATAGACGAACTGGTCCGCCTGATGGCTGCCGACATCGGTCAGGATGCCGCCGTTGCGCGCCGGATCCCAGAACCAGTCGGGGCGGCTCGGCGCAGACAGGCGGTGCGGCGCGAGGTTGATCGTCTGGATCACGCGGCCGATCGCGCCGTCATGGACGAGCTGCCCCGCCATCACCGCGGCGGGTACCTCGAGCCGCTCGGAATACATGATCGCGAACTTGCGCCCCGTCTCGCGGATCGCGCGGCGGACATCGGCGAGCTGCTTGAGCGTCACGACCGCGGCCTTGTCGCTCAGATAGTCCTTGCCCGCACGCATCACGCGGATGCCCAGCGGCGCGCGCAGCACGGGGATCGCCGCGCTGCACACCAGCTTGATCGTGCGGTCGTCGAGGATCTCCTGCTCGGACCGCGCCAGCTTGATGTCGCCATAGCGCTTGCGGAACATCGCGATCTGCTTGGGATCGGTCGCGTAAAAGGCGGTCAGCACACCGCCGCCGCGGATCACCGCGTCGGTGATGCCATAGATATGGTTATGGTCCATCCCGATCACCGCGAACGGTACGCGGTATTTGGCCTCGGGCGCGGGCTTGGCCACCGCCCCCTCGGTCGGCGCATCGCCGCGCGTGGCGGATTGCGCGAACGCATCGGCGGCGAACCCCGCCGCCAGTCCGGCGGTCAGTCCGAGCCCGAGAAGTCCCCGGCGGTTGGTGTCGGTCACAGCTCTATCCCCTTCAGATCGCGACCAGGTTTGTCGGCCAGGTCATTGCTTGGTTGCTGTCCATCGCCTGCTCGCCGAGCAGCGACGCGACGCTCGCCTGATAGGCCTGGCGCAACAGCCCGGGCAGCGGCTTGCCCGCGCGCACCGCCTCGCCAAAGCCCTCGAACTGGAGCATCGTCTCGTCATATTCGCCCCAGCCCAGCGACTCGCCGGGCGTCGTTACGGGCAGCTCGGGGAACCAGGTCGCGCCGCCGATCGGCACCGTGCGCTTGTGCCCGCGCGCGACGTCCTTGTGCATCCGCTGCAACGCCAGCACCTTGGCGGGCACCTCCTGATAGATGCGCCCCAGCTCGGGCTCGATCGTCCCCTTGCTGCCCTGGATCTGCTCCTCGCAGCCATAGCGCGCATTGTTGAGCAGCGAGGTGTAGATCAGTTTCCGCCCGCCGCTATATTCGTAGATCAGCGCGACATGGTCATAGACCTCGCGGCCATCCTTCCAGAAACAGATGCTGCCCGACCCGATCACCCGCGTCGGCACCGCGTCGAGGAACCAGTTGCCGACCTGAAGCTGGTGCGTCGCCAGCTCGGTCATCAGCCCTGCTGACCGGTCGCGGTACAGCCGCCAGTTGATCTGTCGGTCGTTGGCATCGGCGGGCACGGCGCGGCGCCAGGCATTGTTGCGGTGCCAGCTCGCGCGGATCTGCGTCAGCGTGCCGATCTCGCCCGCGCGCGCGCGCTTCAGCGCGTTGAGATAGGTCGGGTGGAACATCCGCTGGTGCCCGATCTGCAGGATCTTGCCAGCCGCCTTGGCGCGCGTGATCATCGCGCCGCAATCGGCGATCGTCCGCGCCATCGCCTTTTCGCACCAGACGTGCAGCCCGGCGTCGAACGCGTCGAAGCAGAGCTGTGCATGCGTGTCGAGCGGTGTCGCGATGACCACCGCGTCGATCCCGCGCGCATCGAGCATCGCGCGGTGATCGGCAAAGCGCCGCGCGGTCGGCGCCCATTGCTGCGCCTTGACGAGGTTCGGCGCATAGCTGTCGCAGATCGCGACGACCGTGCAGTTGCGCGACTTGGCGATGTTCTGGATCAGCGCGCGGCCGCGGTCGCCCGTGCCGATCACGCCCAGCCGCACCGGGTTCGACTTGACCGGCTCGGCGCCCGCCGCCGCGGAGGCCGCGGACACCGCCCAGGGTGCGGCGGCCGCCATCCCCGCGCCCGCCGTCGCCGTCAGCACCCGGTCGATGAACGATCGCCGCGAGAGGTCGAAATCCTTGTCGGTCATGCCGCTTGCATCCTTGTGGTGTCGTCGGTCCGCGCCGCGGCCGTTGAGAGATCGTACAGGAACCGCCGCGCCGGCGCGGCCTCGACCAGCCGTCGCGCGCGCGGCGCATCGGCGACGAGCAACGCGGTGCTCATCGCCTCGGCGACTTCGCCGCTCCGGTCGATCGCCACGGTACAGCGCGCCGTGGTCACGATCCCGCCATCGGTCGGGCGGATCATCGCCGCGCGCTCGGGCGCCTGCGTGCCCGCGCCGACCGTCGTCGAGATCGACAGTGCCTCGTCGACCAGCTCGACCTCGACCAGCACCGCGTCGGTGCACGACGGATCGGGGATCGCGAACGGCCACCCGCCGCCCAGCGGATGCTCCCCGATCACCGCGATCGAGCTTTCACCCGCCGACAGGCACGCGCAGACGACGCCCGCCTCGCGCAACGCGGTGCAAGCGCGGTCGAGCGCGAAGCCCTTGCCGAACCCGCCGAAATCGAGCGCGAGCGGCCGCGTCGCGGTGATCCGCGCGGTGCTGCGGTCGAACACGAGATCGCCCCAGCCCGCCCCGACGAACCGGCGGTCGGCCGCCGGATCGAACAGGCCTTCGGTCAGCGCATGCGCCGCGTCGATCGCGATCAGCGCCTCGATCAGCACCGGATCGTCGATCGCGACGCCGCGCCCGGCGAGCAGTTCGTCGTTGAGCGCGGTCGTCGGCGACGGCCGGTGGATCGTCAGCGCGTCGTCGACGCCCTCGATCGCCCGCCGCGCGGCATGGAGCGCATCCGCCGATCCTGCACCAAAGACGTGAAGCTCGATCCGCGTCCCCATCGCGACGAAGCGCTCGACCCGCGCGACGCTGCCCACGTCAGGCCTTGACCTCCCAGCCGGGTTCGTACGCGACCGACCACAGCTTCATCGCCTCGTCACTGCTCGGCCTGCCCGTCGTCGGATCGACGGTCAGCACGCTGTTGGTACGATACGCCATGTTGCCGAGATGGCAGAGCGTCGTGCTGATATGCCCCTCGGTGATCGGCGAATTGAGCGTGGTGGCCTTGCCGCGGATCACGTCGACGAAATTGCCCGCGTGATAGACGTCGAGCACCCCCTCGCCGACCGTGCCGGTCGTTTCCGACGTCGCCTTGGCCATCACCTGCCGGACCGACTTGCCCGCCAGGTCATAGAGTTCGAACCCGTTGCGATCGACCACCGCCGATCCCTTGGTGCCGAGCAGCAGCACGCCGCGCCCGCGGCCATAGGTCAGCATCGCGTTGCAGCTCTGCCCGTTCCAGCGGATCACCCGGTCGTTGTCGTAGTTCAGGTCGAGCGACAGCGAGTCGTACATCTCCCAGTCGTCGCCCGCATGGAAGCGCTTGGCCCCCTTCGCCTCGACCTGCTTCGGATAGGCCAGCCCCATCAGCCAGCGCGCGACGTCGAGTTCGTGCATCGCGTTGTTGCACAGCTCGCCCGTCCCGTATTGCCAGAACCAGTGCCAGTTATACGGCACCAGGTTCGACCGGTACGCCGCGCGCGGGCGCGGCCCCTGCCACATGTTCCAGTCGAGCGTCGCGGGCGGCGCGACCTGCTGCCCCTTGCCGATCGATCCGCGATTATTGGCGTACCAGGTCTGCGCCTCGTACACGTCGCCCAGCTCGCCCGCCTGGACCAGCGCGAGCAGCTGCCGCGTCTCGGGGCTCGAGCGCTGCTGGTTGCCAACCTGGAGCTGGCGCCCGGTGCTCTTCTGCGCGGCGATCATCGCCTCGCCCTCGGCGGGCGCGATCCCGATCGGCTTCTCGCAATAGACGTGATGTCCCGACTTCATCCCGTCGACCGCCAGCTTGGCGTGCCAGTGATCGGGCGTCGCGATGGTGATGATGTCGATCGCCTTGTTGTCGAGCAGCTTGCGGTAATCGCCCTCGGTCCGCGGCGCGGCATGGCCCTTCGCCGCGAACGCCGCCGCGCGCTTGGCCAGCACCGCCGAATCGACGTCACAGAAATGCGTGATGTCGATGTTCGGCACCTTGGTGAACGCGCTCATATGCGCCTGGCCGCGGCCATTCACCCCGACGATCGCGACGCTCAGCCGGTCGTTCGCGCCCTTGATCCGTGCATAGCTGCGCGCGCTCATCGCCATGCCCAGCGTCGCGCCCGCACCCTTAATCATCGTCCGACGGTCCATCGCTTGATCCCCCTTAGAGTACACGCAGCTTGATCGACCGGAATTCGACCCGGTCGCCATGATCCTGCAGCAGGATCGGCCCCTGCACGGCGTCGCCGAACCCGGGGATCGCGGCATATTTGCTTTGCGCGACGAGCGCGCGGAACGCCGGCGACCCGCGGTCATATTCGACCATCTTGAAGCCGTTCAGCCAGTGTTCGACGCGCGCGCCGCGCACCACGATCACCGCCCGGTTCCATTCGCCCGGCGGGTTGATCCGCTTGCCCGGGCTCGCCGGGTCGGACAGGTTCTTCGCCGCGATCAGGTCGTAGAGCGAGCCGAGCGTCCGGTTGCCGTCGCGGCCCATCTTCGCATCGGGATGGCGTGCATCGTCGAGCAGCTGATATTCGAGACCGAGCGCGTCACCCTTGCGCTTGAGCAGGCCAGCATCGACGAAATACTTGATCCCGCTGTTGGCGCCGGGCGTCAGCTTGAAATCGACCGACAGCTCGAAATCGCGATACTCGCGCGTCGTGACGATGTCGCCGCCGCCGCCGTCCACGCGCAGCACGCCGCCGGCCATCGTCCAGCCCTTCGCCGGGAACCCCGTGCCCTTCGCGCTGCGCCAGCCGGCGCCGGTCTTGCCGTCCCACAACAATTTCCAGCCCGCACGCTGCTCCTCAGCCGACAGCCGGTTGCTCAGCCAGCCCTGTTGCGGCAGCGCGGTCGCGGGCATCGCATAGCGCGCCGGCGCATCGGTGATCACGCGGACGTTGCGGAACCGCACCTCGGGGTGCCGCGCGGCGTCCGCGTCGGGGATCGCATGAACCTGGAACGCGATGAACCCGCGCGCATCGACATCGTCGACGGTATCGGTCGCGGGGACGCCGTTGATCCAGCTGCGCAGCCGCGTGCCGATCGCCTCGACGCGGTAGTGGTTCCAGTCGCCCGAGCGGAAGGTCTGCCGCGCGGGCGCGTTGCGGCCGAGCGTGTACAGCCATTGCCGGCGCTGTTCGTCATACATCCCCGCGCTCCACGCGCGCGCCGACGGATCGATCTCGACCTGATAACCGTGCACGACGCCGTTGCGATAATCCGGGCGGCTCTGCCCGCGGATCATCATGCCTGAATTGAGCGCAGGATCGGTCTTTGCGTCGAACTCGACGATGAAGTCGCCATACTGAGCCTCGGACACGAGCCAGCTATTGGTCTTGCCCGGCTCGGCGCGGCCGATCAGCTCGCCATTCTCGAACGCGTAGGTCGCGTTGCCGCCCGTCGCACGCCAGCCGGCCAGCCCTTCGCGCGGCGTCACGTCGCGCCACGGCGCCTTGGCCTGCGTACCGGAGGACTCCTGTGCCGGTGCCGCGCGGACCGACGCCTGCGCCATCAACGGCGCGACCGCCAGGGTCAGAATTGCGAGCGCTCGAGCCATTCGCCTCCCCTTTTCTCTTTTCTGCGAGCATGGATCGGGCAACCCTCGGCCGGACGGTTTCCGGACGTCTCGCATCATGTACCGCCGACATGTCGCTGTCGTACGGCCTCTCCTGTATCTGGTCTTAAATTGTGGTCGGGCCACATGCAATAGGATTGTAAGACATTTTATCCATGATGACCGCTTCAGAGGCTTGACGCGCGCCGATACAACGCGAACTAGGTGGCAATGCTGGCCACCGCGCGGGTGCGCCGGCGACGAGGACAAGGATGCACGTGACCGACGGCGGCGGCAAACTCTACGGCAAGATCGTCCAGGCGATCATCGCGGACATCGCCGACGGCATCTTTCCCGTCGGCTCGCGGCTGCCCGCCGAACGCGACCTGACCGAGCGGTTTCAGGTCAGCCGGCCGACCATCCGCGAGGCGATGATCGCACTCGAGATGAAGGGGCTCGTCGAAGCGCGCAAGGGCTCGGGCGTGTTCGTGCTCGCCGCCGCGACCGCCGATACCGACCGCGAGCTCGATATCGGCGCATTCGAGATCACCGAGGCGCGGCGGCTGCTCGAAGGCGAGGTCGCCGCGGTCGCCGCGACCGAGATCAACGAGGCACAACTCGCCGAATTGCGCGGTTTGCTCGCCTTGATGGAGCAGGACGACACCGCTGCGGCGGAGGACGCCGATCGCCGGTTCCACATCGCAATCGCCGAGGCGACGGGCAATGCGGTCATCATCTCGGCGGTGACCGATTTCTGGGACATGCGGTTCCTCTCCCCGCTCGCGCGCGAGGTGCTGGCAAAGGCGGGCAGCCTCGGCACCGAGAGCCGCATGGCCGAACATGGCCGCATCCTCAGCGCGCTTGAAGCACGGTCGCCGATCGATGCACGCCTCGCGATGCGCGACCATCTCGCGCGCGTGATCGACCATCTGCTCCACGTTACCGAGACCGAAGCGGTCGAGCGCGCACGCGCCGCCACGAACGAGCGCCGCCGCGCGCTGGCGCGCCGCTCGGTCTGACACCGTCCTCCGGGCACGCGCCCGATCTTACGCCAGAAGACCCGGCACCTCCACGAGCGCGCCGCTAGCAGTACGGCGTATCACGCAGCATCGACCCGCTTGGACCGGCGATAGTGCTGCACTGCACCCAGACGACGATGATCTACGCGAGCCGTTGTCATACCCGTACCCCGTATTGCCTGACCACATGATTCCATATTGTAATATAGAAATTGCAGTGTTACGCATCTCTGGTCGGACAGAAAAAACCACGCCGACGCATAAACATCCCTGTCGACAGGCCTTCTGTACGCGGGGATTTACGGGGAGAGGGAATGTGATCTGCAGAGGCATCAATATGCGCGGGCTGCTCGTCTCGACGAGCCTTGTGAGCCTGTTAATGGCCGCACCGGCGATTGCCCAGCAGACCGCGGGCAGCCAGGTACCGCCGCCGGCGGACAGCCAGACCAGCGCACCCGACCCCGTTGATCCATCCCAGACCGCGCCCGAGTCGCAGAGTGCCGACATCGTCGTCACCGGCTTTCGCGCGGCGCTGAACAACGCGCTCAACCAGAAGCGCAACGAGACCGCCGCGATCGACAGCATCGTCGCGGAGGATATCGGCAAGTTTCCCGACTCCAACCTCGCCGAATCGATGCAGCGCATCCCCGGTGTCGCGCTGTCGCGCGGCGACGGCGGCGAAGGGCGCAACATCTCGGTTCGCGGGCTCGGCTCGCAGTTCACGCGCGTCCGCATCAACGGCATGGAGGGCGTGTCGCAGGTCAGCGGCAGCGACATCCGCGGCGGCGTCGCGACGGGGCGCTCGTTCGACTTCGTGACCTTCCCGACCGAGATCTTCTCGGCGCTCTCGGTCCGCAAGACGCTGTCGGCCGATGTCGAGGAGGGCTCGCTCGGCGCGACCGTCGACCTGCGCGCGCCCAAGCCGTTCGACCAGCGCAAGGACTTCGTCCTCACCGGCACCGCGCGCGGCATCTACAACGACATCAGCAAGGAAGCCGATCCACGCCTCTCCGCGCTCGTCTCGAAGAAGTTCGGCGACACGTTCGGCATCCTCGGCAGCATCGCCTATTCGAAGCGGCATATCGACGAATATGCCTATTCGGCGGTCGATGTCGTCCCGACCACGGTCTATGGCCAGGCGCAGCCCGCGGGCACCGCGAATGCCGGCGTCATCTTCCCGTTCTGCACCCCGGTCGGCTATTCCTTCCGCGGCGGCGCGGCGACCAGCCCGGTGTCCGGCTATACGCAGCCCAACGGCACGCCGATCGGCGCGGACGCGAACAATTGCAGCACCGGCAATCCGCGGACCAGCACCGCGGCGGCCTATGACTATATCATGAGCCGTACCGGGGTGAACGGTCGCCCCGGCGGCGGCGTCTTCCTGCCGCGCCTCCCGCGCCCGGTGAAGAGCAGCCAGGAACAGCAACGTCTCGCGGGCACGCTGACGCTCCAGTGGAAGCCGAGCGACGATACCGACATCTCGCTCGACGGCCTGTATTCGCGGTTCAAGGTCGACCGCCTCGACAATTATTTCGATGCGCGCTCGTTCGGTCGCGCGATCTCGAACAACGGTCAGCCGCTGACGTCGGTCCGCGAGATCGAGGTCGACGACAACGGATCGCTGATCCACGGACTGTTCGACGGCGTCGACCTGCGTTCGGAAATGCAGAAGGAGAAGTTCACCTCGACCTATCGTCAGGTCAATCTGAACCTCGATCACCGCTTCTCCGACACCGTCCGGATCTCTGGCCTGGCGGGCATCAACCAGTCGCGGCTCGACGTCGATCGCCTGCAGGTCGCGATCGATTCGAACGACACGCGCAACTTCTCGATCGATTTCCGCGACAATCCCGACATTCCCAAGATCGGCTACGGCATCGACACGACGAACGCGGCGCTGTTCCAGTTCGGCCCGCCGCTCGCGAACGGCGACCAGCGCGGCCAGTTGTCGAACCTGATCCGTCGCAACACGATCACCAGCAAGACGTTCGAGCTGAACGGCGAATGGGAGGCCGCCCCCGACTTCACGCTGCAGGTTGGCGGCCAGTACCGCACCAACAAATACACCGCGCGCGAACGGCAGCTCGCGACCAACACGCCGCTCGCGCTGCCCGCGGGCGTCACCGTTTCAAGCTTCACCACCGTGACGAGCGGCGTCGGCGGCAATCTGGACGGCCTGCTGCAGGATTTCGTGACGATCGATCCGGACAAGTTCCGCGACGCGGTCGGGCTCGACAACTACGTCTATTGCAGCATCGAGTGCGCCAAGGGCACCTATGGCGGCGTGTACGAGAAATACGGCTCGGGCTACGCGATGGTGAAGTTCAACACCGCGAACTCGCTGCCCTTCGCGCTGCGCGGCGATGCCGGCGTGCGCTACGTCCATACCAGCCTCGACACCTATGGCCCGATCACCTCGGCCGCGCCCGCCGGCTCGCTCTACCCTTCACGCTTCGTGATCTCCGAGATCAGCCGCAGCTATGAGGACTGGCTGCCGTCGGCGAACCTCGCGCTCGACGTCACGCCCGAGCTGATCGCGCGCGCGTCGGTGGCACGCGTCATGTCGCGCCCCTCCTACGGGCAGCTGATCCCCGCGGGCTCGGCGAACCTGGTCATCCAGACCGCCTCGTTCAGCAACCCCTTCCTCGAGCCGATCCGCGCCAATACGTTCGACGCGGCACTCGAATGGTATTTCGCCAAGGGCTCGCTGATCTCGCTCGCGTATTTCTACAAGAATATCGAAAGCTATATCCAGACGACGAGCCAGTCGGTCGCGTTCCAGGACATCGGGCTGCCGCTCACATTGCTCAACGGCACGCAGCTGCGCCCGACCGACCTGTTCACCGTCCAGCGCAGCAACAACACGCAAGGGGGGCCGTTGCGCGGCTTCGAGGTGAACGTGCAGCTGCCCTTCACCTTCCTCCCGGGGGCGCTGCGCAACTTCGGCGCGCTCGCCAACTTCACGCGCGTCCGGTCGAACATCAACTACGTCATCTCGCCGACGCTTTCGCGCACCGCACCGCTGGTCGGGCTGTCGCCCGAAACCGCGAGCGGGACGCTCTATTACGAGGATGACAAGTTCAGCATCCGGTCGACGGTGAACTATCGCGCCGCGTTCCTGACCGCGGTTCCCAGCGGCTCGGTCGACGCGGACTCGACGTCGAACGCCAGCTCGATCTTCGTCGACGCCTCCGCCTCGTACAACCTCAACGAGCATATCAAGCTGATTGCCGAAGTCTCGAACATCACCAACGAGACCAACCGGCTGACGGTCGACACGACGCGCAACGACCCGCTCTACACCGCCTATTTCGGCCGCACCTATGCGCTGGCGGTCAATTTCCAGTTCTGATCACCCGCTTTCCCCCGTCGACATCGGTCGTTCCCATAGCCGATGTCGACCCAACCTCAGGGTGCGCCGCACGTCATGCGCGGCGCACCCTTTTCTTATGCGAGCGTCGCATAGGGTGCATCGTGCGATGCGGCGGGAATGCCCCCGCGCCGCCCGATGACATAGCCGGCAAGAACATGGCCGGCGGTCACGCTGTCCGCGATGCTGCCCCCGTTCAGTCGCGCATGCAGATAGCCCGCGTTGAACGCATCGCCTGCCCCCGTCGTGTCGACCGGCACGATCTTCGCCGGCACCGGGCGGACCGCGCCGTCTGCAAAACACCCCTCGCCGCCCAGCTTCACGACGACCTCGCCGACGCCGCGGTCGCGCCACCACGCGTCGATCGCCACGGCATCGTCGAGCCCCGTCAGCGCCTGCTCGTCCTCGCGCGTCGGCAGACCGATGTCGGCGACCGCGACCGCGCGCGCATGGACCGCGCGCGCCACGGCATCGCTTTCCCACAGTGCGGCGCGGTAATTGCTGTCGAACGCGACTCGCCCCCCGCGCTCGCGGATGCGCGCGCACAGCGCGAACACCGCGTCACGGCCTTCGGGCGGCAGGATCGCGAGGCTGATCATCGAGAAATACAGGAGATCGGCGTCCCCGGCGGCCGCCAGCACGTCGTCATTGTCGCGCAGCGCGAACATCCGTCGCGCGGCGCTGTCGCTGCGCCAATAGGTGAAGCTGCGCTCGCCCTGCGCGTCGGTGGTGATCGCGTACAAGGCGGGCCGCCGGTCGGGATCGCGGCGGACCAGCGTGAGGTCCAGTCCCTCGTCCGCCCAGTCGCGGCGCAGCGACTCGCTGAACGGATCCGTGCCCAGCGCGGTGACGAACGCGACGCGCTGCCCCAGCCGTGCCAGATGCACCGCGCTATTCAGCGTGTCACCGCCATAGCCCAGCGCCCAGCCCGGCACGCGCGCGTCCGCCCCGCCCGACAATTCCAGCATGCCTTCTCCGACGACGATGATCATGCGATCCCTCTTTTTGACAGACAAAATGGCCTTACCACTTCTTTGGTTATGGCCTATCAGATTATCCGGTGCTAAACAGACATGACCCGCAGTGGAAGAGCCATAAGGCCCGCGCGGTATCGAGAGGGGTGGCTGACGGTGATGATGACCGAGACGATGCGCTGGTTCGGCCCCTCCGATCCCGTACGACTGCGCGACATCCGCCAGGCGGGCGCAACCGGCATCGTAACCGCGCTGCACGAGATCGCCAACGGCGATGTCTGGCCACAGGCGGCGATCGCGGCACGGCAGGCGGAGATCGCGGCGGCCGGGCTCGTCTGGTCGGTGGTCGAGAGCCTGCCGGTACACGAGACGATCAAGACGCGCGGCGCGGACTGGGACGCGCTGATCGACAATTACCGGCAGAGCCTGTCGAACCTGGCGGCGTGCGGGATCCGCACGGTGACCTATAATTTCATGCCGGTCATCGACTGGACGCGGACCGATCTCGCCTGGGTCATGCCCGACGGCGCGCGCGCGCTGCGTTTCGAGCCGGAGGCCGCCGCGGTCTTCGACCTCCACATCCTGCGCCGCGCAGGAGCGGAGCGCGACTATTCCCCCGCGCTGGTCGACGCCGCCGAACGCCGGTTCGCGGGCATGGATGCCGACGCGCGCCGGCTGCTCGAGAAGACGATCATCGCGGGGCTTCCGGGCAGCGAGGAAACGTTTACCGCCGACCGGTTCCGCGCGGCGCTCGCGCAGTATGACGCGATCGACGCCGAGACGCTGCGCGCCAACCATGTCGCGTTCCTCGAGGCGGTCTGCCCCCTCGCCGACACGCTTGGTATCCGGCTCGTGGTGCATCCCGACGACCCGCCCTTCGCGCTGTTCGGCCTGCCCCGCGTGGTCAGCACCGAGGCGGACGTCGCAAGCCTGTTCGCGCGCGTACCCAACCCCTCCAACGGCCTGTGCTTCTGCGCCGGGTCATTCGGTGCGCGCGCAGACAACGACCTTCCCGGCATGATCGAGCGGCTTGGCGACCGGATCGGCTTCCTCCACCTGCGCTCGGTCCAGCGCGAGCCCGACGGCGGCTTCCACGAAGCCGCGCATCTCGCGGGCGACGCCAACATGGTCGCGCTCGTCGCCGCGATCCACACGGTGCAGACGCGCGAGGGGCGCTCGATCCCGATGCGCCCCGATCACGGCCACCAGATGCTGGACGACCTGTCGAAGCACACGCTGCCCGGCTATTCGCTGCTCGGACGGATGCGCGGGCTCGCCGAACTGCGCGGGCTCGAGCGCGGGATCGCGCATATGGCGACGTCGCGATGACCCGCCCGCTTCGTCTCTCGCCCGACCGGCTGTTCTCGAGCGATCCCGACCAGCGCGCGATCGCACGCGCGCTCTATGCGGAGATCGCGACGCTGCCGATCGTTTCGCCGCACGGCCATACCGATCCGCGCTGGTTCGCGACCGACGCGCGCTGGAGCGACGCGACCAGCCTGTTGCTGTCGCCCGACCATTATCTGTTCCGCATGCTCTACAGCCAGGGCGTCGCGCTCGATCGCCTCGGCGTGCCGTCGCGTGACGGCGCACCCGATACCGACCCGCGCGAGGCCTGGCGGACGCTCGCAAGCCACTACCATCTGTTCCGCGGCACGCCGTCGCAGGCGTGGCTCGATCACGTCTTCGCCGAGGTGCTGGGGTTCGACGTCGCGCTCGATGCGTCGACGAGCGACCTGTATTTCGACGGCATCGCCGAGCGGCTCGCGACCGACGCGTTCCGCCCGCGTGCGCTGTTCGACCGGTTCGGCATCGAATTCCTCGCCACCACCGAGGGTGCGGACGATCCGCTCGAGGCGCATCGCGCGATCCGCAGCTCGGGCTGGGCGGGCCGCGTCGTGACGACCTACCGTCCCGATGGCGTCATCGACGTCGAGCACGAGGCGTTCCGCCCGACGATGGAGCGGTTCGCCGCGCTGACCGGCGAGGATGTCTGGACGTGGCGCGGCTATCTCGCCGCGCACCGCAAGCGCCGCGCGGATTTTCGCGCAGCGGGTGCGACCGCGACCGATCACGGCCACCCGACCGCGCGGACCGCCAATCTCGCCGCAAGCGAGGCGGCAGCGCTGTTCGCGCGCGTCATCGGCACCGATCCGACACCCGCCGATGCCGAGCTGTTCCGTGCGCAGATGCTCACCGAAATGGCGCGCATGTCGATCGAGGACGGGATGGTGATGCAGATCCATCCCGGCAGCGTGCGCAATCACAATGCCCGGCTGTTCGCGACGCACGGCCGCGACCGCGGCGCCGACATTCCCGGCCGCGCCGATTTCGTCAACGGCCTGCGCCCGATGCTCGACGAGGTCGGCAATGATCCGGGTCTGACGATCATCCTCTTCACGCTCGACGAATCCACCTATGCGCGCGAACTCGCGCCGCTCGCGGGGCATTATCCGTGCCTGCGGCTCGGCCCCGCCTGGTGGTTCCACGATTCGCCCGAGGGCATGCGCCGGTTCCGCGAGATGACGACCGAGACCGCGGGCTTCTACAACACCGTCGGGTTCAATGACGACACGCGCGCGTTCCTGTCGATCCCCGCGCGCCACGACGTCGCGCGCCGCGTCGACTGCGCGTTCCTCGCGCGGCTCGTCGCCGAACACCGGCTCGCGGACTGGGAGGCGGCCGAGCTCGCGCAGGAGCTCACCGTCGGGCTTGCGCGCAGGGCGTATCGCCTGTGAGGCTGTCCGCCGCCACGATCGACCGGCTGCCGCCGAGCGTCGCGCGGTTCGACTATGATCGCCTGCGCCAGCGTATCGGCATCGTCCATCTCGGTATCGGCGCCTTCGCTCGCGCGCACCAGGCGGTGTTCACCGACGCCGCGATGTCGGCAGGCGACCGGGACTGGGGAATCATCGGCGCGTCGCTGCGATCCCCCGCGGTCCGCGACGCGCTCGCCCCGCAGGACGGGCTGTACACGGTCACCGAAAAGGGCGTGGCCGGCGCGGCGTCGCGCCTGATCGGGTCGGTCCGCGACGTGATCGTCGCATCGGCCGCGACCGACGATCTCCACCGCGCGCTCGTGTCGCCCGACGTGGCGATCGTGACGATGACGGTGACCGAAAAGGGCTATCATCGTCGCGCGGACGGATCGCTCGACCTCGCCGCGGCCGAGCGGTCGGGCGGCACGCTCTACCATCACCTCGCACGCGCGTTTGCGGCGCGACGCGATGCCGGGATCGGCGGGCTGACGCTGCTGTGCTGCGACAACCTCGCCGACAATGGCGGGGCGCTGTCGGCGTCGCTCGGCGCGTGGCTCGACCATGTCGATCCGTCGCTCGGCAGCTGGTTCGACCGCGAATGCGCGTGCCCGTCGACGATGGTCGATCGCATCGTCCCCGCCGTCACCCCCGCCGATCTGGATAGGGTCGAGGCGATGCTCGGCGTCCGCGACGAGGCCGCGATCCTGACCGAGCCCTTCGCGCAATGGGTCATCGAGGATCGGTTCGCCGGCCGCCGGCCGCGCTGGGATGCGGTCGGCGCACAGATCGTCGCGGACGTCGCGCCGTACGAGACCGCCAAGCTTCGCATGCTCAACGGCGCGCATTCCGCGCTCGCCTATCTGGGGCTGCGCGCGGGCCTGACCTATGTCCACGAAGCGATCGGCGACCGCGTGATCGGCGCGAGCGTCGAACGGCTGATGCGCGACGAAGCCGCGGCGAGCATCGATCCTGCGCCCGAACAGGATCTGACGGCCTATGCCGACGCGCTGCTCGCCCGCTTCGCCAATCCGGCGCTGCGGCATGGGCTGCGCCAGATCGCGGGCGACGGGTCGCAGAAGATCCCGCAGCGCTGGCTTGCCGCGCTCGACGCCAATCGCGCGCGCGGACGGTCGTGCCCGGAAACGCTGAAAGCGCTCGCCGCGTGGCTGCTGTACGTCCGCGGCGATGACGGCCGCGTCGACGACCCGCGCGCTGCCGACCTCGCGGCCGCATGGGCTTCGGCGGGTCGCGACGGCATCGTCGATGCGGTGCTCGGCGAACGCGGCCTGCTCGCCGGTACCTGGTGTCCCGACCCTGCCGACAGAGCGGCCCTGGCCGACACACTGACGGCATTCGACAAAAGATAACCGCGACAAACAGAACAGGCGGAAGAACCGCGAGGGAGAGCAAGCGTGAACGGTTCAACACAGGCGACGGATGCGGGCCCGCAAAAGGCCGGCGGCAACGTCCGCTGGGTCATCTGCGCGCTGCTGTTCTTCGCGACGACGATCAACTATATCGACCGGCAGGTCATCGGCATCCTCAAGCCCACGCTGCAGGGCGAACTCGGCTGGTCCGAGGTCGATTACGGCATGATCGTCTTCTGGTTCCAGGCGGCCTATGCGATCGGGCTGCTCGCCTGCGGACCGATCATCGACAAGGTCGGGTCGAAGATGGGCTATGCCGCGGCGATCACGCTGTGGAGCCTTGCCGCGCTCTTCCATGCGCTGGTCCGCACCCCCGGCGGCTTCTCGATCGCGCGGTTCGCGCTCGGCCTCGGCGAGGCCGCGAACTTTCCCGCCGCGATCAAGTCGGTCGCCGAGTGGTTTCCCAAGAAGGAACGCGCGCTCGCGGCCGGGATCCTGAACGCGGGCGCCAATGTCGGCGCGATCGCGACGCCGATCGTCGTGCCGATCATCACGCTGGCCTATGGCTGGCGGGTCGCCTTCATCGTGACGGGGATGCTCGGGTTCGTCTGGCTCGCGGCGTGGCTTCTCTTCTACCGCGCGCCCGAACATCACCCGCGCGTCTCGGCACAGGAGCTCGCCTATATCCGCGCCGATCAGGACAATGACGCGGGCACCGCGCCGATCCCGTGGCGCCGCCTGTTCCGCTACCGCGGCACCTGGGCGTTCGTCACCGCGAAGTTCCTGACCGACCCCGTCTGGTACCTGTTCCTGTTCTGGCTGCCCGACTTCTTCGCCAAGCGCCACGGTCTCGATCTCAAGACCTTCGGCCCGCCGCTGATCGCGGTGTACCTGCTCGCGGACGTCGGCAGCATCGGCGGCGGCTGGCTGTCGTCGGCGCTGATCAAGCGCGGGTACAGCGTCAATGCCGGGCGCAAGCTCGCGCTGCTCGCGTCCGCGGTGCTCGTGCTTCCGATCATGCTGGCCAGCACCGTGTCGAGCCTGTTCGCCGCGGTCGCGATCATCGGTGTCGCCGCAGCGGCGCATCAGGGCTGGTCGTCGAACCTGTACACGATGGTGTCCGATACCTTCCCCAAGAGTTCGGTCGCCTCCGTCATGGGAATCGGCGGCGCTGCGGGCGCGGTCGGCGGCATGATCATGGCGCGCTATGTCGGGCATGTGCTCGAGACGGTCGGCAGCTACGCGCCGGTCTTCATCTGGGCGGGCAGCGCCTATCTCGTCGCGCTCGCCATCGTCCATCTGCTGCTGCCAAAGCTCGACGTCGCAACGGTATCGCCGACGACCTGACACACCGCTCGTGCGTCGTCCGGTCGTCTCGGCGACCGGGCGCAGGGGAGACCCGACAGCGCGATCGTCGCGCTGTCGCGAAGGTTACTTTTTTCACGCCTACACGCCGGACGTCGCCAATTCAGTTCAGAGTTTGTCGCCGTGATCGCGCCCCAGTTCCTATTCGCCGAGATCGTCGACGACGCCTGCGACCGCGCCCCCATTGCGCGCCCGAAACCGCGGCGTGGCCGTGCGACCCGACACATCCGCCAAACGACCCGGCGACGGGCTGGGCAACCGGCCCCCCCTGCAAGGACCTCTGCTATGATACAGCTGTTTTACAAAGCCCTGCGCGGTACGGCGCTGGCGGGCGCGATGCTCGCGGTCTGCAGCACGCCCGCCGCGGCGCAGGAGGCGCGCAACGTCATCCTGTTCCTCGGCGACGCGGGCGGGCTGTCGACGCTTAGCGCCGCGGGGATCCTCGCGCACGATCGGCCGCAATCGCTGTTCATCCAGTCGATGCCCAACGTCGCGCTGTCGGATACCTCCGCGCTCGACAAGTGGGTGACCGATTCCGCCGCCGGGATGACCGCGATCATGACGGGGCACAAGACGAACAACGCGATGGTGTCGACGACGCCGTCCGGACCGGGCGGCCGCGCGATGCCGGTCAAGACGCTGCTCGAATATGCCGAGCAGCGCGGGCTGTCGACGGGCGTCGTCACCAACATGAACATCTGGGACGCGACCCCCGCCGCGACCTTTGCGCATGTCGCCGCGCGCGCGGACAAGCGCGAGATATTCCACCAGATGCTCAAGCCCCGCTTTGGCGACGGCGTCGACATCCTGATCGGCAAGGGCCACGCCGACGCCGTCGCCGCCTTCGCCGGTCCGGGGACGAGCGCGGAACAGGCGTTCAAAACCGCCGGCTACCGGTTCGGCGAGGATCCCGCGCTCGTCGGCCAGGCACCGCGGACCGCGGTGCTGCGCGATACCGACTTCGCGCCGCTTCCCGCGGTGGAGGCGACCGTCGCGCAGCTCGTCCGCAACCCGAAGGGCTATTTCCTGATGGTCGAATGGGACATGCATACCGACGACCCCAAGGCGGGGCTGCGGCATGTCGTCGAGATGGACGACATGATCCGCCGGATCAGCGCGGTTGCCGGCAAGGACACGCTGATCCTGTTCACCGCGGATCACAGCTTCGGCCTGCGGATGACCGGCGGCGCGCGCGCGACGCCGCTCGCGACGCAATATGATCCCGCTGCGAAGTCGGTGATCAGCGTCGAACCCGGCCATACCGGCGAGGAAGTCGTCGTCGCGGCGAGCGGCCCCGGCGCGGACAAGGTCCGGGGCTTCATGCCCAACACACGTCTCTTCGACATCATGCTGTCGGCATTCGGCTGGAAGAAGGACAAGTAATTCGCGCGCCACGCTGGCGCGCCGTTCCACGACCGGGCGCGCCTCGCCCGGCCGTGGTCGTGGCCGTGTTCGTGGCCCTAGTCGTGACGATCAGAACTTCACGCGCACGCCGAAATTGTAGCGCGGGCCCGTTTCCTGAAGCAGCAGGAACCGGTCCTCGACCGCCGACCATTCGTCGACGCGCTCGTTGAGGACGTTGACGCCCTGGACATAGACCTGGAAGTTCGCGGTCAGGTCATAGGCGACGTTGAAGTCGAGCTGGCCATACGACGAACGGTTGCGCGGGCGCCCCTGGCTCGACCGGCATTGGCGCAGGTAATCCGACCGCCAATTATACGACGTGCGCGCCGAGATGCCGTATTTCTCGTAGAAGATGCTGCCGTTGGCCGAATGCGGCGACAAGCCGTTATAGCCGCAATCATAGTCGGCCAGCGTCTGGTCGCGTTCCACCTTGCTGTCGACATAGGTGTAGTTGCCGGTCACGCCGAAGCCCGAGGCGAAGCCCGGAAGCCAGTCGAACGCATATTGCGCGCCCACCTCGACACCGCGGATATAGCCGCTCTGCCCGTTGCGCGTGCGCGTGTCCTGGAACACGCGTCCGAACCGGTTCACCGGCAGCGTCTGCAGTTCAAGGAAGTCGCTGAGGTCCTTGTAGAACCCGCCGACGCTGAAATAGCTGACCGGGGTCACGTACCATTCGACCGAGGCGTCGTAGTTGGTCGACCGGAACGGCAGCAGGTTCGGGTTGCCGCCGCTCGACTGCGGCACCGAGATGCGTCCGCCGAAGTCGTTGTTGACGCCCAGATCGGTCAGCGTCGGACGCGTCACGGTCTGCGAGAATGCCGCGCGGGCGAGCAGCTTCTCGGTGAGGTTGAACCGGATGTTCGCCGAGGGCAGCGCGTTGACGTAGCTGTTGCGCACCGTCACCGGCGTCGCGGGGCCATAGGTATATTGCAGCGTATCGTCGCCCGGCGTGTTGGCGATGTTCGTGACGGGCGTATCGAAGCCCGACGACACGACGTCGGTCTTGACGACGCGCACGCCGACATTGCCTGCCCAGCGCTCGCCGCCGAACTGCATGCTGATGTAACCCGCGGCCAGCTTCTCCTGCACGTTGACCGTGCCCCGAAGCTGTTCGCGCACGCCGAACGGCCCGCCCGGCAGCGCGAGCACCTGTTGCGCGTACGCGGCCTGCTGCTCGGGGGTGCGGCCGTTGGTGGGGATCGACAGCGTGGCGGGGTCGTTCAGATAGGCAAGGAACGCCGACGGATCGAACTGGAAGACCGATGGCGGGATATTGCGCCCCCCGCCAAGAAGATCGCGCCAGTCGTAGGATTCGAGAATGCCCGAGGCGATCGGGACCTGGTACCCGCAATAGGTGCAGTTCGAATCGCTGTTGTTGAACGACCGGTTGATCTTGCGCCGCTGCGTGTACGATCCGCCGATCAGCACGTTCTTCAGCACCGAGTCCTGCACGTCGTACTTGGTGTCGAGGTGGAACTCGGAACCGCGATCGCGCGAGCGGTTGCTGTCGATCCCCATGTAATGCAGCCGCATCTGGTCGGGATCATTGATGATCGCGTTGTTGAACGACGCGGTCGGCAGCCCCTGCCCCGCGTTCAGATCGAACTGATAGCTGTATGGCAGCAGCGCGCCGATGACGAGATACTGGTTGGGCGAGACGCGCTTCGCGCCCGTGACCGACGCGTCGACGCGCACCTCGACGTCCTCGGCGGGGTTCCACTTGATGTTGCCGCCGAACTGATAGCTTTCCGACTTGCGGTTGGTCAGGTTGTAGACATGGTCGATCTTGGCGTTGAGGCCGTTGTTGGTCAGCCGGTCGCGATTGTCTGCCAGGAACTGCGGGTTCTGCGCGATGAAGTCGCCGCCGATCATGCCCAGCCCGGTCGCGGTGTTGTTGGCGTCGAACGTCGGCTGGTAATAGGGCGCGGCGAGGAAGTTATCCATCTTGCGGACCACGCCCGACACGTTGAACTTCGAATAGACGCCGTCGATCGTGATCTCGAGATTGTCACGCGGCTTGAACTGCACCGCGCCGGCAAGGTTGATCCGCTCGCGCGATTCCTGCGTGCGCTGGTAATAGAGGCTCTGCGGCACGTTGACGTTGCCCGCAGCCGGGTACCGCGAGTCGGCGCCCGTGATCAGCGTCGGCGCGCCGCCGATCACCGAGATGACGTCGGGACGTCCGTTGATCCAGCCGTCGATCCCGATCGAATCGTCCTGGTTCTTGCGCTTGGTATAGGATCCCGACAACACGACGCCAAAGGTCTTCTCGGTGTTGGTCCACGATGCGGTGGCCGATGCATCCGGCCCCGCCTTTTCCCGCAGCGTGTCGTAGATCGCACCCGCCGACCCCGCGAAATGGAAGCCGTCGCGTCCCGCCAGCGGGCGCGCGGTGATGATGTTGACCGTGGCCCCGATGCCGCCTTCCTGAAGCTCGGGCACGTTCGACTTGAACACGTCGGTACGCTGGATCATGTTCGACGACAGCACGTCGAACGAGAATTCACGCCCCGCATTGTCGGTCGCCATGACGCGGCCGTTGACCAGCACGGTATTGAATTCGGGCCCCAGGCCACGGACGGTGATGAACTGACCCTCGCCGCCCGACCGGTCGATCGCGACGCCGGTGATGCGCTGGAGCGATTCGGCGATGTTGGAATCGGGGAATTTGCCGACGTCCTCCGCGCTGATGCTGTCGACGATCTGCTGCGCGTCGCGCTTGACGCGCGCCGAATTGGCAAGGCTGCTGCGGATGCCCGTGACGACAATCTCCTCGCCGGCGGCGGCGGGATTGTCCTGGCCGGGTTCGGCGGCGGTCGGCGTCGGGTCCTGCGGGGTCGCGGCGGCGCTGTCCTGCACCGCGCCTGCGGTGGGCGCGGTCACGTCCTGCGCCAGCGCGGGGGTCGTCGCGATGATGCTGCCGAGCAGCAGACAGACGCGTGCGGAATACAGCCTCATGATTCTTCTCCCAGTATCGGACCCCGTTCGGTCCATTGATTTATGGTTGTTTCGGGTTCTTGAGCGCCCGATTGTCGATCATTGAAAGAAACGTGCAGTTATGCAGCGCGCATGCGTGGCTGCGGCCAAGCGATGTCGCAATTCATGATAGCGATATTAGCGCGCGAATCACGCGCAAGCCGCGAGCTATTAAGGAACTGGCCTTGGCCGATCCCATCGGATCGCCATGCGTGCTACGCTGATCCCCGCATGTGCTGCGATCATGCTCACCTCTCCTTTCGCGACGTCTTGGCGTCACCTTTGTCCATTGGTTATTGTGAGAAACGCATCATGTAAAGGATTACATTCCCAAACGACCGGCAGTTGCGGCGACACGATCCGTCGGACCGGTACAAACCCCGCGTTCGGCACGCCGCGATCGTTGACGACCGACGCGGCGCCACATACCTCGGCCATGGTCATTCCGGATGAGGAACGAAATCATGTCGTCGCGCGCGCGTCTGGTGCTGCTGCTGGGGCTGGCTCTCGCTGGAAACGCGCCCAGCGCTGCCCTCGCAGCGACGGCGCAGACATCGGCGACGATCACGCGGGCGAACGACCGGACCCGCACGCTGCTGAAGGCGAGCATGGCGGAACGGCACATCCCCGCGCTTCAGGTCGCCGTCATCGTCCATGGCCGTATCGTGATGTCCGAGGCGTACGGCGTTGCCGATGTCGAGCAGCACGTCGCGGCGACTCGCCAGACGCTGTTCCCGATCAATTCGGCGACCAAGTCGTTTACCGGCCTCGCGATCATGCAGCTTGTCGAGGCGGGCAAGGTCGATCTCGAAAGTCCGGTGTCGCGCTACATCGACGGCCTGCCCGCGGCATGGCGCAGCGTGCGGATCCGTCACCTCCTGGCGCACGCATCGGGCCTGCCCAACATCGTCGACGAGAAGGGGCTGATCGGGGGCGGCAGCGATGCGGATGCCTGGGCCAAAGTGCAGACGCTTCCGATGGACGGCGAAACCGGCGCGGCGTTCGCCTATAACCAGACCAACTATCTGCTGCTCGGCCGCGTCATCGAGACCGTGAGCGGCGTTTCGTTCGTGCAATTCCTGACCGAGCATCAGTTCACGCCGGCCAGGATGGCGCATGCGCGGTTCGGCGACGGGTACGACATCGTCCCCGGCAGCGCGGATGCGTATATCCGCGACCATGCGGGACGCAGCGAAGCCGCGTCGGATCCGCGCGCGCTGTACCACTGGATCGACGACATCCCCGTGTCGACGCGCGCGGGGGCCGGGCTCTACACCACCGCCGACGACCTCGCGCGCTGGATCATCGCGCTGCAGGACGGGCGACTTCTCGCCAGGCGGGCCAGCATCGACCGCCTGTGGCAACCCGACAGGCTCAACGACGGCACGGCGAGCATCTGGGCGATGGGCTGGCCGATCCTCGCCGGGACGAAGCGTCGCGCGGTCGGCGGTATCGGCGGCGGCCGGGCGGCGTTCTTCGTCTATCCCGACGACGATCTCGCGGTGATCGTGATGACCAACCTCGTTGGCGCCAATCCGCAGGACCTGATCGACACGATCGCCGACCAGTATCTTCGCGCGGCACCGCGATAGGATCGCGCCGCCGGCCGCGCCGCAAACCCGTAACTATTCGAGGTCGGCGACCACGGGGAAGTGATCGGATGCGTAGCGTTGCCCGACATGGTCGGTCCGCACCGTCGCGCGAACCGGCGTGAGCCCGCGCGTGAAGATATAATCGATCCGGCGATCCGGAACCCCGGTGAAATTGTGGAAGGTCATGGCCGGGCCGCGGCGGGTCGGCGCCGCCACCCAGGCGTCGGTCAGGCGGTCCGCGAGGATATGATAGGCTTGGCTGTCGGGCGTCGCGTTCATGTCACCCGTCAGCACCACCGGCAGCGTGCCGGCGATCGGCGCGAGTTGCTCGAGGACCAGGCGTGCGGAGCGTTCGCGCGCGCCATCATCCTCGTCGCGGTGCGCGAAATGCGTGTCGAACACGATGAACTGCCGCCGCGCCGGATCGCGGGTTTCGAACACGCCCCAGTTGACCGTTCGCGGCAGATTGGCATCCCACGCCATGCTGCCGACCACCGACGGCGTGTCCGACAGCCAGTAGTCGCCGTGCCGGATGAGTGTCAGCCGGTCGCGGCGATAGAATATCCCCATATGCTCATCGGCATGACCACCCCGGCGGTCGCGCCCGAACCACGCATAGCCGGGCAGCGCGCGGACGATATCGGCCCCCTGCGAAGCGAACAGCTCCTGCGTGCCGATCACGTCGGGCCGTGCCGCGGCGATCGTCTGCACGAAGACCGCGCGACGCTTGGCCCAGACATTGGGACCATCGTCCTTGCTGGGATAGCGGACGTTGAACGTCATGACCCGGAGGGGCAGCCGTACATGCGGCCGCGCCTTCGCAGCGTCGGGCGCATGCGCGGCAACCGCGCTGGCAAGCGTGAACGTCAGCAGCGCGGCGACGCGCAGGACCTTGAACGGCATGAAGCAACTCCCGGCAGGACAGCGATGTACAAACGCGACGGAGCCGCATCCGGTCCTATACACCCGATCATGGCGCGGCGATGACACATTCGGCGGCTGTGTCGATCAGGCGGCGTACCGGTAATGACTGTCCAATATCGTCGCCAGGCTTTGCAACGGCACGGGCTTGCTGATGAGATAGCCCTGGATCATGTCGCAGCCCGAAGCGACGAGGAATTCGAAGCAGGCGTCGTCCTCGACGCCTTCCGCGACGACTTTCAGGCCCAGCCTGTGCGCGAGTTCGATCGTCGATCGGACGAGGATCGCGTCATCCGGATTCTGGTGCGCATGCTGGACGAAGCTCCGGTCGATCTTCAGTTCGTTGAGCGGCAGCTGGCGCAGATAGCTGAGCGTCGATTGACCGGTCCCGTAATCGTCCATCGACACCGCGATGCCGAGCGCGCGATAACGGTGCAACGCGGCGACCGCCTTGTTGGTATCGGCCATCGCCGCGGATTCGGTCACCTCGAACACCAGCGCGGATGCCGGCGTCCCCGCGGCTGCGATCAGCCGCTCGACCTCGGTATTGAACGACGACGAGGACAGCAGCTTGGCCGAGATGTTGATGGCGGCGGTCAGCTGCGGGTGCTGCGCGCGCAGGACGGCGAGATCCCGGATCACGTGCGACAGGACGTGAAGCGTGAGCGGCGCGATCCGGTTGGTCTTTTCCGCGACCGGAATGAACAGGTCGGGGCCGACGAACCCCCGCGACGGATGGCGCCACCGGACCAGCGCCTCGACGCTCGTGATGCACGTCTCGCGAAGGTTGTATTTGGGCTGGTAGAACACCTCGATCTGACCGGTGGCGATCGCATCGTCGAGTTCGCCCATGAGCGAAATCGACCGTTCGAGGCCGACGATGTCGGTCTGCGCGCGCTTCCAGAACAGGTCGGACGCGCGCGCATCCTCGGCTGCGAGCGATGCGTCGGCGATCACCCGTTCCATCTCGGCGCAGGGCCCCGTCGCGATCCCGATCGTCATCGCGACATCGACCCGCCGCCCGCCGACCTCGACCTGCTGCAGCATGATCGTGCGCAGCCCGTGGAGCGCGTCGTCGATCGACTGGTCGAGCGGCAGGCAGAAGGCGAGCTGCGGATCGGACATGCGGTAGACCTGGCCGCGTTCCCCGACGAGCGCGAGCCGCTCGCTCACGCGAAGGACGACATCGGCGGTTCCGCGCTCGCCCAGAACCGCGCGCAGCGGATCGTAATTGCCGATCTGCGCCACCGCGAGGACGATCGTCTCGCCGCGATTCGAGAGGTCGAGCAGCTGGCGGCTGTTGGGAAGGCCCGTCGCCTCGTCGACCGAACGCTGTCGCTTGAATCGGCCGATCACGTCCCGGACGAGACAGGCCATGCCCGTCAACACCATCATCAACGCCGCGGTGGCGATCGGATAGGTTATGAGAAGATAATGCTGTGCCAGCAGCACGCCGAGGATCAGCACGCACAGGCTCACGCCCATCACGACCGCGCTCCCGACCGTGGTCCGGAACCGCAGCATCACGCAGACGACGATCCCGGCGAGCAGGAAGACGAGCAGCGGCGAGCCATAGGACGGCACGCCGCGGATCATCGTCTCGGCGGCGAGCGCCTGGACGACGACACCCGGTATGACGCCCCATTGCGGCGTCCCGTACCGGTCGCCCATCTCGATCGCGGTCGCACCGACCAGGACGTTGCGCCCCCTGACACGCGACGCGTCGAAGCGGCCATCGCGGACGGCGACGAAGCTGAGGCGCGGGATCGTGCTCGGATCGATCGACATGTCGATCGGGAATTCCTGGTCCACCGCGCCCGATCGTGCCGCGATGAACGCCGACAGCGACGGTCGCGGCTGGCCCGCGGTAACCGTCGCCATCGTCATGTTGCGGACCTGGCCATCGGGATCCGGACGGATGCTCACCGATGCCAGAATCGCATGATCGCGCAGCATCGGGATCGGCAGCGCGTCGATCGTGCGCTGGTCGTCGCTCCCCGCGACCTGGCCGAACGTCGGCAGCGCGACGCGCCCGTCCGCACGCGAAAGCGACGCGGCGAGCGCACGATCCCCCGCCGCATCGGACGGCGACGAGAAATCGACGTCGAACACGATCGATGCGGCTCCCGCCTTGCGCAGACGATCCACCACCGCGGCATAATGCGACCGCGACCAGGGCCAGCGCGCGATCGCCGCCGCGCTGTCGGCGTCCATCTCGACGATCGCGACCTTGCCGCTCGCCTGGCGATCGACGACGCCGAAGCGCATCGGCATCAGCACGCGGTCGATCGCCGCGCCGGTCGCGGTCACCATCGTCAGATAGCCGGCGGCGAGGACGAGGAGGCATATCACCCAGGAGGACGGCCGCCATCCGGTCCGCAAGGCGCTGGTGCCCACCGGTCAGAAACTCCGCGAAAGCCGGAACGACACGCGCGGACGCTTCGTCTCGGTATCGAACCGGTCCTCGTTGAGCGGAAACGCGATCTCGATCATCCCGTCGAGCGTCCCGTAGCCGAGCCGGGCCCCCGTCCCCGTCGACAGCAGCGAACCGCCGCCGATGCCGTTCCGGAGATTGTCGACATAGCCCCCGTCGACAAAGCCATAGAGCTGCATCCGGTCGAGCCCGCCCTTCACGCGCCCGAAATTGGCGCGCAGTTCGGCCGAGCCGAGCATGCCCTGGTCGCCCGTCCGCTCGGCATAATCATAGGCGCGTCCGAACCCCGGCCCGCCCGCGCCGATCTCGGCCGTGGCGAGCAGCGGGCGCGAGGCGAGCTGGCCCGACGAAGCGAGCGCGATCGCGAACGGCCCGGTGATGTCCGCGGACCAGTCCATCGTGTAGCCCCAGGTGACGAACCGCGCGTCGCCGTCCGCGCGCGACGTCCGCAGGTCGCCTTCGTGGCTGACCCCGTCGAGTGGCAGCCCGCCGACCATCGCGACCTCACCGCGCAGGATGCCCGGTCCGAGCTTGCCCGTACCGTTGATCGCGCCGGTGATCGTCGCCAGTCGATCGTTGCGGAGCATCGTCCCCAGCAGCGTCTGGTCGCTTTTCAGCGCGCGCAGCTCGACCGTCGCCCACACGCTCCGTGCGCGGCTTCGCATCAGCGGCGTGGCATAGCCGATCGCCGCATCGACGCTGTTCCCGACGACGTCGAGCGGCTTGAGCGAGGCCCCCGGGTTGGCGCGACCATAGGATCCGGACACGGTAACCACGCTGCCATGCGCATCGACGGGTGCCGCGTACAGCGCGCGGAAGAATGCGAACTCGCTCGGCTCGACGGGCGTCGCGGCAGCGATGAAGCGGAGTTCGTCGCCCGACTGCGCGATGCTGCGCAGATTGGCCAGCATCGTCGCACGGATCGGCCCGACCTCGGCGCTGCCGCGATTGTCGACCTGCAGATAGGCAAATGCGCTGTCCTGCGCGATCGTGACGAGAAGAATGCCAAAACCGTTCTGGCGGATATATTTGCTGCTGGTGACGGTGATCCCGGGAATATCGCCCACGAGAAGGATCGCGCGTTCCAGCGTCTCGCGACGGACCGGCCCACCGGCGACGAGCGCATCGGTCAGGATCCGGTCGGCCAGCGGGCTGGTCGCACCGATCACGCGCACCGCGGCGATCGTCCCCTCGTCGAGCGTGATGTGCAGCACGCCGTCGCGCATCGACTGGACGGGGATCGACGCGCTGGCGAACGGATAGCCCGCACCGCGTGCGATCCCCGCAACCGCGCCGGCCAGCGTCGAAAGATCGGCCGCGGTCAGCTGCCGGCCGATATACGGGACCAAAGCAGGCGCGAAGGCGCTGGTCGCCACGCGCTCGTTGCCGTCGACGACGATGGCGGTCGCGACCTGCGACGGCGCGGCAATCGTGCTGACGGGCGCTGTCGTTTCCTGAGCCACGCCGGGTGGTCCCGCGGCGGGTACGGGCGCCGGCTTGGGCAGCGCCTGTTCGGTGATTGTCGGGTCCGCGCGATCCAGCCGGACCTGGGCGATTGCCGGCGTCGCGGCGCATGCGCCTGCTGCGGTCAGCGTTGCGGCGACCAGCGTGCGGCGCATCATGTTCTCTCGTGTCATTCGACCGCTGACTAGTGGGCAAGCGTTTGCAAATGGTTGCTTTTCTTGACCCTAACGCGCGATTTACCTTCCCGCTGAACGCACCGGTAATGATGATCCGACGATAGACCCGGAATGGGCGGAGCGCGCCCGCGGGGGATGTAATGCGTAAGCGGATACTGGCGTTGTTGGTTGCCGGCTGTTCAACGGCCGCGATCGGCAAGCAGCCGAGCTGGACGATCAGCGAAACGAGTGGCGCGGTGCGCGTGTCGCATGCCGGCATCACGCGAGTCGCGACGCGGGGGAATGCGATCGCTCCGGGCGACGTCGTCACGACGGGCCCCGGCGGCCGCGCGGTCCTCGTCCGCGGCACCGAGTTCATGATGGTCGCCTCGGCGTCGCAGCTTCGTCTCCCGGTCGAGGAGCAGGCGACGGGATTCACGCGCGTGTTCGAGGATTTCGGCCACGTCGTCTTCATGATCAAGAAGCAGATGACGCCGCATTTCGAGGTCAAGACGCCCTATCTCGCCGCCGTCGTGAAGGGCACGACCTTCAGCATCGGGGTGAGCCCGCAGGGTGCCGCCGTCCAAGTGCTCGAAGGCGCGGTCGACGTGGCGACCGGCGACGGCGGCGCGCATGACATGCTGCGCCCCGGCTCGATCGCGCGCGTCGGCGCGGACAACATGTATCGCATGCAGGTTCAGACGAACGGCATCATGCGGACGCTCGTGTCGCCGGCGATGCCCGCGTCGGGAGACACGGCCGGCCCGATCGTCACCGCGCCAAGCGGCACCATCGCGCAGGACGACAGCACGACGACGCCGGCGACACGAGCGTCCGCATGATGCCGTTCGTCTGAACCTGCATGCGATACATGTTG
>NZ_CEEDCZ010000006.1:0-95809 GCF_979253475.1 Sphingomonas sp. AC449 | reverse complement strand
CCCCACCCCCCCCGCCCCGCTTGCGACCCCACCCGCCGATCCGATCGCGATCGCCGCAGACGCGCCCGGATCGACCATCGCCACGCCCGGTGTCATGGCCGCGGTGTACGAGACACCCGTCTCGCTGGCATCGACGACCGCGGGCCTCGTCACCGGCACGCTTGGCGGCAACGCGCTTGCCGACCTCGCTGACGTCGCGAGCATCAGCCGGACCGTGACCGAGGCGTCGACGTCCGCCGTCAAGGCGGTGCAGGTCGCGGTCGAGACGACCGCGGTGACCGATGCGCAGACGGTCGCCGCGTCCGCGGCGACGCGCCAAAGCGAGGCGGCAACCGCCGCCGCGGAGTCGAAGGCCTCCGCCGACCGCGCGAGCGAGGAAGCCGCCAGCGCCGCGCTGCGCGCGAACGACGCCGCGGCGAAGGCCAAGGCCGCGCAGGATGCGAGCGAAGCCGCCAAGATGGCGGCGCAGGCGCAGGCCGACGCCGCGGTCAAGGCCGCGGCCGATGCATCGCAGCAGGCCGCTGCGGCGCAGGCCGATGCAGCGGCAAAGGCGGCAGCCAAGGCTGCGGCGGACGCCGATGCGGCAATGGCGGCGCGCGCGGCAGAAGAGGCCGCCAGGGCCGCCGCCGATTCGTCGGCCGAACAGGCCGCACGCGTCGCGGCCGCCACCGCGGCCAAGGCGGCAGAGGACGCACGCCGGGCAAGCGAACTGGCCGCCGCCGCGGATGCGGATCATGCGGCGAAATCGGCCGCCGATGCCGTCGCTGCCAGCGCGGCCGCCGCTGCCGCCAGGGCTGCGGACGCCGCTGCGGCGGCCGCGCGCGACTCCGACGACGCCGCGACGCAGGCCGCAGCACAGAAGGCTGCGGCAGACGCCGCGAAGGCGGCGAGCGACGCCGCGGCGGCCGCGACCGCATCGCGGCAGGCGGAAATCGACAAAACGGCAAGGGACGCGGCCAAGGCGGCCGCCGACCAGGCCGCGGAAGCATCGAGGACCGCCGAAAAGGCCGCCAAGGACAGCGCCGACAAGATCGCACGCGACGCCGCCAGGGATGCCGAGAAGGCCGCGAAGGATGCAGCCCAGGCCGCCGAAAAGGCCGCGAAGGCGGCGGCCGATGCCGCGCGGGCGGATGCCGAAAAGGCGGCGCGGGATGCTGCAAAGGCCGCATCCGACAAGGACGCGGAAAAGGCCGCGAAGGATGCCGCCAAGGCCGCCGAGGAAGCGGCGAAGAACGGACGCGACCAGGCGGCGAAGGACGCGGAGAAGGCTGCCCGCGAGGCCGCTCAGGACGCCGCCAAGGCCGCGGCCGACCTCGCCAAGCAGCAGGACGATGCCGCAAAGGGCGCAAAGAAGGCCGCCGACGACGCTGCCAAGGGCGCCGACGACGCCGCCAGGGATCTGCTCAAGAGAGCCGATGCCGCCGCGAAGGCCGCGCTCGAGGCGCTCAAGAAGTTCAAGCTGTAACGCGCGCTTGATCACCGCGGGTTGCCTGACGGCAGCCCGCGGCACCAAACGCGGTGACTTTGCCCGATCGGACCCGGCCCGCGGACCGCAACGCCACGCCCGCGCCGATCCTCCGCCGCATCGGTAGGAAAGCGCGCCGCACTATGCAGGCGCTACGCAGAAAGTCGGAATCGATCTCGAATTGCTATGCCGCGCTCGATAGCCGGGTTGCCACGACAAGGAGTGTGGCATGGCGGCGTGGCATCAGTCGCGGCGAGCCGATCTCGGCTTGCGCGCATCGGGACTTCTCCTCTGCGGGATAGCGTACACCGCGCTGTCACGGCTGTGCGCGATGCCGCTCGCCCCGGACACCGTTGGCGCGCTCGCCTTTGCGCTCGCCGCGATCGGTCTGCTCGCGGCGAGCGCGGGCAGCGCGATGGCGGCGCTCGGCCACCATCTGTTCGACCAGATCAAGGTCAGCGAACGGTGGCAGCCCCGGACCCATGACGTCATCCTGCCGATCGAGACCGCGACAATCACCGATATGGCAGACCCCGCACGGCGCGCGTCGCAAACCGCGGGTGCCGAGCGTGTGCCCGCGTCTCGGCTGGCTGGCACCGAACGCATCGACGCGCGCCCACCGCGCAGTTTCTGCGCATCGATCGCCGAACGCGTCGACGACCCATGCGATCGCGCCGCACTCGTTCCGCCGGACGCGCTGGCTGTAGCGACGACGCGGTGAAATGCGACGAGCCGTTACGGCCACTATGCCGGCACTATGGGGTTTCCCGAAATCGCTCTCGAATCGCTATGCCGCGGTTCGTAACTCGGGTCCGCGGGCGGCTTGACGCCCGATCACACAGGCCGTGGCGCGCGGCCTGAGCGGGACACGGACATGACAGTCATCATCACAAGACCTGGCCTATGCCGCACCGCACGATGCGACCCGCGCTGGCCACGGATCACCGCGGCGCTGGCCGCGATGCGCGAGCGGCACCGTCACGCCGTCCGGATCGTCGATACCGACTGCGCGTGCGGAACGCTTTTGATCGCGGCCGTGCACTACGCGCGTGTGCTCGGGTTCACCGCGATCGAGGGACACGGCATCGACGACGCCGCCCCGCTGATCGGTCGCGCGCGCGCCGCCGCGACCCGGCTGCACGATCCCGCGATTGGCCTCAGCTTCGAACGTGCCGACATCGCGCAGGCGCTGGCCCGCGAAGCCGATGTCCCGGCGGACATCCTGCTGTGCCACGACCGCCACGCCGCCGACGACAACGACGGCAGCACCGCGCGGCTGCTGGCGGCTGCGGGTCACGTCGTGATCGACGATCGCGTATCCGCAGCCGCCTGGAGGTGCGCGGCATGACGCGGCGCGACCTGCGATGGAAAGCCGGCGGCCTCGCGCTGACCGCTACCGCCTGCGCGCTGTGCGGGGCAGTCGACGGGTCGCCGTTGATGATCGTCGTCTTCCCGCTCGCATTGCTCGGCCTGCCGCTGATGATCCACGGCAAACGCGTCGGGCAAATGGTCCGCGCGGAACGTCGCGGCCACGGCCACACCATCGACATCGTCCACGCCGCGCGCATGCGCCGGCGCAGCGACTGACGCGCGACGGCACGCCCGTCCCCGCACCGCCGTCAGCACGGACGATCGGGATCGACCCAGTCGCGACGAAGCGGCGTCGATGCCAGCCACATCAGCAACGCCGCGACCAGGTACAGAACGAGCCCCGCGAGCATCGCATAGCGCAACGCTTCGTCGCCATAGCGCGCGGCAAGCGTGTCCGAGAGTGCGCCGAGCGCGAAACTACCGCCGCCGAGACCGATGAGGTTGTTGATCAGCAGGAACGTCGCCGATGCAGTGGCGCGCATATGTCCGGGCACCAGATGCTGGATCGCGGTGATGACGGGCGCGAGCCAGACATAGGCGAGCGCCTGGGGCACGAGGAAGAAGACGAACGCCGCCGTCACCGAGGACGACAGGATCCCCGCGGCGAACAGCGGCACCGCGATGACGAACGCGATCGCGGGGACGCGCGCGTACATCCGCCGATCGCGCGCACCCAGCCGATCGCCGAGCACGCCGCCGAGCAGGACGCCCGCAACACCCCCCAGCAACAACACGCCGCCATAGAATTGCGCGGTCTCGATCAGGTCGAGCCCGAAGCTTCGCTGCATCAGCGACGGCAGCCAGAAGGCCAGGCCATAGCCCAGCATCGAGCTCGCCGAGGCGCCGAACGCGAGCAGCCAGAAGCTCGGCTTGCGCGCGAGGATCCCGAACACGCGGCGGACGGGCTCGCGGTCGCACGCATCGGACCCGCGAACCGGCTCGCGCACGCACAGCCGAAACACCGGCGCGAGCACCAGCCCCGCGACACCGACGACGATGAACGCGGTCCGCCAATCGATCGACGTCGCGATATAGCCGCCGAGCATCACGCCGGCTGCCGACCCGAGCGGGATGCCGAGCGAATAGACCGCCAGCGCGCGCGCACGGCGGTCGGGCGCGAACGTGTCCGCGATCACCGCATAGGAGGGCGCGACGCCCCCCGCCTCGCCTACCCCCACGCCGACGCGGAACGCGAACAGCTGCGCGAAACTGCCCGCCACCCCGCACAGCGCGGTGAACGCGCTCCACACCGCGAGCGAGAGCGTGATCACCCAGGTCCGGCTCGTCCGGTCGGCGAGCCACGCGAGCGGGATCGCCAGCGTCGAATACAGCAACGCGAACGCCAGCCCGCCCAGCAGGCCCAGCTGCGTATCGGTCAGCGCCAGGTCGGTCTTGATCGTCGGCGCGAGGATGCCAAGGATCTGCCGGTCGACGAAGTTGAACGTGTAGACCAGCAACAGCATGACGAGCGCCGTCACGCGGTAGCGGCGGCCCTCGCGCGGGGCCGCCGGGATAGGACTCGCCATATTCTACTCCAGCAAACGAAGGGCGATCACCCGCCCCCGGTTGCGCTCCATCAGAATTTCGCGGTGAGGGTCGCAAAGACCTGACGCGGGTTGCCGTAATAGGCGGTCAGCACGCCGTCGCTGCCGAGCGATGGCCGCAACGCGCCCGCCGCCGTGCGCAGATAGTCGCCGGTATCGGGGTTCTGCAGCAGGAAATTATAGCCCGACACGACATAGCGCTTGTTGGTCAGGTTCTTCCCATGAACCCCGATCGAGAAGCGCGCATCGATCGTATAGACGAGGTTCGCGTCGAGCAGCGCATAGGCCGGCTGGTCGAGCAGCGGCGTGCGGAGCTCGAACTGCTGCGAATCGCTGCGATAGGACAAGGTCGTGCTCGCATCGATCGCGCCCGCCGCACCGACCGGGACATGATAGGCGAGCGTCCCGCTTGCCGTCAGGTCGGGCGTGTTCTGGAACCTGCGATTGGCGGCAACATTGATCCCGCGCGAATCGATGAAGCGCGTGTATTTGGCATCGAGATAGCCGATCGTCCCCGACAGATTGACGCGGTCGCCGGTGCCCGCGATCCCCTCCGCGACCGTCAGATTGGCCTCGCCTTCGACACCGTTGATCCGCGCCCGGCCCGCATTGGTCGTGATGCCGATAAAGGTCTGGATCCCGCCGACGGTGGCCCCGACCGATCCGGGCACCTGCACATCGGTATATTTCGAATGGAATCCCGCCACCGCGAGCGTCAGCCGGCGGTCGAACAGCGACGCCTTGTATCCCGCCTCATAGCTCTCGACGCTCTCGGGCCCGAACGACAGGAAGTTGTAGATATCCTGCCGGTCGCCGCCGGCACCGGTGATGCCGTTGCCGTTTAGATCCGGTGCCGCTGTGCCGACGCCGCGCGGGTCGAACCCGCCGCCCTTGAACCCCTTCGACCAGCTCGCATAAAGCGTGTTGTTCGCATCGGGCTTGAAGCTGACGGACGCGCGCGGCGTGAACTTGGCAAAGCTCGCCGTCCCGCGGAAGTCGGTCTGCCGTGCGATCGGCGCGGTCGTGCCGCCGAAGAAGGGCGACGCGCCGAGATACACGTTGCGCTGCACCTGCGACATGCGATCGTCCCACGTATAGCGGCCGCCGACCGACACGCTGAGCATCGGCGTCACGTCGAGCGTGGCATCGCCGAAGACCGCCACCGTATTCGTCCGCACATCGCCGAAGGTCAGCGCGGTCACCGTCCCCGGCAGCCGCACGTCGAACACGGTGCGTGCCTTGGCATCGAGATAATAGAGCCCCGCCAGCATGTTGAACGGCCCGGCATCGACCAGCAGCTGCACCTCCTGGCTGAACTGCTCGTTGTTGTAGAAGGCGGGGACGTCGACATCGACCGCGGGCAGTGCGTCGAAATCGATCGGCGTCGCGCTGTCGTCCTTGCGATAGCCGGTGATGCTGCGCAGCGTCAGATACGCGGCGGGCTTGAGTTCGGCGAAGAGCGAACCGCCATAGGCCTCGACCGACTGCTTCGGCGCGACCAGTCCACCGCGGCTGTCGAACACGTCGGTCAGCACCGGCGTCCTGGAAACCAGCCCCGGGATCAGCCGGTGCCCGCCGCGCGGGTTGCTGTCGTCCTTGGTATAATCCCCCGACAGGCGGAAGAACGCGCTGTCGCCCGCCTCATATTGCAGCGTGCCGCGCGCGCCCCAGAAATCCTTGTTGTAATTGTCCTGTCCCGTGGTGAGGTTGGTGCCGAACCCGCCGCGGCTCAGCCGCGCGACCGCGCCGCCGATCCGGAACCCCGTGTCGCCGATTGGCGTGCTCGCGCTGATGACGCCGTCCGCCTGGTCATAGCTGCCATAGGTGCCGCGGATGCTCAGCGTCGGGTCCGAGCCGATCCGGCGGGTCACGTATTTCACCGCGCCGCCGATCGTGTTGCGACCATAAAGCGTCCCCTGCGGCCCGCGCAGCACCTCGATCCGCTCGACGTCGTAGATATCGAGCACCGCGGCCTGCGGGCGGTTGAGGTAGACGTCGTCGAGATAGATGCCGACGCCCGCCTCGAACCCCGCGACGGGATCCTGCTGGCCGACGCCGCGGATGAAGGCGGTGAGCGTCGAATTGGTGCCGCGCGAGGTCTCGAGCGTGACGTTGGGCGTGACAGCGGCGAGGTCGGTGACGTCGAGCGCGCCCGACGCCTCGAGCTGCGCGCCGGTGAACGCGGTGATCGCGATCGGCACGTCGAGCAGCCGTTCCTCGCGACGGCGCGCGGTGACGACGATATCGCCGTCGATCCCGGCCTCGTCGGCGGCGGGCCCCGTCTGCGTGGCCGGCGTGGCGTCTGCGACGCTGGCGGCGGGTTGCGTCTGCGCGGACGCGGATCCGCCGAGCAAAGCGGCGAGTGCGACCCCGGCGTTCAACATGATCATCACGGATTTCGGCTGTGCCACGGTGTCATCCCCTCCTGCGGCGCCCGCTTGATGCGCCCGGTATGATCCGGGTTGTGCGCCTTGGTTCCAGTCTATACTGAAACCTGAACCAGTATTCAACTTGTGTATCGAGGCAGACAGAATGGCGAAGGCGCAGGAGACGACGCCGTCAGACCCGGCGGTCAGCGGCGACAGCAAGGCCCCGCGGACCGAGCGTGGCCGCCGGACGATGCGCGCGATCCTCGACGCCGCCGCGATCGAATTCGGCGACAACGGGTTTCACCAGGCATCGATCAGCGACATCACGCGCCGCGCCGGCGTCGCGCTGGGCAGCTTCTACACCTATTTCGATTCGAAGGACGCGGTGTTCCGCGCGCTCGTCCGCGACATGTCGGACCAGGTACGCGATCAGGTCGCCCCGGCGATACTGTCCGCGCCCGACCAGGTTGCCGCCGAGCAGGCGGGGCTGCGCGAGTTCATCACCTTCGTCCGCCAGCACAAGGAGATCTACCGGATCATCGACGAATCCGAATTCGTCGATCCCGCCAGCTTCCGCCTTCACTATGCGACCACTGCCGACCGCATCACGCGCCGCCTGCGAAACGCCGCGGAGCGCGGCGAGGTCACGGGCGACGTCGGGGAGATCCACGGCTGGGCGATCATGGGGATGAACGTCTTCCTCGGACTCCGCTACGGCGTCTGGAGCGAGGACGGGACACCCGACGACATCGCCGGCGTCGTCGCGCGGATGCTGCGCGACGGCATCCTGCGCAGCCCCGCGGATCGCTCGCCGCCGGATACCGATCGTGGGTCCGAGCCACAGGTCCGCGACGTTCCGTAGCGCCGGCGGAGGGTCGAGCCTCCGACGGCGCCGGTCTCATTCGTGGCGCAGCGCACGCGCGGGCTCGCTGCGTGCGACGCGCCATGTCTGGCTGAAGATCGTCGCCACCGCGATACAGCCCGCAACCAGGATCGCCGCGACGAACAGCCACGGCGACAGCGCGACGCGGTCGTCGAACCCCGCCAGCCAGCGCTGCATCGCGATATAGGCGACCGGGACCGCGATGACCCCGGCGATAAGGACGGGCGTCAGGAACTGGCCGATCAACAGCGCCAGCACGTCCGTCGTCGACGCGCCCAGCGCCTTGCGGATCCCGATCTCCCGGATCCGGCGCGCGGTGTCGAACGCGGCGAGCCCATAGAGGCCGATACACCCGATCGCGACCGCGAGCACCGCGCCGATCATGAACAGCCGCGATCGCTGGACGTCCTGGCGATAGAAGGATTCGTAGAGTTTCTGATCGACCGTCACCGCGACCGGGGGCACCGCCGGCGCGATCCGGTGCCACAGCGTCTCGATGCGCGCGAGCACCGGCGCCGGATCGCCCGCAGTCCGGACGACCTGAACCGAGCGATAGCCGCCATCGGGCCGGTAGCTATAGGCCAGCGCATCGACCGGATCGCGCGGCGTGCCGAACCGCATGTCGTCGACGACACCGACGATCCGAACCGCGCCGGTATCGCGCGCTACCACCTGATCGATCGCATCCGCGGGGCGTGCAAACCCCAGCCTGCGGACCGCGGTGCGGTTGAGGATCACATTTGGCACTCGATCGGGCGGATCCTTGTCGCCATTGCCGATATCGAGCGCGAACCGGGCGGGATCGAACAGCCGCCCCGCGATCAATCTCGCGCGAAAGGTCTCGAAAAAGGCGTCCCCGACGGTGCCCTGGACGATCATCGGCGGCTCGCCGGTCGCCCCCGCGCGGTGCATCTTGCCGATCGCGAAGCTCCCGCCGCCGGGCACGATGCCGCTCGTCGTCACGGCCGCCACGCCCGGGATGGCGCGGATCGCGGTCGCAAGTTCGGTCCTCTGCGCCGGATCGAGCGCGCGGTCGCCAAAGCCGTTGACGAGGATCAGGCCATCGCGACCGAAGCCGATATCGGCATTCTGGACATGGCGGGCCTGCGCGACGAGCACCGCCGTGCCGATCATCAAACTCGTCGCGATCGCGAACTGCAGCACGACCAGGGCCTTGCGGACGCGGGCCCCGGTGCGGTCACCCCCCGGAGTCTGTGCCGCGGCAAGCACCCCGGCTGGCTGGAACCGCGAAATCACGAAGGCGGGATAGAAGCCTGCAAGCAGCGTCACGAGCACGACCAGCGCGGCAAGCGGCGGCAGGATCGATCGCGCGCCCCAATAGACGAGCGTTAGACCGGTCCCGCCGGTGGCGTTGACGAAGGGGAGCGCGATCTCCGCCAGCGTCAGGCCGACCAGCGCCGACAGCGTCACGGCGACCAGCGCTTCGCCAAGCAACTGGACGACCAGCATGCCGCGCGTCGCCCCCAGCACCTTGCGCATCGCGATCTCGCGCGCGCGCATCCCTGCCCGCGCAGTCGCCAGGTTCACATAGTTGAGCATCGCCAGCAGCAACGCGACCGCGCCCACGGTGCCGAGGACGGTCACGACCGTCCGGCTGCGCCCGTCCGCGAGATGCACGTCGGCGAGCGGCGTGATGTCCTCCGTCAGGAACTTGATGCTGTCCGCGTTGAAGCCCGGATCGGGGTGGCGACGGATGAAGGTGGCGATCCGCTGGGCACTCGCGGCATCGGGCAACGCGAGGAAGGTCGTCACGCCGTAGCCGGCGGATTGTTCGTCGGCGGCGGGCCGCGCGGGCATCGCCGCGAACATATCGCTGACATAGGTCGTGTTCGCGGGCAGGTTCGCGATCACCGCACCGATCCGGTAGACCGCGGGCTTGCCGTCGCGCGCGACCGTCAACGTTCGGCCCAGCGCGCTGGCCCTGCCGAAATAGGTCTCGGCGACCATGCGCGTGACGACGATGCCGTCGGGGCGTGCGAGCGTGCCCGCGACATCGCCCTCCAGGACCGGCGACGGAAAGATCCGGAAATAGCCTGGATCGACCAGCGCCAGCCTGGCGGTGGCGCTGCTCTGCCCCGTCACCACCGTGGCGGTGTCGTACGGTGTCATCCGCACGCCGACGAGCCCGGGAAACGCGGCCTTGAGCTGTGGCAGCAGCTCGGGCGACGAGGGGATCTGGATCCGCGGATTGCCCGGAAACTGGATGCTGCGCTCCACCTTCCACACCCGCTCCCATCCCGGCAGCACGCGGTCATAGCCCGTCTCGAACCGCACGAAGAGGAAGAGCACCAGGAACACCGCGATGCCCAGCGCGAGCCCGCCGATGTTGAGGATCGCATACAGCCGATGCCGGGTCAGCGATCGGTAGAGCGTCAGCAGTGCGGAATGCATGGCGATGATCCTAGTCGTGGCGCAGCGCGCGCGCGGGCTCGGCACGCGCGACGCGCCACGCCTGGCCAAACACCGTGGCGCTCGCGATCAGCACCGCGGCCAGCGACGCACCGACGAAGAACGCCGGCGACAGCGCGATCCGGTCGTCGAAGAATGCGAGCCACCGGCGCATCACGACGAACGCGATCGGCCAGGCGATCAGATTGGCGAGCAGCACCGGTCGCAGGAACTGCCCGATCAGGAGCGTCAGCACGTCCGCCGTCGATGCGCCCAGCGTCTTGCGGATGCCGATTTCCTTGACGCGCCGCGCGGTGTCGAACGCCGCCAGCCCGTACAGCCCGACGCACCCGATCAGGATCGCCAGCGCAGCCCCGATCGTGAACAGCCGGGCATTCTGGTCGTCGAACTTGTAGAGCTGATCGTACATGTTCTGCTCGACCGTGCGCGCGTCGTACGGAACCGCCGGGGCGATCCGTTTCCAGACGCGCTCGATCCGGTCGACCACGATGCGGGGATCGCTGCCGGTATAGCGCAGGCTGGCGAACGCGTCGGAGATGTCGCGGCGCGACAGAAAATACGCGCTTGGCGGCACGGGGACGCGCGGCGACTGGAACCGGATATCGCCAACCACGCCGACGACCATCAGCGATCCCTTGCCCTCGACCCGCTGGCCGATTGCGTCCTGCGGGCTGGCAAAGCCCAGTTCGCGCACCGCTGCCGCGTTGAGGATGACGTTCGTTCGGCGCGTGTCCGGATCTGCGCCGGCCTCGTCGCCACCGCGCGCGGGATCGAGCCACCGGCCCGCCAGCAATCGCGCACCATAAGTGGTAAAATAGCCCGGCCCGACGGTGATCGTCGTCACGGGCGGGCGCCGGTCGGGCGTTTTCGGACGGTGCAGCGTCGAACTGTTCGTCGAATTCTGGTCGCCCGGTGCATCGTCCGCCACCGCGACGCCCGAAATGCCCGGTAGCTTGGCGAACGCATCAAGCAGTTCCGCCTTCTGCGCGGGCGCCAGCGAACGATCCGCGAACGATCGGACGAGGACCAGTCCGTCGCGCTGGAAGCCGACCGCCGCATCGCGGACATGCGCGATCTGGCCGATCATCACGCTCGTTCCGATTGCAAAGGCGATCGCGATCGCGAACTGCACGACAACCAGCGCGGATCGCACGCGCGCGCCGGTCCGCCCGCCGCCCGGGGCGCGGGCCGAGGCGAGCACCGCGGCCGGCTGGAACGTGGCGAGGACGACGGCAGGGTAGAGTCCGGCGACGATGCCGACGGCGATCGTCAGCGGGACGAGCAGGATCAGCACGCCGTCCGCGCCCCAATAGTGCATCGTGGCCTTCAGCCCACCGCCGAACGAAAAGAACGGCAGCGCGATCTCGGCGAGCGCCAGTCCGATTAGCGCGGCCAGCGCGACGGTCGCGATCGATTCCACCAGAAACTGCCGCACCAGCATACGCCGCGTGCCGCCCAGCACTTTTCGCACGGCGACCTCGCGCGCGCGCAACCCGGCGCGCGCCGTCGCGAGGTTCACATAGTTCACGATCGCGATCAGCAGCGTCAGGACGCCGATCAGCCCCAGCGTCGTGACGAACGCGCGGTAATAATCGTAGCTCAACCGCATCTCTGACCGGGCCAGCAGCGTCTGGCGATATTGCCCCCCGATCATCGTCTCGCGGTTCTCGCCCGTCACGCGGCGTTTCAGGAAAGCGGGAAGCTGCCGTTCGAACACCCTGGCCGCACCGGCGTCGGGGAATTGCAGATAGGTCATCAACGACGTGCTGCCCCAATGGTCGAAATTCGCATCGGCGAACCGCGATCGGACGAGCGGCACGAACATCTGGCTGGTGATGCTTGTATTCTCCGGCAGATCCTTCAGCACCGCGCCGACGCGGTAGCGGTAGCGAACGCCGTTGAGCATGAGCGGCAGCGTCTGGCCGATCGCCGACCCGGTGCCGAAATACCGCGCCGATACGTCGCGCGTGATCACGATCCCGTTCGGGTCGGCGAGCGTCGTGCCGATGTTTCCGGCCAGCACGGGAAACGGAAACAGATCGAAGAATTCAGGGTCGACGGTCGCCAGCCGCTCCTTGGTTGCGGCGTCGCCCCTGAGGACGATCCCGGTGATACCGTTGTAGCGGGCGCCCTTCAGTCCGGGAAAGTCGCTCCGCAACAGGTCGAGCTCGCCACCGCTCGTATAGGGCATCGCATAGGGCGGATCCCCCGGGCGGAAATACTGCTCCTGCACGATCCAGACCTTGTCCCAGCCCGGCAGGCTGCGATCGAAGCTCCATTCGTTGCGCACAAACGTCGCCAGCACGAGGAACACCGCGATGCCGAGCGCGAGCCCGCCGATGTTGAGCAGCGCGAACAGGCGATGGCGCGTCGCCGAGCGATAGAGGCTGGTAAGGGCGGACATGGCGGGTCCTTCAGGCGTCGCCGGAGGGCTTGGAGGACGGCTTGGTCGCCGCGAGATGACGGACGAGCACAACCACGAGCAGCAGCAGCACGAGCGTCCCGAGCAACCGGCGCATCATGCCGCCCGCCGCGCGGACGACAGGATGCGACCGTCGAGCATGTGCACCGTCCGCTTGGCGATGTCGGCGTGCGACGGGCTGTGCGTGACCATCACGATCGTCGCGCCGTCCGCGTTGAGCTGGCCGAGGATGTCCATCACCTGCGCGCCGTTCTCCGTATCGAGGTTGCCGGTCGGCTCGTCCGCGAGGATGAGCCGCGGCTCGCCGACGATCGCGCGCGCGATCGCCGCGCGCTGCTGCTGCCCGCCCGACAATTGGTGCGGGTGATGCCGCTGGCGGTGTGCGATTCCGACGCGGTCCATCGCCGCCGCGACACGGTCCTTCTTCTCGCGCGTGGGCATGGTGCGATAGGCGAGCCCCAGCGCGACGTTCTCGGCGATCGTCAGCTCGTCGATCAGGTTGAAGCTTTGGAACACGAAGCCCAGCCGGTCGCGGCGCAGCCTCGCCAGCGCGGCCTCGGGCGCGCGCGCGATGTCGGCGCCCTCGAACAGATACCGCCCGTCGGTCGGCCGGTCGATCGTGCCGATGATGTTGAGCAGCGTCGACTTGCCGCACCCCGACGGCCCCATGATCGCGACGAACTCGCCCGCCTCGACCGCGAGGTCGATGCCGCCGAGCGCGGTCGTCTCGATCTCGTCCGAGGCATAGGTGCGGCTGAGGGCCTGTAACTGGATCATGATCGAATCCTATCGGATGAAAAGGGTCTGGAAGGGGGTGTAGGTGCCGAGCGCGGTCGTCACGATCCGCTCGCCGGGCGCGAGGCCGGAGACGATCTCGACCTGATCGGGATTGCGCCGGCCGGTAACGATCGCGCGCCTGACGGCCTTCTGGTCGCCATCCAGCACGAACGCGGTCGTGCCGCCCGCATCGAGCCAGCCGCCCGCGGGCGCGACCACCGCGGGCCGGTCCGCACCCAGCACCAGCCGCACGTCGAGCGTCTGCCCGCGGTTCAGTCCGCCCGGCGCCGCTCCGCGAAACCCCAGTTCGACGCGGAACCGGCCCTCGGTCACCTGCGGCAGGATCTTGATGACGGTCATCGGATAGCTGCGCCCGTCGATATCCGCCGCGGCGCCGAGCCCCGCGCGCACGCGCCCGAGATAGAATTGGTCGACATCGGCGGTCAGCTTCCACTGCCCCTCCGAATCGATCTGCCCGACCGGGTCGCCACTTTTCAGCGTCTGCCCGGGCTGGAGCGTGAACGCGGTGAGCCGCCCAGCGACGGGCGCGCGCAGCACCAGCGCGGACAGGCTCGCGCGGACCATCGCGAGGCTTTCGCGCAACTGGCGCGCGGTCGCGGCGATTCCCGACGCCTGGTCCGCCAGCGTCGCCCCCGCCTCCGCCGTCCCGCGATCGAGCGCGGCAACGCGCGCCTGCTGATAGCCGACGTCCTCGCGCACCGGATCGATCGCGGCGCGCGTGATGATCCCGCGGTCGAACAGCACCTGCTTCTGCGCGAGCAAGGTCCGCGCCTTGGACAGCGCGTTGCGTGCCTCGGCGAGGTCGCGCGCGCCGTCCTGCCGCGTGGTCTGCACCGACAGGCGCTGGCCGCTGATCGCGCTCAACTGCCCGACGATGTCGGCCGACCGGCTGGCGACGTCGAGTTCGAGCGACGGGTTGGACAGCTGCGCGAGCGGCGTGCCCGCGGCAACGCGCGCGCCGTCGCTCGCGGCCAGTGCGGCGACCTGCCCGCCCGAGATCGCGGTCACGAACACCGTGCGCAGCGGCGCGACCTCCGCGCGCAGCGGCACGAAATCGCGGAACGGGGCGCGCGTCACGTCGCCCGTCCGGATCGCCGCCGCGTCGACCGCCAGCGCGTTCGCCCCCGGCATCAGCAGCCACAGCAGCGCCCCCGCCGCGAGCACCGCCAGCGCGATCACGCCGCGCACGATCTGCCTGCGCCGCGCGGCATGCGGGCGCTCGATCCGCCGATCCATCGCGGCGCCGGCATTGGGCAGGGTCGTCTCCGTCATGCGGACACTGTACCGGACCGCGCGACGACAGCCTAAGTGGTTGATTTATCGTGATAATCGAACACGGCCGGCATCGACATGCAGCCAGACTGTACCGACTGTCCGTTTCCGGACACTATGTTCGCCATGTCAACCGAATCGCATATCCTCGTCATCGACGACGATCCCGACATCGCCAGGGCCGCCCGGCTGTTGCTCGAACGGCACGCGATGCGCGTGTCGACCGCGGCGGATCCGGAGGCAGCATGGGTGGTGCTGGCGGGGGCCGCGATCGATGTGATCCTGCTCGATCTCAACTTCGCGCGCGGGCGCACCACCGGCGAGGAGGGGTTCGCGATGCTCGACCGGCTGATCGCGGCGGATGCGCGTGCGGTCGTCATCGTCGTCACCGGGCATAGCGGGATCGCGGTCGCGGTCCGTGCGATGCGCAGCGGCGCCGCCGATTTCGTGATCAAGCCGTGGAACAACGAACGCCTCCTGACCACGGTCGAACGCGGCCTAGCGCTGCGCCGCGCGAAGCTCGAGACCGCGGCGACGCCACCGGTCACCGACGGCATCCTGCTCGGCGAAAGCGACGGGATCGTGCGCGCGCGGGCATTGATCGCGCGCGTCGCACCGACCGCGGCGCCGATCCTGCTCCTGGGTGCGACGGGCACGGGCAAGACGCTGATCGCGCGGCTGATCCATCAGGCCTCGCCCTTGGCGCACCGCCCGCTCGTGACGCTCGACGCGGAGGCCGCGGACGCTGCCGCCATCGCGGCGCGGACGACCGCCGCGGCGGGCGGGATGCTGGTGATCGACCATATCGACCGGCTGCCCCGCGCGCTCCACGACGTGCTGCTGCCCGCGCTCGACGGGATCCGCGTGGTCGCGACGACGCGGCTCGATCGCGTGGGCGTCCGGGGCGCGATCGGCGAGGACCTGCTCGACCGCGTCGGCACGATCGAGATCGCGCTCCCGCCGCTCGCCGACCGCGGTGGCGATGCGGTGCTGCTCGCCCGGCATTTCCTCGCGCTGTTCGCGCATCGCCATGGCAAACCGAACAGACCGCTCGACGCGGACGCCGCGCAGGCGATCGCGGCGGATCGCTGGCCGGGCAACATCCGCGGCTTGCGCCAGACGATCGAGCGCGCGGTATTGCTCGGCACCGGTGACGCGCATGCGATCGGCGACCTCATGCTGGCGCCCGATATCGCCGTGCCGCACGCGCTCGCCCCCGACCTGTCGCTGGCGCGCAACGAGGCGGCGCTGATCACCGCCGCGCTCGAGCGTCACGCGTTCAACGTCAGCCGCGCCGCCGCGCAGCTCGGACTGACGCGCGCCGCGCTGTATCGACGGATGGCGCGCCATGGCCTCTGACCGCGTCCGCGCCGCGGTGCGCGCACTGGTGATCGCCGCGGCGGGGGCCGGCGGGGCGTTTGCCGCGACGCGCGGGCTTTATGCCACCGCGCTGCTCGCCGCGCTGATCGCGGTCTGGACCGCCGCGCTGAACCTCGTCGATACCGCCCGGCAGCTGCCGCCGCGGCCATCTCCCCCTGCGCCCCTACTCGCCGACGAGGAGGATCGCAGGCGGCTTACCGCCTATCTCGACCTGTCGCCCGCCCCGCTCGTCGCGCTCGACGACGGCCGCCTGCGCGTCGTCAACCGCGCGGCGCGGCGTCTGCTCGGCGCGAGCGACCTCGTCGCGGATCCGCCCGCGGGACTCGTGACCGCGCTGTCCGATACCCGCCCCGGTCGCACCGCGACGATCGACATCAGCCACGACGCCGTCGTCCGCAGCTTCGCGCTGGCCACCGGCGATCTCGCGCTGTCGGGTCGGATGACGCGGATCGGCGCGCTGATCGACATCGATGCCGAGCTGAAAGCCGCCGAAGCCACCGCGCTTCGCGAGCTCGTCCAGGTGCTCAGCCACGAGATCGTCAACGCGCTCACCCCGATCGCCTCGCTCGCCGAGACCGCCGTGGCGATGCTCGACGATCCCGACCCGGCGCTGCCCAAGGTGCGCGAGGCGATCGAGACGGTGGCGCGCCGCGCCGCGAGCCTGCACCGGTTCGGCGAGAGCTATCGGGCGCTGGCGCGGCTGCCCGCGCCCGTCCCCGAGCGGATCGCGCTGACCGCGTTCACCGACGATCTGGCGGCGCTCTTCACGACGCGGTGGCCGGGTATCGCGTTCACGACCGACCGCGCGGACGCGCCGGCGCATCTGCTCGCCGACCCGGACCAGTTGACCGCAGCGCTCTGGGCGGTGTTGCAGAACGCCGCCGAGGCGCTCCACGACACACCCGATCCGCGCGTCACCTTCGCCGTCTTCGCACTGGTCGGCCAGACGCGGTTCGCGGTGACGGACACCGGTCCGGGGATCCCCGCCGGCGACCAGCCCGACATCTTCCGCCCCTTCTTCACCACCAAGGCGAAAGGCACCGGCGTGGGTCTCGCGCTCGCCCGGCAGATCCTCCGCGGCCATGACGGCGAGCTCCTGCTTGCCGCCTCGCGCCCCGGGGCAACGCGGTTCGAGGCATCGGTCCCTGCGGGTACGACCGGCTGACGCGCCGGCACCGCCGTGGCGACAGCGGCGTTCGGAGGTTCACGGCGCCGCGGTCTGGTCCTCAGCGCAGCACGCGACGGCCAGCCGTCGTTCGAGCCAGCGCGACAGCAGCAGATGCGGGACCGCCACCGACGCCAGCAACTGAAACGCCTGCGCGCCGAAGCTCGGGTCGAACCGCGACGGTGCGATGACGCGCACGCCCCACCAGCCAAGGATCGCGACGCCGGACAGCAGCGCCCCCGTCCCGAGCCACCGCGCGCGCGTCATGTCGCGCAACAGCACGCGCGTCTGCGCGAGGTGCCGCGGCGAATGGAGGAAGACGAAGAACAGCGCGAACCCCGCGACCGGCGGCAACATGATCAGCAGACCCAGACACACCGCCATTGCGCTCGCCCAGTGCCGGCTCCCCTGCCGCCATGCCAGCGCGATCCCGACCAGCGTCACCAGCAGCGCGACCGGCGCGATTGCCGTGACGATCCGCGCAACCACCGCCGCGCGCGGATCGCTCATCGCGACGAACACGCCCGATACCGCGGACGGATGCCCGATCGTCGCCGCGCCGATCACCGCCGCACCCGCGGCCACGCGCAACAGCGGCTCCTCGAGCATCGCCCAGTCCTCGCCGAAATGAACCGCGGCAACCGCGAGGAACAGGACCAGCGCCACCAAGGGCACGGTCAACCACAACGACACCATCAGCAGCGCGGTCGCGACATAGCCCCCAACCACCAATCCGACGCGCGCCAACCCGCCGCCCGCGAGCCCGCCGCCCGCGAGCCCGGCTCGCGACCGGTCCAGCGCGACCGCGCGCCGCAACAGCGCGATATCATAGGCGCCGTGCGGCAGCCCGCCGCCGATGAACACGATCGTCGCCGCCACGACCGCCGCCGGCTGTCCGAGCGGCAGCCCGAGCAGCGTCGCCACGATCAGCGCTGCCGCCGCGACCCAATAGGCCGGATAGACGACATCACCGCGCCGGGATGGGGCACGGTGACGGGATGACGCGCGTCGGTCCGATGACGCGCGTCGTTCGGATAACGGGCGGGGATGCGCAACGATCGTCACGGCATCACACGGCATAGCCCTTGTGCGCATCGGCCTCCGCCTCCGACTTGCGGACCGCGATCAGGAAGATCAGAATGCCCAGACCCGCCTTGGCGACGATATCCGCGATCGTGTAGCCGATCTGGATCGTCGTGGTGACGGTGCCGCCGGTCAGCCCGGCATAGGGCGCCATGTACACGATCGGGTAGAACCCCCATGACGCGAAGGTCAGCAGCCGGGCCTTGCGCACGAGCCCTTGCGCGGCGGCGGGCTGGTCGGCGATCGACTTGCCGAGCCCGCTGAACAGCTCCCACACGATATAGACGAACGGGATCGACGACAGCGTGCCCCACAGGACGCGCGTCGGGATATCCGCCGAGATTTCGCCCGGATAGCCCAGCACGATCATCAGTGCGGCCGCCGATCCCAGCCGCACCGCCTTCGAGCTGGTCTCCTCGCGCGAGAGCCGCATCACCAGCACCAGTTCGATCAGCAGCAGCGGCACGGTCAGCAGCCAGTCGACGTAGCGATACGCATCGTTGAACGCGAACGGCGTCGCGGTGACGACGCCGTTGCCGAAACTGTACGCGGCGATCCAGCTCTCGAAGATGCGGTAATAATGATAGGCCGCGATTCCGGTGACGAGGCCCGAGATGGTCAGCGCGGTCCGATACGCCGGCGCGACCTGCGACCGGCTCAGCCACAGAAACGCCGTTGCCGCCGCCATCGTCGCGAAGGTGAAGGAAAACGCGTTGTAGATCAGCGAATATTGAAAGGGTGTCACGATATCCATTGGAGCCTCCGTCGCATTGATCCGCGGCACGAGTGCGCCGGGCAGCCTGACGCGGGATGTCGCCCAACGATCATGAGGCGCCCTCCATCCCCCGGTACAGCGTCACACCCGCGCTGGATGGGAGCGGGTTCTCCCAGCCGCAGATCGCATGGCCCAGGGGCCACGACACCGCCGTTGTGACGACCAGCCTTGCGTAGAAGGCACCGGGATCGCGGGCGATACGGACTTTGTGCCGTATCCCCGCGCGCGCCTAAAGCCCCGCCTCGACCGCGAGCCGGATGAGGTCCGCCGTCGTGTGCAACCCGAGCCGGTTCATCAGGATCGCGCGGTGCATCTTGACGGTCTTTTCCGCCAGATCGAGTTCCGCCGCGATCTGCTTGTTGAGCAGGCCGTTCGCGACGAGCTGGAGCACCTGGCCCTGTCGCGGCGACAGCGCCTTGACCATTTCCGCCGCACGGATGCGACGCATGCTCGACGACGTCGCCGCTTCGGGCGCAATTTCGAGTTGCACGCCGAGGAAATACAGCAGCGCGTCATGCGTGTCATAGATCGGTGCGACCATGACGGCGTTGCGGAACGGCTCGCCACTGCGCTTGTAGTTCAGGATCTCGACGAGAACCGGACGATGCTCGCGCACGCCGCGCCGGATTTCTTCGGTCAGCCACGGCTCGGTCGCCGGACCCGAGAGGAACCGGCAGTTGCGCCCGACCACATGCTCCGCCGGATAGCCGGTCAGGTCGCAGAAGGCGGTATTGCAGGCGATGATCGGGTTGTCCGGCAACCGCGGATCGCTGATGACACAGGAAATCGGACTATCGGCGACCAGACGGAAATGACGATCCTGTTCGGGAAAGACTTCGGCCTGTTCTGCCATATCACCCGCCTCCCCGATTCCCGTCGCCATGCATACCGGCGTTGGAAGATCGTGGCACTCGAATTATCGCGTCGCCAAGGACAGTTTTCGGATCACCATGAATATTACCACCTTTACATTCGCGCAGCTTCGAGAATGCCCCGTGCCCGGGTGTAGTCGGCATTCCCCGATGACCGGCAGCGAGATAGACTGACGCAACACAGGTTATGAGATGTGAATTGATATAAATCAGGTCAGATCTGCTGCAGCCCTTCCCGACGACCTTGCCCCCCACGAACGCGAGGACGATGCCCGGGCCGTCATCGCGATCCGATACAGGCGCCGGGATGCAGTCCACGACACGCGCCGCGCACTGCCATCCGACGCGCCGCCCGCTGCCGGCGCGCACGCCGAAACACCCGGTCGCTCCGAACCTTTGTCGCCGGTGGCCGTTGACGGACGATGACCGAACCGTCTGAGCAGCAGGCGCAGATGCGCGTATTCTTCACCGCCGACACGCATTTCGGCGACCACCGCACGATCAACATTTCGCGCCGGCCGTTCGCGAACGCTGCCGAGATGGACGAGGCGCTCGTCGCACGCTGGAACGCCGCGATCGGCCCGGATGACGTGGTCTGGCATCTCGGCGACGTCGCGCGACGACCGGCGGACGTCGCCGGGCTGCTCGCACGGCTCAACGGCACCAAGCATCTGCTCCGCGGCAACAACGATCCCGACGCGACGCTCGCGGCACCCGGATGGGCGAGCGTCGCCGATTATGCCGAGATCGAGCTGGACGGCCGGCGGCTCATCCTGTGCCATTACCCGTTCCGGAGCTGGAACGGACAGCACCGCGGCGCGATCAACCTGCACGGCCACAGCCATGGGCGGCTGAAACCGGTGACGCGACAGTTCGACGTCGGCGTCGACGCGAACGGCTATGCGCCGATCCTGCTCGACCAGCTGCTCGCCCCCCGCTGATCGCGCCCGGTCGCGGTGCCGGCGTCCCGCGCAGACCTTGCCGGCTAGACGACGATCGCGGCGTCGGGCGCGGGTCCCGTGGCGAACGCCCCTGCGATCGCCCATGTGCGCAGATCGACGCGCACGACCTTGTCGTTCTCCAGCGAGGCATAGAGCATGTCGCCTGCAAGGTTCAGCCCCGGCGCCCCCGCCTCGAGGGCAAGCCGGTCCGTCTCGGCGAGCGTGACCGGATCGAGCCGCGACAGGCTCTTGTCCGCCACGTTCGACACGATCAGCCGGCCATCCGCCTGCGTCACGATACGGACCGCCTCGCCGCGCATCGGCCGCCGCGCGCGCGTCTCGAGCGTGTCGGCATCGAGCGCGTGGATGATCCCGCCGGGGCGATCGATGACGTAGAGCGTCCGCTCGTCCGCGCTCAGCGTCATCGCCTCGGGCGCGGTGCCGATCCGTTTGCGCACCGGCGCGACGCCCATGTCCTCGGGATCGACCATGATGACCGCGCCGCTCAGCGTGTCGGCGACATAGCAGCGCGTGCCGTCGCGCCGGATGACGAGGTAATGGCTGCGCGCACCGCCCACCGGGATCAGCCGCGACGGCGCGTCGTCCCGCACGGGATCGTCGAAGCGCGCGAGCATGCTGTCGGTCTCCGACAGGACATAGAGCCGCCCCCGCGCGTCGATCCGGACCGCGTGCAGACGACCGAAGGGCGACAGGTCGATCGTCCGCACGAGCGCACGCCGGTGTAGGTCGATGACCCAGACCTTGCTCCCGCCCGCGCCGGGCGCCTTCCAGCTCTCGACCCCGTAATGGCCGACATAGGCAAAGCGCCGTGCCGCATCCGCCGCGATCTCGTGCGGCTGCGTGCCGAGCGACAGCGCGCCGACCCGCCGGCCGTCGGGCAGCGCGTAAAAGGCGATACGGCCTGCGGTCTTCTCGATCAGCGCCAGCACGTCTCCGCGCGGTCCGCTCGGTTGCCCAGCCGCCTGCCCCACCGCGCGCGCGCCAAGCGCAAGCGTCGCGACCGCACTCCCGGCAAGCAGCCACAATCCCTGCCGTCGATCGATACTGGACATGATGTGTTCCTTCACCATCTGAAGCGATGAACGCCGGGGCGGTTCCGGAAACGACCGCGCGTGCAGCCAGCGGTTGATGGCAAGCGCGCCGCGCGGCTTTCCGCCTCCCCGTTCGTTCGCACGACACCGCGCCCTCGCACAGCAACAGGACCACGCCCCATGCAGATCGATCTCACCGGCAAACGCGCCATCGTCACCGGCTCCACCGAAGGCATCGGGTTCGCGATCGCCCAGGGGCTCGCCGCCGCGGGCGCGACCGTAGTCGTCAACGGCCGTACGCAGGCAAAGGTCGATGCCGCGGTCGCGCGGATCGGCGGCGCCACGCGCGGCGTCGTCGCCGATCTCGGCGATGCGGCGGGTCACGACGCGTTGCTTGCGGCCGAACCCCGGGCCGACATCGTCGTCAGCAATCTCGGCATCTTCCAGCCCGCGGACTTCTTCGAAACCGACGACGCGACGTGGGACCGCCACTGGCAGATCAACGTGATGGCGGGCGTTCGCCTCGCGCGCAGCTATCTGCCCGGCATGGAAAAGGCAGGCTGGGGCCGGTTCGTGCTGCTCGCGTCCGAATCCGCGTTCAACATCCCGGTCGAGATGATCCATTACGGCGTCAGCAAGACCGCCGACGTCGCGCTCGCGCGCGGCCTCGCCAAGCGGATGGCGGGCACCGGGGTGACGGTGAATTCGGTGCTGCCCGGTCCGACGCTGTCCGAAGGCGTCGCGGCGATGCTCGAGGACGAGCGCGCAAAGGGCGATCGCGCGATAGAGGACGTCGCCGCCGACTTCGTCACGGCGCATCGCTCGGGCTCGCTCATCCGCCGCGCCGCGACCGTCGAGGAAGTGGCCAACATGGTCGTCTATCTCGCCTCGCCGCTTGCGTCGGCGACCACCGGCGCGGCGCTGCGCGTCGATGGCGGCATCATCGACACGCTGATGTGAGGCACGGGGATGTAGGCGCGGAATATAAACGCAGGACCACGATCGCGGACGACATGGAAGCCTTCATCGCCGCGCTGGACCGGCTCCCGACCGGCTATGGCGAGGGATCGTATCGCGGCGTCCGCTGGGGCGCGACGCTGTCGGTCTCGGCGGATGCCAAACGCCGCTGGCTCTGGGGCGAGGCGTTGGACGGCAGCTTCACGGTCAGCTTCAACCTCTACATGCTCGCCGCCGGTCCCGCGCTGCGACCGTGCGAGATGCCCGCCGCGGACGTGATCGCGTTCGTGCTCGGCTACATCCCCGACGCCGCCGCCTGACTCTTCGCAATGCTGTCGACACCGGCGGCCGAGACGGTCGCACGCGTCGCCGATGGCGGCGCGTCTGCGGCAGCACTCCCCCACGCGGTGTTGGGCTTCGGTCCCATCACCAGCGCCAGCGTCGCCCCGTCGCGGATGTCCGCGTGGCTGAACCACGGCTTCGTCCACGGCCTCCCGTTGAGCGTCGCGGACTGGATATACATGTTGGCCGCCGAAGTGTTGCGCGCGACGATCTCGAGCATTTTCCCGTTCCCCATCGTCAGCCGCACCCGGTCGAAGATCGGGCTGCCGATGATGTACGCCGGCGTCGAGGGATCGACCGGATAGAAGCCCATCGCGCTCAGCGCGTACCACGACGAGGTCGATCCCTGGTCGTCCATGCCGGGATAGCCATAGCCCGCGGCATCGCTGCCATAGAGGTCAGCGAGCACGCGGCGGACGAGCGCCTGCGTCTTCCACGGCTGCCCGCTCCAGGCATAGAGATACGGCGCATGCTGGTCGGGCTGGTTGCCCTGGACATATTGGCCGATCAGCCCGGTACAGTCGCGGCAGATGCCCTTTGGCGCATAAGGCGTGGTGAAGAACGCATCGAGCTTCGCGTTGAACGCCGCGCGTCCGCCAAGCGCACCGATGAGTCCGTTCACGTCGTGCGGCACCAGCCACAGGTTCGACCAGCCCGACGCCTCCTTGCTCGCGAAGTTGTAATAGGGCTCGCCCGGGTCGAACGGCGCGATCCAGTTCCCATCCGCGGTGCGCCCGCGCATGAACCCGATCGACCGGTCGAACACGTTGCGCCAGTTCGCCCCCCGCCTGGCGAAGAACGCCGCGTCGTCGGTCTTGCCGAGCCGGCGCGCCAGTTGCGCGAGCGCGTGGTCGTCCCAGGCATATTCGAGCGTCTTGTCCATCCCCGCCTTGCCGCCCGCATAGGGCGGACTGGGATTGCCCGCGGGCACGATGTCGGAGATCCAGCCCTTGTCGGCATATTCCGCGAGATACCCGCGCGGCCCTTTCACGTCCGTCGCGTTCTTGCGCAGATAGGCATAGGCGTCGGCATAATCGAAGCGGATGCCGCGCTCCATCGCGCCGAGGTACATCAGCACCGCATGATCGCCGTGGAACGAGGTGTTCATGTACCCCCGCTCGCGCGCGGTCTCGAGCTCGGAGCGCATCGTCGCCGCGACCAGATCGGGCGCGACGAGTTCCAGCAGCGTCAGCTGGTTGCGCGCGGTATCCCAGTACGGCACCGGGCTGTAGCGGTCATACGCCATCACCGACGACCCCCCGTCTTGCCGCATCAGCCGTTCCCCCTTGCGCGCGATCAGCCGCGGGCTGGCGAAGGACTGGAACAGCGTCGAATAGAAGAGCTGGCGCTGGCGCGGCGTGCCGCCCGTCACCTTCACCTTGTCGAGCAACTGCGCCCAGGCGGCACGCGCGGCCCCGCGGACGCCCGCGAAATCCCAGCCCGGCTGTTCGGACCGCAGCCGGGCCTCCGCCTCGGCATAACTGTGGCCATGCGCCACCTTGACGAGCACCGTCTCGCCGCGCGGCGCCGCGAAATCGAGATAGCCGCCGGCATAGCTGCCAGCGACGCTGCGGCGTTTCGGCTCGACGTCCTTGTCGCCGATTCCCCATGCCGCACCGTCTCCGGGCGCCTTGCGGAAGGTGCCGAAACCGCTGAACGGCCTGGAGAATTCAGCGACGAAATAGGGGCCGTCGGCGGTCTCGCGATCGCCCTGCGGTGCCGACAGACCGCGGATCACATGGTCGCCCACCACCTCGATCGTACCGCCCGCACGCGGCAGGTTGATCAGCACCGCGGCACGATCGGTCTTGGGAAAGGCGAACTTCATGAGCCCGCTCAGGCGCGTCGCGGTCAGCTCGACCACGGTCCCGCCGTCCAGCGCGACCGAATAATAACCGGGCGCCGCCGTCTCGCGCGTCTTGTCGTAATGGACCTGCGTATAGGCCGGCGGGACCGTCCAGTCGCCGACCACGGGCATGAAAAGGGGCTTTGCACGCCCGCCATAGGTCGGCCCGCCGCCCGCGGTGAAGCCGATCATCGTCGCGTTCGGATAATGATAGGGCGTCGGGACGCCGAACGGATAGTTCAGCTCGATGTTGACGTTGACCGGCGCGACCTCGACGCCGCTGTGCGGTACGCGCGCCCCGGGTGACGTCTGCCCCGAATAGGCGGGCTCGCCCGGCGGCGGCGCGTTGCCGAGCAGATCGGCGCGGTCAAGCGGCGCGGTCCCGACCAGCGGGTTGGCTTCATCGACGGGTTCGCGGACGCCCCGGCCGGACTGCGCACCCGCGGCCACCGCGATCAGCGCGCCGCCGACCAGAAGGAGAATTCGGCAGGAACCGGAACGGATCATGGCGCGCGCCTCTCGTGTCTCGAGGGCGATGCCCCTCTCCCGTCGCGGCGTGCCCCGTCTCGATCGCGGAGCATCGCAGCGACACGAGGATCAAATAAGAAAAGCAATTTGTCAAATATGAACCTTCACGCCGCGCCGCCCCCGGCTCCTGCCGCCGTCTCAGTGCCCCCGCGCCAGATCCATGTCCTCGAGCGCGATCCCGTTCGTCTCGGGCATGACTTTCCAGACCCACAGGAACTGGAGCAGCATCATCGCGCCGAAAAACGCGAACACCCAGCCGCCGAGACGCGCGGCGAAGACGGGGAATGCCCAGGTGATCGCCGCCGCCATCACCCAGTGCGTCGTGCTGCCGAGCGCCTGGCCCTTGCCGCGTACCGCGCTCGGGAACACCTCGGAGATGAACACCCAGATCACCGCGCCCTGCGACACCGCGAAGGCGGCGATGAAGCCGAGCAGCCCGATCAGCACCAGCGTCCCGTCGGGACGGTCGCCGGCGAGCTGCACGCCGACGAGGAACAGCGCCGCGGCGGTCAGCACCGACCCCATGTACAACAACGGCTTGCGGCCGAACCGGTCGATCAGGAACAGCGCGAGGATCGTGAAGACGAGGTTCGTCCCGCCAACCGCGATCGACTGCAGCAACGCGGAATCGGCGCCCGCACCCGCCAGCTCGAAGATCCGCGGCGCATAATAGAGCAGCGCGTTGATCCCCGAGAGCTGGTTGAACATCGCGATCGCGATCGCGCACGTCACGGGTACCGAATAGGCGCGCTGGAACAGCCGTGGCGCCGACGCCGCGGGGGTCCGGGTCGCCGCCGCGTGCATCTTCGCGACCTCGCCGGCGGGATTGGCAAAGCCGAGCCGCGTCATCACCGTGCGCGCCTCCTCGTCGCGCCGCTTCCCGACCAGCCAGCGCGGACTGTCGGGCAACAGGAACGTCACCGCGAGGAACAGCACCGACGGCACCGCGACGATCCCGAACATCCACCGCCACGCGGTATCGGCGGGGATCAGCCCGGCAATGATGTAGTTGGACAGGAATGCCAGCACGATCCCCAGCACGATGTTGAGCTGGTTGAGCGCCACCAGCCGGCCGCGGAACCGCGCGGGTGACACCTCGGCGATATAGACCGGCGTGACCACCGACGCCGCGCCGATCGCCAGACCGCCGAGAAAGCGGAACGCCAGCAGCACCCCCCAGCCCGGCGCCAGCCCGGTTCCGAGCGACGAGACGACATAGGCGATCGCCACCGCCAGCAGCATCGGCTTGCGCCCGAACCGGTCGGCGGGCGCGCCTGCACACAGCGACCCGATCACCGTACCGATCAGCGCCGATGCGACCGTGAAGCCGAGCGCGCCGTCGCTCAGCACGAACTGGCTCTGCAACGCCGCCGTCGTTCCGGAAATGACCGCCGTGTCGAACCCGAACAGAAGACCGCCAAGCGCCGCGCCGGCCGCACTCAGGATCATCGCCAGCGTCACACGGCTTTCGGCCGCCGGATAGTCATGCATGCATCGCGCTTTCGTTCGGATGGGAGGCTTGCCGCCATGCTAGCCGGTTGATTCTCCGTTGTCGCATGGCGAACGACCCCGCCCGCCCGCCCGGCCGCACGCATCGATGGTCCCCTGGCACGACGATGATCGGGGTCAGCTCGGGCTGCCGAAATCGAGGACGACGCGCGCGGCGACGTTACCGTGGTCGAGCCGGTCGAACACGGCGTTGATCGCCGACAGCGGCTGGCGTTCGATCTCGGCCCTGACCTTGCCGTCGGCGGCAAAGGCGAGCGCTTCGGCCATGTCCTTCCGCGTGCCGACGAACGACCCGCGGACCGTGATGCAGGCCGCCACGACGTCGAACAGCGGCAGCGGAAAGTCGCCCGGCGGCAACCCGACGAGCACGCACGTGCCATGCCGCCGCGTCATCGCGACGCCCTGATCGAACGCGGCGAGCGACGGCGCGGTGATGAGCACGCCGTGCGCGCCCCCGCCGGTGACGGTCTTCAGCGCGCCGACCGGATCATCCCCCCGCGCATCGACCAGCGCTTCGGCACCAAGCGCCCTCGCATGCGCCAGCTTGCCGTCATCGACGTCGACCGCACAGACGCGCAGCCCCATCGCGCGGGCATATTGGACCGCAAGGTGCCCGAGCCCGCCGATCCCCGAGATCGCGACCCATTCGCCGGGCCTGGCGCCGGTTTCCTTGAGCCCCTTGTAGGTCGTGACCCCCGCACAGATGATCGGCGCAGCGTCGATCGCCGACAGCCCGTCGGGAATGTGCGCGACATAGTTCGGGTCCGCCAGGATATACTCGGCAAAGCCACCGTTGCGCGTGTAGCCGGTGAACGCGATGTCGGGGCAGACGGTCTCCCAAGCCGACAGGCAATATTCGCAGTGCCCGCACGCCGAATACATCCACGGCACGCCGACCCGGTCGCCGAGCGTGACGATGGTGACGCCCGCACCGACCGCGACGACGATGCCGATCCCTTCATGCCCCGGGATGAACGGCGGGACCGGCTTGACGGGCCAGTCGCCGCGGGCGGCGTGCAGATCGGTATGACACACCCCGCATGCCTCGGTCCTGACGAGGATCTGGCCGGGGCCGGTCGACGGCGTCTCGCATTCGCGAAGGACGAGCGGCTGGCCGAAGGCCTCGACGACGGCAGCCTGCATCCTGCGCGGCACCACGGGTGCGGTCCGGGGCACCGTCACTGCGCCACCTGCCGCACGAGGTCGGGATCGTGCATCAGCGCCTCGTCGCCGAACGCGACCTGCGCGCAACTGCGCCGCGCCTGCGTCTGTACGTCGCGCAGACAGACGTCGGCGGCGTGGCGGCCAAGATCCGGGGTGATGTGATCGAAGCGCCGGTGCTCGTGCGACTGCATGCCGAACGCATGGACCAGATACGCGTCGAGCACGCTTCGCAGCCCCTGCTCCTGCCCTTCCTCCTCGAGCCAGACGTTCGACGAGGCGGCCGTCGTGAAACTCAGCAGGCGTTTGCGGCCGAGCAGCGGGTCGCGCACCTGCCGCCGCACGGCTTCGGGTGTCACGCCGGCGCCGAAGACGCGTTCGATATAGCCCTTCATCATCGCCGGCGGCGACCCGAACCAGATCGGATAGATCAGCACGAACAGGTCGGACCCGGCCAGCAGCTCGCGTTCTGCGGTCACGTCGGGCGCGCGCCGCGGGTCGGCAAGCGTCGGCCGCTCGTCCGCCTTGAGGACCGGATCGAACCGCATGGCATAGAGATCGCGCAGCACGACGTCCTGCCCGGCGGCGCGCACCGCCTCGCAATAGCGCGCGGCGATGGCATGGTTGAAGCTGTGCGGATCGGGATGACACAGGATGACGGCGTGTCGCCCGCCCCTGCCCGGGGCCTGCTCGTCTACGCTCATCATGCTGTCCGATCATCCGTGCGGTGCAAGGAAATACCGGAATACGCGCGCAGCGGATGCGCGAAGACCCTCGGAAACTACGCAATGCGGTTGCGCCGCGGTCAGGCCGCCGGCGGGGGACCAGTTCGTCCGGGATCGACGACGAATGTGGCGATCATTGCGATCATGACGCGACCCCGGCAAGCCGGCGGTCGGGCGTCACGGTCGGCCTGACCGCCGCGACGCCGCCCCTCGTCAGACCATCAGAACTTCGCGCGGATGCCGAAATTGTAGCGGCTTCCCGTTTCCTGCAGCAGCAGGAACCGCTCCTCGATCGCCGACCATTCGTGGATGCGACGGTTGAGAACGTTCACGCCCTGAACATAGACCTGGAAATTGGGCGTGACATCATAGCCCACGTTGAAATCGAGCTGGCCATAGGCCGACCGGTTCCGCGGCCGCGACTGATCGGACCGGCAGGCGCGCAGATAGTCGGAGCGCCAATTGTACGAGGTCCGCGCCGAGACGCCGTATTTCTCGTAGAACACGCTCCCGTTCGCCGAATGCGGTGAAAGCCCGTTATAGCCGCAGTCGTAATCGCTGAGCGAGATGTCGCGATTGGCCTTGCTCTCGACATAGGTGTAGTTGCCGGCGACGCCGAAACCCGATGCGAAGCCCGGAAGCCAGTCGAGCGCATATTGCGCGCCGATCTCGACACCGCGGATATAGCCCGACTGGCCGTTGCGCGTGCGCGTATCCTGGAACGTCCGCCCGAAGCGCTGCACCGGCAGCGTCTGCAGCTCGAGGAAGTCGCTCAGGTCCTTGTAGAACCCGCCCACGCTGATGTAGCTGACCGCGGACAGATACCATTCGAGCGACAGGTCGTAATTGTTCGACTTGAACGGCGCGAGCGACGGGTTGCCGCCCGAGGAGAGCGGGACGGAGACGCGACCGCCAAAGCTGTTGTCGACGCCAAGGTCGGTCAGCGTAGGCCGGGTGATCATCTGCGAGAACGCGGCACGCGCCAGCAGCTTTTCGGTCAGATTGTACCGGATGTTGGCCGATGGCAGCGCGTTGACGTAACTGTTGCGCACCGTCACCGGCGTCGAGGGACCAAAGGTATATTGCAGCGTGTCGTCGCCGGGCGTCGTCGCGATGCCGATGACGGGAAGGTCGAACCCGCGCGACATCGTCTGCGTGCGGATCACGCGGACGCCGGCATTGCCGCTCCAGTTCTCGCCGCCGAACTGCATCGAGATATAGCCGGCGAGAAGCTTCTCATCGACATTCGACAGCGACCCGAGATTCTCGCGCACGCCGTAGGGCCCGCCTGGCAGTGCCAGCAGACGCGCCGCCTCGGCGGCCTGCTCGGCGGCGGTGCGGCCCTGACGCGGCCGGGCCAGATTCGTCGGGTCCGACAGGAACGCGATGATCGCCTTGGGGTCGTAGGTGATGAACCCCGCGGGCGCATTCTGGCTGCCCGAGACGCCCGACAGGAAATCGTCGAGCTGGAACGGGCTCAGCAACGACGGGTCGATCGGAATGTCGTAGCCGCAATAGGCGCAGCCGCCGTCCGTATTGTTCCGGAACCGACGCAGCTTGTTGCGCTCCGAATAGGAGAAGCCGATCTTCACCGCCTGCAGGACGCTGTCCCGCACCTTGAAGTCGCTGTCGATATGGTATTCCGACCCCTTGTCGCGGACGGTGTTTAGCTCGGCGCCCGTGTAATGCGCGCGCATCAGCGACGGATCGGTGATGTTGCCGAAGTTCGACGCGCTCGGCACGTCGTCGCCGGGATTGAGATCGAACCGCGGTGCGGATTGCGCGAGCGAGCCGACGACGACGAAATTGGTCGGGTTGCGCTGTTTCGCGCGCGTCGTCGACGCGTCGAACCGGATCTCGGCATCCTCGGTCGGGTTCCATTTGAGGTTCCCGCCGATCTGATAGGTCTGCGTCAGGCGATCGTTGAGATTCACGATATTGTCGTTCTGCGACAGAGAGACGCGCGACGCGAGCAGTGGATTGTTGGCGATGAACTGCGTGCCCGGACGGTTGAAGCCCGTCGCGCTATTCGTGTCGTCGACGGTCAGCCCGATATACGGCGCGGAGTAGAAATTCGCGAAGATGTTGCGGTTCGTATAGACGTTGAACTTCGAATAGATGCCGTCGACGGTCAGCAACAGCGTGTCGGTCAGCTTCGCCTGAAGCGCGCCCGCGACGTTGATACGTTCGCGCCGGTCCTTCTGGCGGACGAACGCCAGGTTCTGCGGCACGTTGACCGAACCCGGCGTCGTCACGATCGCCGCGGGCGTCAGCCCGACCGAGTCCGCGTTGCCGTTGATCACCGACTGCGGGCCGAACAGCCATCCGTCGGTCTGCGTATAGTCGAGCTGGCTCTTGCGGTTGGTGTAGGATCCCGACAGCACGATGCCGAGCGTCTTCGCGTCGTTGGTCAGCGAGGTCACCGCCGACAGGTCCGGGCTGAACTTGTCGCGCAGCTTGTCGTAGATCGCGCCGGCCGACGCCGCGACATGGAAGCCGCTCCGCCCGTCCAGCGGCCTTGCCGTGACGATATTGACCGTCGCGCCGATCCCGCCTTCCTGCAGTTCGGGCACGCTCGACTTATAGACGTCGGTCCGCTGGATCATGTTGGACGACAGCACGTCGAACGAGAATTCGCGGCCCGGATTGTCGGTCGCCATCACGCGACCGTTGACGAGCACCGTGTTGAACTCCGGGCCAAGCCCGCGGACCGTGATGAACTGCCCCTCGCCGCCCGAGCGGTCGATCGCCACGCCGGTGATGCGCTGGAGTGATTCCGCGATGTTCGCATCGGGAAACTTGCCGACGTCCTCGGCCGAGATGCTGTCGACGATCAGATTGGCTTCGCGCTTCGTCCGCGCCGACGACGTCAGGCTACCGCGGATACCGGTGACGACGATGTCGTCATTGCTGGTCGTCGTCACGTCGTTCTGGCCGACCTCTGCCGAGGGCGGGGTCGGATCCTGCCCGGCAACCGAAGGGTCCTGCTGGACCGACCCCGGTGTCGGGTCGGTGACCTGTTGCGCGAACGCCGGCACGGCCACGGCAAGCGCCGTCACGAGCAATCCGGCTCTGAATGGTAGCGCCATGCAATCCCCTCCTGTTATGATCGACGTCAACCACCTGCGTAATTATCTTACGTCAATGTGTCTGCGCGGAAACAATGAAAAGGAAATTTGCCTTTGTCCAGCAATCATTCGGAATAATCTTATATATTGCCTTCCGATGACTATAGATCGCGCCGCACTTACTGTTCGGTAACCGCACACCACTGCTTCCGAGCCTGGCGGCCCGGCTCATATCGGCATCATGGGCACTGCTGACGCGATCTCAGGCCGCGGGAATCCCCGTACCCTCGCCGCCCAGCCGGTGCCGTACGTCCGATACGGCAGCGCACGGGGCGGATGATCGGCCGGTTGCACGGTGACAGGATTCCCGTAGCTTGGCCGGCACCCTCGTCCCGAACTGGAGCGCTCGATGCTGCGACTTTATCTGCTTGCCGGTCTCGCGCTCGTCCCGGCGACCACCGCGGCCCCCGCGCAACAGGCACGCCACGCTCGCCAGGATGCGCTGTTCGAACTGCGGATCTATTATCCGGAGAAAGGCAAGCTCGCGGCACTGAATGCGCGCTTCAGGGACCATACGATGACGCTCTTTGCCAAACACGGCATGCGCAACGTCGCCTATTGGAACGAGGAACCGACCGAAGCCGCGCCCGAAGGCCGGCTCGTCTACATCCTGAGCTATGCCGATCGCACGTCGCGCGACGCCAGCTGGAAGGCGTTCGGCGCCGATCCCGCATGGCGCGCCGTCGTCGCCAGCTCCGAGGCGGACGGCAAGATCGTCGCGAAGGTCGAGAGCATATTCATGGCCGCGACCGACTATTCGCCGGCACTGCTCACCGCCACGCGCAACGGCCGCGGGCACGCTGCGCCCCGCTAACCCTCAGCCATCGGCGTGACTCCGCTCAGGCGGGCTCGCGCTTCTTGATCAGCACATATTGTCCATCGTTGAGGACGATGATCCGGGACAGGTCGTGCTGGTCGGGCTGAGGGGCCGACTGTGTGCTTGCCGGCGGCGGCATCTCGATCTCGAACTCCGCGACCATTCGGTACAGCGTGGCGCGCCCGCACCGGAGCCGCTTTGCCGTCAGCGTTCGCGAGTTCCCGCAATATGACAGAGCGGCAACAATCGCGGCGCGCTCGGCCGCAGCGAGCGTTCCTTCAATCTTCCAATCCGGAATCGATGGGTCTGCTTCCTTGTCCATTCGCAAGGACTGAACGATCCAACATAAACAGAGTATGACTGAAACATACAATTTGCCGCATGTCTCGGTTTGGCACGCAATTGCGTGAAACGTTCATCGGTCAAGGCTGATCACGTTACTGAACACTGGCTTAACTTAGACACTAATCCTGCGCAGCTTTTTACTTGTTCCGGACAGCGCGTCGTATCGGCATTGGTCACGCAGATGGTCGTAAAGACTTTAACACTACTTCGCGGCATTGACCTGCCATGAATAAGCCCGCCGGTCCTACGGCCAAAAGACTATGGCTATCTTGACCCGGACGATGATGCCGCGACCGGAGTTCCCCACCCGCCACGGGTTCGGGAGCCAGCGCGTTCGATCAGCGGGGTCAGTGCTTCGCGGTGATCGGCACCGACGCGCGTTGCGGACGGTCGACCGCCGCCTCCACGGCGCCGCCTGCCGCCGGCCGCTGGTGCCGGGTCGCGTGCAGGTGGCGCAGGATAAGCGCGAGGTCGCGCTCGGTCAGTCCGGTGCCCCGGTCGATAACGGCCGCAACGGGCAAGGGCTCGACCCACGCCGCAAGCCGGTTGCACGCTGCACCGAGTTCGGGATCCGCGGAATCGTCAAAGGCAGCCATCGCGGTAAAATAGCCCTTCCGGTTTGCCCTGCAAGGCTTGGGGCTGGTCCGGCGTGGCGCGGCACTACGCGATCTCTCCGGATTCTCCGGTTAATTGAGCATTGGGTCAGTCTCGATGCCTTGTTAACCATAAGAGTTTGGGGCTTACGGTACGCCATCGACGGTGCAGATCGCACCGCGGATGAGAGGGTGTATCGATGGCAATGATCCTGGTCGGGTGGGCTGGCTCTTCCCTGGCAACGTTTCTCGCGCTCGGGCACGCCGCGCACAAACTCAAACAGGCGTAAACCGGGCACCAGCCCTGCGGATCGGGGCCCATCGCCCGATCGGGTTTGACGGCGAGCAGCGCGCCCTGCCCCACCCCGGACGCCCCGACGCCCGCCCCACAAAATCTCTGACCGGCAAGGATGCCTTGCACCCCGCGTGATGCGTTTGCACCCGGCGGGGTGTGACATGCTCCCCCATGGAACGCCGAGATCTTCGCCTCGCGGTCGTTCCAATACACGCGATGGGTTGAGAAGACGCGAAGATCAGGCGCCGACCCACCCGCGGCGTCCCCCAAACTTCCACGCAGCAACGATGGAAGCCGATCGCACGACGCCAGTGGCGGCAGGTGGCGATGACACCCGGGACAATCCGCACAGTGCCGGCAAGCCGCCTCATCATGATGAGGCATGCCGGGAGGTTTACGCGATGAATGAACGCTATTGCTCGACAGCATATCGTTACAATTTGCCGTGAACGCGTTTGGACAAGAACTTAACCTATAATTTTCTACCTGATGCAACAATCGATTGCAGCCGGGGTTGTAGCTACTGGAATTCAAGCCTACGCCGCATGAATAGAATGGAGCACAATATGTCTGCAGATACCATCGAACTGAACCCTATAGAACTCGCGACCGAGTTGACGATCGCATGGTTAAGCAATCCCAACACGCGTACGTCCGCCGATGAGGTGCCCGCTTTTCTCGGCAAGATGCACAATTCCATCGCGGCGCTTGCTGGCAATGCGCAGGCATCGGGCACGACCACCGACGTGCCGACCGACTATTCTCCCGCCGTGACTGCAAGAAAGTCGCTTGCCGATCCCGACTACATCGTCAGCATGATCGATGGAAAGAAGTACAAGACGTTGCGCCGCCATCTGTCGACGCATGGCATGACGCCCGAAGAATATCGGGTGCGCTATGGCCTCAAGGCCGATTATCCGATGGTCTCGGCCAATTATTCCGAAAGCCGCCGGGCCATGGCGATGAAGATCGGTCTTGGTCGCAAGTCCGGCGAGACTGTCGGAAGCAAGACGGATGCCGCAAAGCCGGTCGCGCGCAAGCGCAAGGGTGACGCCCCCGGCGAATGAGGCACGGCGTTACTATCGGCCTGCTTCACATCTGATACATTTCTGCTTTGAGGACGGCAGCCTTGAGCCGCCGTCTTCGAAGCCGCCGCGGCGACCGGGTCCGCGCAGGGCAGCGCCATCGCTGCGCGGATCATGGTGCTGCATACCGCTCCTTGGTCACCGGTCCGAGCGACGAAGCCTGCATTTGCGAGCAGCCGACCTCGATCCCGCGATCGGCCGGCAAATCCCCGACATTGCGCACCGGCAGCGAAAAGCGGACAACATCCTCCCCCCAAGCCCGATCCGGTCAATTCCCCCCGAAAAATCCGCAGCGGCCAAAGGAAATGCGTCCATGGATACCCTGTCGCGTCGACAAGCGATGAAGGCCGGCACCGCAGGCGCGGCTGTCCTGTTGAGCGGCCCCGCGGCGGCGATCGGACAGCCGCGCGAGGGTGCCGACCACCCGTGGCGACTCTGGTATCGCCAGCCGGCCGCCGCCTGGACGGAGGCGCTGCCGATCGGCAACGGCCGCGTCGGCGCGATGGTGTTCGGCGGCGCGGGCAGCGAACGGCTCCAGCTCAATTGCGATACGCTGTACGCCGGCGGCCCCTATCGCCCCAACAGCCCGGAGGCACGCGGCGCGCTCGCCGACATTCGCCGGATGGTGTTCGAAGGCCGCTATGCCGACGCGGAGGCGCTGATCAACGTACGCGCGATGGCGCGCCCGCTCAAGCAGATGCCGTACCAGACCGCGGGCGACCTGACATTCACGCTGCCCGCGCTCGCGACGACCGATCGCTACGAACGCGCGCTCGACCTCGATACGGCGATCGCGCGCGTGTCGTTCACGAGTGCGGGCGTGCATCATGTCCGCGAGGTGTTCGCGAGCGCGATCGACGGGGTGATCGCGGTGCGGCTGACCGTCGACCGGCCGGGTGCGCTCGATGTCGCGGTGGCCCTGCAGCCGGGGCAGATCGGAAAGACCGATGCGCGCGGGCCCGACCTCGTCTTCGTCGGCCACAACCAGCCCTCGTCGGGGATCGACGCGAAGCTGTCGCTGGCGATCCGCGCGCGTATCATCGCACCGGGCGCGCGGATCGCCGTCGAGGGCGACACGCTCGTCGTGCGCGGCGCCACCGAGATGGTCGCCATCGTCGCGCTCGACACGAGCCATCGCCGCTATGACGACGTGTCGGGCAAGCCGGCGGACGTGACCGCGGCGGCGATCGACCGTGCGGCGCGCAAAGGCTGGAACGCGCTGCGCGAGGCGCACGTCACCGAGCATCGCCGGCTCTTCCGCCGCATGACGATCGACCTCGGCCGGACCGCCGCCGCCGACCGGCCGACGGACGTGCGGATCGCCGCGCTGACCTCGCCGGACTCGCTGTCGGCGCCGTCGCTCGCCGCCGATCCGGCGCTGGTGGCGCTGTATCACCAGTTCGGCCGCTATCTGCTGATCGCGTCGTCGCACGCGGGCAGCCAGCCGGCGAACCTGCAAGGCATCTGGAACGACAGCAATCGTCCGCCATGGGACAGCAAGTACACGATCAACATCAACACCGAGATGAACTACTGGCCTGCCGAGCCCACCGGTCTCGCCGAGTGCGTCGAGCCGCTCATCCGGATGGTCGAGGATCTCGCGGTCACCGGAGCGGAGACGGCGCGCGTGATGTACGGCGCGCGCGGATGGGTGGCGCATCACAATAGCGATCTGTGGCGGGCGACCGCACCGATCGACGGCGCGCAATGGGGCATGTGGCCGACCGGAGGCGCGTGGCTGTGCCTGCATCTGTGGGACCGCTGGGACTATGGCCGGGACCCGGCGTTTCTGCGCCGTATCTATCCGCTGCTGCGCGACGCCGCGCTGTTCTTCCTCGACACGCTGGTGCGCTATCCGGGGACCGACTGGCTCGTCACCAATCCGTCGCTGTCGCCCGAGAACCAGCACCCGCATGGCAGCTCGATCTGCGCGGGCCCGACGATGGACATGCAGATCCTGCGCGACCTGTTCGACCATGTCGTCGCCGCCGCCGCGATCCTCGGCACGGACGCGTCGCTCGCCAAGGAGGTCGCGGCCGCGCGCGCGCGACTGGTCCCCAACCGGATCGGCGCGCAGGGGCAGCTGATGGAATGGATCGAGGACTGGGACCTCGACGCGCCCGACCTCCAGCATCGCCATGTCAGCCACCTCTACGGGCTCTATCCCAGCGCCCAGATCAGCCTTGAGGAAACGCCCGCCCTCGCCACCGCGGCACGCCGATCGCTCCGCATCCGCAGCGACAACGCCACCGGCTGGGGGCTGGCGTGGCGCCTGAACCTGTGGGCGAGGCTCGACGATGGCGAGCACGCGCACGCGATCCTCGGCCATCTGCTCGGGCCGGGGCGCACCTATCCCAACATGTTCGCTTCGCACCCGCCGTTCCAGATCGACGGCAATTTCGGCGGCACCGCGGGCATCACCGAGATGCTGGTGCGCAGCCGGGGCCAGACGATCGATCTGCTCCCCGCATTGCCGGGCGCCTGGCCCGACGGGAGCATCCGGGGCGTTCGCGTCCGGGGCGCCGCCGAACTCGATCTCGCCTGGAACGCCGGCACCTTGCAGCACGTCCGGATGCAGTCGGCGATCTCGGAAACATGGACACTGCACTACGGCGATCGTCAGCGCCGCGTGACGCTGTCCCCCGGGCAGACGCTGACGCTGAATCCGGCGGATTTCAGACGTCAGGATCCGGGGTCGAACAGGCCCGCCGCTGCAGGATAGGCGTCGGCGATCATCACCCCCGCCGTCTCGGCGTACACCGCCTCCCAGGCCTGACGCGTTGCGGGCGTGAAACCGTCCGCGAGAATGTCTGCGAACGTATCGATCAGGACGGCGCCGATCACCGCATAATGATAGGGCTTCACGCCGTACTGGACATGTCGTCGCGCCAGCGCCGACAGCTCGGGATGCAGCCGCCCGAGATCGACGACATTCTCGACCAGGACATCGATCGTCTCCGAGAACACGGCGATCTGATGCGCCATGTCGTCGGGGAAAAGCGCGCGCGCGAACGGATGATCCAGCAGCAGGCGATAATAAAAGGCGTCCGAATAGCGCGTCGGTGCACGGCTGATCAGCGCATAGCTTTCGCGCACGAGCCTGATCTGATCTGCCGTCAGAGACACATCGCCCTCCCCCGTCGGCTCCCCCCGTCGAGTCGACTTTGCCGCATCGCCGCCTGTCGCGGCTGATCGCGGATTATCCTGACGCCGCAGCATCATGACGCCAAGCGCAATCGGTTCCGCCCGGCATCTTTCGCCGCATACAGCGCGACATCGGCACGCTTGAGAATGACATGCCCCGTGTCGTCGCCCTGCGTCGTCGCAACGCCCAGGCTGACGGTGACTTTCGGCTGCGTGCCACCCCGCGATGCCTCGATCCGGGACCGTACGCGTTCGGCGATCTGCAACGCGGTGTCCGCATCGGTCCGCGGCAGGATGATGACGAACTCCTCCCCGCCATAACGGCCGATCAAGTCGGTGCTCCGCAATCCCTCGATCGCCGACGCCGCGACGCGCTTCAGCACCTCGTCGCCGACATCATGTCCGTACCGGTCGTTGACGGCCTTGAAATGGTCGATGTCGAACAGCACCACCGACAGCGCGGCATCGCCGTCAGCGACGTCCGACAGCGTCGCATCGAGATATTCGACGATCCGCCGGCGGTTCGCCAGCCCGGTCAGCGCATCGGTCGAGGCCAGCGCCATTGCCCTCTCCGCGCTCCGGTTGGCGGCGTCGCGCGCATCCTGCAGCACCTGCCGCGCTTCGATCTGCTCGGTCACGTCACGGATCAGGCCGAACAGCCCGATCGCGTCGTCGGTCGACGAATAATCGCGCTCGCCCTGTGTCGCGACATGGCGGATCGCGCCATCGGGCCGGACGATCCGGGCCTCGAAGGCAAAGGGCTGCCCGCTGGAGAGCGCTTCCGCGACAACCTGCGACACGACCGCCCGGTCATCCGGATGATAGAGGCCGATCGCCTGTTCGAGCGACGGTGGCCGATCTTCGGGAAGCCCGTGCATGCGGAAGACCTGCGGCGACCAGAAAATGGTCTGGTTGACCGAATTGACGCGCCAGTGGCCGATATGCGCGGCGGCCTCCGCCTGATCGAGCAGGCGGATACGCTCGGACAGATTGACCCTCAGGCGATCGCGCGCCGCGAGCAGCGTCGCCATCGGCAGTGCCGAGACGAACAGCGACAGAAGATAGAACTGGAAGAACAGCAGGCGCGAATCATGCGATCCCCGGATCAGAAAGATCGGGCCGGAATCCCACCCGAGCGCGAGCGACCCGATCGCCGCGACGACGATCATGCTGATGATCCCGCCGAGCATGCCGCCACGCAGGACCGCGACGACGATCACCATCATCGGCACGAACAGCATGGGAAACCGGGTTTGCGAGAAGGTCGCGCCCGCCGCGACCGCGGTGCAGATGATGATAGCGATGAGGTTGAGGACATCGCGCCGCGCGACCGCCTGCCGTGCCGACACCAGCAGCTCGAACAGCGCGAGCAACAGCGGCGTGACGAGGAGCATGCCGAGCCACACGGTACTGAACCAGGACAGGATGAACGCGCGGCCGGCCTGCGGCGCGATGCACGCCGCGACGCCCGCGCTCACCACCGCCGCGACCAGCGAGGCGAGAAAGAACGCGGCGAGCCCCGCCGGATCGACGAACGAAACGCGGCGTCCCGACCGCCGCCGCAGCAGCAGCGCGGCGACGACCGCCTCGAGGCCATTGGCGGCGGTAAATCCCACGGAGACGTAGAGATCGGCGCCGGTGAGGAAATTGGCGGAAAAACTCGCGACGAGCGCCGCGATCGCGAACCGCCAGACCGATCGCCGGCGAACGATCAGCAGCGTCGCCAGCAGGATCCCGCTCGGCGGCCAGATCGCGGCGATGCCATGCGCCCCGCGTGTCGCCAGCAGCGACACCACTGCAAAGGCGAAATAGGCAATGCCGAGAGCCATCGGACCGAGCGGTGAATCACCCAATCGTATAATCATTCGTCGCATTGCAATCGGTTATCGGGAAATCCTTAACGACGAGATTACCGTCGCGCATCATCACGCTGTCGTATCGACCAGCGCCATCGCGTGTCGCCCGCCGCGCGGCCGACGGACCGGCGGAGGATACGGTCCGCCCGAGGCGAATATTCCGCACCAGCCCCCGCATTGCGTCTGACGGAGCGCGTCACCGGGCGCGACATCAGCGGACGCCACGCCTCCACGCGGCGAGTTTAACTCGCGGCAAAGCGCGCCGCTGCCGAAACGTCGGCGCCTTGGACCGCTAGCTGCCGGCGTTCAGACGTGCCTGTCGCGCATGTCTGCGGCTCACCTCTTTCATGGCATCGGTTTCGGTGAGATCGACGACATGGACGGTGAGCGGACCGATCCGCTGCGGTATGCGGCTGCCCGTTGGTATCTCGAACGTGGCCCGCACGGTGAACCGGTCGATCCGGTACATGCCCGCATCATTGTCGCTGCCGCTCAGGGGAATATAGCGGCGTGAACCGATCTGCTTCAGGATCCCGGGCGCCCATTGTCCGAGCCCGGCATTGCGCAGCACCTCGACGCCGGCCGTTTTTCCGTCAGGCCGAACCCAATACCCCACATCGGCAAATCTGATCTTCGAATCATGCCAGGGATCCTTCTCGACCAACGTCCGTATCGCGTTGATGTCATTGATCGGTGGCGCATAGAGCAGCTTCGGCGGCCCCTCGGGGTTCTGACGTAGTCGCGCGGCAAGCGCCTCTATGCCGTCACGCTTGCCTTGCTGGAACGCGATCCGGGCGCGCAATATGTCGCGCAGGTCGGTCATCGACGTTTTGTTCTTGGCCGCCAGACCGACGGCTTCGTCCGCGACGCGTTCGGCGTCCTTGTAGCGACCCGAGCCCATGAGCAGCCACGCCCGCCGAAAGGCGCTCCCCGCGGCGATTTCGCCTTGTCCCTGCGCAATGGCCAGGCGCTCGACCTTTTTATAAATGCCTTCGGCAAGTTGAAGCCGGCCCAGCTTGATCAGAGTATCGGCAAAGTCGATCTCCTGCCCCAACGTCGCGCTATTGGCCTCCCCCAGATAGCGGCGCAGCGTCAGTACATTGTTGCGGGCCGACCTCAGCCACAGCTCGTCATTGCCTTGATGCTCGGCAACGGTGGCGAGCGTGGCGTAAAGACTCGATACGGGGCCCGGCAACCGCTCTGCATATGGCACGTTGCGCTTGATCGCCTTCTGGAGAGACCGTTGGGCATCGTCATACCGGCCGCCGGTAAATTGCTCGACAGAGGTTTGGAGCGTAAGTTCGATCTCTTCGTCAGGCGAACAGTTGCGGGCAATGCAAGCGGCCAGCTCTCGCTCTGCTCGTTTGCCAACCACGACAATATCCGGCGATGGCGGCGCGGCAGTAACTTGTACGGCGAGAAGCAGCAGGGCCAGCATTGTATCATCGTCCTTGTCCTTGCTCCCGCTGTCAAGCGGCACACGTGTTGGGACGCGAAGGCATCAGCTGCCCTCGGCAGGCCGCTCATCCTTGTCCGGGTCTCGCCCATGGCTGCGGTCGAGCAGACGCATGATCGGCGTCACGGTGAGCCCGTGCAGCACGATCGAGAACAACACGACCAGCCCGACCAGTCCCCAGAGCCGTTCGGCGCCCGTCACGTGGATATGGTTGAGGCCATAGGCCAGGTAATAGATCGACCCGACGCCGCGTATGCCGAAAAACGCCAGCGTCAGTTTCTCCGACCGGTCCGCCCGGTGACCCCACAGCCCGATCAGCCCGGTGACCGGGCGGATCACCAGCAGGATGACGAGCGCGACCAGCACGTCCGTCAGCGAGACCGATGCCAGCAGGCCGCTGACCAGCGCACCGCCGAACAGGAGAAGCAACACCATCATCGCCAGTCGTTCGATCTGCTCGGTGACATCGTGCATGTCGTGATGGAAATCGTGCGTTCGGTGCGTCCCGCGAAACGTCAGCGCCGTGACGAACACCGCAAGAAACCCGTAGCAATGGATGATCTCGGTAACGCCGTAGGAGATGCACGTCGCGGCCAGCGCAATCAGCCCGTCGCCGGTCTGCGCCAGTTTGGTCTGCGCCGGAACATGGAAGGTCAGCCAGCCAAAGGCGCGACCGATCAGCCAGCCGGCGCCGACGCCCGCGCCGATTTCCCACAGCACGCGGTAGCTCAGCCACTCACCCAGCCACGGTCCCTGCGTGCCGGCAGCGGCCGCCGCCATGATGGCGAGATGGACGAACGGAAACGCGAAACCGTCGTTGAGCCCTGCTTCCGACGTCAGTCCGAAGCGCACCTCGTCTTCGTCGTCGCTCTTGGGTGGCCCGACCTGGATATCGGAGGCAAGAACGGGGTCCGTCGGTGCCAGGCTCGCCGCAAGCAGCAGCGCGATCGCCCATGGCAACCCCATCCCCCACGCCGTCACCGCGGCGATGGCGAGAATGCCAAGCGGCATCGTGATCGCAAGGAGGCGCCACGTGACCACCCACTCGCGCCAATGAAACACCCGGTCGATCTTCAGGCCGGCGCCCATCAACGCGATGATGACGACGAACTCGGTAAAGCGCTCGGTGATCTCGGGGTACAGAAGCGGCAGCGGCCTCAGCGTCACCTGCGGCAGCGAGAAGAGCGCAGCGCCAAGCCCGATGCACACGATGGGCAACGACAAGGGCAGCTTGCGGAGCGCCAGCGGCAGCCAGACGACCAGCGCGGTGAGCAGGCCAAACCCGGTCAGGATGAGGATGTACGGGTCGGGCAACCCGAAAGCGGCGATCATGACGGGTCTTTCGGGTCGGGAATGCGACCGTGCCGCAGGCTCGGCACGGTCATGGGCTCCGGCGTCCGAGCGCATCGCCGATGCCAACGTTCCGGAAGACGCGAAGGGAAGCCCGAAATTCCGTCACGTTGGCGGCAGCGCGAGGCGATGACGAAGTTCCGGTTCTGTGACGATCTCGATCGTCGCCTTGCCTCGCCGAAGCTCTTCCACCCGGCGGTAGTCCGCATGCGCGGTGACGAAGCGGCCAAACGGCTGGTCATCACTGATGACGAGCATCGTCGTCGTGGAACCGACCGAGGCCATGACGCGCGCACCGGCGGCCGCCAGATGCCGCGCGAGCGTGCCATCGCGCGCGCCGCCGAGGATGGCCACGCGCTGACCCTTGAGCGGCCCCCTTGCCGCGGCCTTCAACGCGACACCGCGGCGCCCGCTCGTCGACGACAGCCAGCCGGCGAGCCCGATACCGGTGTGCTCGATGGCACGCACGATCACCATGCCGGCGGCACGCGCGTCGCTCAGCGCATCATGGTGCTTGTGTCGAACGCCAAGGAACTGTGTCAGCACGTTCAGCCTGTGACTGGGCAGCTCGGGCCACGCGCGTTTCGCCACGCGCACGCTGTCGAGCCACGTCGTCTCGATGGCGGCCTGCCCATGGATCGCACACGCCGCGCCAAGCGCTCCCTTGTCGAAGTAGGAGTGCGCGACGGTGATCCGGCCTGCGAGATGTCCGTCGATGACGGCATGGACGTCGCCGAAATTCGGCGCGCCAACGACATGATCGCCGGTGATCCCATGGATGCGCGTGTTGAACGACGAAAAATGGTCGAGCGGGTCGACCAGCGTCTCGTAGGCGAACAGCTCGACGCCGTTCCTGAAGCCGACGATACCGATCTGGCAGATACTGCTGACGCGCGAGCACGCCGTCTCCACGTCGACGACCACGAAGTCGGGTACGGCGGCATCCGATGCGGGCGATGGAGGCTGCTGAACGGGGTCGGAGGCCGTCATGGTCGGCCCGCAAGGCTGCGGAACGTGATTGACCACCGCGGCCGCTCCATCGCGACGATGCTGTGCTCCCAGTCGTGACGGGCGGGTCCGCTCAGCTGGTAGGCGGCGCGCGGATCGAGCGGGACCGACGCCCTGTCGAACCCATCGCTGCGTCGACGTCGAAACCGCATCTCGGCGGGCGCGCCGAGCGATATGCCGAGGACGTGACCATAGATTGGCCGGTCGCGATGCCATCCGATGCCCGCACCCGGATCGTACCGGATGAGCAGTGCCTGGATCAGGTCCTCCGGATCGAGATCTGCAAAACCAGCCGCCCGGTCGCGGAACGGCAGCAGCCACCCGGGGATGGGTGGTGCCTCTGCCGGCCGGCCGACCTCGAAGTCATAGCTCCACCCGAACGAGGTCGTGAGGCGCTTGCCGGTCCAGCCCTGGAAGCGGAAGGGCGTGAGATCGGTCGCATCGATACGCTCGATCAACGCGTGCTCCTCGCCCGCATCGACCAGGTCGGCGCGCGTACTGAGCCCGGGCAGCAACGGCGCGTCGAACAGGTCCAGGGTCACGCCATCGTCGCCGCGACGATCGGACGCCGGCCCGGCATGGCTGACGGCGGCGCGGCAAGGCTTGAAACGGCAGCGCCGACCCGGCGGATGCCCGTCTTCACGAAGGCGAAACAGGCGTCCATGGCGACGGGGACGATCGTGCGTGCGACGGCGCTCATCCTCCACCGATAGCAAACACGGAACGAAGTGGGAACAGGCCTGTGTACGATCGCCGCACCCGCTGCGTTCGACCCGAGCACGCGTGCCGCAGTCCCGCCGCTGGCGAGCGCCGGTTGCAGACGTTCGGACCGCCTTGCCGACTTTCGCCGATCGCTCATCCGACCCATCAGCCGCGCCCGGCGACCCGGCTCGGTCCGTTAACCGAGGACGGAGCGCAGGCCGAACCACCGCCGCGAACATCCATCACTTCAGCCACGCGAACGCATCGAACTCCCGGGCGAAGATCGCGCGGGCAGCACGCTCATAGACCTTGCGCCCGGAATCGCCGTTCGTGAGAATCACGACCGCCATGTTCGATGCCAGATCCACGACAAACAAATTGGCGACGCCGTCGTTCGCGCCCCAGTGCCAGGCGAAACGTCGGTCCGCACCGCGTTCCAGCCCCCACCCGAGCCCCCAGTCGAGCGTCCCCTTGACGCGTGTCGTCGGTGTCGAAAGCATCGTGAAGCGCTGCGCATACGACAGAAACCGGGCGAAATCGGCCGCCGTCGTCCACAGCCCGGCCGCCATGTTGGGGATCGTGAACATCGGCATCGCCGGGTTCCCGCGCGACACGGCCGCGCTCTCCCGCTCGGCCTGCGTCCAGCGGTCGACGGGTGTCGATGGCCCGGCATCGCGACGCGCTGCGAATTCTGCAGGCCCCTTGTCCGCGAGCAGCGCACCGGCGCCATCATGCGCCCGCGCGACCAGCGGCTCGGTGCCGTGCGCCCAGCCATAGCTGCTCCGGCGCATCCCCGCCGGCCGCAGGACGCGCGCCGCGACAACCTGCGCGGCAGTCTCACCGGTCACCGCTTCGATCAGTCGACCGAGCAGGACGAAGCCTTCGCCCGAGTAGCGGAATTTGGTGCCGGGGGTGAACGCGCTCGTCAGCGCTTCGCCCGCCGCGTCCCGCCAGTTGGGCAGGCCGCTGGAATGCGAGAGCAGGTGCCGCGGCGTGATGGTGCGCGTGCGGGGATCGTCGGTGAACGCGACATGGTCGGCCACCGGCCTGTCGAGATCGATCAGACCACCGCGCACCATGTCATGAACGGCGACCGCCAGGACGACCTTGGAGAGCGACGCCGCTTCGAACAGCGTGTCGGGCGTCGCCAGCACGTCATTCGCCCTGGCATAGCCGGCCGCGCCGCTCGCGATGGTGCCCGACGCATGCAGAACCGCCCAGCTTGCGCCAGGCACCGACGCCAGCTCCAGCCACGCCGGCATCGCGTCGAGCGGTGCCGGCAACTGCGCGGACCTTGCACCCGTCGCGGTCATCGCGACCGCTCCGAGGCATGGAACCGCCAGCACGGTACGCCTCGACACCGAAACCATGCGCATCCCCCCGCAAACTAAGCCGGACCATACAGCGTCACGCCGCGGCGTCACTGGCCCAAATCTGGTTATTTGAATGGCTTGTCGACCTGCGCGGCTCCCGACGGTCATGCATTCCTGCACGGACGGTAGCGCAGCCAGACCGCCGTCGCGCCTCCTTGGGTCTCCCCCCGTGTCCCGGCAGCACGCTCTTATTCCCGTCTCATGCCGGCGTAATGTTTTGTGAAGATTAGTCTTCCTCCGGCGTCGCCCCCTGCGGGCAAGTTGACAAGATGAATGCCGTCCGATCCTAGCTACCCGGGAGATTATCCGGGGGACCAGCCATGAAGACCGTTTTCGCGACGTTTACCGCCATGCTGATGCCGTTCGCGCCCCCCGCGATCGCACAGACCAAGGCCCCGGCGGCGACGCAGTATGAGATCAGCTTCCCCAACGCGGTCCATCACGAGGCGCAGGTCACCGCGACCTGGCGCGATCTCGGCCCTGCCCCGTTGCGCGTCCAGATGTCGCGGTCGTCACCCGGGCGCTACGCGATCCACGAATTCGCCAAGAACGTCTATGCGCTCTCCGCCAGGGATGGCCGCGGTCGCGCGCTCGCGGTGACGCGGACCGACCCTTATGGCTGGACGGTATCCGGCCACGACGGGACGGTGACGGTCACCTACACGCTGTTCGGCGATCACGGCGACGGCACCTATGCGCAGATCGATGCGACGCACGCGCATCTCAACATGCCGGCAACGTTCCTGTGGGCGGCCGGACAGGAAAAGCGCCCGATTCGCGTGCGGTTCGTCCCCTTCGACACCAAGTGGAAGGTCGCGACGCAGCTCCAGCCGACCGGCGACCGCTACACCTTCGCCGCGCCCGACTTCCAGTATTTCATGGACAGCCCGACCGAGCTCTCCGATTTCGACCTGCGCGAATGGCAGGTCGGCGAAGGGGCGACACGCGCCACGATCCGCCTCGCGGTCCATCACGACGGCACCCCCGCCGATCTCGATCGCTTCGCCGCCAGCGCCAGGAAGGTCGTCGCACAGCAGATCGCGCTGTGGGGCGAACACCCCACCTACGACTTCGGCACCTATACCTTCATCGCCGATTACATGCCGCAGATCAGCGGCGACGGCATGGAACATCGCAACTCGACGATCATCTCGCAGCCGCGCTCGTTCAAGGCGGCGAAGTTCTCGCAGATCGACACGCTCAGCCACGAATTCTTCCACAGCTGGAACGTCGAGCGGATCCGCCCCGCCGAGCTCGAACCGTTCGACTTCACCCGCGCCAACCCGACCCCGTCGCTGTGGCTCGCCGAAGGGTTCACGCAATATTACGGGCCGCTGATGATCCGCCGCGCGGGCGAATCGGCGATCGACGCGTATCTCCGCGGGGTCGGCGCGACCGTCAACGCGCTCACCACCGGCACCGCCCGCACCTATGGCGGCCCGCAGGAGATGAGCCTGCGCGCGCCGTTCGTCGACGCGGCAAAGGCGATCGACGCGACCAACCCCAACATCTTCGTGTCCTACTACACCTATGGCGCCGGCCTCGCGCTCGCGCTCGACCTGACGTTGCGCCAGCGGTACCCGGACATCACGCTCGACACCTTCATGCGGCATTTGTGGCAGACCTTCGGCAAGCCGGAACGCCCCTATACGCGTGCCGACCTGTCGCGCGCGCTGGGCGCGGTGACGAAGGACCCCGCCTTCGCCGACGCCTTTTTCAGGACCTCGATCGATGCCAGCGCGCTCCCCGACTATGCCCCCTTGCTCGACCAGGCGGGTCTGAAGCTGCGTCCCGCCAGCCCGGCCGCCGCGTGGTTCGGCAACGTCCGCCTCAAGGCGACCGGCAGCGAGGTGCGCATCGATGGCGCGCCCGCACCCGGTACGCCACTCTATCGCGCCGGCCTCGACAATGGCGACCAGATCGTCAGTCTGGGCGGGACGTCGATCACCAGCGATGCGGACACGACTGCGGCGTTGTCGCGCTACAAACCCGGCCAGACCGCCGACATCGTCTACCGCCAGCGCGGCCTCGAACGCCGCGCCACGCTGACCTTCGTCGCCGATCCCACCGTCGAGGTGGTCCGCTACGAAACCGCGGGCATTACGCCGACCGCCCGACAGATCGCGTTTCGCACCGCGTGGCTCGGGCAGGATATCGCGGCCAACTAGGCGGGAACAGCGATACCCGACCAAGCGGATAGGCGTTGAAATCCGGCGGCCGTCGTGTATCCCTGTGCCACCACAAAAAGGGTTGATCATGAAGAAAGTTTTCGCTGTCGCCGTCGCTACCGGCCTGCTCTCGCTCGCGGCCTGCAACTCCAGCCCGCGCGAGCAGGCGGCTGATCAGATCGAGTCGAACACCGAAGCCGTCGCCGACAACCTCGAAGACGCGGCCGACGATACGGGCAACGCCGCAGCGGAAGCCACGCTTGAGAACAAGGCCGACGCCGTGCGCGCAACCGGCCAGAATCAGGCAGACGACATGCGCACCAACGATCCGGACACCAATCTTTCGAATGGCATCTAAAAGACCGATCGCGTAAAATCGCAGCCAGGTTGCTCCCAAGCAGCTTGTAGAAACAGGGCATCCGGGGCGACCCGGATGCCCTTTTTACGTCTTAGGCGTAAGTGCCCGGGCCGCTGGTGAAGGGATTCGGCACCGTCACGCCGTTCATTCATCGTTGCGACGACCGCGCTCGGCGACCGACCCGCCGTCATGACCGTCGCCTGGACAGGTGATCGTGCGCTGCACGGCTACCGCGTGAACAGGAACCCGACGCCGCCGAGAAACAAGGCGCCCTCGAGCATGCCGATAGCTACGTTACCCGTGGCACGCAGATAGCCGGTTCCAAGCACCTTCGCGAACCTGCCGGTCAGAACGAGAAAATAGTTGAGCGTGGTAAGACCCATCAACCAGTGGCCGATCACCGGCATCAGATCGCTTTTATCATCAATCAGGACGGCGCTGAGGCTCATCCCGAGCGCGAACACCGCGGCAGGATAGCATTGCACATAGAAGGGCTGTCGCAGCGAGCTGCGGTCTAACGTCACCCCGCGGCAACGCACTATTCGGGCAGCAAGGAAAAGCGGAAATGCCGCGAATATCACCGCCCGGAACGCCAGCGCCGTCGTATTATCGTTGACGAGTCCGGCAAGCCCATGCGTGTTGGCGATGATTTCGTCGGTCTGGCCAAGCGCTGCGCTGACGGTATGCGCGAGCAGCAACGCCAGCGCCAGGAAGAGCGGCGGCCGCAGCAGGGCCGCATATTGCTGATCATCCGGAAGTGCCGCTTCGCGTTCGACCTGCTCCATCACGGCGATGGGTTGGAAGACGGCACGCCATAGCGTCAACGGGAAGAAGATCAGCCAGCTCATGACCTCATAGAGGAGTTCGTCGAGCGAACTGAGCCACTTCATGAAATCCATGCTGCATCATGTTCGATTCGATCATCGATCGCAACGGCCGGCGTTCCCTCAAGATCCGGCCTTGGTGCCTGCTACCGATGGAAGGTCGTTGCGCGACCGGATGTGATGCAGACCATCGCCGGGCGTGCAACTCTCTGGCCGAAGTGACGATCCTGATCGTGCAAGTCCCGCGGGCGACCAGGGCCTGAAAGCTGTCGACGGTTATGGACGCCGTCGTTCCTGATTTCTAAACTCGCCCTACCGATGACGAGCTGATTCCGCCCGAACAGGAGAGTCGCGATGCGTTGCCCAGCAGGCCTGTCGAAGATCACGGCCATGTTTCTTTCCGCTTCTGCACTTCCGGCGATTGCCCAGGCGCAATCTACCGGTCTTGAAGACATGGTTGGTGCCCGTGCCGGTCAGGCCGAGATGGAACTGCAACGGCGCGGCTATGTGAACATCCGCGGGGAGCAGGGTGACGATCGCGTCTATACCTATTGGTGGAACGCCGACCGGCGCCAGTGCGTCACCATCGCCACGATGGACGGCCGCTACAATTCCATTCAACCGACCACGTCGCCCGACTGCCGGAAACCCGCAAACCTTCGTCCTGACCCCAGCTACGGTCGTCAGCCTGCGTCACGGCCGCGCCCTGACTATGAACCGGATCCTGCCTATGAACGCGCGCCGACGCGTACCGGTAGCGGACAAGCGGGCTATCCATCGGCAGGCCCGGTCGTCGACGGACGAAACGTCGAGCTCGGTCTCGTGTGTTTTGGGGACGGATCGAAGACCGGCGTCGCCAGCGGTACGACATGGAACTGGAATCGTGATCGCGATCGGTACGAGTCCGGCACCTACACCGAAACCAGGAGAGAGGTCTTCGACGCCTCGCTCATGGTGCAGACCTGGGCGGGTGGTGGACGTATCCGGCTGCCCAAATCACTGGTCCCGCCAATCCATTCCCGCGGGGATCAGGGGTGGTGGGACTTGTACGACGTGTCGGTAAGCCCCGATACGATCCGGGCCAGCTATCGCCTGAACGGTTTGAACAAGCCACGGATGGTGATCGATCGGCGCAGCGGTCGCATCACGGTGGAAGGCATGAGCAATTACGGCTTTCGTGGCACGTGCGACGCCATCGGTCACGAACCCCGCCGCTTCTAGCCCCGCCGTTTCCTGCATGGAGCAGCGGGACTAGAGCGGCGACAGCCAGGTCCGGCAACGGAACGGCTGCGCAAGGCATCAGCCGTGAGCAGGGCAATATCGCGCGAGGAATTCGCCATGGCGCGGCAGCGTCCGCACCGTGCGCGCTATCCCCCTGGACAGATCCGCGAAGGAGTTTTGCAGCTCCTGTTCCTTGATCATGCTCGCGATGCGGTGATGCGCGCGTGGCACGACGCCTTGCCCGAGCATGACGGAAACCCAGGAATCGATCCGGAACAGGTCGTCCTGTCCCTGCCAGGCACCCGCGGTCGTGGTGAAAAGCGAGATCCGCGCGGCGAGGCTGTCGGGAACGGTCATCCGCGCGCAGTCGTGCCAGAACGGCGAATCGCGACGCTCGGTGACGTGGTAATGCAGGATGATGAAGTCGCGCACATGCTCCCACTCGTGTCGCGACTGCGCGTTGAAGCGCGCGGCGAGCGCACCGTGATCATCACCCCGAAACGGGAACAGCTGGATCAGACGGATCACCGCATTCATGATCAGGTGGATACTCGTCGACTCGAGCGGCTCGATGAATCCCGCCGCGAGACCCAGCGCGATACAGTTCCGGTTCCAGGCCTGTCGACGCACGCCCGAGCGGAAACGCAGCGGTCGCGGCTCGAACAGCGGCTGGCCATCGAGCGCGCCGATCAGCGTCGCATGCGCTTCGTCATCGCTCATGTGCCGGCTGGAATAGACCAGCCCGTTGCCCGTCCGCGTCTGGAGCGGGATCTGCCAGCGCCATCCCGCCGTGTGCGCAATCGCGCGCGTGTACGGCACGGGCGACGCGACCGTCTCCGTCTGCACGGCAAGCGCCCGGTCGGTCGAGAGCCATTCCGACCAATCCTCATAGCCGGTCCCGAGCGTGCCCTCGGTCAGAAGCGCGCGAAACCCGGTGCAGTCGATGAACAGGTCGCCCGCGATCCGTTCGCCCGATGCCAGGACGAGCGCTGCAATATCGCCCCCCTCGCGGTCGCGCTCGACCCGGTCGATGCGTCCCTCGACGCGCCGCACGCCCCAGGGTTCTGCCAATGACCGGAGGAACCGCGCATACGCGGTCGCGTCGAGGTGGTAGGCGTATGCCAGCGAATGCTGCTCGTCGTGACCGAAGAGCCCCGCGCCGGCGGCCTGCTGTTCGAGCGAATAGTCGCCGTAGGCGCCACCGAACCCGCGGGCACGCGCCTCGAGCCAGAAATGCTGAAAGTCGGCGATCGCCACCGACCTGCCGACGCTGCCGAACGGATGGAAATAGCGGTCGTCGAGCTGGCGCCAGTTCTCGAACGCGATGCCCAGCTTGAAGGTCGCCTGCGTGGCCCGCATGAAGGCGGCTTCGTCGATGCCGAGAAACGCGTGGAAACTGCGCGCGGTCGGAATGGTGGATTCGCCGACGCCGACGGTGCCGATCTCGTCCGATTCGACGAGCGTCACGTCGACGAGCGATCCGAGCTGGCGCACGATCGCCGCGGCGGCGATCCATCCGGCGGTGCCGCCGCCCGCGATCACGACGCGGGTCCGCGGGCGTTCAGACGTCTCGGTCATCGGTTCAGCCTGTGCAGTAGGTAGGCGCGCAACTGACGGGCGCCGGGCTCGTCCAGCGGTGCGAGCGGCCCGCGTGCGGGGGGCGGCAGATGCGCCGCGACCGCCTCCGCATCGCCGAACACATAATGGTCGAACATCGCGCGCCACGCACGCTTTTCCTGGGCGGGCCGGTCGCGCAGGCTGAGCAGCGCGTGCAGCAGCGTATCCATCGGCGTGTCCATGAAGGCCGGCGCCGCGTTCCACCAATAATTCACGAGCACGTTGAAGTCGTCGAGCGCCTCGACATGGTGCCACCACAAGGCCGGGTAGACGAGCACGTCGCCGGCTTCGAGTTCGGCCACCGATCCGGCGGCAATCGCGGCGGCGAAGCGGGGATAGGCATCGAGATCGGGTGCAGCGAAATCGACCATGCTCACCACCTGCCCGCCCGGGGTCGGCGCGAGCGGGCCGGGATAGAGGTTGCCGACCTGGTCGGGTGGGAACAGCGTGAAGCGTCGCCGCCCGACGGCGCAGACCGCCGCGTTGTTCGACATGTCATGGTGCGCGGACGCGATCGTGCGGTTGCCGATCCAGATGCTGGCAAGCGGCGCATGACGATCGAAGACGTCGCCGTGGGGCGCCAGATCGTTCTCGTGCCGGAAGCCGGGAAGATAGGTGTCGACGTCGGTCGAGCCGAGATAATAAGCGGGCGCCTCGGCGTCGCCGAGATGCCCGAGCACGCGATCGAGGAAAGCCCCGAGCACGATCCGCTCGGCCACGAAGTTCATCGCGGTGGCGGACCCGTCATAATGGAAGCGCCCCCTGATCGCGGGATCGCCGACATAGCCGGTGACGGGACGGCCCGCATCGAACCGGCGCAGATAGGCGGCAGCCTCGTGCGGCGACCTCCGCCCGGCCTGGACCAGCGGCCAGTCGGCGGCGAGCCCGCGGAGGATCACCGGCTCCTCGGTCGCGATCAACGCTTCCAGATCGAGGACACCGGTGTGATCGATCTCGCGCACCCCGCGCGACACGTGCACGCGCTCAGCCACGGAACTCCTTCCGCAGCTTGCGATCGATCAGGTGGCGAAGGTTGCCGAGCGACGAGGCGATCCAGAACGCCGGACGCAGGAAATCGTCGCGGTGGAGCGCTGCCAGAGCGTCGCCGTCGAGCGCAGCCAGCCGTCCCGCATCGACGGTGAAGCGATCGGGAATGTCATAACGACGCCCGTCGGCGAGATCGAGCTGCAGTGTCGCGGGTTCGAGCAGGCCCGCGTCGGCGAACGCGTCGAACATCGCCTTTTCGGTCTCCAGCCCGACATAGATTCGTTGCAGCATCGTCGAGACGTGATCGAGCAGCGGCGCGTTGCCGCCAAGCTCGCGGAACACCGGCTCGCCATCGTCGACGATGCGCGGATGGTCCGGGTCGACATGGATCATCGGTTCGCCACCGGCATCGACGCCGATCGAGAACGGGCCACGCGCGCGCGCCGCCGGCACGTACCGCGCGTCCCAATTCTCGCCGTCGAGGAACAGGTTCTCGTCGGGATCGAGCCCCAGCAGGACGGTCGCGAAGAGGACGCCTTGCTCGTCGCGACGCAGCAGGATCGCATAGTCGCGCTGCAGTTCCTCGAACTCGCCCGGGAAGACGCGCGTCTGGTTGATCGCATCGCCGTAGCTCGCGTGGTGACCGACCGCGACACGCAGGTCGCGGTGGTCGATATTGTTGAGAAGTACCGGAGAGGCCATGCGTTGATCCTAGACGAGGAAGGCCGCTTTCGTCAGCGGCCTTCTCGCCATTCGGTCAGAAGCGGTATCGCGCTCCGACCAGGTACCGTGCGGATCCTTCCGAAAGGTACCACAGGTTGCTCTTGTCGCGGCCGTAGGAGCGCACGCCTTCCTCGGTGAGGTTGATCGCTTCGAACCCGAGCGCGAACCGGGGCGTCAGGTCGAAGTTCACCGAAAGGTCGAGCTGACCATAGGGTGCGGTGAACACCGGATTGCGATCGCCGCCGCGGTTGATGCCGCTGAGGAACTTGTCGCGCCAGTTGTAGGACATGCGCGCCGAAATGCCGTTCTTGTCGTAGATCAGCGTGGCGTTGGCCGTATCCGACAGACCGACCAGTGCGAACGTGTTCACGCTCGGATCAGCGGCGATGTCGATGCCGATATTGCCGCGGACCAGCGTGTAGCTGGCGGCCACGCCGAAGCCCGTATCTCCGAGGAAATACTGCCCCGCCAGTTCCACGCCGTAGATGTGCGCGTCCTGGTTGTTGATCGGCGTATTCACCGCGAAGTTGAACAGCGGATCCTGCGCATTGGCGGTGATGTCGTACTGGCCGAGGATCTGATCGACGAACCCCTGGTTCAACGCGCGGCTCTGCGTGTTGTAGTTGGCCGCGAACTGGGCGTTCGTCGTCGCGACGTTGCCCGCATTCTGCTGCAGCAGCGCCGTGTAGGTGAACAGGTTCACGTCGGTGATGTCCGCGTTGAACGTGCTGGCGAGCTGGTCGCGCGCGGTGCCCGAGCGCGTCCCCGCGGTGCCCGAGGTGGGATCGCGCAGACCGAACAGGTTGCGGTTGACCACCGTCTGACCGATGAAGTTATGCACCTTCTTGTTGAAGAAGCCCGCCGACAGGAAGACGTCCTTGCGCGGATACCATTCGAGCGAGACGTCGATGTTGTCCGACGACAACGGATCGAGATCGGTATTGTGCGCGGTGCCGGTGGCGATGCCGCCGATCGCCGTCGGGCGGCCCGGACCGCCGACGTTGGTCGACGCGAACAGGTCGCCGTAGCCGGCGCGTGAGATCGTCTTGCTGTACGACGCGCGGGCAAAGAGGTTGTCGACGACCTCGAACTTGGCATCCACCGACGGCAGCCAGTTGCTGTACCCGCCACGCGACGACAAAGTCTGCCGATCGGCGGTGTTCGCCACGAAGAAGTCGTTGTCGGCCGTCCATACGACCGCGGTCGGCACGGGCTGAAGCGACACCGCACGCACCTTGGTGTTTTCGTAGCGGACGCCGGCAACCAGCTGCGCGTTGTGGTCGAACAGCTTGCCGTTCCACGATCCCTGGACATAGCCCGACCAGATATTCTCACGGACACGGTTGTCGTCGTTCGCGTCGATGTTGTCGGCATGGTTCACGCCGTCGTTCGTCACGCCGAGATAATAGTCGTGGAGCGTGTTGTAGAGCTTCGTCGCATCCTGCGTACGGAACGCCACCAGCGTGTTGGCGTCCGGATTTCCGTCGTTGTGCTCGAACTTGCACACGTTGCAGAACTGGAACACCTGACCCGGCGCGAGACGCGCGACGTCGGGCGGCAGCGAGTTGCCCCAGTCACCCAGGACCTGGCGCGTGTTGTACTGCGTCTGCCGCGTATTCGTGGTGCGATAGTCCGCACCCGCATCGACGCGAAGCTGATCGTTCAGTGCCCATCCGGCATCGGCGCGCAGTTCCTTGACCCGCTGCGTCTGGTTGGACGCGAACTGACGCTGCACCGCGCTCGACAGATCGCCGAGATCGATCACGCCGTTGCCATTGCCCTTGATGAAGGACTGGCCGGTCGGCGTCGTGCTGACCGAACCGTCGTTGATGCTGAGCGTCTGCTGGGGGAAGCCATTCTTGCCCAGCGTCAGCGAATGTGCGGCGACGACCGGCGCGTTGAAGGCGACCGTCGTCGACGTCTGGCCATTGGGATTGTCAGGCGCGCTGTCCGCCCGACCGATATGGCCGTCGATCGCGAGCGAGAAGCGGTCGGTCGGCTTCCATTCGATGTTGCCGCCGAAATCGTACAGCTTGTTCTTCTGCGCACGATACGCCTGCTCGAACGCCTCGTCCTTCACGCCGTTGATGGTTTCGGACAGGAAGCTCGTCGTCGCGATACCGTTGCTGGCATCGTCGAACGTGACCACGCCGAACGGGCGATTGAACCAGTTGGACTGGGTCGAGCGACGTTCGGACTGGCGCAGCTGCGCATAGAGCCCGTCTGCGGTGAAGGTCAGCGTGTCGGTCGGGCGGAATTGCAGGACGCCCGACCCGTTGATGCGCTCGCGGCTCGCTTCGGAGAAGTGATAGCGCGAGTCGTTCGGCACCGACACCAGGACATTGCCGTTCGTCGGACGGTTGTTGATCACCGTCTGACCGTTGACGAAGCCGTTGCCGGGATTGAGGAAGTCGGTCAGCGACCGGATGTTCCAGTTGTCGGGCGCGACGCTGGAGAAGCTGAAGTTGCGCTTCTGGTAGCTGCCGAACAGCGAAACGCCGAACCGCTGGTTGGGATCGCTCCAGCTGGCGGTACCCGACACCTCGGGCGTGACCCGCGCACCGCAGTCGAAACAGTCCGACGAGCTGTTGTCGTAGCTGCCCTTGACGCCGAGCGAGCCGAGCAGACCCGTGTCCTTCGAGTCGAGCGGACGACGGCTGACGACGTTCACCGCCGCGCCGATGCCACCCGACGGGATCGCCGCGCGTCCGGTCTTGTAGACCTCGAGCGTCTTGACGCCTTCGGACGCGAGGTTGGAAAAGTCGAACGACCGGCCAAAGCCGCCGGCCCCGTCGCCGCCCTGGTCACCGCCCACGGCGACGATGTTCGACGTCGCGAGCTGACGCCCGTTGAGCGTGACGAGATTATACTGCGCACCGAAGCCGCGCACCGTGACGGTGGAGCCTTCGCCGTTGCGGCGATCGATCGACACGCCGGTGATGCGCTGCAGCGATTCGGCGAGATTGGTATTGGCGAACTTGCCGATGTCCTCCGCGCTGATCGCGTCGACGACACCGAAGGAGTCGCGCTTGATCGCGATCGACCGCTCGAGCGAGGCGCGAACGCCGGTCACGACGATATCGTCGCCGGGGGCCTGGTCGGGCTGCGCATTGGTCGCGGTCGCGCCCGTCTCGGGCTGCGTGGCGCCGGGCGACGTATCGGCTTGCGGCGTACCCTGCTGGGCCTGTGCCGACGGTGCCGGCACCGGCGCCGTCTGCGCCGTCGCCAAAGTGGGCATCGTCAGCCCCGCCACCAACGCCAACACCGACGTCGAGCGCGCAAACGCCGTCGGAATAGAACCCCTCATACTCATCCTCCCTGACCGGCAAGTCCCTGCCGGCGTGTGACTTTTGGCGGTGTAATCCCGCGTTCCCCGACCGTGCTTTCGCCCGACATCGATGTCAATCAATGCGTGACATCAAGGCCTTTCGCGCGCGGATTTGCCTCAAGGTGTGTCAAATGCAGCACGCGCCGATGCAAGCCGCCGGTCCGTCAGGTTGACCCTGCCCGCCGCGACCATGGTCTGTGCGTCGGTTGCGAGCGTCAGCGCATAGGCGCCGCCCTTGAGGCGCCAGCCGGCGGCTTCCCACCGTGCCAGCGCGCGTGGATCGGCGGTGATCGTCACGGTTCTGGTCTCGCCGGCCGCCAGCGTCTGGCGGGACCAGCCGACCAGCCGCGGTGCGCCGCCGTCCGGCAACGTTGCGTAGAGCTGCGGTACGGCAACGCCCGTCCGCGCGGTCCGGTTGGTAACGGCGAACGTGACGCTGGCGTTGGCGCCGCCCGAGAACCGTGGGTTGCTGATCCGGGTGCTGGCATAGCTCAGCCCGAAGCCGAACGGGAACAGCGGCGAGTCCTTGCGCGTGGCGTACCATCGATACCCGACGTTCGCGCCCTCCTGATAGGTGACGGGATAGGCCGGCAGCAGGCCGGCGTCGCCGGCACCGGCATTGGCGGAGGCATCGTTGCTCGTCGCGCCGGTCGGCGATGTGACCGGGCGGGGGCGAGGAAGCTGCTCGATGGTCCGCGGGAAGCTGATCGGCAGACGACCCGATGCATCGACCTCGCCGAACAAAACGCGCGCGATCGCCTCGCCGCCACGCTGGCCCGGATACCAGGCTTCGACGATCGCCGGCACGCGCGTCGCCCACGGCATCAGGACGGGTCCACCGGTCTCCAGCACGACGATGGTGCGTCGGTTGGCGGCGGCGACCGCGTCGATCACCGCATCCTGGTTATCGGGAAGCGAAAGCGATGGCGCATCCTGCGCCTCGGTCTGCCAGTGCGTTGCAAAGACGATCGCGAGATCGGCGGCGCGCGCCGCCTTCGCGGCGGCGGCGGGGTCGGTGCCGTCGACGAACGTCACCGTCGCGTTGGGGGCCAGCGCCCTGATCGCCCGAAGCGGCGATGACGAATGATAGGTAATTCGCGCGAACGACGCGGCCGCGCCGCTCTTGAGCGGAATCTCGATCGGCACGCCGCCGACCGAGCGAACCTGCGACGAGCCGCCCCCGGACAGCACGCCGACGTCGGCATGCCCGCCAATGACCACGATCGATCGCGCCGTCCTGGCAAGCGGCAACAGACCCTTCTCATTCCTCAGCAGGACGATCCCGGCCTCGGCGGCACGCTGTGCGACCTCGGCGTTCGCGGCATAGTCGATCGGCTGTGCGGACAGGGGCGTGGGATGGTCGTAAAGCCCGCTCGCGATGACGCCGGTCAGGATGCGGCGGACCATGTCGTCGAGCCGTGCCGTCGAGACCCGCCCGGCAGCGACGGCGTCGGCAAGCGGCGTGCCGAAATAGACCTTGGCATCGAGTTCCTGACCCGATTCCTGATCGAGCCCTGCGTTGGCGGCCTTCTCGGTGGAATGGACGGCACCCCAGTCGGACATGACGAACCCCGGATATTTCCAGTCGCCGCGCAGGACGTCGGTCAGCAGACGCTTGTTCTCGCACGCATAGTCACCGTCGATGCGATTGTACGCGCACATGACCGAAGCCGGCTTCCCGTCCGCGATCGCGATCTCGAACGCCAGCAGGTCGCTTTCCCGCAGCGCCGTCGGATCGATCCGCGCGTCGAGCACGGCGCGTCCGGTCTCCTGGCTGTTCAGGACGAAATGCTTGATCGTCGAGACGATATGGTTCGACTGGACGCCCCGGATCGACGCGGCGCCCATCACGCCCGTCAGCAGCGGATCTTCGCCGAGATATTCGAAGTTCCGCCCGTTCCAGGCATCGCGCGTCAGGTTCACGCCGCCGGCCAGCAACACGTTGAAGGTCTTCGCGCGCGCTTCGCTGCCGATCATCGCGCCCCCGGCATAGGCGATGGCGGGATCGAAACTCGCGGCGGTGGCAAGGCTCGCGGGCAGCGCCGTGGCCACATCGCCCTTGCGCTGCTCGACCTGGTTGGCAACGCCCAGCGACGCATCGCTCTCGCGCAACGTCGGTATGCCCAGCCGTGGGACACCGGGCACGTAACCCGCGGACGGGATCATGTCGGCGGTTGCCGGCTTTGCCATCGGCGGGAATATGCCGTGAACATAACGCAGCTTTTCGGCGCTGGTCATCGCCTTCACCAGCGCGTCCGCGCGGTCCGCAGCGGTCCTCGTGGTGTCGCGCCAGATCTCGGCCGTGCGGGCAGCCGGTGCGCCGGCGGTCCTTGACGCCGACGCCTGTGCAGACCCCGCCACCGGCAGCGGCACCGGCAGCGTCTGCGCCGAAAGCGCGATCGGCGCGACGCTCATCAGCGCGCAGGCGATCCGCGGAAATCCGGTGCTCATCCCCGTGCTCATCGTCAATATCCTCCCATGCCGCATCTTCTCGAGCGGCTTGGCGGCGTGATCGCCAACTCCGACATCGATGTCAATGCGAAGCGCGCGGCCATGGTCGCACGTTGCGCAGCCGCGCCGCCTTGCTAGGATGAGGCGTGACCACCATCAGCATGCCCCTTGCGCCCACGCCCAGCGAACAGCGCGCGACGCTGCTGTTCCGGCTCTGTATCGGCGTCTATTTCCTCGGCGGCTTCCTCAACTCGCTCGTCGGGCTGCTCGTCCCCCGGTTGCGGATGATCGAAGGGCTGAACCACACGCGCTCGCTGCTGGTCCAGTCGGCGTTCCATTCGAGCTATCTCCTCTTTGCCGTGCCGATCACCGCGCTGGTCGTGAAGTTCGGCTACATGCGCAGCATCGCAGCCGGGCTGGTCGTCATCGCGCTCGGATGCGGTCTGCTGGCCGTATCGCTCGGGTCGCTCGGCTACACGATGGTTCTGCTCGCGCTCCTCGCGCTCGCGGGCGGCGTTACCTTTCTGCAGATCGCCGCCAACATCGTCGTCCCCGTGGTCGAACCGGTACGCCGCGCCGTCTCGCGACTGACCTTGCTGCAAGGCTTCAACTCGCTTGGTACCGTGCTTGCGTCGCTGGCGGGATCGACGCTGCTGCTCGGGACGGGTCGGCAACGGCCCGGCGCGCTGGCCGAGCACATACGCGTCGTTCTGCCGTTCCTTGCGGTCGCGCTGGTCGCGCTTGCGCTGGCCGCCGCCTTTATCGGCCGACGCGATCTGCTGCGCGCATCCTCGAGCCCGCGTCGCGTGCCGCTCTCGGGGATCGTCGGCGTGCTGTCGAACCGGCGATTGCTGGCGGGTGGCGGCGCGATGTTCGCCTATGTCGGTGCCGAGGTCACGATCGGCACGCTGCTCGTCGAATATCTGGCGATGCCCGGCATCCTGAACGTGTCGCCCGTCGCGGCGGGGCAACTCGTCGGTCTGTACTGGACAGGGGCACTGGTCGGCCGATTGGTGGGCGCGCGCTATCTGACCCGCTACGGCGCGCCGACGATGCTGCTCGGCTGCGCGATCGCCGCCGTCGCGCTCGTGGCGATGGCGATCGGCCTGCACGGGCCGGTGGCCGCCGCGGCGCTGCTCGCAGTCGGGCTGTGCAACGCGATCATGTATCCGACGATCTTTGCGCTCTCGCTGCCCGATGATCATTCCACCGCGACCTATGCCTCGATGCTGTTGTGCATGGTGGTCGTCGGCGGCGCGATCATCCCGTTGCTGACCGGCGTTGTCGCGGACGCGGTCGGCCTGACGATGTCCTTCATGCTCCCGGGCGCATGCTACATCGTCATCGCGGCGTTCGCGTGGTGGCGGCAGCGAACATGGGCTTTGTGATCGGATGACGCCGCCGGTCACGATCAAGGATGTCGCGCGCGCTGCAGGCGTGTCGCCCAAGACCGTTTCGCGCGTGATGAATGCGGAGGCGCATGTCCGCCCGGCGGTACGCGATCATGTCCTGCGCGTCGTCGCGGAACTCGACTATCGCCCGAACGCCTACGCCCGCAGCCTGTCGAGTTCGCGATCCTACCTCATCGGGTTGTTCTTCGACGATCCGGCATCGGGATATGCGGCAGACGTCCAGATCGGCGCGATGGCCCGCTGTCGCCATCATGGCTATCACCTCATCGTCGAACGGATCGACCGCGGCGGCTCGGGCGCGCTCGACGAGGTATCGCGCATGGTGCAAGCCCTGCAACTCGCCGGGGTCATTCTCACCCCGCCGATCTGCGATTGGGCGGAGCTCACCGATCTGCTCGATCAGCGCGGCATCCCGGTGGTGAAGCTGAATGCATCGCGAACCGACACGTCTGCCGCGGTGATCCACATCGACGATTATCAGGCCGCGCGCGATATGACCGATCATCTCATCGCGCTCGGGCACCGCGACATTGCGTTTGTTCAGGGCATAGCGTCACACGATGCGGCGGGCAAAAGGCTCGCGGGCTTCAGCGACGCGATGCGGTGCGCGGGGATCCGCATCAGGGATGACTGGGTCCAGAGCGGTGACTTCAGCTTCCGGTCGGGCATGGCGGCCGGCGACGCGATCCTGTCGACCGACGACCCTCCCAGCGCCGTGTTTGCCGCCAATGACGAGATGGCGCTGGGCGTTCTGGTCAGCGCCGCGCGGAGAAACATCGCAGTCCCCGGGGCGCTGTCCGTCGTCGGCTTCGACGATGCGCCGATTTCGCGGATGGCATGGCCTCAGCTGACGACCATCCACCAGCCCAACGCCGTCCTAGCAAGCGCGGCGATCGATATCCTGACCGACCCCTCGTACAGACAGGCCGACGACCGCGCCGCGCGATCGGTTCAGGTGCCCTATACCTTTATCGCCCGTTCAAGCTCGGGACCGGCTTGACGCGCGGAGACCTTTGGCCAGCGCGCACGGTCTTGCGATGGCCTCAGCCTGCAACTGCATGTTCCGATCATCAGCGGTAATTTACTCGCGCGATGCCTCACCTGCGCGTGCGCAACCTGAAGCGGAGTCCGGCAAGATGTGTCTGCAGCGGGTGGTGGCGGAGCGGGAGGCCGCCATTACATAGTCCAATCCGTTCCAAAGAAATCCGTATAATACCGCGTTATCAATGGCTTATCTCGGTAATGGCGTCCGTTATGTTCCAACAAGAACCGCCTTATTCCTAAAGTTTATGTTGGTCGCTATGTTGGACACATGAGCGGTATCAAGCCCACCGGGCAACATAAAGAAAAGCGCCTATCAGCGCAGACGGTTCGGTCATTGAATCTCCCCGGCCTTCATGGCGACGGCAATGGCCTTTATCTGAAAGTCGATCCTTCGGGAGCCAAGCGGTGGATACAACGGATTGTCATAGAGGGTAAGCGTCGGGACCTAGGAATCGGCCCTCTGTCGCTTGTCAGCCTCGCAGATGCCCGTGAGAAGGCCCTAGAGAACCGAAAGCTTGCCCGGGCAGGTGGCGACCCTCTTGCCGCTAAAAAGCGCTCTATGGAGGTCCTAACGTTCAAGGCCACCGCCGAGAAGGTTCACGAACTATCGAAGCCTAATTGGCGTAATGATAAGCACGGCGACCAGTGGATCAATACACTGACAACTTATGTGTTTCCCTTCTTCGGATCGAAGCGCATTGATACCGTAGGAAGCGCCGACGTGCTTGCGGCGCTGTCCCCTATCTGGAATTCCCACCCTGAAACCGCGCGTCGGGTTAAGCAGCGCGTAGGGTCGGTTTTCAAATGGGCGATGGCAAACGGTTGGCGAACGGACAACCCGGCAGACGCTATTGGAAAGGCTTTGCCTAAGCATGACCGGTCCAAGGTCAAGCATAGGGAAGCGCTGCCATACGACGCCGTAGAGACCGCTATCGGCGAGGTGGCGGCGAGCGAGGCTGGATTGGCTACCAAACTCGCCTTCGAGTTCCTTGTGCTTACTGCCACGCGGTCAGGGGAGACACGCGAGGCCGTGTGGGGCGAGTTCGACTTAGAGAATGCAACTTGGACGATACCTGCGGCGCGCATGAAGGCGAAGAAGCCCCATCGCATCCCCTTGCCGCCGCGGTGCCTTGCGATCCTTGCGGATGCGAAGACATTGAAGCGCGAAAGCGACGACTACGTGTTCCCCGGCACGAAGGACAAGAAACCCCTGTCCGACATGACGCTATCCAAGCTAATGAAGGACCTTGGAATAGCCGCCGTGCCGCACGGCTTCCGGTCCTCTTTCAGAGATTGGGCTGGCGAGCAAACGCACCACCCCCGCGAGGTTATCGAGTTCGCCCTAGCCCACGTTATCAAGGACAAGGCCGAGGCAGCATATGCCCGCTCGGACCTTTTCGAGAAGCGACGGGCGCTCATGAGCGATTGGTCGGATTATTTAAAACGGGGGTAATTGCTGCGCGGAAAGCGAATCTTAAGTTGGACCGTGTTCAGCCCAAGTTGAATTAACAGCTCGCCTACAAATTCTCCTTACTAACCCGCCCACAGTAAAGGAGCCACTAGGCGCAGTTACTAGCTGTTTCCTTCGGTCACGGACCCTCTAAAAGGGTCTGACTGGCAAAGGAGGCCAGCCACAAAATGAATAAACTGTTACGACGTCAACAAGTCATCGACCGCGTGGGACTTAGCCGCTCCACCCTCTACAACTACATGTCAAAGAACCTATTCCCCCGCCCCCTACGAATCGGGGTGCGCGCCGTCGCTTGGAGCGAAGCAGCAATTAACCAATGGATCGCGGACCGCCCATTGTCAGCGGGAGGCATGATTTAATGAGCGACATGCAACAGCTACTCTCTGCCATCCAAAATGGACTGCCGGTCGAACTCGGCAAGCCCCAACCTGTGCAGGACATACAACTTGTTTGGACCCGTAAGCTTGGGGCGTTGCGCGGGAGCGGAGTCCTCGTTGTGACAACCGCTCGCGAGCTAACGACCGAAGGTGGCAACGGCTGGACTGGCCTTGACGGCAAGGACTTGGACATGATCGACGCCGCTATCAGCAACGCCGTTGATGAGGCCGGAGCTACGGGAATGATTGATCGGTTCATTGTCCGTGCCAAGCGGAACGATCGCCCCCTTAGTGATGCCGAGGTTGATCACCTTTTCGATTAACCGACTTGTCCAACAAGACCTTCGGCAGCCCCACCCTTCCAATGGGGTAATGGGCTGCCGCAAGAGGCCCGCCAAGCGCAAGCTCAAGACTTTAGCTGTCCAAGTAGTATAGCGCGGCATGCGCTTCTACGGGGCTGCAAACACGCATCCCGCTGTCCAGCGACGCAGCTCAAAGGCGACACGCTTACTTAGTACTGTGATGATTTGTTTTTCTCGCAGCATTACGATTTAAGCTGCCTAACCAACCATCGAAAATGGTACGGCCTTCCACAGCAGTCGGGATTGTCATCAATCCTGTACTGTTAATATCGCCACGCCCTTAAATCAAAGGGCCTGTAATTTAACGGGCGATTTAACTTTTCGCCTAAATATGCTTAAACGCATTTAAACGACCGGACTACGTCAACCTAAACCGGTAACTACTATGCAACCACCCTCTTTTATAACCTAATTACAAGGACTATTCACTTTATAATGACTAATCAATATTTAAATGTAACGCGTAAGGAGCGCCCAAACGGTAATCAAGGAGTTCGAGATTCAGCTACGGCGGCGCCAAAAGAAGACCGGTTCATGGCTCTTGATACAGAACCCTATTCGTCTAACAGCACCGCATTCACCGAATATCTATCGCTTATAGTTCATGAACAATCTGGCAAAAGATATAGAATAACAATGGAGTTTAGGCAAGCGGTCGGATCAATGATTGGCGATCTATTTGCGAATGCGATCGAGGGCGTTGAGCGTTACGGATACCGGTCAACAGGGCTGCCCACATTCACCGGCATGGCAATCGGTTACAAGCCGTTCAAGACTGTGATGGACGCCATGGAAAGCCTGAACCTTCTAGAGGTTATCCGCGGCGATCGTGGTAGCCTGAAAGGCCGGACCAAGGAACGGGATGCTACCCGGTTCCGTGCCAAGCCCTCCCTATTGGAAATGGCCCTTGGGTACGGAATCACTCCCGGTAATTGGTCATCCCATTTTAGGCAGACGCCACGGCTTGCAAGGATAGCGCACCCGATCCTTCTTCGGTCATGCTCTGCGATAAAGCGGTCGAAGACAAACTACTTCAAAGGATATAAGCTGCCCGGTACGCCGATGAAGGTAGACAAGGACCTTCCCGGCATTCAACGGATGGCCGATCAGGTTCATGATATCAACAGATTCATGGCACGGCAGGAGCTTGGTCTCGGTGACGGCAAGCATCGCTACTTTCAACGTATCTTCGGGCAAGGCGACACGATTGGACAGGACTTCACCAAGGGCGGTCGCCTCTACAGCCCCGGCAAAGACAGCTATCAGCAGATGGCGAGCGACCTTCGCGCCGATATCACCATCAACGGCGAAGCGACGGTAGAGGTCGATATCGGATCAAGCTTCTTGACGATCTATCGCGTTTTGAAGGGCGTTCCGTTCGATCCACAGGCCGATGCTTATGCAGACATTGGTGGCCTGACACGCGGCGTGGCTAAAACCTGGGTTGTGATAACCTTCGGCTATGATCGGTTTCATACCCGCTGGCCTCCACACACCAAGGCCAAATACAAGAAACGATACGACGAGTATCGAACGCCGGAATACGGTACGGGTGACCTACAGAAGGATCATCCTATCGGGCAAACGCATCTGTTGATGCTGGCCGCGTTACCCGAGCTGGTCGATTGGCCTACCAGCGAAATCCGGTGGGGCGACCTGCAATATGTCGAAAGCTGCGCGGTGAGCGATGCCGTCCACACGTTAGCCATGCGATACGGTGTTCCTGCGCTGCCAGTTCATGACTCTATCCGCGTACCGGTGTCTGCACAGGACTTGGCAACGCGGGTACTGTCAGATGCCTTTTACAATCACGTCGGCGTCCGACCGGTAATCAAGGCAAAGTAAGAAAGCGGGGCGTTGCAGCGGTACCAGTTGGACGACAGGCGTCGGCAGTTTCCGATTTACAGGGCCAGCCGGGTACCAGCCGACGCCGATAGGGGCGGGAAATAGGGCGACGTACCTTATCCCGCCCCTTGCTGCTGTATGCAGCTTAAAATCGATTGTAATTCGCCTATTATGTAGAAGCGCTGCCAACGAGCGCAATACCTCCGGGACACGTTGTTAGCCACCTAACATCCGGTTTAGCGGCTCGCATAACCGGGCACACAGGATTACCAGTTTACTTTCTTCTTAGCTTTTAGATTATTTCAAAGCGGGAATATTAATCAATTCTGATCAAGTTACATCTGCGAGCTTAAGAGCTGTACTGTGAGCATACGAATCCCCAAACTTTATTGACTGGATAGATACGTAAGGATGGTTGACCATTCTATTTGGACTTCGACGATTTTAGAGCTAGTCAATATCATCGACGGGTCAAGCGCGACGATTAGGATCGCAATAAAGATCGATTGCCGTTTCTCTTCGAAACGATCATCGTCTCCCAGATTAGTAAGGCGTTCTTTTCGAGTCGAAAGGGCGATACGATGCCATATGGCTTTGGCGTGAACTCAAAAGTTAATTTACAGGGGGTCCACCCCCAGCTCGTTGCTATCGCAAATATGGCAATCGCACTAAGCGAGCAAGACTTTGCCGTTCACGATGGCGTCCGAACGATCGTTGAGCAACAAAAACTCGTAGCCGCTGGCGCCTCCAAGACCCTTGATTCCAAGCATCTTGTCCAGGCGGATGGCTTTGGGCACGCGATTGATCTGGTGCCTTACATAAACGGCAATTTAAGATGGGAATGGGGCCCGGTTTACAAGGTGGCTGCGGCCGTACATCATGCTGCTATTCATATAGGCGTTCCGCTTACATGGGGCGGAGTTTGGGACACGCCATTCGAGCAAATTAGTGGCACACCAGCCGGTCTTGAGGACGCCGTTCACGATTATGTGAAACGACGCACTGCTCTTGGTAAAAAGGCATTTATAGACGGGCCACATTACCAACTAGCATTATAATAACCGGCTAGGTATTTGATATGGTACAGCTTTACGGCGTTGAAAAAGTTCTGCCACTTGTGCCGGCGGTTGGTGGTGTAGTCTTAGTCATTGCCGCTATCTACGCGCGAAGCATATCCGGCGTAATTGGTAACGGCCTTAATAAACTTCATGCCCTTGGCCGGGTCCCGGCTCGCGACAGAGTCGAAGCGATAAAGGTCCTGGAAGTTGGCCTCGACATAGGAAAGGTAGATATCGACGGTTTGGACCCGCAACAGCGGTACGAGCTTGTAAAGGCGACTCTAGAAGAGCGAATGACAAAAGTTCGTCATCGATTTTGGCTATTACTAATAACTGGTCTAATGATGTTTTTATTTGCAACCGGATGGCTGGTTTACTCCTTTGCTTCCCAAACACAGCAGGAGAAACTAGAGCAGGCGATCAAGAGAAATCCATCCGTGTTTGCCGATGTTCTTGCTGAAAAGAGTTATTATAGCACGGACAGCCTTCGCCTTGTTGATGCTCTCGCTGGCGTAACTGGGATAAATACCGCAGATTTAAAAAAAGCAATGGAACAAGCAAAGGTTTTAGACGGCTGCACCGTTCAAGATAACAAGGACTGTAAGGCAACACTCGTTGAACTTAGGCAGCGTGCGCGCGATCGCAAACCACCTTTCAACGAAATCGGGATGTTCGTCACGGTTGGAAAGCCTCGCGATGACCAACCCCGCCGGTTTCAGTTCTACGTTACGGATAGGTTTCCGTTTAAAAATGTACCGGTAGAGGTATTACGCCCTGACGGCAATCGGTCCCTCATACTGTTCCCTAAAGTCGCCATTCACACAAGTCCTATCAGGGGTCTTGTTCATTTAAACGATGAGCAACTAAGCTTCTTATTTAATGATCCTGATTTGTTAAGCGCCCCCAAAGATAACGCATCAACCGGTACACTCGTAGTCAGGCCCGCTACTGATCAACAAAAGCTGGTTGATCCTGCTTGTGCCGAAAAGTGGATTGGTCGCGATCCTCTCTGTGATATCAAAGAGGATGATATCGCTGTTGATAGACTTGCCGAGGCATCAGTCCGACGCTCTTAATTCCACCGAAAGTGTCCGGCAGACGCTCGCTGGACCGATGCCGAGGCGCTTAGCTATGCCGCTAGGACCGATCCCCTTATCACGGACTAAACGGACCGCTGCCACGTCCATAGCCCACACCCCCCCGCCCTCGACGTAATGCACCCGCTTGACAACGAACCTTGCGCCAACCAGCCACCCTGTTACATTAGCTACAACGAACGTTGAAGCAAATGGAACGACTCGCATGGTGACCGCCAAGTACGTAGCGTATTATAGAGTTAGTACAGCTAAGCAGGGTCGCAGCGGCCTTGGCTTCGAAGCTCAACAGTTTGCCGTTCGCACGTTTTTAAACGGCGGATCGTGGGACCTCGTAGGTGAGGTCGTTGAAATCGAATCCGGTAAGCGCTCGGACAATCGCCCACAGCTACAGGAAGCGCTACGGCTATGCAGGGCAATGGGCGCAACGCTCATAGTAGCAAAGCTTGACCGGCTATCACGTGACGCCGCGTTCCTTATGCAACTGCAAAACGCTGGGACGTCGTTCGTAGCGGCAGATATGCCGGGCGCGAATTCCTTCACGGTTGGGGTAATGGCGCTGGTGGCCCAACAGGAGCGCGAAGCGATATCAACTCGAACAAAGGCCGCGCTAGCCGCAGCGAAGACTAGAGGGGTGGCTCTAGGAGGTCTACGAGGCCACACGCTGCCCTCCAAGGCGGCAGCGGCCGCGAGCGCTAAGGTTCGTACTGCGATGGCAGATCAACGCGCGCGTGACGCTCTTGTCTCGGTCGAACAGGCGAAGAGCAACGGGGCCGTATCGCTAAGACAAATAGCTGCCACACTCAACGCCCAAGGTATTACTACGGCGCGCGGTGGCGAATGGACCGCGGCACAGATTAAACGGGTCATAGATAGACTTTAGGTGAACCCGGACCGCAACGTATGCAGCGGCGGAAGGCCAGACAAATTAGTTCTACGCCGCATTGGCCTAGAATATTGACGGCATTCTAGCGAATAGCGTGCGGTTTTCGGGGTTTTTCCCGTATATACCGTAATTGTCTATACCAGTTCTTCGTCTGCCGCGTCGTAGGCTGCAACACGATCAATTAACTCTTGATATGAGTTTTTTACATTAGTACATAGACTTTTCAGGTACTTCGGTGCGTTAGTATGTACCATCCAGTAGTTATCGTCTTCGCTGAAATCGAACCCTGTTCTAGTATGTGTGATACTTGTTACTACACGTTGAGCATCCAGCTTCTTTTCAGGATCAACACGTGATGGCAAGCCCACTAACTCTTCGCGACTTTCAAACAAGAGTCCCGTATTAAAGAACGCGATCATACCTCGTTGGTTATAGCGGTTTAGAGAAAGCAACTGATGCCCTACCGGATTTAGAGCAAATCCATTAATCCTTCCTTCTCGATCAAAGTACAACGTTCCACACGTTAGATTTACGAAGTAGCTCGGATTCGTCGCTGGATCGTGTTTGCCGAGTTCTTGCATGACATGCTGCATAACCGGAACTGTCCAATTTCGCTCCACTAAGCTCGGCGCCATCTCTTTAAGTAACAGTCCGGACGTTTCAGTTTGCCCCCTGTTCATTATAATATCAACGTATTCCTGTACCTTTATCCCCCTATACTCCGCCACAAAGAATGCGGCAAAGTACTCTTGGAATGATCTATGAACAAACGTGAACTCAAGACCATCTTCTTGTATTATGCACACGCTTTCAATTAAGTCTTTCAATACCGCAGATGCTGACGTTGAGCTACCACAGTACTTTATTGCTTTATCGATATATGATATTATTTCGGTTCTTGAGAAAGCGTACTTGTTTTTGGAATAAGTACTAAAAGAGAAGGCCGCAAATATTGCCCGAAACTCATCTACAGTAAGCTTGGTATAGCGCTTACGCTCATATACGCCTTTAGACAGATCGTGCTTAAAGAATAGAGTCTCGAAAGCCTGATCGTAGAATATATGGATTTTATCACTAGAATTGGCAAACTGATCGTATCTTAAAAGCATGATTGTTGCGAGTAGCGGATTTGTTAAGAAGCTTTTATGCTGATCATAAAGGTGGTTAGCTAAGTCCTTCAAGAATTTTGCTTTGATAACATGATCAAAGTCGATCTTCTTAACAACGGCGGTGACTTGCCGCTTGTCTAGAGGAAGGACGTTGAATAGATAGAACGGTCCCCAACCACCAAGACTTGGGTCTTCCCTAGACGAAACAACTAACATGTTTTCGGGGTATTTAACTGGTAGATTCAGAATTTGCCGATGGACACGCTCCCTGTGGTCCGGTTCAACCTCATCTAAACCATCCAATATGATTATAAACATACCACTTGAGATTGCAGACTCAAATTGAGAAAATGATATTTTACTATTTTTTGGTGTAGAGTATTGATACACAAGCTCTTCGATTGTCTTACTATCCGAAAACTCTAACGATCTCATTTCAACAAATATCGGTATCCGCCCCTTGGGATTCTCAAATCGACATAAGGCAAGATACTTCATGAACATAGTTTTTCCAGAACCACCACTGCCCTGAACAATGATGTTTTTAAAGTCCTCCAGCCTTGATATCAATATATCATCAGTGATCTTTCGACTTTTTAAGCCTAATTTTATTGATACATATTGTGCCAATAATTGGACTGGCTCTTCACGGTATATAAGTGTCTTTATTCGATAGCATCTATCGAACGTGGACTGGAGATGGTGAGAAAATCCAGTTCCAAATGCGGCGGACAGTCTTTCTGGCGTCTTTCTTACTTCGCTACCGGCTAATTTAAGTAGCTTCGGGCCCGATGCCGCGAGAGCTTTACCGATTACAGCATTAGCGTCGAAATTCGTAAGCGCTTCAATCAACGTCTTAGCAACCATGCTCGTAACTCCATCCCCAACCAGTGTGCGAAACAACGGCAGCTATTGCAACGGGTGGTGCTGGGTGGATTGGTATCACACCCCGAACAAAATGTTGGCCAATATGTGGGGCAGCATCCACCCCAGCCAGAAATTCCGAGACTTTACAATGGCTTGTATGGGCAGGTGGCGGAGCGGGAGGGATTCGAACCCTCGATACGCTTTTGACGTATACTCACTTTCCAGGCGAGCGCCTTCGACCACTCGGCCACCGCTCCGCATTGCTCTGGAACGCGCCTGCTAGAGCGGGTTTGGCCGCGGTGCAAGCGATTGCGTGATGCGGCGCGCTCGGGCAGTCTCACAGCGATGATCACCGCCCTCCCCGCCGCCCTTCTCGCCGCCGCCCTAGCCCAGGCCACCCCAACGCCGGCGCCTGCCCCGCCGCTGCCGTCCGATCCGGTCGCGGCCGACTGGGTCGCGGTGCCCGATGACGAGATCCTCGTCTTCACGCTGGCGAACGGGCACGGCTTCACGCTCCGGCTCGCGCCCGCCTATGCGCCCGCGCACGTCGCCAACATCCGCGCGCTCGCCCGCGCGCGCTGGTGGGACACCGCGACCAGCGTCTACCGCGTGCAGGACAATTATGTCGCGCAATGGGGCGATGCGACCGAGAAGAAGCCGCTCGTCCCCGGCGTCGCGGACGGGATCGCCGCCGAATATGACATGGCCGGGCCGACCGCGGTCGCACGGCTCACCAAGTCCGACCCCTATGCGCAATGGGCAGGATACAGCGCGGATGGCTGGCCGCTCGCCGGATCGGGCGCGCGGCAGTGGCTGCCGCATTGCTACGGGATGGTCGGCGTCGCGCGTGATCTGGCACCGAGCGTCGGCAGCGGCGCCGAGCTCTACACCGTCATCGGGCATGCGCCGCGCGCGCTCGACCGCAACATCGCGGTCGTCGGGCGCGTCGTCGACGGGATCGAGTGGCTGTCGTCGCTGCCGCGCGGTACGGGGGATCTCGGCTTCTACGCCACGCCTGCCGAACGCAGCCCGATCGTCTCGGCACGGCTGGCGAGCGACCTTCCCGCCGCCACCCGCCCGCATTTCCAGTACCGCGGGGCGCGCAATCCGCGCTTCACCGCCTGGATCGCGGGGCGCGAGAACCGGACGCCGCCCTTCTTCACGGTGCCGGCGGGCGGTGCGGACATCTGCAACGCGCTCCCGCCGGTCCGTCGCACGCCGGGCTAGGCGTTACCCTGCAACGTGCGGATGATCGCGGAGAAGTCGAGCCCGCCGTGCCCGGCCGCGGCGAGCGCCTCGTAGCGCTCGGCGGCCTTCGCGCCCATCGGCGTGTCGGCGCCGACGTCCTGCGCCGCCGCCATCGCGAGCCGCAGGTCCTTGAGCATCAGCGCGGCGGCGAACCCGCCCTGATAGTCATGGTCGGCGGGCGTGTCGGGGCCGATCCCCGGCAACGGCGCATAGCTCGTCATCGACCAGCTCTGCCCCGACGAGACGCTGGCGATGTCGTAAAACGCCTTCGCGTCGAGCCCGAGCTTGTCCGCGAGCACGAACGCCTCGCACGTCGCGATCATCGTCGCGCCGAGGATCATGTTGTTGCAGATCTTCGCCGCCTGTCCCGCGCCGTTGACGCCGGCATGGATCACCGCCTTGCCCATCGCCGCGAGGATCGGCTGCGCGTGCTCGAACGCCGCCGCCGAACCGCCGACCATGAAGGTCAGCGTGCCCGCATTCGCCGCACCGATCCCGCCCGAGACGGGCGCATCGACCGCGGCGAGCCCCTTGGCCTGCGCGGCGTCGGCGACCTGTTTCGCGGTCGCGACGTCGATCGTCGAACAGTCGATCAGGATCGCGGTCGGCGCCGCGACGCCGAACAGCGCATCATACACCTCGGCGACGTGCTTGCCCGCGGGGAGCATCGTCACGATCGCCTCGGCGCCGTCCGCGGCCTCGGCGGCGGAGTCGACGGGCAGGCAGCCCGCCGCCTTCGCCTTGGCCAGCGCGTCGGCGCTCAGGTCGAACGCGCGCACGTCATGGCCGTTCTTCGCGAGGTTCGCGGCCATCCCGCCGCCCATGTTGCCGAGCCCGATGAATCCGATGCGTGCCATGTTCTCTCTCCTAAATCTGCCGCCGCGGCTGTGCCGCTCGCGCTGCGATCCCGCCATATGCGGCGCCGATGTCCCGCACCCCACCACCCCGTCATCCTGACGAAAGTCAGGATCCAGAGCCAGAAACGACACCGCCCTTAACCCTGGATCCTGACGTTCGTCAGGATGACGGGCAGCAACGATGACGGGCGCGCCCGTTACTTGCCCGTCCAGGCCCCCGCGCGCTTCTCGACGAATGCGGCCATGCCTTCGCTCTGGTCCGCGGTGCCGAACAGCCCGTGGAACAGCCGCCGCTCGAACTGGACGCCCATCGCTAGCCCCGTCTCGAACGCCGCGTTGACCATTTCCTTGTTCGCCAGCACCGCGAGCGGCGCCATCGCGGCGATCGTCGCGGCGGTCTTCACCGCCTCCTCGACGAGGTCGTCGGCGGGCACGATACGCGACACCAGCCCTGCGCGCTCGGCCTCGACCGCATCCATCATCCGCCCGGTCAGCACCATCTCCATCGCCTTGGCCTTGCCGACCGCATGCGTGAGGCGCTGCGACCCGCCCATCCCGGGGGACACCGCGAGCTTGATCTCGGGCTGGCCGAACTTGGCGGTGTCCGCGGCGAGGATGAAGTCGCACATCATCGCGACCTCGCAGCCGCCGCCCAGCGCATAGCCCGCGACCGCCGCGATGATCGGCTTGCGAGTCCGCGTCACCTGTTCCCAGCCGGCGAAGAAGTTGCTCGCATACATGTCGGCAAAGCCCTGGCTCTGCATCTCCTTGATGTCCGCGCCCGCCGCGAACGCCTTGGCCGAGCCGGTCAGCACCGCGCAGCCCTGCGACGGATCCGCATCGAACGCGGCGAACGCGGCGATCAGGTCGGCGAGCACCTGCGAATTGAGCGCGTTGAGCGCCTGCGGCCGGTTGAGCGTGACGAGCGTCACGCCCCCACGCTGCTCGACGAGGATCGTTTCGTATTCGGCCATGTCAGTCTCCAATAAGCATCGTCATCCTGGACTTGATCCAGGATCCAGAGCCGCGAACGACGTCGCAAGTAACTCTGGATCCTGACGTTCGTCAGGATGACGGATTAACCCGGCGTCCACGCCTCGGCTTCCGGCAACGGCGCGAAGATCTGGTCGATCACGTGATCGCTCACAGCCTCGGGCGTCGCCGGGTCCCAGCGCGGCGCATTGTCCTTGTCGACGATCACCGCGCGGACGCCCTCGATGAAGTCATGCCGCTGCACGACATGCGCGCCGACCGCATATTCCTGTTTCATCTCGTCCGCGAAACTCGCCATCGCCGCGCCTTCGCGGAGCAGCCGGAGTGACACCTTCATCGTCTGCGGCGACTTGGTCCTGAGCGTCGCAAGCGTCTTTGCCGCCCATTCCCCGCCATCAGCGTCGAGCGCGGCATAGATCTCCTCGAGCACGTCGGACGCGAACAGCCGGTCGATCTCGTCCTTGCGCGCAAGGATCTGCGCTTCGGGCGCGGCAGTCGACAGCGCAGCGAGCACGCCGGCAATATCCTGCGGCATCTCGGCGATCCGCGCCTTGGCAGTGTCGAGTGTATCACTCGGCAGATACTGCGTCGCCAACCCCAGCGCGACACACTCCGCCCCATCGAGCCGATGCCCCGTCAGCGCGAGATACTGCCCGATCCGCCCGGGCAGCCGCGACAGATACCAGCCGCCGCCGACATCGGGAAATAGCCCGATCCCCGTCTCGGGCATCGCGAACTTCGTGTTCTCGGTCGCCACGCGGTACGTGCACGGCAAGGCGAGCCCCACGCCGCCACCCATCGTGATCCCGTCCATGAACGCGACGATCGGCTTGGCATAGACGAACAGCCGGTGGTTCATCCGGTACTCGGCATGAAAGAACGCGCGCGCATCGTTACCGTCGCCAGCCCCCGACGCGGCCAGCATCCGGATATCGCCCCCGGCACAGAACCCGCGCCCTTCGGCATGATCCACGACAATCGCCTCGACCGACGCATCCCCGCGCCACGCCTCGAGCGCCTCCAGCACACCTTCGCACATCGCCAGATTGAGCGCGTGCAACGCCTTTGGCCGGTTCAACCGAATCCGGCCGACAGGCCCTTCATGTTCAACGATCAGATCATCGGTCACGCGATCACCTCCCGGGCAAAATCTCCGCGGCTCCGCGTCTCCGCGTGAGAAAATTCTTTGTTCACGCGGAGGCGCGGAGCCGCGGAGGAGAAGGAGGGAGCAACGCTGCGCGGGCTCATTGACGGGTCAGTTCGCGGCCGACGATCATCCGCATGACCTGGTTCGTGCCCTCGAGGATCGAATGCACGCGCAGGTCGCGCCAGAAGCGTTCGATCGGGTAATCCTGCAGATACCCGTAGCCGCCATGCAGCTGCAACGCGCGGTCGACCACCGACGAGCCCGTGTCGGTCGCCAGCCGCTTCGCCATCGCCGCGAACTTGGTCTTGTCGGGCGCGTTCGCGGTCACCTTGGCCGCCGCGATGTAGAGCAGCGCACGCGCCGCCTCGAGCTCGGTCGCCATGTCGGCCAGCATGAACTGCGTGTTCTGGAAGTCCGCGATCGGCTTGCCGAACTGCTTGCGGTCGCGCGTATAGGCGATCGCCTCGTCGAGACACCGCTGCGCGCCGCCGAGCGAGCACGCGCCGATGTTCAGCCGCCCGCCATCGAGCCCCATCATCGCGATCCGGAACCCCTCGCCCTCGCCGCCGACCATGTTCGCGCCCGGCACGCGGACGCCGTCGAAGATCACCTGCCGCGTCGGCTGCGAATGCCAGCCGAGCTTCTTCTCGTTCGCGCCGAACGAGACGCCGGGCATGTCCTTCTCGATCACGAGGCACGAGATGCCCTTTGGCCCCTCCTCACCCGTGCGGACCATGGTGACGTACACCTCGTTCTCGCCCGCGCCCGAGATGAACTGCTTCGATCCGGTCACGATCCAGTCGTCGCCGTCACGTACCGCGCGCGTCTTGAGCGCGGCGGCGTCCGACCCCGAACCCGGCTCGGTCAGGCAATAGCTCGCCAGCCGGTCCATCGTCACCAGATCGGGCAGATACTTGTCCTTCACCGCGGCCGACCCGAACCGGTCGATCATCCACGCCGCCATGTTGTGGATGCTGATGAACGCGCTCGTCGACGGGCAGCCATACGACATCGCTTCCATGATCAGCGCGGCTTCGAGCCGCCCGAGCGCGATCCCGCCGCTCTCCTCGCTGACATAGATCGACGCGAAGCCAAGCTCGGCCGCCGCCTTGATCGTGTCGCGCGGAAAGATGTGCTTCTCGTCCCACTCGGCCGCATGCGGGGTGATCCGGTCGGCGGTGAAACGGCGCGCAAGCTCTTGGATCTCGCGCTGGTCGTCGGTGAGGTCGAACTGGTTGGTCATCGGGCTTTCCTGTGTCGTCATACTGGGCTTGACCCAGTATCCAGAGCGGCGAATGCTGACGCCTGTGGCTCTGGATCCTGACCTTCGTCAGGATGACGGGGTGGGGGAAGGATATGGCTAGGCAACCCGCGGTCTATATCATGGCGAGCTGGCGCAACGGAACGCTCTACATCGGCGTGACGTCCGACCTGATGGCGCGGATCGTTCAGCATCGCGACGGCATGTTCGACGGGTTCTCAAAGCGATACGGCGTGAATCGGCTGGTCTGGTTTGCGATGGCAGACACGATGGACGCGGCGATCACGCGCGAGAAACAGCTCAAGGTCTGGAAACGGTCGTGGAAGATCGCGCTGATCGAGACGGACAACCCGACCTGGCGCGATCTGGCCGAAGACTGGGGTTTCGCCCCCCTCCCGCCCCCGTCATCCTGACGAAAGTCAGGATCCAGAGCCACGAACGCCGCACTCCGCAACGCTGGATCCTGGATCAAGTCCAGGATGACGGAAGGGTGTGACGCAGACCCACCCCGCGCGGACACCGCATAATCGCCCACCCCTCCGTCACCCTGACGAAAGTCAGGATCCAGAGCCACGAACGCCGCGCTTCGCAACGCTGGATCCTGGATCGAGTCCAGGATGACGGAAGAAAGGGAGCGCACCCCCCTCACCCCATCGTCGGGATGACGAACGCGTCGTTGTTCCGCGCCGGGCCGCCATCTTCCGCCATCGCCGGCAGCGCGGAGCCATCAGGCCAGCGTTGCGTGATCGTCTTGACCTTGGTCCAGAACTTCACGCCCTCCATCCCGTGCTGGTTGGTGTCGCCGAACGCGCTGCGCTTCCACCCGCCAAAGCTGTGATACGCCACCGGCACCGGGATCGGCACGTTGATCCCGACCATCCCCACGTTAACCCGCGCCGCGAACTCGCGCGCCGCGTGGCCGTTGCGCGTGAAGATCGCGACGCCGTTGCCATATTGATGCTCGCTCGGGAGGCGCACCGCCTCCTCGAAATCCTTCGCGCGAACGATCTGGAGGACGGGGCCGAAGATCTCCTCCTTGTACGCCGACATGTCCGTCGTCACGTGATCGAACAGCGACGGCCCGATGAAGAACCCCTTCTCATGCCCCTGCAGTTCGAACCCGCGCCCGTCGACGACGAGTTCCGCGCCCTCGTCGACACCCGTCTGGATCCAGGTCTCGATCCGGCTGCGATGCGCCGCGTTGACCACCGGGCCGTAATGCGCGTCATTGTCGGTCGACACGCCCACGCGCAGCGCCGCGATCGCCGGGATCAGCTTCTCGCGCAAAGCAATCGCGGTCTTCTCGCCGACCGGCACCACCACCGGCAGCGCCATGCACCGCTCGCCCGCGCTCCCGAACGCCGCGCCTGACAGATCGGCGACGACCTGGTCGAGATCCGCGTCGGGCATGACGATCCCGTGGTTCTTCGCGCCGCCCATCGCCTGAACGCGCTTGCCCGCCTCGACGCCGCGACGGTACACATAATGCGCGATGTCGGACGAACCGACGAAGCTCACCGCGCTGATCGCCGGATGATCGAGGATCGCGTCGACCATCTCCTTGTCGCCGTGGACGACCTGGAAGATCCCCTCGGGCAGCCCCGCCTCGAGGAACAGCTCGCCGAGCCGCACCGGCACCGACGGATCGCGCTCGCTCGGCTTGAGGATGAACGCGTTGCCCGTCGCGATCGCGACGCCGCTCATCCACAGCGGGATCATCGCGGGGAAGTTGAACGGCGTGATCCCTGCGCCGATGCCCAGCGGCTGGCGCATCGAATAGACGTCGATCCCCGGCCCCGCCCCTTGCGTATACTCGCCCTTCAGGATGTGCGGGATCCCGCAGCAGAACTCGATCACCTCGAGCCCGCGCTGGATGTCGCCCTTCGAATCCGCGATCACCTTGCCGTGCTCGGACGACAGCAGCCGCGCGAGCTCGTCCATGTTCGCCTCGACGAGCCGCTTGAACTCGAACATCACGCGTGCGCGCCGCTGCGGGTTGGTCGCCGCCCAGCCCGGCTGCGCCTTGTGCGCGGCGGCCACCGCGCGGTCGAGATCGGCCTGCGTGCCAAGCGTCACACGCGCCTGGATCTCGCCGCTGTTGGGGTCGAACACGTCGCCGCTGCGCGCGCCGCCGGAGGGCGGTGCACCCGCGCCGCCGCCTGCGATCAGATGCTCGATGGTGCGAACGGTCATGGCGCCTCTCCTTGTTTTATGGCCCCTACACCACCGCATCCACCACGACACAAGCGATAGACTTGCAGGCGATAGCTGCATATCTGCAGCCGGCATGGACTGGAGCGACCTCCCGATCTTCCTCGAAGTCGCCCGCGCGCAGCAGCTTGGCCGCGCCGCGGCGAGCCTTGGCGTCGATGCGACGACGGTCGGCCGCCGCCTCCGCCGGCTCGAGACCGCGGTCGGCCAGCGGCTGTTCGAACAGGGCCCCGACGGCCAGATCCTGACCAGCGCGGGCGAGGACCTGCTCGCGCGCGCGACCGCGATGGCGGCGATCGCATCGGACATCCGCACCCCGCCCGCGGGGCGGACCGAGGTCGACGGCACGATCCGCGTCAGCGTCGCCGAGGGCTTCGGCACCTGGTTCGTCAGCCGGCATCTCGGCACGCTCGCACAGGCGCATCCCAAGCTCGCCGTCGATCTCGTCGCGACCAGCGGGTTCCTCAACCCGACGCGGCGCGAGACCGACGTCGCGGTCCTGCTCGCGCGCCCGCGCCGCGGTCCGCTGCGGACGCGCAAGCTCACCGACTATACGCTGCGGCTCTACGCGTCGGCGGAGCATCTCGCGGCGCACGGCCCGGTGCACGGCATCGCCGACCTGCGCGACCGGCGGATGATCGGCTATGTCCCCGACATCGTCTACGCGCCCGAGCTGCGCTATCTCGACGAGATCCCGGGCGTCCGCGACCCCGTGCTGCGCTCGTCGAGCATCAACGCGCAGGCGCACATGATCGCGGCGGGCGCAGGGATCGGCGTGCTCCCCTGCTTCATCGGCGAGGCGTATCCGGGGCTCGTCGCGATCCTCCCCGACATCCGCATCAGCCGCGCCTTCTGGCTGGTGACGCACCAGGACACCGGCCGCTTCGACGCGATCCGCGCCTTCACCGACTGGCTCGTCGCCCTCGTCGGCCGCGAACGCGCGGTGCTGGCCCCCTCCCTTCCGTCCCCCCTCCCGTCATCCTGACGCCCCCCTTTTCGTCATCCTGACGAAAGTCAGGACCCAGAGCCAAAACCACCGTCACCCGCGATCTCGTGCCGGCGAGACAAACCCGATTGCCCCCGCGCGACAATTGCGCCTAGCCTGTGGCCATTCCCCTCCCGGAGCGTTTGCATGACCCTCAAGCTCGTCCTCCTCGCCTCGATCGCGCTCGCCACCGTTTCGTCGGCGCAGGTGCCCCAGACTGTTTCTGACAAGGCCGCCCCCGCCGGCGGCGACATTCCCGCCAAGTTCGTCCCCGCCACCGCCAACCGCGACTACGTCAAGCGCGAGGTGATGGTCCCGATGCGCGACGGGACGAAGCTCTACACCGTCATCGTCTATCCCAAGGTGCTGACCAACGCGCCGATCGTGCTGACGCGCACGCCGTACGACGCGAAGTCGCGCGCGACGCGGATGGACAGCCCGAGCATCCTCTCGACGCTGCCGCTCGCCGACGAGATGTTCGTCAAGGGCGGCTATATCCGCGTCTATCAGGACGTCCGCGGCAAATATGGCTCGGAGGGCGACTATGTCGTCACGCGCCCGGTGATCGGCCCGCTCAACCCGACCAAGGTCGATCACGTCACCGACGCCTATGACACGATCGACTGGCTGGTGAACAAGGCGAACCTGCCCGAATCGAACGGCCGCGTCGGCATGATCGGGTCGTCCTACGAGGGCTTCACCGTCGTCATGGCGCTGCTCAACCCGCACCCTGCGCTGAAGGCCGCGGTGCCCGAAAGCCCGATGATCGACGGCTGGATGGGCGACGACTGGTTCCATTACGGCGCGTTCCGCCTCGCCAACATCGCCTGGCTCGGCGGCCAGACCGGCTACAAGGGCGCGGGCAAGGCACCGCCGACGGGCGGCTATGACGATTACGAGAATTTCCGCCGCATCGGCTCGGCGGGCGACTGGGCCAAGGCGTCGGGATACGACCAGCTTCCCTATTGGCAGCGGATGGTCGCGCATCCCGCCTATGACGCATTCTGGCAGGGCCAGGCGCTCGACACACTGCTCGCCGCCAACCCCTCGAACGTCCCGACGCTCTGGGAACAGGGACTGTGGGATCAGGAGGACATGTACGGCGCGATCACCGCGTGGGAGACGCTCAAGGCCAAGGGCAAGATGGGCAACAACCATCTCGTCATGGGTCCGTGGCGGCACAGCCAGGTCAACCGCGACGGCCGCAGCCTCGGCCCGTTCGAGTGGGACGGCGACACCGCGCAGCAGTTCCGCGAGCAGATGGTCTTGCCGATGTTCGACCAGTATCTGAAGGACGGCCCCGCGGTCACGCTGCCCGCCGCGGCGATCTACAACACCGGCGAGAATCACTGGGACAGGCTGACGACCTGGCCACTCGCGTGCGAGACCGGCTGTGCCGCACCCTTGAAGCCGATCTATCTCGGCGCCGAGGGCGGGCTGGGCTTCACCAAGGCGGCGAGCGGCGGCGACAGCTATGTCTCCGACCCCGCCAAGCCCGTCCCGCATCTGCCGCGCCCGGTCAATTTCGGCGACGGTCGCTGGGGCGACTGGCTGGTCAGCGACCAGCGCGGGGTGGATGGCCGCACCGACGTGATGACCTACACGACCGAGGTGCTGACGACGCCCGTCCGCGTATCGGGCGCACCGATCGCGGACATCTATGCCAAGACGACCGGCACCGACGCCGACTTCGTCGTCAAGGTAATCGACGTCTATCCCGACGAGGTCGCGAGCGATCCGAAGATGGGCGGCTATGAGCTGCCGATCAGCCTCGACATCTTCCGCGGCCGCTACCGCGACAGCTTCGCCAAGCCGAGTGCGATCCCTGCCGGCAAGACGCAGCGCTACAAGTTCCGTCTGCCGACGGTGAACCACGTCTTCCAGCCGGGTCACCGGATCATGGTGCAGGTCCAGTCGAGCCTGTTTCCGCTCTACGACCGCAACCCGCAGACCTTCGTCCCCAACATCTTCCTCGCGAAGAAGGCGGACTACAAGAAGGCGACGGTAACGATCGAACGCGGCGGCGCGAATGCGAGCGCGGTGTGGCTGCCGGTGGTGGCGGTCGACCAGTCGGCGGTGCTGGCGAAGTAACTCCCCGCCGCATCACCGTCATTCCCGCGAAGGCGGGAACCCAGACTGGCTGACCTCACGGCTCTTTTACGAAGGCCAGCCAGTCTGGATCCCCGCCTACGCGGGGATGACGGTTAAGGGTTCAAGCGATAACCGGCGCGGGCCCGAACAGCCCCGCCTGGTAATCGCGGATCGCTTCGCCGATCTCCTCGCGCGTCGTCATCACGAAAGGCCCGTGCGCGACGACCGGCTCGTCGATCGGATCGGCATGCCCGAACACCAGCCGCACCGGCCCCGCCGCCGCGACCTCGATCCGGTCGCCGTGCTCGCCGAACGTGACGAGATGCCACGGCTCGACGACCGTCCCGCCAACCTCGGGCCGCCCCTCGATCACATAGAAGAACACGCTGCGACCGCGCGGTGCCGGCAGTGTAACCCGCCCCCCCGCCGCCAGCTCGACCGTCATCATCGCGACCCCGGTCAGCGACTCGACCGGCCCCGCCTGCCCTTCAAACGTCCCCGCAATGACATTCACGACACCGCCGTCGACCGCGACCGCGGGAATATCCTCGCGCTGGAGCCCGGTATAAGCGGGCTTGGTCATCTTGAGCCGCCCCGGCAGATTGACCCACAGCTGCAGGATCTCGAGCGGCCCGCCGTCGCGCTTGAACGACGCGGGCGAGACCTCCGCATGGATCAGCCCCGACCCCGCGGTCATCCACTGCACCCCGCCCGCGCGCATCACGCTTTCGTGCCCGCCGCTGTCGAGATGCGCCATTTCGCCGCTCAGGATGAAGCTGACCGTCTCGAACCCGCGATGCGGATGCGGCCCGAACGGCAGGCCGCTGTTCCCCGGCGCATAGGTCTGCGGCCCATGATGGTTGAGGAACAGGAACGGATCGACCTGCGGCAGCTGCGGCCCCGGCAGCGGCCGCCGCGTGACGAGATCGGCGATGTCGTCACGCTGGGCGGGATAGGTCCGCAGCACGCGCCGCATCTCAGTTCGCCTCGCGCACGGCCGAGGCGGGCCGCGCGATCTCGCGCAGCAGGTCGTCGACCCCGTGCATCAGGAACTCGAGCGTGCCAGCGTCGCCCAGCCGTCCGTCGGTCATCTTCTCGTGCACCGCACCGATCACCGATTGCGGCCGCAGCAGCGTACGCGCGCCGATCGACGCCAGCGTCTCGTTGAGCTGCGCCTGCGCGCGCGCGCCGCCGACCGCGCCCGGCGACGAGGTCAGCGTGAACACCGGCTTCCCCGTCAGCGTCGCCTTGCCGTAAGGCCGCGACGCCCAGTCGAGCGCGTTCTTGAGCACGCCCGGCATCCCGTGATTATATTCGGGCGACGCGATCACGATCCCGTCCGCCTCGCCGATCGCGGCGCGCAAGGCGGCCACCGTCTCGGGCGGCGTCTCGGTGTCGGCGTCCTGGTCGTACATCGGGATCGCGTTGAGCGGGAAGATCCGCAGCGTCGCCTTGTCGCCCAGCGCATCGGCGAGCGATTCGAGGATCGCGGTGTTGAACGAGTGGCGGCGCAGGCTGCCGGAAATACCGAGAAGAAGGGGCATGGACGTGTCTCCTGTGAAAGGGTCAGGCAAAGCTGAAACCGGAAATCGCGGTCTCGAGGACGTGTTCGGCGTAGATCCTGGTCCCGCGCGCCTCCGACGCGCCCGCGGCGACCATCAGTGGCAGCAGATGCTCCGCGCGCGGGTGCGACAGCCGCCCCGCGGGCGCATCGGCCCAGCGATCGAGCGCGGCACCGCGTGCGTCGGGCGCGGCCGCGACCGCGTCGGTCAGCCATGCATCGAACGCCTCGGACGGCGCGGTGAACCGCGGATCGCCATAGCCGCGCATATTGTGGAAGCTCATCCCCGACGCGACGATCAGCACGCCCTCGTCGCGCAGCGGCGCGAGCGCGCGACCCGCCGCACGGTGCAGCGCGGGGTCGAGATCCTTGTCGACCGACATCTCGACCACCGGGATATCGGCCTCCGGAAACGCGACCTTCATCGGCACGAACACGCCGTGATCGAGCCCGCGCGCCGTATCGACCTGCGCCGCGATCCCCGCCGCATCGAGCAATGCCGCGCCGCGCGCTGCCAGCGCAGGATCACCCGGCACGTCGTAGCGCAGGTCATAGGTGTGCGGCGGGAAGCCGCCATAGTCGTAGATCAGCGGCGGCTGAGCGGCGCCGGTAAACGCGAAGCCGCGCGTTTCCCAATGCCCCGACACGACCAGCACCGCACGCGGCCGCTCGGGCAGGCGATCGGCGAGCGTGCGCAGGAACGCCGCCATGCCGGTCCAGTTACCCGCGGGATCCTCCATGAAGAAGCACGGTCCACCGCCATGCGGGATGAACAGGCTCGGCTGGCGCAAGGTCTTGGTCATCGGACGGCTCCCGGCAGGACGGTCCACGCGATCTAGGCGCTGCGATCGCCCCCCGGAATAGCGCGTTCGGCAACACAGCGTTGCCGCGCGCCCCCGCGCATCACTTGACCGGGCGCTTCTCCAGCTTCCGCGCGAGCGTCCGCCGGTGCATGCCCAGCTGCCGCGCGGTCTCGGAGATGTTGAACCCCGTCTCCGCCAGCGTCGCGTGGATCCGCTCCCATTCGAGCGTCTTGATCGTCGCGCGGCGTTCGGTGACTGCGGTGTCGACCTTGCCCTCGGTCCGGTCGAACGCCGCCTCGATGTCGTCGGTGTTCGACGGCTTCACCAGATAATGCGACGCGCCGAGCTTGATCGCCTCGACCGCGGTCGCGATGCTGGCAAACCCCGTCAGCACGACGACGAGGATATCGGGATCGTGCGCGTGCAGCGTCTGGACGCAGACCAGCCCCGACGCCCCGCCGAGCTTCAGATCGACCACCGCATATTGCGGCACCCCGTCCGCCAGCAGCAGCACGAGATCCTCATGGCTCGCCGCCAGCCGGACCGCATAGCCGCGCCGCTCGAACGAGCGTTTGAGCGTGCGCGCGAACGTCTCGTCATCCTCGACGATCACCAGATGCTTCACCGGGGGCAGGCCGTCGTCGTTCATTCGTCACGCTCCAGTGCGATCGCCGCGAGCGGCAGCGTCAGCGTCACTTCCGCCCCACCCGAATCCCGGTTGGCGACCGCGACGCTGCCGCCCAGCTTGCGCATCGCGTTGACCGCGAGGAACAGCCCGAGCCCGTGCCCCGGATCGCGCTTGCTCGACTGATAGGGCTTGCCGAAGCTCGCCAGCTTGTCGCGCGTGAACCCCGGCCCGTGGTCGCGCACGATCAGCGCGAGGTGATCGCCCGTCCGCTCGCCCGAAAACCCGACCCAGTGCGGCGACGCCTCCGCCGCGTTGTCGAGCACGTTCGCGATCACCTGTTTCAGCGCGGGGTCCGACACGATCAGCGGATCGTCGCCCAGCCGACTCGTATAGTCGAACTCGACCCCGGCATGCAGCGCGCGCCAATCCTCGACGATCGCGTCGAGAAACGCGTGCAGCGGCACGACCTCGGGCGCCTCGCCGCGCGCCTCGCCCGCGGCGAGCAGGATGTTGGTGACGATCGTCTTGCACCGCTGCACCTCGGCCTGCATCTCGCCGATCTCCTCGAGCATGCCGGCATCGGTGACGAGCGCGGGCATCCGCTTCCAGTCGTTGAGGATCACCGCGAGCGAGGCGAGCGGCGTGCCGAGCTCGTGCGCGGCGCCCGATGCGAGCAGGCCCATGCGGACGATATGGTCCTCTTCCGCCGCCTGTTGGCGCAGGTCGGCGAGATGCTCGTCGCGCGCGCGCAGGTTCCCCGTGATCCGCGTCATGAACAGCACGAGCAGCGTCGCGATCAGCAGGAAGTTGAGCAGCGACCCGACCGTATAGAGCGCGAAATACTCGCCCGTGTAATCGGTCGGCAGCGCAAGCGGGCGATAGCGGATCGTCAGCAGCGCGAAGCACCCGCCCGTCACCCCGACGATCGCCCAGCTCGACCAGCGATCGAGCAGCACCGCGCCCAGCACGACCTGCAACAGATACAGCGCGATGAACGGATTGGTCGCGCCGCCGCTCAGGTACAGCTGCACCGTCAACAGCGCGACGTCGAGCAGCATCGCCAGCAGCAGCTGCGCATTCGCCCCGCGCTGCCACCCGTAGAGCCGCATGCTCGCGAGGTTGAGCGCGACCGACGCCGCCATCGCCATCAGCATGGGGACGAGCGGCAGGTCGATCCCGAACAGGAACCGCACCGTCAGCACCGTGACGAGCTGTCCCGCCACCGCGATCCAGCGCAGCGTCACCAGCTGCCGCATGTTCGCGTTGCCCGCCGCATCGGTATCGGCGCGCGCACGGCTCAGCCATGTCTGCCACCGCGACGTGTCGAGCGTCATTCGTGTCGTGTCGGGCGGCGTCACGCGGTCGATCCCTCCTGCGACGGCATCAACGCGCGAGCGCGCGTCTCAGCGCCCGTCACGGCGGCGCTCGTTGCGCACGACGATCCCGAAGCCGAGCGCCGTCATCGCGGCAAGGCCGAACCAGGTCAGCATATAGACGAGGTGGTTGTTCGGAAACGCGATGATCGTCAGCCCGCCGACGGGGGCGCCGGTCCCGACCCTGTCGGCATCGATGAAATAGGGCGCGGTGCGACCCAATGCGCGTTTCGCCGCGATCGCCGCGACGTCGCGCGAATACCAGCTGTCGGCGGCGGCATCGTTGCTGCGCAGGAAACCGCCCTTTGGCTCGGTGATGCGCAGATACCCCGTGACCGTGACGGGCCCCGCGGGCCGCGCATGCGTGCGGCGCTGTTCGGGCGAGACATAGCCGCGATTGACGAGGACGCTGAACCCTCGCGCGGTCCGCAGCGGCGTCATCACCCAATAGCCGCTGCCCAGCGCGGTGGCCGCGCGGACCAGCGTCTCGCGGTCATGGACGAACGTGCCGCTGACGCGGATCCGGCGATACGCGTCGCTCGCGGCGGTGATCGCCGGCCAGCGGTCTGGCCCCGGCGGTGCGACCGGCGCGGCGGTCGCGCGCGCGTCGACCTGCCGGATCAGGTCGAGCTTCCACGTACGGCGCTCGACCTGCCACACACCCAGCGCCACGAACCCGGCGAACAGCAGCAGCGCGATGAAGCCTGCCACCCATATCGCCGGCCGCGGCCGGGCATGCGCGGTCATCACATGTCTACCGCGGCCTGCATCGGCATCATGTTCGTGTTCATGTGATACATGACCCAGATCGACCCGCTGAGCGTGATCACGACGAGGATGATCGTGAAGATCAGCGCCATCATCGTCCAGCCATTCTCGGACTTGGTGTTCATGTGCAGGAAGTAGATCATGTGGACGATGATCTGCAGCACCGCGAACAGCATGATGACCAGCGCGGCGGTCGACGGGTCCTTGAACGCCCCCGTCATCACCGCCCAGAACGGCACCGCGGTCAGCAGGACCGAGAGGAAGAACCCCTTGAGATAGCTCCCCCGCGTCCCGTGCGACGCGTGGTCGTTCCCGTGATCATCGTGCCCGTGCGCGTGCCCATGCGCGTGATCGTCGTGCGCATGCTCGGCATGCGCGTCGTGCGGCGTGGCGTGGCGGTCGGTCATCGCAGCGAACCCATCAGATAGACGAAGGTGAAGACGCCGATCCAGATGACGTCGAGAAAGTGCCAGAACATGCTGAGGCACATCAGGCGGCGCTTGTTCGCGGCGATCAGGCCGTGCTTCTGCACCTGCACCATCAGCGTGACGAGCCAGATGAAGCCCATCGTCACGTGCAGGCCGTGCGTGCCGACCAGCGTGAAGAACGACGACAGGAACGCGCTGCGCGTCGGGCCCGCACCCTCGTGGATGAGGGTCGCGAACTCGTACATCTCGATCGACAGGAAGCACAGGCCGAACAGCCCGGTGAACGCGAGCCACATCTGCATGATGCGCTGGCGGCCCTCTTCCATCGACAGCATCGCAAAGCCGTAGGTGATCGACGAGAACAGCAGCATCGCGGTGTTCACCGCGACGAGCGGCAGCTCGAAGATCTCCTTGGGCGTCGGCCCGCCGGCATAGCTGCTGCCGAGCACGCCGTACGCCGCGAACAACACCGCGAAGATGAGGCAATCGCTCATCAGGTACATCCAGAAGCCCAGCATCGTGCTGCTGCCCTCGGGATGATGATGTTCCTCGAGCTGGTAGAACGAGAGGGGCTCACCCTTCTCGTCCAGACCATCCTTCTTCAATGATACCGAAGACATCGCGTCAGGCTCCCTGGGTCGCGAGCAGGCGGGTGCGCGCGTCCTCGCTGGCGATCACGTCCTCGACCGGGATGTAGAAGTCGCGCTTGTAGTTGAAGGTGTGGAAGATCGTCGTGGCGAAGATGCCGACCAGCGCCAGACCCGCCAGCCACCACATGTACCAGATCATCGCGAAGCCGAACGCCACGCTCAGTCCGGCCAGGACGACACCGGTGCCGGTGCCGCTTGGCATGTGGATCTTGCGGAAGCCGCTCAGCGGCCGCTCGTGCTTGCGGTCCTTCATGTCGTACCAGGCGTCCAGGTCGTGGACGACGGGCGTGAACGCGAAGTTGTACTCCGGCGGCGGCGACGAGGTCGCCCACTCCAGCGTACGACCGTTCCACGGATCGCCGGTGTGGTCGGCAAGCGCCTCGCGGTTCCGGATGCTGACGAAGATCTGCATCAGGAAGGCACCGATGCCCGCTGCGATCAGCGCTGCGCCGAGTGCGGCGATGACGAACCAGATCTGCAGGTTCGGATCGTCGAAATAGCGCATCCGGCGGGTCACGCCCATCAGGCCGAGCACATAGAGCGGCATGAACGCGAGGTAGAAGCCGACGACCCAGCACCAGAACGAGATCGTGCCCCACTTCGGGTCGAGCCGGAAGCCGAACGCCTTGGGGAACCAGTAGTTGATCCCCGCGAACATCCCGAACAGCGTCCCGCCGATGATCACGTTATGGAAATGCGCGACCAGGAACAGCGAGTTGTGCAGCACGAAGTCGGCTGGCGGCACCGCGAGCAGCACGCCGGTCATCCCGCCGATCGTGAACGTCACCATGAAGGCCACCGTCCACATCATCGGCAGCTCGTACCGGATCCGCCCCTTGTACATCGTGAACAGCCAGTTGAAAATCTTGGCCCCGGTCGGGATCGAGATGATCATCGTGGTGATGCCGAAGAACGAGTTGACGCTCGCGCCCGACCCCATCGTGAAGAAATGGTGCAGCCAGACGAGATACGACAGGATCGTGATGACGAGCGTCGCATAGACCATCGAGCTGTAGCCGAAGAGGCGCTTGCCCGAGAAGGTCGAGGTGACCTCCGAAAAGATGCCGAACGCCGGCAGGACCAGGATGTAGACCTCGGGGTGACCCCAGATCCAGATCAGGTTGACGTACATCATCGGGTTGCCGCCCGCGTCGTTCGTGAAGAACGCCGTGCCGATATAGCGGTCGAGCGACAGCATCGCGAGCACCGCGGTCAGCACCGGGAAGGCGGCGACGATCAGGATGTTGGTGCACAACGCGGTCCAGGTGAAGATCGGCATCTTCATCAGGCCCATGCCGGGTGCGCGCATCTTGACGATCGTCGCGACCAGGTTGACGCCCGACAGCAACGTGCCGACGCCCGCGATCTGCAGCGCCCATATGTAATAGTCGACACCGACATCGGGCGAATAGGCGATCCCCGACAGTGGCGGCATCGCCAGCCAGCCGGTCCGCGCGAACTCGCCGATGAACAGCGACATCATGACGACGACGGCACCGGCCGCGGTCATCCAGAAGCTGAAATTGTTGAGGAACGGGAACGACACGTCGCGCGCACCGATCTGGAGCGGGACGACATAGTTCATCAGGCCCGTGACCATCGGCATCGCGACGAAGAAGATCATGATCACGCCGTGCGCGGTGAACACCTGGTCATAGTGATGCGCGTTGAGATAGCCTTCGCTACCCCCGAACGCCATCGCCTGCTGCAGGCGCATCATGATCGCGTCGGAAAATCCGCGCAGCAGCATGACGATCGCGAGCACCATGTACATGATGCCGATCTTCTTGTGGTCGACGCTGGTGAACCACTGGTTCCACAGATAGCCCCACACCTTGAAATAGGTGAGGGCCGCGACGAGTGCGGCGCCGCCGATCGCCACCATCCCGAACGTCGCGACGACGATCGGTTCGTGCAGCGGCAGCGACTCCAGCGTGAGCCGCCCGAAGATGGTCTTCAACAGGGTATCAGACATCATGGTTCTCTTGACCTAGCCGAGGGCGAGGCGTTGCGTGCCGGGTGTCGGCACTGGGATCATTTGCGTGTGGTTGCGGTTCTGCGAGGCGCCGGGGGCGTTGTTGCCGCCGTCCGATTTCGTCGTCGCGGGTGCGGACCAGTGCGGGGCGTTCCCCTTCTCGTCGGCATCCTTCATCAGCGCGCCTTCGACGCGGGTCGAGCCGTCCTGCGGACCGCTCCCGCCGTTGACGCCGGGCATCGCCATGCCGCCATGCGCGTCCTTCTTCATCAGATCGGACATGCACGCCTTGCCGGGCTTGACGCACTGCTCGACGATCGCCTGGAAAAGCCCCCCGTCGACCGCACCGAAATAGCGGACCGGGACCTTCTCGCTCGGCTTTTCGAGCTGCATGTAGTTGGTGCGGTTCAGCCCGCCGCCGCCGTTCCGGACCTTGGCGACCCAGGCATCGAAGCCTGCGTCGGACACGCCGTGGAAGCGGAAGCGCATCCCCGAGAAGCCCGCGCCGCTGTAATGCGACGAGAAGCCCTCATAGTTGCCGGGCTTGTTGATCACCGCGTGCAGCGTCGTCGCCATCCCGGGCATCGTGTAGATCATGCCCGCGAGCGCCGGGATGTAGAACGCGTTCATCACCGACGACGACGTCATCTTGAAGCGCAGCGGGCGATCGACCGGCGCGGCCAGCTCGTTGACCGTTGCGATGCCGTATTCGGGATAGATGAACAGCCATTTCCAGTCGAGCGCGACCACCTGGACGTCGAGCGGCTTGCCGCCCGTGATCGTCTGCTGGTTGTCCGAAAGCTGGCCGATCGGCGCGTTCTCGCCGACATCGCTGGTCTGCGCCGAGATCCGGCCGAGCGGGCGATACGGGTCGAGCAGATGCGTGCTGGTCCATGTCAGCGCGCCGAGCGCGATGATGATCAGCAGCGGCACGCCCCAGATCAGCAGCTCGAGGCCGATCGAGTGATCCCAGTTCGGCTCGTACTTCGCGGCCTTGTTCGCCTGGCGGTAGCGATAGGCGAACAGCAGCGTCAGCACGATCACCGGAATGATGATCAGCAGCATCAGCCCCGTGGAAATGAGCACCAGGTCGCGCTGCTGCACCGCAATATCGCCCGACGGCGACATCACGACCCAGTTGCACCCACTGATCAGCAGCGCGGGCAGCACGGCGGCTGCGCGTAAGAGCCAGGATCTAGGCCTGGAATTCGATAGCTCGGCGGTCATACGCTCGCCCCTACGCCGCAGTTCGGTCATACCATAGTGGACAATTTGTCCAATGGGCGCCGCACTGCAGCAAAGGCATGGCGCTCATGCTGCGACAGACATAGGCGTTACGGAGAGAGTCCGAAAGGCCCTGCCCGCAGGTGAAAAAACGGCGTATGATCAATGCGCCGTCCGAACAGGCCATGGGCGGCGTGCCGCCTCACGGAAGCGAGTTTGAGAATGAGTGCACACGCAGGATCGACGTCTTTCGAGGACGATACCCGCGATCTCCACGATCACGGCAAAAAGATCTCGCCCGGCGAGATCGCGATCGGCGTGGTCATCGGCCGGACGTCGGAATTCTTCGACTTCTTCGTCTATGCGATCGCCTCGGTGATCGTCTTCCCCGCGCTCGTCTTCCCCTATGTCGACCGGCTGCAGGGGACCATCTACTCGTTCGCGGTCTTCGCGCTCGCGTTCATCGCGCGGCCGTTCGGGTCGATCATCTTCATCGCGGTCGACCGTCTCTATGGCCGCAGCGCGAAGCTGACGATGGCGCTCTTCCTGCTCGGCACCGCGACCGTCGCGATGGGCTTCCTGCCCGGCTATGAGCAGGTCGGGAACTGGTCGGTCGTGCTGTTGTCGCTGCTGCGAATCGCGCAGGGCATCGCGCTCGCCGGCGCATGGGACGGTCTGGCCTCGCTGCTGTCGCTCAACGCGCCCGAGGGTCGCCGCGGCTGGTACGCGATGCTGCCCCAGCTCGGCGCACCGTTCGGCCTGCTCGTCGCCAGCGGGCTGTTCGCCTTCTTCGTCGCGACGCTGCCCGCCGCCGACTTCATCGACTGGGGCTGGCGCTATCCGTTCTTCGTCGCGTTCGCGATCAACGTCGTCGCGCTCTTCGCCCGCCTCCGCCTCGTCGTCACGCCCGAGTTCGAGACGCTGTTCGAATCGCGCGCGCTTCAGCCCGCGCCCGTGCTCGACACGATCCGCGCAGAAGGCCGCACGATCGTGCTCGGCGCGTTCGCACCGCTCGCCAGCTTCGCGCTGTTCCACATGGTCACCGTGTTCCCGCTCTCGTGGATCGTGCTCTTCACCTCGGAGACGCCCGGCCGCTTCCTGACGATCGAGGTCATCGGCGCCGCGATCGGTCTCGGCGCGACGCTCGTCTCGGGGCTGCTCGCCGACCGGATCGGCCGCCGTACGCTGCTCGGCAGCACCGCGGTGCTGATCGCGCTGTTCGCGATCGGCGCACCGATGCTGCTCAGCGGCGGTCCGACCGGCGAATGGGCGTTCATGATCATCGGCTTCATGCTGTTCGGCCTGTCGTTCGGCCAGTCGTCGGGGTCGCTCGCGACCAGCCTCGGCAAGACGCACCGTTATACCGGCTCCGCGCTGACGACCGATCTCGCCTGGCTGTTCGGCGCGGGCTTCGCTCCGCTCGCGGCGCTCGTCCTGTCGAGCGAACTGGGTCTCGCCGCCAGCGGCGCGTATCTCTTCTCGGGTGCGGTCTGCACGCTGATCGCGCTCGGCGTGAACAAGGAACTGGCGAAGCGCGCGAACGAGCGCTGACCCGCAAACGACGACACCGTGACGGGGCGCCTTGCGCGTCCCGCCGGTGTCCCTGACCCGACCCACCCCACGCGCTCTCGTCCGCCGTCGCAGCCCTGCGGCGGCGGTTGACGTTACGGCAACGGCTCGTCGCAAATCCGCCGGGCCCGTCGCGCGCGCCGATTGACGCGCGAAAGACCGTACTGTACCGGACGGTATCGAAGACGATCGGGCGATACCGCCACGCCGCGTCGGATACGACTCGGTTCGCGAACGCCCTGCGCCTCGCCGATCACCGCCTGCCCATTCCAACCGCGTCGCGCGCTGGTGCGACGTGACCATCTGCCCATCCGAAGAGACCCGATCATGGCCTATCTCGACCTCGACAACCTGTTCGCCGCCCCCGCCGGTTCGGCCAGTGGCAGCCGTGTCATCGCGGCGCGCACGGGGTTTTCGGCGCTCGAGTGGAACGTCATCCTGCTCGCGCGCAACGACAGCGTCGCCAGCCTGTCGAGTCGCGGCCGTGTCGCACGCGCGCTCGGCGCGATCTTCGGGATCGCCGCACAGGCGCCGCTCGCGGATCCGCGGCTCGAGGCACTCCGCCGCATCGCGGTCCACGCATGGCGCAAGGGGCTCGCGCTCCCCGCCGCCGAGATCGAGCGATTCGTCGCCGCCGGCTTCCACCGCGCGCAGATCGACACGCTGATCGCGCGCGTCACCGCCTGACACGGCGCTTTGAAACCCGGCGAACCGGGGCGCACCCCGATTCGCCGTCCCGCGTCAGATCCGCGTGGCGCCCGAATAGGCGAACAGCACGTCGGCATCGTCGCCCAGCACGACCTGCTCGCTGCCCGTCACCGTGACGCACTCGCCCGCCTTGAAATCGACGCCCGCGACCGAGCCCGACCCCGTGACCGGGATCAGCCAGCCGGTCTTGCCCTCGGGCAGCGTTACCGCATGCTCGCGTCCGCTCCACCGCTCGAGCACGAATTTCGGCCCCTCGACCTGGATCGTCCGCCCCTCGGACACGCGGCCGGGCGACGTGATCGGCTGATAGGGCACGGGGTCCGACACCGCGATGCCGTCGTCGAGATGGAGTTCGCGGTCGCTGCCATAATCATAGAGGCGGTACGTCGTCTCCGAATTCTGCTGCACCTCGATCACCGTCAGCCCGCCGCCGATCGCATGGATCGTGTCCGACGCGCAGTACATGAAGTCGCCCGCCTTGACCGGCTTCCAGTACAGCTTGTCCTCGATCGTCCCGTCGACCGCGGAGGCGCGCAGTTCCTCGTGCGAGATCGGCGTCTTCGTGCCGACCGCGATCGTCGAATCGGGTTCGGCGGCGAGCACCGTCCAGCATTCGTCCTTGCCGCGCGGCAACCCGCGCGCATGCGCCTGGTCGTCGTCGGGATGCACCTGCACCGACAGTTTCTCGCTCGTGAACAGGTACTTGATCAGCAGGTCGGGGGTCGTGTCGCCCGGCTCCTGGAACCACACCTCGCCGATCGGCGGCGAACCCGGCGCCGGATCGTCGAAACCGGGCCAGAGGGTGTGACGCCCCCATGGCTTCTCGACACGATGCGTGTGGAGCAGGGTGGCGGGCATAGGCTATTCCTTCTGACGTCGGGCGTATCGGCTCGGACATAGCCCTCGCGACGCCCGGTGGCGAGACGCTGTTAACGCGGGGGTTAACGCGGGGGTTAACGCGGGTCGTCCGCGTCCGATCCGACCCCGCCGGTTCGCCCCGCCCCGTTTGCACCGGGTCAGCGCGATCCCCCCGTGCGATCCGCCCGTGCAATCCCCCCGCCGAAGGGGATTGTTCGTGCGGCCCCGGTTACGCTAAGGACGACGTCCATGCGTATCCCCCAGTCTCGCGCGCTCACGATCGCGCTCCTCGCCGCCATAGCGCTCCCGATGGCCGGATGCGCGAGCTCGCGCACCTCGACCGACATTCCCTATGTCGCGCGCGACGTTGGCACGCTCTACTCGCTGGCCAAGCGCCGGCTCGATCAGGGGCGGTACAAGGAGTCGGCGCAGCTCTTCGACGAGGTCGAGCGCCAGCATCCCTATTCGATCTGGGCCCGCCGCGCGCAGGTGATGAGCGCGTTCAGCTATTATCTCGACGCCGATTACACCAAGTCGATCCAGTCGGCGCAGCGCTTCATCTCGGTCCACCCCGGCAACCGCGACGCCCCTTATGCCTATTACCTGATCGCGCTCGGCTATTACGAGCAGATCACCGACGTGACGCGCGACCAGAAGATCACGCGCCAGGCGCTCGACGCGCTCGGCGAACTGATGCGCCGCTATCCCAACACGCGCTACGCGTCGGACGCGCGGCTCAAGATCGATCTCGTCAACGACCATCTCGGCGGCAAGGAGATGGAGATCGGCCGTTTCTACGAGACGCGCGGCCAGTGGCTCGCCGCGAACGGCCGCTTCCGCACCGTCGTCGACCAGTATCAGCAGACCACGCACACCCCCGAGGCGCTGATGCGGCTGACCGAGACCTATCTCGCGCTCGGCGTCCCGATCGAGGCTGAGAAGGCCGCGGCGGTGCTCGGCCGCAACTATCCCGGCACGAGCTGGTACCAGCGCGCGTACAAGCTGATGCAGGAGCACCCGGTCAAGCCGCTCGCGCCGATCGCGACCGGCGCGCAGGTCGTCCCCGCGGGCACCCCCGGCGCGCTTCCCGCCGCCGGCCTCGGCGAGGCCCCGGCGATTCCCGGCTCGGTCGGCAATGGCGGCTCGGGCTCCGCCGCCCCAAGCGGCGCCGGCCCCGTCGGCCCCGCCGGCACCACCCGCACCACCCCCGGCAACGGAGCGGGGGGC
>NZ_CEEDCZ010000005.1:0-268071 GCF_979253475.1 Sphingomonas sp. AC449 | reverse complement strand
CTGCACACCGTCATCACGATGGTCAGCGTCCATGTCGACCTCGCGAGCGGCCGCCCCGCGCCGCTCCCCCCGCCGCCACAAAGCCCTGCAATCTAGCCGCTCGATCACACTGACTTGACGCTTTTGATTGCAAAGCGGCGCGTTGCGGCCCCATCTAGCAATCGTGTTGCGCCAATATGAACTCGTCGATCGAGTCCTCGATTACGATCCCGATGCCGACGAGGCCCTGCTGAATCGTGCCTATGTGTTCTCGATGCAGGCGCACGGGTCGCAGAAACGCGCCAGCGGCGATCCGTATTTCAGCCACCCGATCGAGGTGGCGGGGATCCTGACCGACCTGCATCTCGACGACGAGACGATCGCCACCGCGATCCTCCACGACACGATCGAGGACACCGTCGCCACGCCCGAGGAGATCGAGCGGCTGTTCGGCCCGTCGGTCGCGCGGCTCGTCGACGGCGTCACCAAGCTCAGCAAGATCGAGGCGCAGACCGAGAACGAACGCGCCGCCGAAAACCTGCGCAAGTTCCTGCTCGCGATGTCCGACGACATCCGCGTGCTGCTGGTCAAGCTCGCCGACCGGCTGCACAACATGCGCACGCTGCATCATATCGCGAAGCCCGAGAAGCGCCGTCGCATCGCCAAGGAGACGATGGACATCTACGCGCCGCTCGCCGAGCGGATCGGCATGTACGAGTTCATGCGCGAGATGCAGACGCTCGCGTTCGAACAGATCGAGCCCGAAGCCTCCGAATCGATCAACCGCCGGCTCGAGCAGCTCAAGAACGGCGACGGCAACCGCATCGCCAAGATCGCGTCGGGGCTCAGGCTGGTGCTATCGCGCGCGGGGATCGAGGCCGACGTGTCGGGGCGCGAAAAACACCCCTATTCGATCTTCCGCAAGATGTCCGAACGCCATATCAGCTTCGAACAATTGTCCGACGTGATGGCGTTCCGCGCGATCGTGCCGACCGAGGCGGACTGCTACGCCGCGCTCGGCATCATCCACCAGCGCTGGCCGATGGTGCCGGGCCGGTTCAAGGATTACATCTCGACGCCCAAGCGCAACGGCTATCGCTCGCTCCACACCAGCGTCATCCACGCGGACAATGCGCGCATCGAGATTCAGATCCGCACCGAGGCGATGCACGCGCAGGCCGAATTCGGCCTCGCCGCGCACTGGGCGTACAAGCAGAAGACCGGCGGCCAGACGATCGGCGGCGGCGAGCATCAGGTCAGCTGGATCCGCGATCTCGTCGAGATCCTCGACACCGCCGAGAGCCCCGAGGAGCTGCTCGAACACACGCGGATGGCGATGTACGCCGACCGCATCTTCGCCTTCACCCCCAAGGGCGAGCTGATCCAGCTGCCCAAGGGCGCGACGCCGATCGACTTCGCCTATGCGGTCCACACCGATCTCGGCGACCAGGCGGTCGGCGCGAAGATCAACGGCCGCGTCGTGCCGCTTTCGACGGTGATCGAGAACGGCAACCAGGTGCAGATCCTGCGCTCGAAGGGCCAGTCGCCGCAACCGCACTGGCTCAACGTCGCGACCACGGGCAAGGCGCTCGCCGCGATCCGCCGCCATCTGCGCCACAAGGAGCGCGTCGAGCAGGAATCGCTCGGCCGCACGCTGTTCGACGACATCGTCACGCGGCTCCCCGCGCAGATCGCCGCGGACGCGACCGAGCACGCGCTCAAACGCCTCAAGATCGCCGACGAGGGCGCGCTGATGGTCGCGATCGCGCGCCGCACCGTGTCCGACGAACAGGTGATGGAGGCGCTGATGCCCGGCTCGACCGGCGCCGATCTCGGCCACGCGGTCGCGCCGCAATCGAGCGCGATCTCGATCAAGGGACTGACGCCGGGGGTCGCCTACGACCTCGCCATCTGCTGCCATCCGGTGCCGGGCGACCGCATCGTCGGGCTGCGCCGTCCCGATGCGGGGATCGAGGTCCATGCGATCGACTGCCGCGTGCTCGCCGAACTCGCCGAGCGGACCGAGAACGAGACCGACTGGGTCGACGTCGCGTGGGGCGAGAAGACCGAGGGCGCGGTCGCGCGCATCTCGGTGATGGTCAAGAACGAGCCCGGCTCGCTCGGCGTGGTCGCGTCGATCATCGGCACGCACATGGCCAACATCATCAACCTGCGGCTCGACACGCGCGACACCAGCTTCCACACGAACGAGATCGACGTCGAGGTCCACGACGTCCAGCAACTCATGCGCCTCATGGCCGGCCTCCGCGCCGCCGACGCCGTCAACACCGTCGAACGCGTCTAACCCGCCGGCGTCCTCCTCGCCCGTCCGCGCAGCAACCGCCGTCCCGTCCCCCCTCCGCCGTCATCCTGACGAAAGTCAGGATCCAGAGCCAAACAGCGACACGCCCCCGCAACCCTGGATCCTGGGTCAAGCCCAGGATGACGGCAGGGGAGTGCCGCCCCCACCCACCCCGTCATCCTGACGAAAGTCAGGATCCAGAGCCAAGCAGCGTCACGCCCCCGCAAGCCCGGGATGACTAACACACCCCCCGCTTGCCCCCCGCAATTCCCCGGCTACTATCCCCACCAACACCCCGGGGGACCCATCACATGAACCGTCGCGCCTTCCTCTCGTCCGCGAGCATGCTCGCCACGCTCGCCCTCGTCCCGCGCGCAGCCCTCGCCGCGGGCGCCACCCCCGGCGACGCGAAGCTCGACGCGCTGCTCACGTCGATCTTCGACGCGAACCTCAAATACGCCCCCGAATTCGCCACGCAGCTCGGGCTCGACAAGGGCGCCAACGCCGCGCTGAAAAGCCGGCTCGGCGATTACACCCCCGGCGCGGTCCGGGCGAACCTCGCGCGCACCACGCGCGCGATCGCGCAGATCGAGGCCGTCCCCCCCGCCACGCTCTCCGACGCCGGCCGCCTCAACCGCGAGGTCGTGCTCTATTCGCAGAACCAGCAGCGCGCCGCCGCCGAGCGGTTCGGGGTCGGCTCGCCCACCAATCCCTATGTCATCAGCCAGCAGGACGGCGCCTATTTCGACGTCCCCGACTTCCTCGACAGCGCGCACGTCATCAAGACCGCCGCCGACGCGGACGCCTATTGCGCTCGCCTCGACGCGTTCGCGACGGCGCTCGACGGCGACACCGCGACACAGGCCGAGCGCGCGAAACGCGGCCTCGTCGCCCCCGGCTTCTCGCTCGACCTCGCACTCGGCCAGATGGCGGCACTCCGCGCCCCCGCGCCCGCACAAAGCGGCCTCGTCACCTCGGTCGCGACGCGCAGCAAGGCCGCCGGGCTGACCGGCGACTGGGACCGCCGCGCCACCGCGCTTGTGACGGACAAGGTCTATCCCGCGCTCGACCGCCAGATCGCGCTGGTGAAACAGCTCCGCACCACGGCGCGCCCCGAGGCGGGGCTCTGGGCGGTCCCCGGCGGCGACGCGATCTACGCCGCCGCGCTCGCACAGGCGACCACCACCAACTTCACCCCCGACGAGGTCCACAAACTGGGCCTCGAGCAGGTCGCGCAGATCAGCGCCGAACTCGACACCATCCTCAAGGCGCAGGGCCTGACCAAGGGCAGCATCGGCGCGCGGCTCGCGGCGCTCAACGCGAGCCCCGCACAGCTCTATCCCGACACGCAAGCCGGCCGCACCGAGCTGATCGCCGGGCTCAACACCGGGCTCGCCGCGATGCAGGCCAAGCTCCCCCAGGCGTTCATAAACCCGCCGTCCGCCCCGCTCCAGATCCGCGCGGTCCCGACCGATATCCAGGACGGCGCGTCGAACGGCTATTACCGGCTCGCCGCGCTCGACGGCTCGCGCCCGGCGATCTACTTCATCAACCTGAAAAGCGTCGCCGACTGGCCCAAATACACTTTGCCCTCGCTCACCTATCACGAGGGCGTGCCCGGCCATCATCTCCAGCTCAGCCTCGTCGCCGGGCTCGACACGCCGCTGCTGCGCAAATTCTCGTTCTTCGGCGCCTATGTCGAGGGCTGGGCGCTCTACGCCGAACAGCTCGCCGACGAGCTCGGCGGCTATGCCGGCCCCATCGAACGCGCGGGCTATCTCCAGTCCTTCCTCTTCCGCGCCGCGCGGCTCGTCGCCGACACCGGCCTCCACGCCAAGCGCTGGACGCGCGAACAGGCGACCGACTATTTCGTCGACACGGTCGGCTTCGCCCGCCCCCGCTCGCAGCGCGAGATCGAGCGCTACTGCACGATGCCCGGCCAGGCGTGCAGCTACAAGCTCGGCCACATCAGCTGGCTTCGCGCGCGCGACTCCGCGAAGAAGATCCTCGGCGACAAGTTCGACGTGAAGCAGTTCCACGAGGTGCTCCGCGACGGCGCCGTCCCCCTCACGATCCTCGAACGCCTCGTCGAAGCCCGCGCGACGGCCTTGGCCAAGGCCTGACCAATAAATCCTCCCCCGCAAGGGGGAGGTGGGCCGCCCTTGCGGCTCGGAGGGGGAGGAAAGGGACGAACTCACCGAGGTCCCCCTATCCTCCCCCTCCGTCGCCTACGGCGCCACCTCCCCCTGGCGGGGGAGGATCGAGACCGAATATCCGACGATGACGCCGCCCGCACACCCGGCTAAAGACCCCGCATGCACCGTCCCGCGCTCTCGATCGTCGTCCCCTGCTACAACGAGGCCGCGTGCCTCGACCTCCTCCACGCGCGCATCTCGGGCGCGGCGCAGAGCGCGGTCGGCGACGATTACGAGATCGTCCTGATCAACGACGGCTCGCGCGACGACAGCTGGTCGGTGATGCAGCGTCTCGCCGCCGCCGATCCGCGGCTCGTCGCGATCAACCTGTCGCGCAACCACGGGCATCAGCTCGCGCTCACCGCCGGGCTCGACCTGTGCGCGGGCGCGCAGATCCTGATCATCGACGCCGATCTCCAGGATCCGCCCGAGCTCCTCCCCCAGATGCGCGCCGCGATGGCCGAGCAGCAGGCCGACGTCGTCTACGCGGTCCGCCGCCAGCGCGCGGGCGAGACGGTCTTCAAGAAAGCCACCGCCGCCGCCTTCTACCGGCTGCTGACCAAGATGACCGACACGCCGATCCCGGTCGACACCGGCGATTTCCGGCTGATGAGCAGGCGCGCACTGGACGCGTTCCTGTCGCTCCCCGAACAGGCGCGCTTCATCCGCGGCATGGTCGCCTGGATCGGCTTCCGCCAGGTCCCCTTCGCCTATGACCGCGCCGAGCGGCATGCGGGCGAGACCAACTATCCGCTCGCCAAGATGATGCGGCTCGCGTTCGACGCGGTGACCGGCTTCTCGACCGCCCCGTTGCGCTTCGCCAGCCATGCCGGCCTCGCGCTCACCGGCGTCTCGCTGCTGCTGTTCGTCTACATCGCGATCGGCTGGCTCTCGGGCAGCGCGGTGCAGGGCTGGACCTCGACGATGCTGGTGACGGTGTTCCTCGGCGCGGTACAGATGTTCGTGCTCGGCATGATCGGCGAATATCTCGGCCGGCTGTATGTGGAATCCAAACGCCGCCCGCTCTACATCGTCGCCGACATCGCCGGCCCCATCCAGGGCAAGGCGACGCTCGGCTTCCGCGCCGAACCCACAGAACCCCCCCTCAAGTAATCAAAAAGCCCCTCCCCTTCAGGGGAGGGGTTGGGGTGGGGCGAACCCAGCAAGCCGACGTCTCGGAAAGCCCCCACCCCGGCGAAGGCCGGGGCCCAAACGGGATAGCCAGAATAACGAGGCGCAACCGCCGTCACGACGGTCCCCCAACTGGACCCCGGCCGACGCCGGGGAGGAATTGAGGAGACGTCGCGTGCGAACCACACCCAACCGCAGCGCCGCCCCACCCCCCGTTCGTGCTGAGCGAAGTCGAATCACCGCCCCCGCACACACCCTTCGACTGCGCTCAGGGCGAACGGACAAAAGGCGCCGCTTTCGCCCATTCGTCGCCGTTCGGCCCGGGGCGGGCCGCTCCCGATTGCAGACGCTCGGCAACGATGGCACGCATGTCGACGAGGAAAGCGGGAAGGGCTCGGCATTGGAACTTGGAGATAATGAAACGGGCCTTCTGGAAGACTGCCATGAGGACTGGCGGGCGTTGTGGGAGATCCCCTCGGGGCCTCCGACCAGAAGCATTGACGAAAGCATCGGTTTTCTCGTGCCTCTTATTGAGGGCGGCTACCTTACAACGCTTGAAGTTACTGCGTGGGAACAGGCGAGGGCTGCCGCGCCGATGAATCGAGACGTTGCTTTGACTGTCGTGAGACGGAGCGAAAACTACACTCCACCGGCGAAGGAAGGCGAAACCTTTTATTTGCTGTCGATCACGCCTGAAGGCGAAGCCGCCATCCCGCCGGGTGCGTTCCCGAACGATTGACTATCCGGGTCTGCTTTGCCCGATGCCGTGTCCAAAAGCGGACGATCCGCTGACCACCAAACCCAGACATCAACCCAACCCCTACCCAGGCACCGCCAGCGTCACGATCGAAACCCCCGGCGTCATCGGCACGCGCCCGACCAGATGCCGCTCCAGCCGGAAGATCCGCTCGAACAGCGCGTTGAGCGGCTTGGCGGGCGGCGAGTCATCGCTGTCGTCGCGGCCCGACAGCCGTCCGGCGATCCGCGCCGCCGCCGCCAGCGGGAACAGCAGCGAGTTGAAATAGCCGAGCTTGTCGGGCTTCAGCCCCGCCGCCGCGATCGCGGTCTTCAGCGTCGCCTTCGAATAGCGCCGGTGGTGATGGTTGACCGTGTCGTGCGCGCTCCACAGCCACTGGTGCGCCGGCACCGCGATCAGGATCTTGCCGCCGGGCGCGAGGCACTGCGCCATCGCCTTCAGCGCCGCGACGTCGTCCGCGATATGCTCGACCACGTCGAGCACCGCGATCAGGTCGTAATGCCCGCGCGGCACCCCCGGCAGCTCGGGGAGCGGCGCCGCCCCGACCGGCTTGCCAAGCCTGGCGCTCGCGATCTCGCGCGCCGCCGGATCGATCTCGATCGCGTCGATCTCGCCGAACCCCGCGAGCATGGGCAGGTTGTGCCCCGTCCCGCAGCCGATCTCGAGGATCTTCGCCTGCGCGGGCAAACCGCCATAGCGCGTCAGATAATCCGCGAGGATGTCGCGGCGCGCGCGGTACCACCAGTGCGTGGAATCATGCGCGGCCATCCGGTCGTAAACGATGCGGTCCATCAGCAATCGGCCATAATCAAGAGAATACCCAGAAGCGGTTGAGCACGAACGTCACGATCGCCGCAAGGAACACCGCAGGGATCAGCGGCACCCAAGGGTGCAGATGGAGGAACGCGGTCCCCACCCAGGTGATCAGCGCGTTGAGCGCGAGCCCCGTCCCCTGCACCAGCACGAACTTGACGTGTTTCGCCCCGCCCGGCTCGGCGGCATGCCCCTTGAAGCTCCACCGGCTGTGCAGGAAATAGCCCGCGGTCACCGCCACCGCAAAGGCGAACGGCACCGCCGCGACCGCCTGCTGCTGCGGAAACACGAACTTGGTCAGCGGCAGATAGACGAGCGAATAGATCACGCTCGACAGCCCGCCCGCAATCCCGAAGCGGAGGAGCTGGCCGAGCACGCCGCTCGCCCGCATCTGGTCCATCTGTCGCCTGATCGCCTGCATGCCCGCCTTGTTCTTTGTACGCGCGTCGATACAGCGGCGCTCACGATAGCCCCGCGCATTAGTCCGCGCGCGGTCAGGAGGAAAGCGTTTTGGATCAGCCCCAACAGTCCCCACGGCAGCGGTGGCTCGACCTGCTCGACCGGCACTGGATCGCGCTGACGCTGATCGCTTGGGTGGGGGTCGCGGCGTGGTCGGTGTTCGACCGCTGGGGGCAGGTCCGCTGGCTGTCCCTCGGCGACACCGACGACAACATGCGCCTGATGCAGGTCCGCGCATGGCTCGGCGGTCAGGGCTGGTACGATCTGCGCCAGTACCGGCTCAACCCGCCCGTCGGGTTCGACATCCACTGGAGCCGGATCGTCGACCTGCCGATCGCCGGGCTGATCCTGTTCTTCCGCCTGTTCACGAGCAACAGCTGGGCCGAGCGGCTCGCCTGCGGGATCGCGCCGCTGCTGCCGCTGTCGATCGCGATGCTCGGGATCGGCGCGACGGTGCGGCGGCTGGTCCATCCCTATGCCTGGCCGCTGTCGATCGTCTTCCTCGTCGGCGCGACCGCGACGATGCTGATGTACATGCCCGAACGCATCGATCATCACGGCTGGCAGCTCGCGATGCTCAGCCTCACGCTCGCCGGGCTCTGCGATCCGCAGGCGCGGCGCGGCGGCGCGCTCGTCGGGATCGCGAGCGCGGTGTCGCTCTCGATCGGGCTCGAGCTTCTCCCCTATGCCGCGATGGCGGGCGCGATCATCGGGCTGCGCTGGGTGTGGGACCGTGCCGAGGCGCCGCGGCTCGCGGTCTATGCGCTGACCTTGGGCGGCGGCAGCACGCTGGGGTTCGCGCTGTTCGCCTCGAACGCGAACCAGGCGATGCGCTGCGACGCGCTGACGCCCGTCTGGCTCAGCGTGATGATCGCGGCGGGGATGCTCCTCTTCCTACTCGCCCGCTTCGGCCCTGCATCACGCGGCGCCCGGCTCGCACTCGCGGTCGCGGCGGGCGCGGCGATCGTCATCGGCTTCGCGCTGATGTTCCCGCAATGCCTCGCCCGGCCCGAGGGCGTCTCGCCCGAGCTCCAGCGCAACTGGCTCGACAATGTCCGCGAGGCGAAGCCGATCTACAAGCATAGCTGGCGCACCGGCGTCGCGCTCGCGACGCTGCCGATCATCGGGCTGATCGGCGCGCTCGTCGCGGCGTGGCGCGCGCGGCGCGAGCGGCGCGCGATCGGCTGGGTCGCGGTCGCGCTGTTCACGAGCTTCGCCGCGGCGATGCTGCTGTGGCAGGTCCGCGCGGGGCCCGCGGCGCAGCTGCTCGCGGTGCCCGGCATCGTCGCGCTTGCCTGGTTCGTGCTGCCCTGGCTGCTCGGCCACCGCTCGGTCTTCGTCCGCGTCTTCGGGACGGTCGGCGCGATGGTGATCATCTCGGGGTTCTTCGTCGGGATCGCGCTTAAATACGTCCCCGTCGGCCGCCCCAAGGCGTATGAGAAGCGCGTCAACATGGCGACGGGCAACTGCCTGCGCACGACGGTGCTGCTCGCGCTCAACAAATACCCCGCGCAGACGGTCTTTACCTTCGTCGACATGGGCCCGCGGCTGATCACGATCACGCACCATGATGCGATCGCCGGCCCCTATCACCGCAACGGCGCGGCGATCCTCGACGTCCAGCACGCCTTCGGCCGCAGCCCCGACGCGGCGCACGCGATCATCAAGCGCCACGGCGCGACCTTGCTGCTGCTCTGCCCCAACGCGGCGGAATCGACCAACTACAAGGCGCGCAGCCCCAACGGCTTCTACGCCCGGATGGCAAAGAACGAGGTCCCGGCCTGGCTCACCCCGCTCCCCCTCCCCCGCAACTCCCCGCTGCGGCTGTTCAAGGTCGACTGACACACCCGTCATCCTGACGAACGTCAGGACCCAGAGCCAGGCAGCACCACCGCCCGTAACCCTGGGTCCCGGGTCAAGCCCAGAATGACGAAGGAGAGGCAGCCACCCCTCCCCCCGTCATCCTGACGAAAGTCAGGATCCAGAGCCAAACAGCACCCCCGCCCGCAACCCTGGATCCTGGGTCAAGCCCAGGATGACGAAGGAGGGGCAGCCACCCCCTCCCCGTCATCCTGACGAAAGTCAGGATCCAGAGCCAAACAGCACCACCGCTCGTAACCCTGGATCCTGGGTCAAGCCCAGGATGACGAAGGAGGGCGGACACACCACCCCCTCCCCCGTCATCCTGACGTTCGTCAGAATGACGGCAATCGGCGCACCACGGACGCCTGCCCCCCCTAGCGCATCACCGCCGAAACCCCGTCGAGCACGAACTGCACCGCCAGCGCCGCGAGCAGCACGCCGAGCAGCCGCGTGATCACCGCCTCGATCTTCGCCCCCAGGATCCGCATGATCGGCCCCGCCGCGAGCAGCGCGGCCAGCGTCAGCAGCAGGATCGTGACCATCGCGCCCAGCACGACGAGGCTGCGCTCGAGCCCGCTGTTGCGGCTCATCAACAGCATCACCGACGCGATCGACCCCGGCCCCGCGATCATCGGCATCGCCATCGGGAAGATCGAGACGTCCTCCGCCTCGGGGTCGCTCGCGACCTTGGCGGCGCGGTCCTCGCGGCGTTCGGTGCGCTTCTCGAACACCATCTCGAGCGCGATCAGGAACAGCATGATCCCGCCCGCGATCCGGAAGCTCGCCAGGCTGATCCCCAGGCCTTTGAGCAACGCCTCGCCGAACAGCGCGAACACGAACAGGATCGCCGCCGACACGCCGACCGCGCGGATCGCCATCGCGCGCTTCTGCGCCGCGGACGCGCTCGCCGACAGCCCGGCATAGATCGGCGCGCAGCCGGGCGGATCGATGACGACGAAGAACGTGATCAGCGACGAGACGAACAGCTCGATCACAGCGCAGCCTCGTCGATGGCAATGCCTTCGCGGCGGCCTGCGGACACCAAGGTGTTGCGGAGCAGGCACGCGATCGTCATCGGCCCGACGCCCCCCGGCACCGGCGTGATCGCGCCCGCGACCGCGACCGCGCTCGCAAAGTCGACATCGCCGACCAGCCCCGTCTCGGTCCGGTTGATACCGACGTCGATCACCGTCGCGCCGGGCTTCAGCCAGTCGCCCTTGATCATCTGCGGGATGCCGACCGCCGCGACGACGATATCGGCGCGGCGGACATGCGCGGGCACGTCCTTCGTCCGGCTGTGCACGACGCTCACGGTGCAGCTCTCGCGCAGCAACAGCTGCGCCATCGGCTTGCCGACGATGTTCGACCGCCCGACGACGACCGCCTCGAGCCCGCTCAGGCTTGGCAGCACGCTTTTCAGCAGCAGCACGCAGCCGAACGGCGTGCACGGCACGAACCCCGGCAGCCCGGTCGCGAGCCGCCCCGCGTTGATCGGATGGAAGCCGTCGACGTCCTTGTCGGGATCGATCGCCGCGATCACCGCCTGCTCGTCGATATGCCTGGGCAACGGCAGCTGCACGAGGATGCCGTCGATCGCGCGATCCGCGTTCAGCGCCGCGACGAGTGCCAGCAGCTGCTCGGCGGGCACGTCGGCGGGCAGCCGGTGCTCGATGCTCTCCATCCCCGCCTCGCGCGTCGCCTTGCCCTTCGAGCGGACATAGACGCTGGACGCGGGATCCTCGCCGACCAGCACCACGGCGAGCCCGGGCGCACGCCCCGCCTCGGCCCGAAAGGCGGTGACGCCGTCTGCGATACGGGCCCTGAGGCCGGCGGCGAAGGCCTTGCCGTCGATGATGGTCGCGCTCATGCCCGCGGTCCTTAAAGACCGGCGGCGATTTCCGCCAGCGCGGGCGTGTCGCCGGCGACATGCAGGCGCTTGAGCCGCGCGGTCTCGCCCGCGACGATCCGCACCGCGCGTTTGGGCACGCCGAACCGCCGGGCGACCAGCGCGATCAGCGCGGCATTCGCGGCGCCGTCGACGGGCGCCGCCGCGAGCCTTGCGGCAAGATGCTCGGGCGTCCCCGCCGTCAGCGCGTCCCGCCCGCCGCGCGGCGTCACGCGGACCGCGATCGCCAGGCCGCCGTCGACGACGCGCCAGGCGGCGGGTTCGCTCACAGCGTCGGAGCGAGCAGGCTCTGCGCGATGTTGGGAACGACGATGTTCTGCAGGATGTACAGGATCAGCAGCACGACGAGCGGCGACAGGTCGAGCGCGCCGAAATCGGGCAGGATCCGCCGGATCGGCCGGTACATCGGCTCGGTGATCCGCTGCAGCGCGTTCCACACCGACCGGACGAAATCGCTGTGCGTGTTGATGACGTTGAACGCGATCAGCCACGACAGGATCGCCTGGATGACGATCACCCACCAGACGAGGTTGAGCAGCAACTGGACGATCTGAAGAAGGGCGAGCAAGGCAAGGGTCTCCGCTGGTGTACCCCTGATATAAGGCAGCCGAACGACAACGAGAACCCCGCACCGCAAACACCCCGCCCGTCATCCTGACGAACGTCAGGACCCAGAGCCAGGCAGCGCCACCCCCGTAACCCTGGGTCCCGGATCAACCCCGGGATGACGAAAGAAGAGCCCCCCCTGCCCCAACCCCGTCATCCTGACGAAAGTCAGGATCCAGAGCCAAGCAGCGTCACCCCCCCGTAACCCTGGATCCTGGGTCAGGCCCAGGATGACGAAAGAAGAGCACCCCCCTGCCCCAACCCCGTCATCCTGACGAAAGTCAGGATCCAGAGCCAAGCAGCATCACCCCCGTAACCCTGGATCCTGGGTCAAGCCCAGGATGACGAAAGAAGAGCACCCCCCTGCCCCAACCCCGTCATCCTGACGAAAGTCAGGATCCAGGGTTACGGGCGGCGTCCCTCATGGCTCTGGATCCTGACTTTCGTCAGGATGACGGAAGAAGGACTCCTACCGCGCGCCGCCCTTCGCGCTCACCAGCGTGCCTGCGCCCTGTTTCGTGAAGATCTCGAGCAGCATCGCGTGCGGGACGCGCCCGTCGATGATCACCGCTGCGTCGACCCCCGACCCGACCGCGGCGACGCACGTCTCGAGTTTCGGGATCATCCCGCCCGTGATCGTCCCGTCGGCGCGCAGCTCGGCGATCTTCGCCGGATCCAGATCGGTCAGCAGCTCGCCCTGCTTGTCGAGCACGCCGACCACGTCGGTCAGCAGGAAGAACCGCGCCGCGCCCATCGCCGCGGCGATCGCGCCCGCCATCGTGTCGGCGTTGATGTTGTACGTATGCCCGTCCGCACCGATCCCGATCGGCGCGATCACCGGGATGATGTCCGCCTTGATCAGCGTGTCGAGGATCGTCCGGTCGACCGCGATCGGCTCGCCGACGAACCCCAGGTCGACATGCCGCTCGATCCCCTGCAGCTTGTCGGGCTCGCGCGCGTGGCCGACCTTCTGCGCGAGGACGAGCCCGGCGTCCTTCCCCGAGATCCCGACCGCGCGGCCGCCCGCCTGGCCGATCCAGCCGACGATTTCCTTGTTGATCGAACCCGCCAGCACCATTTCGGCGATCTGCGCGGTCTCCGCATCGGTCACGCGCAGCCCGTCGACGAACCGCGATTCGACCCCGAGCCGCTTCAGCATCGCGCCGATCTGCGGCCCGCCGCCATGGACCACGACCGGGTTGATCCCGACCGCCTTCAGCAGCACCATGTCCTCGGCGAAATCGCGCTGCAGCTCGGGATCGCCCATCGCGTGCCCGCCATATTTCACGACGAAGGTCTTGCCGGCATAACGCTGCAGATAGGGCAGCGCCTCGGTCAGCGTCTCGGCCTTGGCGAGCAGGGCGGGATCGGGCGTATGATCGGTCATCGCGCCCCCTTAGCCAGTGTGGCGAATGAACGAAAGCCGCACTGCCCCCTTCCGCGTCAGACCCGGTCGAGCCGCCGCCCCAGACCCACGAAGAACGTGATCATGAACGGCACCAGCACGATCGACAGCACGACCTTGGTCAGCATCTGCCCCTCCATCAGCGCGAGGATCGGGCGTTCGCCGAGGAACGAGATCGTGATGAACAGGATCGTGTCGATTACCTGCGACACGATGCTCGCGATCATCCCGCGCAGCCACACCAGCTTGCCCGCGCCGCTCCCGACCTGCCCCGACAGCTTGGCGAAGATCAGCACGTTGAGCGTCTGCGAGATGCCGTAGGAGATCAGCCCCGCGATCATCATCCGCGAACTCTGCCCGACGACGATGGGGAACGCCTCGATCGCGGGCGGGTACATCCCCGGATCGTGCGGCAGCGCGAGCACGAGGTGGATCAGCGCCGCCGACACCAGCAAGGGGATGAACCCCAGCCGCACGAGGAACGTCGCGGTCTTCTGCCCGTGCAGCTCCGAGATCGCGCTGCTCAGCACGACGAGCAGCAGGAACCCGAAGATCCCCGCCTCGACCGCGAGCGGCCCGAGCGCGACCTGCTTCACCCCCAGCACGCCGGCGATGCACACCATGCCGCCGTAAAGGACCGAGAAGACGAAGAGCGAGCGCGGAAAGGCGGGCGCCGGATTGGGGGGGATAGTCATCGCGCGGGACGCTAGCGAAAACACGCGCGGCGTCAAACACCTCGCCTCAATTCGCAGGCCTCTCAATTCACTGGCCCCCGCAATTCACTGGCGACGACCATCCTCCCGTGTCATGTCGCTCGCTTGCGCTGCCGGGGGGCCGCGTGTGACATTCGAAAAGAGCGCAAGGGCGTCCATGGAAAGATTAGTCATCGGCCTTGCCGGCATCGCCGTCATCCTCGGCATCGCCGTGCTGCTCTCGAGCGACCGCCGCGCGATCCGGCTGCGGATCGTCGGCGCCGCGTTCGCGCTCCAGGCGGGCATCGCGATCCTCGTGCTCTATTCGAGCTTCGGCAAGGTCGTGCTCGGCAGCATGTCGGGCGGCGTCGCCAACCTGCTCGGCTATTCGCAGAAGGGCACCGAATTCCTGTTCGGCAAGATGGCGACCCCCGAGATCGGCGGCCAGAGCTTCGCGATCGCCGCGCTCCCCGTCATCATCTTCTTCGCCAGCCTCGTCTCGATCCTCTATTATCTCGGCATCATGCAGTTCGTGGTGCGCTGGGTCGGCGGCGGCATCGAGAAGGTGATCGGCGTGTCGAAGGTCGAATCGCTCTGCGCGGCGGCGAACATCTTCGTCGGCCAGAGCGAATCGCCGCTCGTCATCCGCCCCTATCTCGCCGGCCTCACCCCCGCGCAGCTCTTCACCGTGATGACCAGCGGGATGGCGGGCGTCGCGGGCACGATCCTCGCGGCCTATGCCTCGATGGGGATCCGCATCGACTATCTGCTCGCCGCCAGCTTCATGGCCGCGCCCGGCGGGATCCTGATGGCGAAGATCATCATGCCCGACCGCGTCACGCCGCCCGAGGGCGAGCTCGCGCTCGGCGACCTGCCCGGCGAATCGTCCGCGGGCGAGCCCATGCCGCAGGCGACGCATGACGAGGAAAAGCCCGCCAATCTGATCATGGCGGCCGCGCAGGGCGCACAGACCGGCGTCCGCCTCGCGGTCGCGGTCGGCGCGATGGTGCTGGCGTTCGTCGCGCTGGTCGCGCTCGCCAACGGCCTGCTCGGCGGGCTCGGCAACATGATCGGGCTGCCGGGGCTCAGCTTCCAGGGTCTGCTCGGCTATGTCTTCGCGCCGATCATGTTCCTGCTGAACGTGCCGTGGAGCGAGGCGGGGATCGCGGGCGGGCTGTTCGGGCAGAAGATCGTGCTGAACGAATTCGTCGCCTATATCTCGCTCGGCACGCAGACGGGTCTCAGCCCGCGGACGATCGCGGTGATCACCTTCTCGCTGTGCGGCTTCGCCAATTTCTCGTCGATCGCGATCCAGATGGCGGTGACGGGCAGCCTCGCCCCCAACCAGCGCCCGATGATCGCCAAACTCGGCCTCCGCGCCCTCGCCGCCGGCAGCCTAGCGAACCTCATGTCCGCCGCGCTGGCCGGCCTCCTGATCAGCTAAAAACCCCCGTCATCCTGACGAAAGTCAGGACCCAGAGCCAAACAGCGCCACGCACCGTAACCCTGGATCCCGGGTCAAGCCCAGGATGACGGCGAGCGCCAAACCCCTCTCCCCCCGGGGGAGAGGGAGGGGCCCACGCAAAGCGTGGGAGGGTGAGGGCACGTGAGGCCCCACCCCACCCGTCATCCTGACGAAGGTCAGGACCCAGAGCCAAGCAGCGCCACGCGCTGTAACCCCGGGTCCCGGGTCAAGCCCGGGATGACGGCGAGGAGCGGGCACCCCCACCCCACCCGTCATCCTGACGAAAGTCAGGATCCAGAGCCAAGCAGCGCCACGCGCCGTAACCCTGGATCCTGGGTCAAGCCCAGGATGACGGCGAGGGGCGGACACACCCTCACCCCCGTCACCCCGCCAGCGCAGCGCGCGTTACGGCAGCATCACCGTGTCGATCACGTGGATCATGCCGTTCGACTGGCGCACATTGGCGATCGTGATCCGCCCCTTGTGCCCCTTGCCGTCCATGATCCCCCAGCCGCTGCCCGACTTCGCGAACATCAGCGGCTCGCCCTGCACCGTCGTGTAGCTGGCCGTCCCGCCATCCGCCTTCGCCTTGGCCGCGATGTCGGCCGCGGTGATCGTCCCCGGCACGACGTGATAGGTCAGCACGCCCGCCAGCTGCGCCTTGTTCTCGGGCTTGAGCAGCGTGTCGACGGTCCCCGCGGGCAGCTTCTTGAACGCGGCATTGGTCGGCGCGAAGACCGTGAACGGCCCCGGCCCCGACAGCGTCTCGACCAGGTCGGCGGCCTTGACTGCGGCGACCAGCGTCGTGTGATCCTTCGAGTTGATCGCATTGTCGACGATCGTCTTGGTCGGGTACATCGCGGCGCCGCCGACCATCGGGTTGGTCTGCGCGGCGACGAGCGCGGTGCCGCCGACGGCGATAGCGGCGGCAACGATCGTCGTACGGAACATGGGGGTCATGGCACATCTCTCCTGATCGGCGCCGATGATCCGGCTGCCGCGGCGAAGATACGGCCACCCGGACCGCAACGATGCACGCGCTTCCTTACATTGGGTTGCGCAATGTTTCCCAGGCGGCAATTTCTTCGTCATGCCGCTGCGTGATCACCAGGTCGCGCGCGCCCGGCTCGTCCGACTCGAGATCGACCGTCACCGACCCGCTCCATTCGACCGTCGCATTCCCCGACAGCGTCACCATGCCGTCCGCGCCCGCCTCGGCGCGCACCAGCCCGCCCTTGTTGAACACCGTCGTCGGCGTGTCGTACGCGATCCGTCCGGTCAGGCATGCGGCATAGGTCGACGCCGCCATCGCGCTGCCGCAACTGTCGGTCAGCCCGACGCCGCGCTCATGCGTCCGGACGAACAGGTCGGTCCCGCGCACCTCGACAAAGCTTACATTGGCGCGGTTGGGCAGCCAGTCGGGCGCCGCCTCGCACGCCTCGCCGACGCGGACGAGTTCGGCATCGTCGACCGACTCGACGAACGCGACCAGATGCGGGTTGGGCATCGCCACCGCGGTGAACGCGCGCGGCGACGGCAGCCCGGCGAGTGGCGTCTCGACGATCTCCTCCGCATCCACGAGCATCGGCCACGCGGCAACGTCGAGCGACGCGGGGCCGGCGGTCTCGCGCACCGTGAACACGCCCGGCGCGATGTCGCGGTCGCGCGCGACGACCGCCTCGCTCGTCTTGAGCCGCGCGGTCGCATGCGCGAGCCCGGTCGCGGCAAAGCCCGCGCGCGCGACGCAGCGCAGCCCGTTGAGGCACGTCTCCGATTCGCTCCCGTCCGAATTGAACATCCGCATCCCGAACGCGCGTGCGCCGTCATCGTCGCCAGCGGTCAGCAGCAGCAGCCCGTCGCCGCCGACCGGCCCCGCGCGATCCGCGAGCGCGCGCGCGACGCGCGCCCAGTCCGCATCGCCCAGCGACAGCGCACGCGCGTCGATCAGCGGGAAATCGTTGCCGGAGCCGTGACATTTGATCAGATCGAAGCGCATGCCGCGCCCTTAACCGCGTCGCTCCGCAAAGGCGAGCCGCGCCCCCCATCCCCGCCCTCATAATGCCCGCCTTCATAATGCATCGCCAGCCGGTCGAGCGCGAGCGTCAGCACGACGCGCCCCGCGCGCGCGGGCCAGGACAGCGCCCGTTCCGCCGCGGGCAGCCCCTCGCCCGCGCACACCACGCGCCACAAGATGTCCGCAAGCCCCGGCCCCGCCGCCGCGATCGCCGCATCGAACCGCCGCTTCGCCGCGATCTGCGCGCTGGTCGGGTCGAGCGCGTCCTGCCCGCCGCCATCGACGCGCGGCGTCCAGCGCATCGTCACGCTCGGCGCGATCGACGCGGTCTCGTACGCCGCGCGCAACCGCTCGCCCGCCGCATAGTGCCGCGCGTCGATCAGCCCGCGCGACCGCAGCCAGGTCAGCGGCGACTCCGCCCGGTTGACCGTGACGCTCCGCCCGCCCCGCGCGACACCTTCGCTCTGCACCTCCCGCTCGACCACCCTGTCAGCGTCCCGCTCACCTTCCCTGTCAGGCTCCCGCCGCATGCCCTGCCCGTCGATCGCGACCTCGATCAGCTCCTGCATGCGCCGCCCCTTTCCATTTGCCGAATATGGTTTTCTTTGCCATATTCGATCAGAAAATGCAAGCGAAACTAACCTGTTTGGTTTGTAGAAGCGACGGAGCCTGTCGATGATCACTGCTATCCGTGCCGTCCGCCGTGCCAAGGGGCTGACGCTCGACGATGTCGCAAGGCGTTGCGATCCCCCGACAACCGCGCAGACGATCGGCCGGCTCGAGACGGGGACGCGGACCGTTTCGGTCGGCTGGCTCAACCGGATCGCCGCCGCGCTCGACGTCGCCACGGTCGATCTCGTCACGATGCCCGAACGCGCCGATCTGCCCGTGGTCGCGATCCTGGATTCGACGGGAATACAGGCGCCTACGCGTCCCAACCTCGCTACGCCGCCACAGGCTGCGCCGGGTCAGGTCGCGCTGACCGTCGCGGCCGGGATCGGCGATTATCGTGCGGGCGACGTACTCTGGTGCACCACGCTCGCGCCCGCCGAGTTCGACACCGCGCTCTACCGCGACGTGCTCGTCCCGCGCCCCGCAGGCCGCTTCGCCTTTGGCCGGCTCGTTGCGATAACCGACGGCAGCGCCACGATTATTCCGCCCGGCCACGGCACCGAACCGCAGACGATCGACCGCCCCGTCTGGATCGCGCGCGCGGTCCGCCTGATCCGCGAACTCTGATTCCTCGCGGCCGATTCGTCCGTTGACGCCCCCCCGCCCCCGGCCCATCGCTGGCGCATGATCCGCTCGCTCCTCCTCGCGCTCGGCCAGCTTGGCGACCCGCCGATCCTGCGCGTGTTCGCCAAGTCCATGGCCTTGACCTTGCTGATTTTTGTGGTCGTCGGGATCGGCGTGTGGTGGGGGACGCAGGCGATGCTGGCGACCTGGCTGGGCGCGCAGTCCGCCGACATGAGTTCTGGAATCGCCGCGCTTTTTGCGCTGTTCGTCACCGCGCTCGCGCTCTGGCTCGTGTTCCGCGTCGTCGCGATCGCGGTGGTCGGCATCTTCGCCGACGACGTCGTCGCGGCGGTCGAGGCGCGGCATTATCCCGCCGCGCTGGCGACCGCCCGCCCCGTCCCGTTCGCGCGTGGCGTCGCGATGGGGCTGCGCTCCGCGCTCCGCGTCGTGCTGGTCAATCTCGTCATGCTCCCCGTCTATGTCGCTCTGCTCGTTACCGGAATCGGCACCGCCGCGGCGTTCTTCGTCGTCAATGGCTGGCTGCTCGGGCGCGATCTTGGCGACATGGTCGCGGCCCGTCACATGGATGCCGGGGCGATGCGGGGCTGGCGTGCGACGACGCGCTTGCGCCGGTTCGTGCTGGGTCTTGCGAATACCGGGCTGTTCGTGGTTCCCGTGCTCAATATCGCGGCCCCGGTCCTGGGTGCCGCGATGGCGACGCACGACTATCACGCAAACCGCGGCACACGCCGCGTCGGGGGACAGGATCAATGACGGCATCGGCAAAACTGGCGGTCGGTCTCGCGCTCGGGCTGGGGCTTGCCGCGTGCGCCGCACCGGTCGCCAAGCCCGTCGTGGGCCGCACCGTCATTCCCTATACAAGCGTGGGTTTGGAACGGGTTGTGGGTCAGGACGCCGCCGGATTGACGCGGCTGTTCGGCGAACCCGATGCCGATGTCCGTGAGGGCACCGTGCGCAAATTGCAGTTCCAGAGCGGCATCTGCGTGCTCGACGCCTATCTCTACCCGAGCGGGTCGGGCGAGCCCAAGGTCACCTATCTCGATGCCCGCGAACCCGATGGCAGCACGATCGACCGCGCCAGCTGCGTCGCCGCGCTCACGCGTCGCGACGGCGGCCGCTAACGGATCTCGGGCGCGGGCACGGGCGCCGGATCCGCCGGCACCGTCTGTTCGACAGGCGCCGGTTCGGTCGCACCCGACGACGGCACCGCCGCAGACGGGGCGGCGGTCGGGGCGACGGTCGGAGCGGTGAGCGGCACGGCGAGCGGTACGGGGGGTGGCGCTCCGACGGGGGTCGGATCCACCGTCCCGTCGCTGTTCGGCGTCAACCGCCGCGTCGCGGGCAGCGCATCCTCGCAGAACGGCGCAGGCGCGGGTGGACGGCGGTGGAGATGGTCGATCTCCGCCTGACGCCGGTGCAAATAAAAGGCGCGCGACGAGGCATAGGGATCGGACGCGTCGTCATGCAGGCATTTCAGCGTCTCGTCGAAATCCGCGCGGTGATCGAGCGCGCCCAGCACCCCCGCCGGCGCGGTATAGCTCGTATCGGTGAACGGCGAACCGACCGCCGCCGGCAACAGCAGCCGGTCGAGCGTCCCCCCGACCAGATCGCGCACCGTGGTCGGCCCGACCAGCGGCAGGAACAGGAACGGACCGTTCTTGACGCCGTGATAGCCCAGCGTGTTGGCAAAGCCGTTCGACCGGCGCGGCAGGCGGAACGGACGCTTCTTGGCGACGTCCAGCACACCCCCGATACCCGCGGTCGTGTTGACCAGGAACCGCCCGACCGTCTCCGCCGCCTTGCCCGGCTTGAACTGGAGCAGGAAGTTCACGAACACGATCGGCTCGCGCAGATTGTACAGGAAATTGTGGATTCCCCGGCGGATGGGGCTTGGCACCTTGCGTTGATAGACGCGCGCGACTGGCCCGACCACGGCCTTGTCGACCGCCTGCGTCGCGCCGAACGCCTGCGCATTGACCGACCGCAGCGGGTCACCGGGATCGCGCTTGCGCCCCACCACGACGATGTCGCTCGCGGCATTGGGCGCTCCCGCCCTGCCGGATGTCTGCCGCGGCTTCGTCGCAACGGGCGGCACTGCGCCGGTCGGCCGCGTCTGGTCCTGGGCCGGCGTGATCGTGGACGCAGGCGTGGGCGTGGGCGTAGTCGTGGTCGCGGGCATTTCGACCGGCGTGGTCACCTGCGTCATCGGTAGGGCGTCCGCAACCGATCCCGACAAGGCGGCAATCATCGTTGCGGTCGTAAATGCCAACATCAGAACTCGTCGCCTTCCCGGTCGCCGATGCCCAGGCACCGACGCTATGCCTGCATCGGTGTGGCGATTGTCCGCTCAACGCAAGCGGCGAATGGCGTCGGCGCGATCTTGTGCAGAAGAATCGCGCGCCACACCGGCCGGCCTACTGGCGGTCCCATTCCGCCCGAACATCCTCGTCCGGCTCGACGGCCATGCGCGCCGCGCGCTCGGTTCCCCAGACCGGGCGATCGAGCATCCGCAGCGCCCAGACCGCGGCGCCGCGAACGACCGCGTGCGGGTCGTCGAGCAGTGCCGTGACCACCCCGATCAACGCGGCCTCGCCGCTGTTTCCAGCCGCGATCAAGGCGTTGCGCGTCATCTTGACGCGACCGATGCGCTTGATCGGCGATCCCGCAAAGACCTGTCGAAACCCGGCATCGTCGAGCGACAGCAGGTCGGCAAGGCTGGGCGCGACGAGTTCCGCGCGGGGTGCGAAGGCCAGGTTCGCACTGGCCGACGCCGCGAACTTGTTCCACGGACAGACCGCAAGGCAATCGTCGCAACCATAGATGCGGTTGCCGATCGCGCGCCGGAATTCGTGCGGGATCGCACCCGAATGCTCGATCGTCAGATACGAGATACACCGCCGCGCATCGAGCCTGTAGGGCGCCGGGAACGCGTCGGTCGGGCACGCGCGCTGGCACGCATCGCAGCTGCCGCAGCTATCCGTACCGGCGCGATCGGGCACGAGGTCGAGCGTCGTGTAGATCGCCCCGAGGAACAGCCAGCTGCCCTCGGTACGGCTGACCAGATTGGTATGCTTGCCCTGCCACCCGAGCCCCGCGGCTTCCGACAGGGGTTTTTCCATGACGGGCGCCGTATCGACGAACACCTTCAGGTCGAAATCGCCGCGCTCCTGCCCTGCATCGACCGCGAGCCAGCGACCGAGCGCCTTGAGCTGACGCTTGATGACATCGTGATAATCCGGCCCCTGCGCATAGACCGAGATACGGCCGATTCCGCCCTCGTCAGCCAGGCGGAGCGGGTCGTCCTTCGGCGCATAGCTCATCCCCAGCGCGATCACGCTGCGCACTTCGGGCCAGAGCCCGGCCGGACTTTCGCGGTGGTGCTTGCGCTCCTCCATCCAGATCATGTCGCCGTGCTGTCCCTCGGCGAGCCATTGGTGAAGGCGCTCGCCTGCACGCGGCGCGGCATCCGCCCGCGCGATCCCGCAGGCCGCGAAACCCAGCTCGGTGGCCTTCGCCTTCAGACGTGCTTCAAGTTCCAATCGGTCCGGTCCAATGACTTGTATTGGTGGAGTGCTCGCCGCTACCACAGGCCACGGGTTTGAAGGAAGTTGCGCGTGGACGAGAAGTGGGCGGTCAGCGCGAGCGGACTGGTAAAGATGTTTGGGGATCGGCGCGTCGTCGACGGGGTCGACATCGCCGTGCCGACGGGGTCGATATACGGCGTGCTCGGGCCCAATGGGGCAGGAAAAACCACCACGCTGCGCATGCTGCTCGGCATCATCGAACCCGATTTTGGCCACCGCTCGCTGCTCGGCCAAGACCGCCCGCGCGATGCAAGCGACCGCGTCGGCTATCTGCCCGAGGAACGCGGTCTCTACCCGGCGATGAAGGCGCGCGAGGCGATCGCCTTCATGGGGGCGCTGCGTGGCCTCGACTGGAAGACCGGACGCGCCCGCGCCGTGACGTTGATGGAGGGCGCAGGCCTCGGCCATGCCGTCGACGAGAAGATTCGCAAACTCTCCAAGGGGATGGCGCAACTCGTCCAGCTGCTGGGGTCGGTCGTGCACCAGCCCGATCTGCTGGTGCTCGACGAGCCGTTTTCCGGGCTGGACCCGGTCAACCAGGAACGACTCGAGAAGCTCATCCTCGTCGAGCGCGACCGGGGCGCGACGATCCTGTTTTCGACGCATATCATGAGCCACGCGGAGCGGCTGTGCGACCGGTTGGCGATCATCGCGGGGGGCAAGCGCCGGTTCGAGGGCACCGTCGACGACGCGCGCGGGATGCTGCCGCAACGCGTCCGCTATACACCGCACCGCCCGGATCCGGCGATCCGCGGCATATTGCCCGGCGACGCGGTCGCAGACGGTCCGGTGGGTGCAGGGGGCTGGAGCTTCCAGCTTCCCGGCGAAGGGATCGAAGCGCTGCTCGTCCGGCTGATCGACGCCGGGTACGGCATCTCCGGCCTGTCGATCGAGAGACCCGGGTTACACGAGGCATTCGTCCGCATCGTCGGCGAGCAGGACGTCCAGCCATGAGCCCCTTCCGCCGCATGCTTCGCCAGACGATGACGATCGCCCGCCGCGATTTCATCGCCACGGTCTTCACCCCGATCTTCCTCCTCTTCCTCTTCGCCCCCGTCATCATGGGCTCGTTCGGCGCGATCGGCGGCCTTGGTGCCGCCAGTGTCAGCGATGGCGCGCAGGACAAGGCGCGTATCATCGCGATCGTTCCCGCCGGAACCGCGCCGGTCATTCAGCGCGGCGACGCCCGGCTTCGCGCTATGTTCCGCCGCGACGAGACACCGCCCGCGCTCATGACGGTCACCCCAGGGCGCGATCCGGCTGCCCAGGCGCGGGCTGCATTCGACGCCAAAAACATCGATGCCGCAGCCGTGCTTTATGGCCCGCTGGACGAGCCGCAGATCCTGTACGGGTCGCGTGGTGTCCGCGCGGCCGACTATCTCGCGACACTCGCGCAGGTGACGCGGGCGACGGAACGACTTGGCGGGACGCTGCCAGCCAGCAACCCGACCAAGATCCGGATGACGCGCACGGGGACCTCGATCGGTGGTCAGCACCAGTCGGCCTTCTTCGCGGTGTTCGGGATCTTCTTCCTGACGCTGTTCCTCTCCGGCCAGGTCGTCGGCACGATGGCCGAGGAGCGCAACAACAAGGTTATCGAGGTGCTTGCGGCCGCGGTCCCGCTCGAATCGGTCTTCTTCGGCAAACTGATCGGCATGTTCGGTGTTGCAGTATTGTTCGTCGCCTTCTGGGGCACCGTAGTGGGGCAGATCACGTCGCTGCTTCCAGCGGGTGCGGCGGCGGCGATCGGGGACCTTACCCCGGCCGTTGGCGGCCCTGCGTTCATGCTGCTGTTCGCCGCCTATTTCTCGATGGCCTATCTGCTGCTCGGATCAGTATTCCTCGGCGTCGGTGCACAGGCCTCGACGATGCGCGAGATTCAGATGCTCTCGTTGCCGATCACGATCCTCCAGGTCGGGATGTTCGGCCTGTCGTCGGCAGCCGTTTCGCGTCCGGACAGCTGGCTTGCCACCTTTGCCGAAATCTTCCCCCTGTCATCGCCCTTCGCGATGGCGGGCCATGCCGCCAATTCACCCGAGCTGTGGCCGCATTTCGCAGCGCTGGCATGGCAGGCCTTGTGGGTGACGATCTTCATTGCGGTCGGCGCGCGGCTGTTCCGGCGCGGCGTGCTGCAATCGGGCAGCGCACGCCCGTTCTGGCGCAGGCGACGCAAGGCCGACTGATCCAACGCTGTTGACAGGAATGTCAGCAGGCGATCTCCTGCGGCAAACGCTAGGAGAGCAACGATGGCCTCGATTCCGCAGGATACCGTGCAGGCACCCCCGCGCGTCTATCCGATCGATCCTCTCGATGTCAGCCGCGCCGAACTGTACCGCGACGACGTGTGGCAGGCGCCCTTTCGAACGCTGCGCACGTCCGCGCCGGTCCATCACGTGCCGCGGTCGGGCTATGGCGCATATTGGTCGGTCTCGACCTACAAGGGCATCGTCGAGGTCGAGTCGCTGCCCGAGATCTATTCGTCGGAATCCGGCGGCATCACGCTCGCCGATTTCGACGAGAACCGCGACGTCCGCATGCCGATGTTCATCGCGCGCGATCGCCCCGTGCACACCAGCCAGCGTCGTACGGTGGCACCCGCCTTCACCCCCAGCGAGATGGCACGGATGGCCGCCGATATACGTCGGCGAACCGCGGATATTCTCGAAAGTCTGCCCTGGAATACGCCGTTCGACTGGGTCGATACGGTTTCGGTCGAACTGACGACGCAGATGCTTGCGATCCTGTTTGATTTCCCTTGGGACGATCGGCGGAAATTGACGCTCTGGTCCGACTGGGCAGGTGATATCGAACTTGTCCGGGACGAGACGACGCGCAAGCAACGCCTCGCGCATATGTTTGAGTGCGGCGCCTATTTTCAGAATCTGTGGAATGCGAAGATCGGCAAGGATCCGACCCCGGACTTGATCTCCATGATGATCCACTCGGATGCCATGGCGCATATGGAGCATCACGAATTCATCGGGAACCTGATCCTGCTGATCGTTGGCGGCAATGATACGACGCGCAATTCGATGTCGGCATTGGCGTACGGCCTCGACAGATTTCCCGATGCCCGCGCGATGCTCGAGGCGGATCCAGGCCTTATTCCAAACGCCGTGAGCGAGATTCTGCGCTGGCAGACGCCGCTCGCGCATATGCGCCGGACCGCAACCCGTGACACGGAATTGATGGGCCAGTCGATCAAGGCGGGGGACAAGCTGGCGCTGTGGTATTTGTCGGCCAATCGCGACGAGACCGTCTTTGGCGACGATGCCGACTCCATTCGGGTCGATCGCCCGAATGCCCGCCGCCATCTGGCGTTCGGGCACGGGATCCACCGCTGCGTCGGCGCAAGGCTCGCGGAAATGCAGATCGCGATCCTTCTCGAGGAAATGGCGAACCGGCGGATGCGCGTCAACGTGATTGCCGAGCCGGAGCGGGTCGCCGCCTGCTTTGTCCACGGTTACCGTAGCTTACCCGTCGAGATCAGCCGATATTGATCGACACATCCTGTTGCCGGGCGAGATCGTACTTACATCATGACCATGACGCAGACATCTTCAGATCGCCGCACGTTTCTGACAATCGCAGGCGCCGGTACAGCCGGCTTCGCACTCTGGGGTTGCAGCGCACAGCCCGCCGAAGCCGCCGAGCGATTCGAAGTTCAGCTGACCGATGCTGAGTGGCGCAAGCGGCTCTCGCCGGACGCCTATGATGTGCTGCGCAAGGAGGGGACCGAGCGGCCCTATTCGAGCGCGCTGAACGGCGAACATCGTGCCGGGATCTTCCGGTGCGGCGGCTGTGCGCTGCCGGCGTTTTCGTCGAAGACCAAGTTCGAGAGCGGCACCGGATGGCCGAGCTTCTGGCAGCCCCTACCCAATGCCGTCCGAAACCGTGTGGATCGCACGCTCGGCATGGCGCGGACCGAGGTGCATTGCCGCCGGTGCGGCGGTCATCTGGGCCATGTGTTCGATGACGGGCCCAAGCCAACGGGCAAGCGCTATTGCATGAACGGTGACGCGATGACCTTCAAACCGGCATAGACGACGCGCATTGCGTCACGTCTCAGAAGCGCGAGTCGACCAGCGTGAAGATGTGGCGCGGATCGCTGAAGCCGCCGCGTGATGCGCTCGAGGCCGCTGCGGATACGACGTTGGCGCGCGCAGTGGCGGATGTGGAGGTGTCGATCGATGCCATCTGCATTGCCGGCTGGGTCTCGGTATCGAGAGCGGGTGCACGGCCCGAATAGATAAAGCCCTTGGTTGGATAGGCCGAGGTGCCGAGATCGCCCTGCGGGCCATACCAGACCTTGACCATGCTCCAGTCGCCCGCGCTCGAAACGTCGATCGCGCGGACATTGGTCTCGATCGCACCGCGACGCGACCAGTTGGCGTGGGTGAGGAGGACTTCGCGGTCGCTGACGACCTTCGAAACCATCGCGACATGGCCCACGCGCATGCGCGACGTCGGCGAGAAGGCGAGGACCGAACCGGCCTTCGGGGTATGGCCGCGCTCGTAGCGACCCTCGGCTTGGCTCCACCAGGTGTTCGCGTTGCCGCGGATCTCGATGCCGGACGCCGAGCGCGCAAAGGTCACGCACTGCCAGAACTGTGCTGCTGCCGGTGTGGCCGTCATCAGGCCGCACGATACCACCAGCGCAAAACGCGCTGCTAACGCCTTGAAATTCATCGAGACCCCCCGGTCAAAACCCGTTCGTCACAGTCTGGCTACGGGAGCCGCGATTTAATTGAAAGTCGCCGCGGAACCATATCCGACGAAGCGTGTTGCCGCGCCGACGAGTTCCTTTTTGCGACAGCGACACTGGCGTTCTGTACCGGCGGTTGCGGCTTCTGACGCACCACTGCCTCTCGTCTGGCGCCGCGCGCCGCAACGGCACGGATCTGAAGCGGGCGGGGCAGGACACGGCCAGTTTCCGATATTTCCGACCGGAGTATGGAAGCGCGACCCGTCAATCAGACGCTATTTGAAAATCGGGTTTGCGGCAGGCGGCGGGCGGCGATACCAGTCGAAAAACACTGGAGGATGCCGCATGGATACGACCACCCTGTTTCGCCTGGACGGCCGCGTCGCGCTGATAACCGGCGGCAGTCGCGGAATCGGCAAGATGATCGCGGCGGGCTTCATCGCGCAGGGGGCAAAGGTCTATATCTCGTCGCGCAAGGCCGATGCCTGCGAGGCAGCCGCGGCGGAGCTCGGCCCCAACTGCATTGCGTTGCCCCAGGACGTATCCACGGTCGCCGGCTGCAAGGCGCTCGCGGCGCAGTTCGCCGAGCATGAGGGCCAGCTCGACATCCTCGTCAACAATGCGGGCGCGGCCTGGGGCGTGCCGTTCGAGGAGTTTTCGGAAGTCGGCTGGGACAAGGTCATGGACCTCAACGTCAAGTCGCCCTTCTTCCTGACGCAGGCGCTGCACGCGGCACTCAAGGCGTCGGGCTCGCGCGACCGGCCGGCCAAGGTCATCAACATCACCTCGATCGACGGCCAGCGGCTCAACCCGTGGGAAACGTACAGCTATCACGCGTCGAAATCGGCACTGATCTATCTGACCAAGCGCATGGCCGCGCGGCTCGTGACCGACTCGATCAACGTCACCTCGATCGCCCCCGGCGCGTTCGCCAGCGACATGAACAAGGCGGCCCGCGATCACGGCGACGCGGTCGCGCAAGGGATTCCCGCCAAGCGGGTCGGAGTCGACGAGGACATGGCCGGCGCCGCGATCTACCTCGCGAGCCGCGCCGGCGATTACGTGATTGGCGAAACGATCACCGTCGACGGCGGCCTCGTCCACGCCTCGCTAGGCACCAGCATCGACGCCTGAGCATAACCCCTCTCCCCCCGGGGGAGAGGGAGGGGCCCGCCGCGAAGCGGTGGGAGGGTGAGGGCACGCGCCGCATTCCCTCCCGTGCCCTCACCCTCGCGCGCTATGCGCGCTTTCCCTCTCCCCGCCGGGGAGAGGGCCTGCATGTCAGCGTGCGATGCCACCCGCGGCGAGAACCGCCAGCGTGACGAGTTCGCTTGCGGTTGAGGTCATCGGCGCAACCTGCACCGGCTTCTCCATGCCGATCAGCATCGGCCCGATCACCGAATCGCCACCAAGTTCGCGCAGCAGCTTGGCCGAGATATGCGCGGACTGCAGGCCCGGCATGATCAGCACGTTCGCCGGCCCCGACAGCCGCGCGAACGGATAGTTCGCCAGCTGCTTGGGGTTGAGCGCAACGTCGGGCGCCATCTCGCCCTCATATTCGAACCCGACCTGACGGCCGTCGAGCACCGTCACCGCATCGCGGATATTGTCGAGCCACTCACCCTTCGGATTGCCGAAGTTCGAATAGCTCAGGAACGCGACGCGCGGCTCATGCCCCATGCGACGCGCGACTGCCGCGGTCTGCTCGGCGAAATCGGCGAGCTGTTCGGCGGTCGGGCGCTCGTTGACCGTGGTGTCAGCGATGAACACCGTGTGGCTCTGCCCGACGAGCAAATGGATGCCGAACGGCGTCTTGCCCGCTGCCGGATCGATCACGCGGTAGATCTGGCGCATCGTCTCGCCGTATGTGCGCGTGATGCCGGTGATCATCGCATCGCCCTCGCCGAGCTGCAGCAGCAGCGCACCGAAGATGTTGCGATCCTGGTTCACCATCCGCTCGCAATCGCGGCGCAGATAGCCACGACGCTGGAGCCGGGCATAGAGCAGCTCGACCATCCGCGGCACCAGCGGCGAGACGCGGCTATTGTGCAGCTCGAAGCTCTCGGGGTCGGTGACGCCCAAGGCACGCAACCGGTCCGGCACGTCGTCGCGACCGACCAGCACCGGCGTACCATAGCCGCCCTCCTTGAACGCGATCGCCGCGCGCAGCACGACCTCTTCCTCGCCCTCGGCGAAGATGACGCGCTTGGGATGCGCCCGTGCGCCCTCATAGGCCATCGACAGCACCGAGGTGGTCGGGTTGAGGCGCGCGCGCAGCGACTGGCGATACGCCTCGATGTCGAGGATCGGCTTGGTCGCGACGCCCGATGCCATCGCCGCCTTGGCGACCGCGACGGGAACGACCTCCATCAGCCGCGGATCGAACGGCGCAGGGATGATATAGGCGGGGCCGAAGCTGTGGCTGACGCCGTACGCCAGCGCCACTTCCTCGGGCACACGCTCGCGCGCCAGCTCGGCGATCGCATTGGCCGCGGCGATCTTCATCGCGTCGTTGATCCCCGTCGCGCGGACGTCGAGCGCACCGCGGAAGATGAACGGGAAGCACAGCACGTTGTTGACCTGATTCGGATAATCCGACCGGCCCGTCGCGACGATCGCGTCGGGGCGCGCGGCCATCGCCAGCTCCGGGCGGATTTCGGGCTCCGGATTGGCCATCGCGAAGATGATCGGCGCCGCCGCCATGTCCTTGACCATCTCGGGCTTGAGCGCGCCTGCCGCCGACAGGCCGAGGAACACGTCGGCGCCAACCAGCGCCTCGGTCAGCGTCCGTGCCGAGCTGGTCGTCGCATGCGCGGACTGCCACTGGTTCACGTCGTCGCGACCCTGATAGATCACGCCCGTACGGTCACACATGATGACGTTGTCGGGGCGCACACCCATCGCCTTCATCAGCTCGGTGCACGCGATCGCCGCGGCCCCTGCGCCGTTGACGACCAGCTTGATGTCGCCAAGCTTGCGCCCGGTAACCCGGCAGGCGTTGATCAGCCCCGCCGCGCAGATGATCGCGGTGCCGTGCTGGTCGTCATGGAACACCGGGATGTTCATGCGTTCGCGCAGCGTCTGCTCGATGATGAAGCACTCAGGTGCCTTGATGTCCTCGAGGTTGATGCCGCCGAACGTCGGCTCCATCAGCTCGACCGCGTCGATGAAGCGATCGACGTCCTCGGTCTTCAGCTCGATATCGATCGAATCGACGTCGGCGAAGCGCTTGAAGAGCACCGCCTTGCCCTCCATCACCGGCTTGGACGCAAGCGCGCCGAGATTGCCCATCCCGAGGATCGCGGTCCCGTTCGAGATCACCGCGACCAGATTGCCCTTGGCGGTATAGTCATACGCGGTCGAGGGATCGTCGGCGATCGCCTGCACCGGGATCGCCACGCCGGGCGAATAGGCAAGCGCGAGGTCGCGCTGCGTCGCCATCGGTTTCGACGCAATGATCTCGAGCTTCCCGGGACGGCCTTCCGAATGGAACAGCAGCGCTTCGCGTTCGGAGAACTGGAGATTATTGTCGTCGGACATGCGCGGGGCCTCGGGGGTATCTGCGGGGGAGCCCATGCCTTTACGGAACACGTGGCTGTTCGTCACCCCTTGAGCGGTCCATGCGAGCGCTATTGGAGCCTGACGCGTCTTTCGCTACCCCGCGGCAATGCCCACTCCTGCCCCTACCCCCATGATGACGCAATATCTCGGCCTGAAGGCGGAGGCCGACGACTGCCTGCTATTCTATCGCATGGGAGATTTTTTCGAACTGTTCATGGACGATGCGCGGATTGCCGCGGCCGTGCTCGACATCGCCCTCACCGCAAGGGGCGAACATGACGGCAAGCCGATTCCGATGTGCGGTGTTCCGGTCCATGCCGCCACCGCCTATCTCCAGCGTCTGATCAAGGCTGGCCACCGCGTCGCAATCGCCGAGCAGGTCGAAAGCCCGGCAGAAGCCAAGGCGCGCGGCGGATCGAAGGCACTTGTCGCGCGCGCGATCGTCCGCGTCGTGACGGCGGGGACGCTGACCGAAGAAGCGCTGCTGGACGCGCGCTCGGACAATTGGTGCGTCGCGATCGGCGAGGCGGGCGGCGCAATCGCGATCGCCGCGGCCGACGTCTCGACGGGGCGGTTCGAGATCGTCGAAGTCGCAAGCGACGCGGTTGGCGCCGAACTCGCGCGATTGGGCGCTGCCGAAGTCGTCGCATCGGAGACCGGCGGATACGAAGAGGTTGCAACGACCTTGCGCCCCAAGACGGACTTTGACAGCAACGCAGGCGAGGCGCGACTGAAGCGCCTGTACGGCGTCGCGACGCTCGACGGTTTCGGTCACTTCGGACGTGCAGGACTCGCCGCGGCGGGCGGTCTCGTCGCGTATCTCGAACATAACGCCAAGGGCGCGCTGCCCTTTCTACGGCCGCCGCGGATCGGTCGTGCTACCGAAACGATGGCGATCGATGCCGCGACGCGCGAGAGCCTCGAACTGACCTGCACGACGGGTAGCGCTCGAAAGGGCAGTCTGCTCGATGCAGTCGACCGTACGGTGACTGGCGCGGGGGCACGATTGCTGGGCGCCGATCTGGGGGCCCCGCTCATGGACAAGGCCGCCATTGACGCACGGCTGGATCTAGTCCGGCTGTTTCATGAAGATCAGGGCCTGCGCGAACGGTTGCGATCAACGTTGCGCGCGCTGCCTGACATTGGCCGCGCACTGGGACGGCTGGCGGCAGGACGTGGTTCGCCACGCGATCTTGGCCAGTTACGCGATGGGCTGGACGGTGCGTGGAACCTCGGCGAGCGACTGGATGCCATCGCCGATGGACCGCGGCTGCTCAGCGAGATTGCGCCGCAGCTGCGCGGACATGGCGCGGTGATCGACCTGTTGAAACGGGCGCTCGTTCCTTCGCCGCCGATCGAGGCGTCCGATGGCGGCTATATCGCGGCGGGGTATGACGCGGCACTCGACGATCTCCGCGACACGGGTGCGGGTGGCAGGCGCGCGATTGCAGCCCTCGAGGCAGAATTCCGGACGGCCACCGGCATCGCTGCCCTGAAGATCCGCCACAATGGCGTGCTCGGCTATCACGTCGAGGTTCCGGCGCGTGCTGCCGACCCGTTGATGAAACCCGAAAGCGGCTTCACGCACCGCCAGACGCTCGCTGGCGTGGTGCGCTTCAATACCCCCGCGCTTCACGAGGTCGCGGCGAAGGTCAGCCAGGCAGGTGCGCATGCGCTGGCGGCGGAATCGGCCCATCTCGAGGATCTTACCGCCCGGGCACTGGCCGTTCGTGAGGCCATCGCCGCGACGGCGGATGCACTCGCTCGCCTCGACGTCGCGGCGGGGCTCGCCGAACGTGCAGCCGAGGGGGGCTGGGCACGCCCGGCGCTGGTCGATCACGCCTGTTTCGAGATCGAGGGCGGCCGGCATCCAGTCGTCGAGGCGGCGGTCGCGAAATCTGGCGACCGGTTCGTTGCCAACGACTGCAACCTGTCCGAGTCGTCGCGACTATGGCTCGTTACCGGGCCGAACATGGGCGGCAAGTCGACGTTTCTCCGCCAGAATGCGTTGATCGCGGTTCTTGCGCAGGCGGGAAGCTACGTCCCGGCGAGCAAGGCGACGCTTGGGCTCGTCGATCGGCTGTTCAGCCGTGTCGGGGCATCGGATAATCTTGCACGCGGCCGATCGACATTCATGGTCGAAATGGTCGAGACTGCCGCGATCCTCGCGCAGGCGACGCCGCGCTCGTTCGTGATCCTCGACGAGGTCGGGCGCGGTACATCGACCTATGATGGACTCGCGATCGCATGGGCGGTGGTGGAGGCGATCCACGAGGATAATCGCTGCCGATGCCTGTTCGCCACGCACTATCATGAGCTGACGCGTCTTGCCGAGCGATGCGACGCGCTTTCGTTGCACCACGTCCGTGCGCGCGAATGGAAGGGCGAGCTCGTCCTGTTGCATGAACTCGCCGATGGTCCCGCCGACCGCAGCTATGGTCTTGCGGTCGCGCGGTTGGCGGGCATGGCGCCGGTCACGGTGCAGCGGGCCAAGGCCGTTCTCGCCAAGCTGGAGGCGGGCCGTGCGAAGACGGGCGGACTTGCCGCCGGCCTCGACGACCTCCCGCTGTTCGCCGCAGCCGCGCAGGTCGAGGAGGTGGCGTGCGACCTGCTCCGCGAGGATCTGGCGAACCTTGATATCGATGCGATGAGCCCGCGCGATGCGCTCGAGGCGCTGTATCGCCTCAAGGCGCTCGCCAGGGAGGAAGCTTAAGCAACCCTATCGGTGCATATGGTGGGCGCTGACGGGTTCGAACCGCCGACCTACTCGGTGTAAACGAGCCGCTCTACCAGCTGAGCTAAGCGCCCTCACGAGGACCAGGCCCCGGAGACCCATGCCCGATGCCAAAGCGCGGGCCTGGGGGCAACCCCCAATGCGACCATCTGTCAGGCAATCCGCAATTCCTCGCGCAGGACGCTCGTCATATAGCCGTGCATCGCGGCGCGCGCTTGCGACGACAGCGCCATATAGGCGCGGCGGCGGTCGTGCGGGTCGCGCTCGCGTTCGAACAGGCCGTCGTCGGTCATCCGCGCGATCCAACGTAACGCCGTCGTCGCCGCTACGGCGGATGCGATGCACAGACTCGACACCGATACGCGCCGGCTTTCGAGTTCGGCTGCATAGAGATCGAGCAGCATGTCCCAGCCCGGATCCTCGAACAATGTCTTCGTGAAGAACTGGTCGCGCATTCGCCGCGTGCGGATGGCGCGGCGGATTTCGGGGGCGCCATGCGACGGAATGGCGGGTGGCGCACCGTACCGATCGATGCGGTCCCCGACGATCGACGGCGGCCGGCGATCGCTTTCCTGTTCGGTCCGCGTAAGGCGCGCCAGCGCCTCGGCGATACGGCTCACCTCGACGTTCAGTCGCTCGAGCCGGACGCTGTCGCTTTCGCGATTAATATCGAACACGCCGTCGGGACCCCGCGCCTGCTCGATCGCCTGCGCCACCGCGCCGACGCACTCGCCGATCCCGGGGTTCACCAGCAGCGCGGTTCCACCACCGAGCGTCACCGCGGCGATCGCATCGATCTGCTCGGGTGCAAGCGCGATGACCAGCGCGGCGCGGTCGCCGGCAGCCCAGGCAACGATCGCACCGAGACGCTCGGCGATCGTCCCGGGTTCGATCCCCGCCGCATCGACGAGCACGACCTGCGGCACGGGCTGTCGTTCCAGCGGATCGTACCAGCCGATCCGTCCCGTCATCCGTCCGCCCAGCGCGGTGAACGCCGTCGCCAGCCGGTCGCTCCCGGCATCACGCGAAGACAGAAACGTGGACGGGTCGGCGATCAGAACCGCTTCGACACCATTGTCGTACCGAATGTCGTTCGCTGGCTCGTGCATCGCCATGGCCGCCCCTTCCGTCTCGATCGGAACGGGCAATAGGCCATGAAACAGACCGTGGTTACACCCGAACTGGATCAGATCCCGGCGGACTTCGCGATGCCAAGGCCGGGATCGCGCCCGACGTCGTCAGCGCGTCAGTCGAGCGCCTTGACGATTTCCTCGACCATCTTCTTCGCGTCGGCGAGCAACATCATCGTATTGTCGCGGTAGAACAACTCGTTATCGACGCCGGCATAGCCGACACCGCCCATCGACCGCTTGATGAACAGCACCGTCTTCGCCTTCTCGACGTCGAGCACGGGCATGCCGTAGATCGGCGAGGACTTGTCCGTCTTCGCAGCCGGATTGGTCACGTCGTTCGCGCCGATCACGAACGCGACGTCGGTCTGCGCGAACTCGCTGTTGATGTCCTCGAGTTCGAAGACGTCGTCATAGGGCACGTTCGCCTCGGCAAGGAGCACGTTCATGTGCCCCGGCATCCGCCCCGCGACGGGGTGGATCGCGTATTTCACGCGGACGCCCTCGGCCTTCAGCTTGTCGCCCATCTCGCGCAGGACGTGCTGGGCCTGCGCCACCGCCATGCCATAGCCCGGAACGATGACGACCTGCTCGGCCTGGCTCATCAGGAACGCGGCATCCTCCGCCGAGCCGCGCTTCCAAGGTCGATCGCTCGCGGCTGCGGATCCGCCGGCCTCGGCGGATTGTCCGAAGCCGCCCGCGATCACGCTGATGAAACTGCGGTTCATCGCGCGGCACATGATGTAGCTAAGGATCGCGCCCGACGATCCGACCAGCGCGCCGGTGATGATCATCGCGGTATTGTGCAGCGTGAAGCCCATCGCCGCGGCCGCCCACCCCGAATAGGAATTGAGCATGCTGACGACCACCGGCATGTCCGCCCCCCCGATCGGCACGATCAGCAGGAAGCCGATGACGAAGCTGAGCACCGTGATCGTCCAGAAGATCCACGGCGCCTGGTCGGTCACGAAATAGGCGATGAGCCCGAGGATGCCGGCGAGCAGCGCGATGTTGATGACGTGGCGGCCAGGCAGCATGATCGGCTTGCCGCCCATGTTGCCGTTGAGCTTCAGGAAGGCGATGACCGAGCCCGAGAAGGTGATCGCGCCGATCGCGACGCCCAGGCCGAGTTCGATCCGGCTGACGGGACGGATGATCGCGACCGGATCGCCGAGCAGCGGGATCATCAGGTCGGAAATGCCGAACGCCTGGGGGTTGAGATAGGCGGCGATCCCGACCAGCACCGCGGCGAGCCCGACGAGCGAATGGAATGCGGCGACGAGCTGCGGCATCGCGGTCATCGCGATCCGCCGCGCGGTCACGAGCCCGATCGCGGCACCGATGCCGATCGCGACGACGATCTCCCAGATCCCGACGTTGAGATGCGTGACGAGGGTCGTGACGACCGCGATCGTCATGCCGATCATGCCGAACCGGTTGCCGCGCTGGCTCGTCGCAGGGCTCGACAGACCACGCAGCGCGAGGATGAAGCACACGCCTGCGACAAGATAGGCCAGCGCCACCCAGGGGTTTACCGCCACGTCATGCATCACTCAGTTCCCCTCGGATCCGTGACGGTCACTTGGCGACCGGCCGTTCCTTTTTCTTGTACATCGCCAGCATTCGCGCGGTGACCGCAAAGCCGCCGAAGATGTTGACGCTCGCCAGCACGACCGCGAGCAGCCCGAGATACTTGGCCACGGGCGAGCCGGCGGCAGCCGATGCGATCAGCGCGCCGACGATGATCACGCTCGAGATCGCATTGGTCACCGCCATCAGCGGCGTGTGGAGCGCCGGCGTCACCGACCAGACAACGTAATAGCCGACGAAGCACGCCATCACGAAGATCGACAGGATCCCGATAAAGTCCATGTCAGCTCCCGCGCCGCGCGCTTAAGTTGAGAAAGTTGAGGGTCTGGCGATGTCTCAACATTCGATACCTCTCATCCGGCCCGCCGCACGAAGAGGTAAGCAGAACCGGCCGATGTAGGACAGCATTATCGTATCCCCGTGCACCCGCCAGCCGAAGCGCGGGGTCATGCGAGCAGTCGCGCATTGACCACCTTGCCGTCCCTGGTCAGCCGGATCGCGTCACCGATCTCCGCGTCGAGGACCGGGCGGCCCGCATCCTTGTCCCAGAAGGCACTGAGAAAGTTGAACAGGTTTCGGCTGAACAGCGCGCTGGCATCGGCGGCAAGGCGGCTCGGCACATTGCGGTGGCCGACGATCCTGACGCCGTTCACGTCCACGATCTCGCCGGCGACGGCGCCCTCGACATTGCCACCCTGCTCGACCGCGAGGTCCACGATCACCGAACCGGGCTTCATGCTCGCGACCTGCGCCGCCGAGATCAGCCGCGGCGCGGGGCGGCCGGGGATCAGCGCAGTGGTGATCACGATGTCCTGCTTGGCGATATGCCCCGACACCAGTTCGGCCTGCGCCGCCTGATATTCGGCGCTCATCTCGCCGGCATAGCCGCCCGCCCCTTCGCCCTCGATCCCGGCAACGGTCTCGACGAAGATCGGTTTGGCCCCCAGCGACTGGATCTGTTCGCGTGTCGCCGCGCGGACGTCGGTGGCGGACACCTGCGCGCCGAGCCGGCGGGCGGTCGCGATCGCCTGGAGTCCTGCGACTCCAACCCCCATCACGAACACTCTTGCTGCGCTGATCGTGCCGGCCGCGGTCATCATCATCGGAAACGCACGGCCATATTCGGCAGCGGCGTCGAGCACCGCCTTGTACCCCGACAGGTTCGACTGCGAGGAGAGGATGTCCATCGACTGCGCGCGCGTGATCCGCGGCATGAACTCCATCGCCAGTGCCTCGTAACCCGCCGCGGCATAGTCGTCGACGCGCGCGCGTCCGCGATCCGGCCCGGTGCCGAACGGATCGAGGCTGGCGACGATCCAGGCGCCGCGCGAAACGCCCGTCAGCGATGACGCGGCCGGCCCCTGCACCCCGAGCACGATGTCGGCACCTGCGAGAGTCGCGGCACGATCCCCGACGGTCGCGCCCGCATCGCGGTACGCGGCATCGGCGATCGAGGCGGTGTCACCGGCGCCCGTCTCGACCGCCAGCGTCGCGCCCAGCGCCGCGAATTTCCGGACGGTTTCCGGCGTTGCGGCAACCCGCCGCTCGCCGTCCGCATGTTCTTTCAGGACGGCGATTTTCATCGGGTTATGCAATCAGCCAGATGACAATCGCGACAAGCAGCGCGCAGGCCATCGCGCCCCATTTCATTACGCCGATCATGCTGCCATAGGTCGCCACATGGCTCTTCATATTCGTATCGTCAGCCATGATCCCGTCCCTTGCGCCATTTTGCTCTGCGCAGACCTTATCCGGGCAAACCCTGAGCCTCAACCCCTACCCCCGGCAAAGCGCTCGCCAGCGGCCGGTAGGCCGGGCATGAATCGCTCATGCGCTTAAGGTGCCCTTTACCTGTCCCGTTTAGGGACCGTCCTGCTATGGGACGGGATATGCCATGACGCGCAACGGGCAGCGGCTGTTACTTCTGATCGACGACGAGACGGCGCAACGGCGACTCGTCGCGGCGCTGGCGGCACGCGGGGGTTGGCGCGCGATCTTCGCGGATGACGGCGAAGCCGCGATCGCGACGCTGGCCACCGACGACGGCGCGCAGCTCGATGCGATCATCCTCGATCGCTCGGCCCCCGACGACGACGCCGCCGCGCTGATCGCGGAATTGCGGACGCGACGCCCGGCGCTGCCGATCCTGATGCTGACCGCCGACGGATCGGTCGAACAGGCGGTCCGGGCGATGCGCGCCGGCGCGACCGACTTCCTCGTCAAGCCGCTTGCCCCCGAACGCCTGCTCGCCTCGCTCGACGCGGTGATGGCAGGCACGACGGCGGGCGAATTGCGTCCGCTGACCGAGAAGATCCCCGCGCTGCTCGCGTTCGACGAGATCGTAGGGTCATCCCCCGATTTCCGCGCCGCGCTGGCGATCGCCGCAAAGGCCGCGCGGGCGCGTGTCGCGGTCCTGCTCGAAGGCGAGAGCGGCGTTGGCAAGGAAGTCATCGCCGAGGCGATCCACGCCGCATCGCCGCGCGCGAAAAAGTCGATGATCAGCGTCAATTGCGGCGCCATCTCCGCCAATCTGGTTGAGAGCATGCTGTTCGGCCACGAGAAGGGCGCGTTCACCGGCGCGTTCGAACGGCGGGTCGGCTGTTTCCAGGAGGCCGATGGCGGGACGTTGTTCCTCGACGAGATCGGCGCGATGCCGCTCGCCGCGCAGGCCAAGCTGCTCCACGTACTGAACACCGGCGAGGTCCAGCCGCTCGGCGGCCGGCACCTGCAGCAGGTCGACGTGCGGGTGATCGCCGCAACCAACACGACGCTGCTCGACGAGGTCGATGCCGGACGGTTCCGCGAGGATCTCTGCTATCGGCTGAACGCGGTGCAGGTCACGATCCCGCCGCTGCGCGAACGCGCGGGCGACATTCCTGCGCTTGCCCGCCACCTGCTCTCGCGAATCGCGCAGCAGCCGGGGTTGCGACCGCTCGGCATCACCGACGACGCGCTCGCGTTGCTCGTGCAATATGACTGGCCGGGCAATGTCCGCCAGATGCAGAACGCGCTCTTCCGGGCCGCAGTGCTCTGCGAGGGCGATGCGCTGACCCGCGCCGACTTTCCGCAGATCGCCGCGCTCGGCACCCGCCAGCGGCATACCAAGCCATCGGTCGCGAGTGGCGGGGGCGTCACGTTGTTCAACGCCGACGGGCATCTACGGACGCTCGAAGAGATCGAGGCCGACGTCATCCGCCTTGCGATCGGCCATTATCGCGGCCGGATGACGGAGGTAGCGCGCCGCCTCGGGATCGGCCGCTCGACGCTGTATCGCAAGCTCAGCGAGCTCGGGATCGACAACGCAGCATGATTTTCGCGACCGCGGTTCCGGCGCAATTGCCCCGGAACCGTCGCCGCCCGCGTTTTACCAGAGCACGCCCTTGACCGGGGTCAGTGGCTTCGGCGCCTCGTCGCCGATCGACTGAAGCAGATCAATCTCGATGGTGCGGCACATCGCGTTGAGCGGCACGTCATGAATCGTGTCCGCGAACGGATCGACCAGATCGTCGCCGATCTGAAGCACGGCAAGGAACATCAGCCCTGCGATCGTCGAGCCGATCGGCGTCGCGAAGCCCAGCGTCTCGACCAGCCCGATCGGCAACAGCACGCAGAACAGTCGCGTGAACAGGCTAGGGAAGAAGCGAAACTGGTTGGGCAGCGGCGTGTTCTTGATCCGCTCCATCCCGCCCTGTGCATTCGCGATATCAACAAGGATGCTTTCGAACTGGGTCTGCTGGATGGTATCGATCCAGCCGTTGCGGCGTGCGATGTCGATCCGGCGACCGGTGCCGTCGAGCAGGCCGTTGGCGGGATTGGTCCGGGCCAGCGCATAGGCCGCCTCGTCCTCCGACAGGAAGCGCAGTACTTCAGGTGCGATCGGCTGGCGGCGGAGCTGGCACCGCAGTGCGTTCACATAGGCGATCTGGCGGAGCACGATCGTGCGCTTGAGATCATGCCCCTCGGGCTCGGGCAGCATGTTGCGCGTCATACGCGCAAGACTGCGCGAGGCATTGGTCATCAGCCCCCAGAGCCCGCGGCTTTCCCACCAGCGCTGATAGGCGGAGTTGTCGCGAAACCCGAGAAACAGCGCGAGCGCGGTACCGAACAGCGTCAGCGGCAGCGACGGCGCGTGAAATGGCAGGACGTAATAGGTGACCGTCACGATCACGTCCCAGACGAACAGTCCGAGCAGCGGGCGCCACACCTCGCTGAGGATCTGACTTAAGCGAGGGGTTGCGGTGACGATCAACGGGCAGCTCCTTGTTTACGCGCCTCTAATGCGCGAAGACCGGTTTCGCTGCAATGCAGCGGTGACCAGCCCCAGCCAAGCGACTGGCCGCGGAATCGCGCCACTTCGCCGGGCGCAAGACGCGCCGCGGCGATCAGCCCCCGCTCAACGACTGGTCGCGCAGTCCACGCCACACCTTGAGCGCCTGAACGGTCTCGGCGACGTCGTGAACGCGCAGGATCTGCACCCCGGCATCCGCCCCCTTGATCGCCAACGCAAGCGATCCGGCCAGCCGCTCCCCGACCGGCGCCTCGTTCGACAGCGCACCGATCAGCCGCTTGCGACTTGCCCCCAGCATGATCGGGCAACCCAGACCGTGGAACAGCGCGAGCCCGTTGAGCAGCGCGAGATTATCGGCAAGCGTCTTGCCGAAGCCGATGCCCGGGTCGACGAGGATCCGCGCCCGGTCGACCCCGCCCGCGACGACCGCGGCGATCCGCGCCTCGAGCCAGTCGAACACATCAGTGACGACGTCGCGGTAGCCGATCCGGCCATGGCCGCCGTCCTTGGGATCGGGCGAGTGCATCAGCACGACGGGGCAGCCGCCTGCCGCGACGACCTCCAGCGCGCGGTCGTCCCACAGCAGCGCGGCGACGTCGTTGACGAGATGCGCGCCGGCGGCGAGCGTCGCCTCCATGACCCCCGCCTTGCGCGTGTCCACCGAGACGATCGCGCCCGCGCGCGCGAGCCGGGTAACGACGGGGACGAGCCGCGCGATCTCGTCGCCCTCCCATATGGCGGGTGCGCCGGGCCGCGTCGATTCGCCGCCGACGTCGATCATCGTCGCGCCCGCCGCGGCCATGTCGATCCCCGCGGCGGCGGCAGCGGCGGGATCCCCGACATGCTTGCCGCCGTCCGAAAAGCTGTCGGGGGTGATATTGAGGATGCCCGCGACGAGTGGCTGGTCGAAGCGCAGCGTCCGCTCGCCGAGCCGGAGCGCGGAGCGCGGGGCGGTGATGACGGCGTGGAGATGCGCGGCGCGCGCGCCCAGCGTCGCGACGTCGGCGACCGGCACCGTGCGCCGGTCACGCCCCTCGATCACCTCATAGGCGGCGAACCACTGCATCCCGCCCGCGAGCCGCGCGACGCTGCCATCGGGATGGCCGATCGGCGTGTCGACGAACTGGACGGGGCGGAGGTGGAGGCTGGTCATGATCCCCTTTTCCCCAAATCCGTCGCTCGATCAAACCCACGCCGTTCGTCCCGAGTAGACATCGAGCTTGTCGAGATGGCGTATCGAGGGACATGTACCTCGATACAAGCCCTCGACTATGCTCGGTCTCTACTCGCCACGAACGGAACTTTGATCAGACCGTCGTCGCCAACAAATAAGTCTGGCGGAGGTCGTCGATCGGTTTGAGCCCCTTGTCGCTCTCGTAATGCCAGAAGCTCCAGCCGTTGCAGGCGGGCGCGTTCTGGAGCGTCGAGCCGAGCTTGTGAATCGAGCCGATCGTCCCGCAATCGCTGAGCAGCGAGCCGTCCGCGCGGATCGTTGCGCGCCACCGCCGCTTCGAATCGGTCAGCACCGTGCCGGGCGTCAGATACGCATTCTCGACCAGCACGCCGAACGCGACCTTGGGCTGCGTGCGCGGGCTCATCATCGTGCGGATCGCGGATTCGTCGAGCGGTAGCGCGGCCTCGATCCGCTCGTGCGCGGCCTCGATATAGTCGCCCTCGCGGTCGATCCCGATCCAGCTGCGCCCCAACCGCTTGGCGACCGCGCCGGTCGTGCCGGTGCCGAAGAACGGATCGAGCACGACGTCGCCGGGCTCGGTGCAGGCGAGCAGGATGCGGTACAGCAGCGCCTCGGGCTTCTGCGTCGGATGGACCTTGGTGCCGTTCTTCTTCAGCCGCTCGGCGCCTCCGCAGGTCGGGAATTCCCAGTCGCTGCGCATCTGGAGCTCGTCGTTGAGCGTCTTCATCGCGCGGTAGTTGAAGTGATACTTCGCCTTCTCGCCCTTCGATGCCCAGATCAACGTCTCGTGCGCGTTGGTGAAGCGCGTGCCGCGGAAATTGGGCATCGGGTTGGTCTTGCGCCAGACGATGTCGTTGAGGATCCAGTAGCCGAGATCCTGCACGGCCGCGCCGACGCGGAAGATGTTGTGGTAGCTGCCGATGACCCAGAGCGAGCCGTCGTCCTTGAGGATGCGGCGCGCTTCCTTGAGCCAGGCGCGGGTGAAGCGGTCATAGGCGGCGAAGGTGTCGAACTTGTCCCAGTCGTCGGTGACCGCGTCTACATGGCTGCCGTCGGGGCGATAGAGTTCGCCGCCGAGCTGGAGATTATAGGGGGGATCCGCAAAGATCATGTCGATCGAGTTCGACGGCAACGCCTTCATCCGCTCGATACAGTCGCCGCGCAGGATCTGGTCGAGCGGAAGAACCGGCTGAACCGCCGGTTCCGCTGCCTTCTTTGCCGCGCGCGGCCGCGCGATCGTGTCGATCAAACCCATGTTTTCCGCCCCTTGTCGGCCCACATAGCGGCGGAATTGTCCGACTCCGTCAAGCAAACAATCGTTAACGGCTTTCTCACGCGATTCGGCGGATGCGACCAATCGAGTCGCCGTCCTCCAGATATTGAGTCGTGGGGGACGTGCGCCTCAAGCCCTTGGGGTGTGGCGCGAAAGACTCAGCTCGTCGTTTCCTTTGCAAAGAGTCCCTCGCGCGCCAGATAGGCCGCAGCGACGGGCGCGAAACTGCGGCGGTGAATCGGCGTGGGGCCGTGGTCGCGCAGCGCCTTCATGTGGTGCGCGCAGCCGTAACCCTTGTTCGAATGCCAGTTATATTCGGGGTGGACGTCGGCGGCGGCGACCATGATCAGGTCGCGCGTATGCTTGGCGACGATCGAGGCGGCGGCGATCGACAGCGATTTGGCATCGCCCCCGACCAGCGGGGTGGCGGGGTAGGTCCAGCGCGGCAGGCGGTTGCCGTCGACGAGGACATGGCCCGGCGCGTGGCCGAGTTCGGTGGCGAGCGCGTCGACCGCGAGCGTCATCGCCTTCATCGTCGCCCAATAGATGTTGAGCGTGTCGATCTCGTCGGGCTCGACGATGCCGATACCGACGATCGCACAGCCCTTGAGCCGCGCGCAGAGCCGTTCGCGTTCGGAGGCGGAGAGCTTCTTCGAGTCGTCGATGCCGCGGGGGACGCCCTTGGCGGGCAGGATCACCGCGGCGGCGACGACCGGGCCGGCGAGCGGACCGCGGCCGGCTTCGTCGACGCCGGCGACGGGGCCGACGCAGAGCTTTTCGTGTTTCATGCCGGGCATGTGCGGTCTTTCAACTGGTCGAACGGGCTGACGCCGAGCGCGTGCCCCATCGGCCCGTGCCCTGCACCCAGCCCCGGCGGCTGTGCAAGCGCGGCGCGGACGAACGCGATCGCGCGCGCGACGGCTGCGTCGATCGGCATGCCCTGCGCCAACCCGGTGGCGATCCCGCTGGCGAGCGTGCAACCGGTGCCGTGCGCGTGGCGGGTTTCGATGCGGGGGTTGGTCCAGCGCGTTTCGCCAGCGTCGGTGACGAGGCGGTCGGTGATCTGCTCGCCCTCGCCGTGCCCGCCCTTGATCAGCACGGCCGGCCCGAGCGCGCGCACCGCCGCCTCGCCGCCAAGGGCGGCGAGTTCGGGGAGGTTGGGGGTGACGAGCTTAGCGACCCGCATGAGGCGGGCGAACGCGGCAATGGTCGCCGGGTCGGCGAGTACGGAGCCGCTGCTGGCGATCATCACCGGGTCGAAGATTATGGGGATGCGTGCTTGGTGATGTCGCCCTGCCCCTCCTTGTTCTCCCGCGAAGGCGGGAGTCCAGTCTGGGCTCCCGCCTTCGCGGGAGAACAATGTGGTCAGGCGGTCGGCTACGGCGTTGGCGGTTTCTGCCGAGCCGATCATGCCGATCTTTACCGCGTCGACGCCGATGTCGGACACGACCGAGTCGATCTGCGCGAGGACGATGTCGGTGGGCACCGGGTGGACCGCCTGAACGCCGAGCGTGTTCTGCGCGGTGATCGCGGTGATGGCGGTCATCGCATGGCCGCCAAGCATCGTCACGGTCTTGATGTCCGCCTGGATGCCGGCGCCGCCGCCTGAATCCGAGCCGGCGATAATCAGGATTCTGGCGGTCATTGGCGGTGCCGGGCGGGGTTGGAGGTCATGAGCTGGGCTATGGCATAGTCGGTGCTGTGCGGGACAGGGGGCCATGCCCTCGCCGCCACCCCGGCGGAGGCCGGGGCCCAATTGGGGGCTGCTGCTGCTGGAGGGCAGCGATCCGTTACCGAAGCCTTTCCAATTGGGCCCCGGCCTTCGCCGGGGTGGTAGAGGTTTGAGAAGGTGTTCAGTGCCGCCTGCCCGACGCCGGCCTCTGCGGGGGGGCGTCGCCCAACCGCGTCGGGCGGTCGAGCAGTTCGCCGCCGCAATTGGGGCAACGCTCGTCGAGCGCGTCTGCGCAGGTCGCACAGAAGGTGCATTCGAACGAGCAGATGAACGCGCCGGGCGCATCGGCCGGAAGCTCGGCAGCGCAGCGTTCGCAGCTGGGGCGCATCTCGAGCATCAGGCGGCCACCTTGCGCACCGCGTCGCAGATCCGGTCGACGACGCGCTCGACCTGACCGGGATCATCGCCCTCCGCCATCACGCGGATCACGGGTTCGGTGCCCGACGGGCGGATGACGAGCCGTCCCTTGCCGACAAGCTCGTCCTCCGCCTGCGCGATCACGGCTTTCACCGATTCGTCGTCGAGCGGTTTGCCGCCGCCGAACCGGACGTTCTTGAGCAACTGCGGCAAGGGCTCGAAGCGGTGCAGCACTTCGCCCGCGGGCGCCCCCGAGCGCTTGACCTCGGCGAGGATCTGAAGCGCCGCAACGAGCCCGTCGCCGGTCGTCGCATAATCCGACAGGATGATATGCCCCGACTGCTCGCCGCCGACATTATAGCCGCTCGACCGCATCTTCTCGAGCACATGGCGATCGCCCACCTTGGTGCGGATCAGACCCAGTCCCTGCGCAGCGAGGTGCCGTTCTAGGCCGAGGTTGGACATGACCGTGGCGACGAGGCCGCCGCCTGCGAGCCGCCCCTGTCGCGCCCAGCTGGCTGCGATCGTCGCCATCAGCTGGTCGCCGTCGACGATCGTGCCGGTCTCGTCGACGACGATCAGCCGGTCCGCGTCGCCGTCGAGCGCGATGCCGATGTCCGCGCCGCTCGCCACCACCGTCTCGGCGAGCGCCTGCGGTGCGGTCGAACCGACGCCGTCGTTGATGTTGATGCCGTTGGGGGTGACACCGATCGCGACGACGTCCGCGCCGAGTTCCCAGAGCGCGGACGGCGCGACCTTGTAGGCGGCGCCGTTCGCGCAATCGAGCACGATCCGCATCCCGTCGAGCCGGAGATTTTCGGGGAAGGTCGACTTGGCGAAATGGATATAGCGTCCCTGCGCGTCGTCGATCCGGCGTGCGCGGCCGATGGCGCTCGACGCGACGAGCGGCACGTCGCCGTCGATCAGCGCCTCGATCGCGGTCTCCGCCTCATCGGACAGCTTGTAGCCATCGGGGCCGAACAGCTTGATCCCGTTATCGGCATAGGGATTGTGGCTGGCGGAGATCATCACGCCGATATCCGCGCGCATCGACTGCGTCAGCATCGCGACCGCGGGCGTCGGCATCGGCCCGACCATCACCACGTCCATGCCGACGCTGGTAAAGCCCGCGACCAGCGCGGATTCGAGCATATAACCCGACAGCCGCGTATCCTTGCCGATCACCACCCGGTGGCGGTGATCGCCCCGCAGGAAATAGGCGCCCGCCGCCATGCCGACCTTCATCGCCATCTCCGCGGTCATCGGCGACAGGTTGGTGGCGCCACGAATGCCATCGGTGCCGAAATATTTCCTTGCCATTCGTTATGCTTTCCGTCCGGTATCGGGGTCTGGCGGCGTTGATAGCGCGGTGTCACACGAAGGGCGAGCATGTCGCAGGCTACACGGATTCTTCTCTCCCTGATCATCGGGCTGGCCGCGGGCATCGCGCTGGCCGCGTTCGCCCCCGGCAGCGTCGGTCCGGTGATCACCGTCGCACAGCCGATCGGCAGCGCCTGGCTGAATGCGTTGCAGATGACGATCGTCCCGCTGGTCGTTTCGCTGCTGATCACCGGCGTCGCCGCAACCGCGGAGGCGGCGCAGGCCGGGCGGCTCGCGGGGCGGGCGATCGCGCTGTATGTCGCGCTGCTCGCGCTGTCGGCGACCGCGGCTGCGCTGGTGACGCCGCTGCTGCTCGCGCTGTTCCCGATTCCCGCCGACTCCGCCGCCAGCCTGCGCGCGGCGATCCCCGGGCTGCATGCGATGAGCGCGGCGCCGCCGCTGGGCGAGTTTTTGGCCGCGATTATCCCGACCAACATCGTCAAGGCGGCGGCCGAGAACGCGTTCATCTCGCTCATCATCTTCGCGCTGATCTTCGCGTTCGCGATGACGCGGATCGATGCGAAGGGCCGCGCGCTGCTGACCGCGTTCTTCACCGCGGTGCGCGACGCGATGCTCGTAGTGATCGAATGGATCCTGTGGATCGCACCCGTCGGCGTCTCCGCGCTCGCGCTCGTCGTCGGCGCACGCGCGGGCACCGGCGCGTTCGGCGCGCTCGTCCATTATATCCTGATCGTCGCCGGCGTGGGCGTCATCGTGTCGCTTGCCGCCTATCCGATCGCGGTGTTCGGCGGGCGCGTGCGGATCGGCGACTATGCGCGCGCCGCGCTGCCAAGCCAGGCGGTCGCGATCAGCACGCAGTCGTCGATCGCCTCGCTCCCGTCGATGGTCGAGGGGGCAAGCGCGCTTGGCGTCCCGGTCGCCACTTCGGGGATCACGCTGCCGCTGGCGGTGGCGATCTTTCGCGCGACCGGGCCGGCGATGAATCTCGCGGTCGCGATCTATGTCGCCTTCTGGTTCGGCGTGCCGCTGTCGCCCGCAGTGCTCGCGGTCGGCGTCGTCGTCGCGACGCTGACCTCGCTCGGGTCGGTCAGCTTGCCGGGCACGATCAGCTATGTCAGCGCGATCGCGCCGATCGCGGCGGCGATCGGGGCACCGGTCGCGCCGCTGGGGCTGCTCGTCGCGGTCGAGACGATCCCCGACATCATCCGGACGCTGGGGAACGTTATGATGGATCTCGCGACCACGGTGACGCTCTCGCGCCGCGGCGGAGCCCGTGACAGCGAAGGATGACACCGCCATGAAATATCGTACGCTCGGCCCCGATTTCGAAGTTTCCGCGCTCGGGCTCGGCTGCATGCCGATGGCCGGGATCGGCAAGGGCATGTACGGCGAGGCGAACGCGGACGAGAGCATCGCGACGATCCACCGCGCGATCGAACTGGGCGTGACGCTGTTCGACACCGCCGAGATCTATGGTCCGCTGATCAACGAGGAGCTGCTCGGCAAGGCGATCCGCGGCAAGCGCGACGGCGTCGTGATCGCGACCAAGTTCGGCTTCCGCTATGACGACAACGGCATGACCGGCGTCGACAGCACCCCCGCCAATGTGCGGCGTGCGTGCGAGGGATCGCTGAAGCGGCTCGGCGTCGAGACGATCGACCTGCTGTACCAGCACCGCGTCGACCCGGGCGTGCCGATCGAGGAGACGGTGGGCGCGATGGGCGAGCTCGTCCGCGAGGGCAAGGTGCGGCATCTGGGGCTTTCCGAAGCCGGGCTCGACACGATCCGGCGCGCCGCGGCGACGCATCCGATCGCCGCGCTGCAGAGCGAATATTCGCTGTGGGAGCGCGGGATCGAGGACGCAATCCTGCCGCTGTGTCGCGAACTGGGGATCGGGTTCGTGCCCTATTCGCCGCTTGGGCGCGGGTTCCTGACGGGGCAGATCACCGGGCGGTCGGATCTGCCCGAGGGCGATTATCGGCGCAACGATCCGCGCTATTCGGACGAGAACTTCGCCAAGAACATGGAAATGGTCGCGGTGGTGAAGGGTATCGCCGACACGCATGGCGCGAGCCCGGCGCAGGTGGCACTCGGGTGGCTGCTCGCGCAGGGTGACGACATCGTGCCGATCCCGGGGTCGAAGCGTCGCGTCACGCTAGAGGACAGCATGAAGGCGGCGGAGATCACGCTGTCGGCGGACGATCTGGCCAAGCTCGATGCGGCGGCCCCCAAGGGCGGCACGGCCGGGCCGCGGTATGGGGAGAAGGCGCTGTCGATGACGCGGATCTAACCGGGCCCTACCCTCTCATAATCGTCATCCCCGCGCAGGCGGGGATCCAGACTGGCGAACCGTGGTCTATCACGAACCGCAGAGTGTCTGGATCCCCGCCTTCGCGGGGATGACGGATCGTTTAGGCAATGACGGATCATGGGGAATGATCCGTCGGCAGGTCCAGCAGCCTTACTGAACCCCGTGCATCCACTTCTTGATAAGCGGCGAGATCAGCAGCAGCAGCACGCCGATCCCCGCCGAGACGAGCCCGATCGTCCAGAACACGCCCGCATAGGTGTCGAGGCTGACCTTCAAATTGGTCACCTGCCCGCCGACCGTCTCGACGCTCGCGACCTGCGCGACGATGCCCGCGACATATTGCGCGACCGAGATCGACAGGAACCACACGCCCATCATCAGCCCGACGACGCGCGCGATCGACAGCTTGGTGATCATGCTGAGCCCGACCGGCGAGATGCAGAGCTCGGCGAACGAGTGGATGAAATAGAGACCCGCCAGCCACCAGATCGCGACCTTGAACGTCGGCCCGACCATGCTCGCGCCCCAGACGAGGAACAGGAAGCCGACGCCGACGCCGATCAGCGCGATGCCGAACTTGACCGGGATCGACGGCTCGATGCCCCGGGCGGCGAGCTTGGTCCACAGGATCGACATCACCGGCGCGAGCGCGACGATGAAGAACGCGTTGAAGAACTGCGTCTGCCCGGCCGAGATGCTGAACAGCCCGAACACGCTGAGATCGGTGTTGCGATCCGCAAACAGCGTCAGGCTCGAGCCAGCCTGCTCGAACAAGGTCCAGAACACGACGTTGAACACGATCAGCACCATCGCCGCGAGCATCATCTGGAACTCGCGCCGCTCGCCGTTGACGAACGACCAGATCAGGATGCCCGGCACCGCGACCAGGAACGTGCCGAACAGCAATTTGCCCATCAGCGACAGCGAGACGATGTAGCCGACGATCCCCGACCCTGGCACCGGAGGCTCTGCGTTCATCAGGTTGACGAACAGCAGGTAGAAGATCGGAATGCCGAGCAGCGCGAGCGCATAGATGCCGAGCGCGCGATCGGGGCCGCTGCGCACCGGCGGCTCGCCGTATCCGTTGAGTTTGCCGCCATCGAACTGGATCAGCGTCCACGAGAACAGCATGCCGATCGCCGCCAGCCCGAAGCCGGCCCACCAGCCGAACGCGACCGCGAGGAACGGGCAGAGCAGCTGCGAGAACAGCGAGCCGAGGTTGATCCCCATGTAGAAGATCGTGAACCCGGCATCGCGCCGCTTGTCGCCCTGTGCGTAGAGCTCGCCGACCATCGTCGAGATGTTGGGCTTGAAGAAGCCGTTACCGACCGAGATCATGCACAGCGCGAGCAGCATGATCGTGACGTAGAACTCGCTGCGTTCGGCACCCGACGCAAAGCCACCCTTCTCGACGGTGCGCGCGACCGAGCCGTCGGCGGCGAGCAGCGAGACGGTGCCGTCATCGTTACCCTTGATCTGAAGGCGCCCGGCGGGATCGGCGAGATAGCGGACCTCGGTGCCGTTGCGCTCCTCGACCTGGATCTCGTAGCGCTGGCTGGCGATCGTAGCATAGGGCTTGGCGGTCTCGCCGCCGAAGCAGAGCAGCAGATACCCCATCGCCATGATGATCGCGCCGAACTTCACCGCGCGCTTCGAACCCAGATACTGATCCGCGAGATAGCCGCCGACGAGCGGCGTCAGATACACCAGCGCAGTGTAGCCGCCGTACAGCCCGGTCGCCTCACGGTCGCCGAACACGAAATGCTTGGTGAGGTACAGCGTGAGCAGCGCGCGCATGCCGTAATAGCCGAAACGCTCCCACATTTCGGTGGTGAACAGTCGCGCGAGCTGGCGGGGATGGCCGAACCAGGTCTCCCCGCTGGCGGGGTTCACGCGGGTGATATCCGGCTCTCGCGGTGTATCCGCGGTCGGGGTGTCCACCATCTCTTACGCTCCCTGCTACGCTGGGCCGCCGTCGAACGCGGCGGCTTCATTGCCGCCTTACCTAGCGGCAAAGCCGGGACTGTAAATATCGGTAGCCGCGGGACCGCCTGCTAAATCGCGGATGCGGCTGTAAATTGCCGCGCTACGTGCCTATCTGCGGGGCGATGTTCAACGACACTTCCAGTCCGCTCGCACTGCTCGCGACCCGCCGCTCGGGCAAGCCGCGCGACCTTGCCGCCCCCGGTCCCGACGCCGACCAGTTCGCGCAAATCCTCGCGATCGCCGCGCGGACCCCCGATCACGGCAAGCTGGCACCCTGGCGCTTCGTCGTGGTCGGGCAGGACCAGCGGACCGCGCTGGCTGCGCTGATCATCGATGCGTACCGCGTCGAGCGCCCCACCGCGTCGCGCACCGAGATCGAAGCGCTCGACCAGTTCGCGCATCAGGCCCCTGCGCTCGTCGTCGTGCTGTCGTCGCCCAAGCCGAGCCACATCCCGGTATGGGAGCAGGAATTATCGGCGGGGGCCGCGTGCATGAACCTGCTCCACGCGGTGCATGCGCTCGGCTTTGCCGGCGGCTGGCTGACCGGGTGGCCGAGCTTTTCGGACGCGGTTCGCGATGCGTTCGGAGAACCGCACGAGCGCATCGCCGGATTCATGTTCATCGGCACGCCATCGCGCGCGCTCGACGAACGCCCCCGCCCCGATATGGAACGCGTCGTCTCGCGCTGGCGGCCGTAGGACTCGACGAATCGCCGAATTGCTGTATTAGGGAAGCATGACAGCGCTCAGCAGCGACGACAGCCCGGTATATCTCCGCCTCCGCAGCACGATCGCGGCCGGGATCCTGCGTGGCGACTATCGCACGGGCGACCAGCTGCCATCGGTGCGCGCTTTTGCCGCGGAACACGGCGCCAATCCGCTGACGGTGGCCAAGGCCTATCAGAGCTTTCAGGACGACGGCTATGTCGAGGTGCGCCGCGGCGTCGGCATGTTCGTGATGCCGGGCGCCGCCGAAGCGCTGCGCGTCGCCGAGCGCGAGAACTTCGTGACGACGCAGTGGCCGCGGATCCTCGGACATATCGAACTGCTCGGGCTCGACGCGCACGACCTGCTGGAGCGCGAGCGGATCTGATCTGTCGCGCCGGTCGAGGGTAGCCGGCCTAGAAGATTCCGAGTGCGGCGACATCCTCGACGCTGAGGTCGATCCCGAACAACAGGCTCATCCGGATCCGGTACACGCGCGGATCGGTGATCTCGCCAGCGGTGGTGTCGGTGCCCGACCGGCGGCGATAATTGCGGCCGATCAGCGAGGCGAAGCCGTTCGGAAGGACGATGCTCGCGATCGGCGTATGCGTGAAGCGGCTGGCGGGCGCGGTCGAGGTCCAGTGGTTCCCCATAGCCAGATCCGCGTCGAACACCTCGGCCAGCGTGAAGCTGTATTGCGGCTGGAACCCGCCCGTCTCGCCGCGGCCATCGGTGGACATCGGATCGCCGTCACGCAGCAACAGCCAGCCCTGCTCGGTCGCGTCGAGCCGGAAACGCGCGCCGTCCGGCGCAGTTGCCTCGGCCCCGTCCGCCAGCGGGAGAACGGGCGTGTAGCTGCCGCCGAAACCGGTGTCTGCGATCCAGTCCTGCCCGTCGATCGTCACCAGCGCGAACGTATGCGTCAGTGGCGGAACGTCGGTCGCGGCGATCCAGACGCGCGCGAGGAGCGGCCGCGCAGTAAACCCGAGTTCGGCGAGCGCATCGAGGAACAGCCGGTTATGCTCGAAACAATAGCCGCCGCGGCGCGCGGTGACGAGCTTGGCGAAGACCGGGGCACTGTCGATCGCGACACCGCGCCCGAGCACGACGTCGAGATCCTCGAACGGGATCGCCAGCCGGTGCGCCTGTTGCAAGCGACCGAGCCCGATCGAATCGAGCGTCGGCCGCGCGGGCATGGCGACACGGGTGAGATAGGCGTCGAGGTCTAACATCTGGTTTTCTGTATCCCTTTTCCGCCCCCTATACCGTTCGTGCTGTGCGAAGTCGAAGCACCTGCGTGCAGGACGTGCCCTTCGACTTCGCTCAGGGCGAACGGACGGTGGAGGATCGAACGGGGGTAGAGGGCATGCACGAGGGCGGGCCCCTACCCCCACCTCCGTCATCCTGACGAAAGTCAGGATTCAGAGCCACACGCGATACCGTGCTTGGCTCTGGATCCCGGGTCGAACCCAGAATGACGGGGCTTGATCGCGCGGCTCAGGCGGCGAACAGGTCCGCCTCGATCGAATAGAGCACCGCCGCGCTGGCGTTGGCCGCCGCATTCAGCCCCATCGCCTCGGGGACGATCTGGTCGAGGTAGAACCGCACCGCCGCGGTCTTCATCCGGCCAAAGTCGTCTGTGCCGGCAACGCCGCCCTGCCGCTCCATCAGCCAGCCGCAGGTCGCGACCGACAGCATCGTGAGGAACGGATAGCTCGCCGCGAGCTTGTCGTCGGCGTCCGCGGTGGCCAGGCGACGACCGATTGCCTCGCACGCGTCGACCAGTGCCAGCAGCCGCTCGTCCTTTGCCTCCGCGCGGATGTCGGCGATCAGCGCGGCGAACGCGCCGCCCCCTTCTAGATTATGGCCGAGACCGAGCTTCCGACCGACGAGGTCAGCGGCTTGGATGCCGTTCGTCCCCTCGTAGATCGGCGTGATGCGCGCATCGCGGAAATACTGTGCGGCGCCGGTCTCCTCGACATAGCCCATGCCGCCGTGGACCTGGATGCCGAGCGAGGCGACCTCGTTGCCGAGATCGGTGCCGTGCGCCTTGGCGAGCGGGGTCACGAGTTCGAGCCGGTTGCGCGCGGCGTGATCGCCCAGATTGGCGCGATCGACCTGCCCCGCGGCGTAATAGACGAGCGCACGCGCCGCCTGCGTCTGCGCCTTCATCCGCATCAGCATGCGGCGGACGTCGGGATGCTCGACGATCTTGACCGACTCCTTGTTCGGCGAACCCGCGCGCGCCGACTGGACGCGGTCGAGCGCATAAGCGACCGCGCCTTGCGTCGCGCCCTCGGCGACCTGGACGCCCTGAAGCCCGACGTTGAGGCGCGCGTTGTTCATCATCGTGAACATCGCGCGGATACCGCCGAGCTCCGCGCCGATCAGCTCGCCGATGCAGTCGTCATGGTCGCCGAAGCTGAGCACGCAGGTCGGCGAGGCGTGGAGCCCCATCTTGTGCTCGATCGACACGACGCGGACGTCGTTGAAGTCGCCCGGCGTGCCGTCGTCCTTGAGTCGGTATTTCGGCACGAGGAACAGCGAGATGCCCTTGGTCCCTGCCGGTGCGCCCGGCGTCCGCGCGAGGACGAGGTGGACGATGTTCGGCGCCATGTCGTGGTCGCCGAACGAGATGTAGATCTTCGTGCCCTTGATCGACCATTTGCCGTCGCCGAGCGGGGTCGCGGTCGCGCGGAGCGCGCCCACGTCGGAGCCCGCCTGCGGTTCGGTCAGGTTCATCGTGCCGGTCCATTCGCCGGTCGCGAGATGCGGGAGGTAGAGCGCCTGCTGTTCGGGCGAGCCGTGATGCTGGAGCGCCTCGATCGCGCCGACGGTCAGCGTCGGGCAGAGCGCGAAGCCCATGTTCGCCGAACCCAGCGTGTCGAGCACCGCGGTCTGGATCGCGAAGGGGAGGCCCTGCCCGCCCCATTCTTCCTCGACGCCGATGGTGCCCCAGCCGCCCTCGACATAATCCTTGTACGCCTGCGCGAAGCCGTCGGGCATGACGACGCCCTCGGGGGTCCATTTCGCGCCGACGGTGTCGCCGGTGCGGTTGAGCGGCGCCCATTCGCCGGCGGCGAGCTGCCCAACGCCTTCGAGCACCGCGTCGACGACGTCGTCGCTCGCGGCGGCATAGCGTTCGGTGTCGGCGAGTTCGCCGATCCGTACGACGTGATCGAGCACGAAACGCTGTTCGGTGGTTGCCGGTGTGAAGGCCATCGCATCCTCTTATCGCTACGGTTTGGACCCGCTATACGCCTGTGAAATGACCCGTCCACACCCTCGGATTTTACCCTACGGCACAGCCGCGATCGCCGAGGCCGCAACGCTGATTCGCGCAGGCGGTATCGTCGCGGTGCCGACCGAGACGGTCTATGGCCTCGCCGCGGACGCGACCAATGCCGAGGCGGTGGCGCGCATCTATGCCGCCAAGGGCCGCCCGAGTTTCAACCCGCTGATCGTGCATGTCGCCGATCTGGCGGCGGCGGAGCGGATCGCGGTGTTCGACGCGGATGCGTTGGCGCTGGCCGCGGCGTTCTGGCCGGGGCCGCTCACTTTGGTGCTACCGGTGCGGGCGGAGTCGGGGATCGCCGCGCTGGTGACCGCTGGGCTGGATACGATCGCGATCCGGGTGCCGCGGCATCGGTCTATGCAGGGGTTGATTGCCGCTTCGGAGCGGCCGTTGGCGGCGCCGTCGGCCAATGCGAGCGGGGGGATCAGCCCGACCACGGCCGCACATGTCGCGGCCAGTCTGGGGGGGAACGTGCCGCTGATCCTCGACGATGGGGCGACCGAGGCGGGGCTCGAGTCGACGATCGTGGCGGGGAGGACGATCCTGCGGCCGGGGCCGGTGACGGCCGACGCGCTCTTGAATCACCTCCCCGGCGAAGGTCGGGGCCCAATTGGGACGTCGGATGTAGCCGGGCATAGCGCGGATCATCACCGTCCCCCAATTGGGCCCCGGCCTTCGCCGGGGGGGCGTGCGGTCACCGCGCCGGGGCAGCTTGATAGCCACTACGCGCCGAGCAAGGTGCTCCGGTTGAACGCGATCGATGCGGACCGCGACGAGTGGCTGATCGGGTTTGGCGATGTGGCGGGGGACGTATCGCTCTCCGCATCGGGAAACCTCGTCAAAGCCGCCGCGAGGTTATTCGACCTGCTCCACGCCGCCGACGCGAATGCGAGCGCGCGGATTGCTATCGCGCCGATCCCGTTCGACGGCATCGGCGAAGCAATTAACGACCGCCTGCGCCGCGCTGCGCATCGCTAACCCCTCGTCATCCTGACGAACGTCAGGACCCAGAGCCACGAGCGACACCCCCGAAACCCTGGATCCTGACTCTCGTCAGGATGACGGGGGGTGTGGCTCGTCCGACCGGTTCAAGGCTTACGCGCTGACCGCCGCCTTCGACCGTGCGGCGAAGCTCTTGCGCAGCTTCTGCAGCTTTGGCGGGATCACCGCCATGCAGTAGGGGTTGGAGCGGCCTGAGGTTTCCCAATAATCCTGGTGATAGCCTTCGGCCTCGTACCAGGTGGTCATCGGCTCGATCGTCGTGACGATCGGCTTGGCGCTGTCCGCCTGTGCTCGCTCGAGCGCCGCCTGCATCTCGGCCTTCTGCGCGTCGTCGGCAGGAAACATCGCCGAACGATACTGCGTTCCGACGTCGTTGCCCTGGCGGTTGAGCGTCGTCGCGTCATGCGTCGCGAAGAAGATGTCGAGCAGGTCGCCGAGCTTCAGCTGTTCGGGATCGAACCCGATCCGGATCGCCTCGGCATGGCCGGTATCGCCGCCGCATACCTGTTTGTACGTCGGATCAGGCACATGCCCGCCGATATAGCCGCTCTCGGCGCTCTCGACGCCGATCACGTCCTTGAACACGGCCTCGGTGCACCAGAAGCACCCGCCCGCCAGCGTTACATAATCCGTCATCACGATCTCCTTTCCGCCAAGATAGGAAGCCGCTACCCCGCAACAAAGAGGAGACGCATGTGATCGACGGTCCAAGGCTTGATGGCAGGGTGATGGTAACGGGCGGCGCCGGCTATATCGGCAGCCATGCGGTCCTGGCGCTGCTCGACGCAGGCCATGAGGTGGTCGTGGTCGACAATCTGGTCACCGGGTTCGACTGGGCGGTCGATCCCCGCGCGACGCTGGTCGAGGCGAACGTCGCCGACGATGCGAAGGTCCGCGCGGCGATCCGCGACCACAAGGTCCGTGCGATCATGCATTTCGCAGGCTCGGTCGTGGTGCCCGAATCGGTCAGCGACCCGCTCAAATATTACCGCAACAACACCGCCGCCAGCCGATCGCTGATCGAGAGCGCGGTGGCCGAGAGCGTACCGCACTTCATCTTCTCGTCGACCGCGGCGACCTATGGCACGCCCGAAAAGGTGCCGGTCGCCGAGGGCGATCCGACGGTGCCGATCAATCCCTACGGCATGTCGAAGCTCATGACCGAGGCGATGCTGCGCGACGTCGCGGCGGCGCACCCGATCAACTATGCCGCGCTGCGCTATTTCAACGTCGCGGGCGCGGATCCACAGGGGCGCAGCGGCCAGTCGACGGTCGGCGCGACGCACCTGATCAAGATCGCGGTCGAGGCGGCGACGGGCAAGCGCAGCCATGTCGGCGTCTACGGCACCGATTTCAACACGCCCGACGGTACGGGCGTGCGCGACTATATCCATGTCAGCGACCTTGCCGCCGCGCATGTCGCGGCACTCGACCTGCTGGTCGCCGATCCGGGCAAGAGCCACACGCTCAACGCGGGCTATGGGACGGGCTTCTCGGTGCTGCAGGTGCTCGACGCGGTCGACAAGGTCACCAACATGACGATCGATCGCCGCCTCGAGGGGCGCCGCGCAGGCGATCCGGCGATGCTGATCTCGGACAACAGCGCGATCCTCGCGACGCTCGACTGGACGCCGCGCCATGCCGATCTCGACGGCATCGTCCGCGACGCATTAGCCTGGGAGCGCACGCTCGCCGAACGGCAGCGCTAGGGTGTCTATCCTCAGTCCCCCCCGGCCAGGGGGAGGACTGAAAAAAAGGAGATCAGGCGTCGGCCGGCGGCGTACCAAAGGCGTGACGTTCGCCGCCGATCGCCTCGCGTGCGCGCGCCGTCGCCAGCCACCAGCCAAGCGCCCATAATGTCCCGAAACTCCAGCCGGCGAGCACGTCGCTCGGCCAGTGGACACCGAGATAGACGCGGCTGCAGCCGATCGCTCCGACCATGAGGATCGCTATCACGAGGATATAGCGGCGCGCGGCGGCAGACACGGTGACCTGCGAGGCCAGCCCGGCGAGCGTCAGATAGACGATCGCGCTGTTTGCCGAATGGCCGCTGGGGAAGCTCATGTTCGACACCTGAACGAGGTGATCGACAAGATCCGGGCGCGGACGTGCGACCTCGGTCTTGACCAGGCTGACGACGAGGCCGCCGCTGATGCTCGCCGCAAGCGTCGCCGCCGCACTGAGCCAGAGCCGCTGGACGGCGAGCAGACCCGTGGCAAGCAGGACGACGATCGTCAGGATGACGCCGCCGCCAAGCGCGGTAACGTCCGCGGCGACCTTGGGCAGCCACGACGGGCCACCCCAATCGCGCAGACCGACGATGATCGCGCGGTCGAACGCAAACGGCCAGTGACCGATGGCCAGACCGATGAGAAGGACGACCGCGATCCCCGCCGCGCCGACCGACGCGCCCGCCAGCACGACGGGCAGGCGACGCCGATGCGGACCGTCGTCCACGCCGCTATGCTGGCTAACGACGGAGCTTACTCCAGATCGCCCTCGTCGATCACGACGAGCGATGCCGATGGCTTTTTCATCGCCGCCTCGGCGCAGACATCGATGATCTCGTCGCTGAAGCGTTCGAACAGTTCGAGCGCATCATCCTCGGGCTCATCGCCGCTCAGTTCCTTCAGCACGGCATATTTCACCGCAAAGTCGCGGTCGTCGCCATCGATCTCGGCGGTGAATTCGACCTGCCGCTCGCGGTCGTTGTCGGTAAGGCTGTTCTGGTCGATTACGAGGCTGCTGGCCATGTCTGTGGACTCCCGGGGGTTGCGCGAATGTCCCTGCCCGCGCCCCTCGCATGGGGCAACCCCGGAAAACGCCTTCGCGCGTCGCCGGTGCGGGGTAGGTCTGGCAGCGATAACCCGTGAGTGCCGGCTTTGATCCGGATGACCGGGACGGTACGCGCGGATAGCGCCGTACGCCTGGATTACGCGCGCTTGCGTGGCTGGCTCTGGATCATGACGTTCGTCAGCATGACGGAAAGGGGCTCGGGCGGGAGACCGGCAGCGCTCAGGCGCCCCATTCGGGCCCGTCCTCGTCGGGATAGAAGCCGTCGCTCCGGTCCGGCGCGGGTGGGGCGGCCCGGCGACCCGTATCCGCGACCGGAGGGGGCAGCTTCGGGTCGCCGCCACCGAAGCGGATGCGGATATACGCGCCGCCGCCATGCATCGCCTGGAACACCGCGACCGTTTCGTCAGCCTGCATGCGCTGCCCGATCAGCGGCGCGCGCTCGGCGCTGATATAGCCCATCTGGATGCCGCGCTCGCTCCACACGCCGACCGCATTCGGATCATGCGGGTTCTTGGGCTCGCGGCGCAACGTCACGCGGTCGCCGGGCGCGCAGAGCAGGATTTCCATCCTCCGGTTGCTCCGGCTCTTGTCGGTATTGGGAAAGTCGATCCCGACGATCGACGTGGTAAGTTCGTCCATCGCGCGACGATGCGCGCACCGCCGCCGCGGTGCAACCGGTGCGAATCGGGGGTCTGCGAGAGGATAAGGTGCCGATGGTGGGTCCGCCGGGGCTCGAACCCGGGACCTCTCGATTAAAAGTCGCTTGCTCTACCAACTGAGCTACGGACCCGTGCATCGGCTGCGAGCCACTAGGGGCGCAGCCGCGGTCGGTCAACCTTGTGCGCGAGATGACGGACGCTTTGCCCGGTCAGCGGGTCGCGCCAGCGCGGCGCGATCCGCGCGAGCGGCGCCAGCACGAAGTCGCGGTCCCGGTAGGCGGCGTGCGGCACGCTCAGCCCCGGCCCCCGCCATGCGCCGCCGGACCACAGGATGATGTCGAGATCGATCACCCGCGATCCCCAGCGGCGCCCGCGCCGCCGACCGAACGCAGCCTCGGTCGCCTTCAGCCGCGCGAGCAGCACGGGCGGCGACTCGCGCGTCTCGATCAGCGCGACCGCGTTCGCATAGCGACGGATCGACGGCCCGAGCGGCGCGCTCGCGATGATCGGCGACACGGCGACGACACCGCCGACGGCCGCCAGCGCGGCATGGATCGTCGCCGCCGGCGCACCGTGGATTCCGCGCCGATTCGATCCGAACGCGATCGCATAGGTTGTCCGCTCCATCCGACCCGCCTAACGCACCGCGATGAACTTCGCACCCTCCCCGCTGCCCGAAACCGAGCCGCCGCACGACTGTCCCAATTGCCCGCGTCTCGTCGCCTTCCGCAACGAGCTGCGCGCCGAATTTCCGACCTGGTGGAATGCCCCAGTCCCCGCGTTCGGCGATCCCGATGCGTGGCTCGGCATCATCGGCCTCGCGCCCGGCAAGCACGGCGCCAACCGCACCGGGCGTCCGTTCACCGGCGATTTCGCGGGGCAATTGCTCTACGAGACGCTCGGCAAGTTCGGGCTGGCGGAGGGCGTGTTCGCAGCGAAGCCCGATGACGGGCTGAAGCTGAACGGCGCGATCATCATCAACGCGGTCAAATGCCTGCCGCCGCAGAACAAGCCGACGCCGGAGGAAATCCGCACCTGCCGCCCGTTCGTCGAGAACCAGCTCGCGGAGTTGCCGAAGGCGCGAGTTTTCATCGCCCTCGGCCAGATCGCGCACCAGACCAGCGTCAAGCTGCTCGGCGGGCGGTTACCAAAGGCCAAGTTCGGGCATCTCGCCGAGCATGTCATGCCCGACGGCCGCATCCTGATCGATAGCTATCACTGCTCGCGCTACAACCAGAACACGCGCGTCCTCACCCCCGACATGTTCGAGGCGGTGTTCGCGCGGGCGCTGGAACTGCGCGATGCTACTCCAGCGGAATGAGCGAATCGACGCCGCGCGCCGCCACTGCCCAGCGATAGACGGCGTCGGCGATGTAGATACGGAACTGCGTCGGGTCGAAAAACACCTTCTTGGCGTTCCCGAAACAGATCCGGGAGCCGGAAACGATGGCGTTCTCGATGCGCCGTATCTTCGCAGGTTCGGCATGCGGCGTGGCGACAAGCGCAACCGATAGGGTCGGTTGCAGGCGGACGGCGCACACGGCAACCTCAAAATAACGATAATCAACCGGAAGTCTGTAACGGTTACGGGGCATTTCTCGCAGATTGAACCGTGATTGTACCTTTTGGTCCCCCGTCTCACGCCGCGTCAGCTTTAGAGCAGGAGCGTAAGTCCGGATCGCCTCGACCAGATAGGCACCCCGGTCGTAGATCGAATAGCCGAGCCCTGGCGGATCGACCGCATGGGTCTGAAACGAATGCTGGAGGCAGGATGCGTTGCGTCGCGCAAGCAGGTCCTGTGCATACGCTTGGGTCGAGTAGTTGAACGGTCCATCAACGACATCGCGCAATTCAGTCTTGCGGAGGCGCGCGCTGGACATCACACAGCGAACATAGATGTCGGACCAGTCATATTTCTGGCGGTTGGCAATTGGGGTCTGGCTCGGATCAATACCGGACGTCCTGCCGGGGCCGCCCGGCGTAAGGCTCTCTTGCGGCGCCTCCTCGCCTGGAACCGCAATGCCCTCCACGACGATCTCGCCCGCTTGTGATGGAGCGGTCTGCACGCTCGGCGGTGTCGGCTGCGCTGCGGCAGGCGCGTCCTGCGCCGCTGCTATGCCAGACCAAGAGAGCGCGGCACCAATCAAGACACGATAATACAGGTTCCTTCGCGTCCCTGTTGCGACATGCAGCATTGCACTCTCCCATAGTGGCCCATCATGGGCAACCTAGGTCAGAAATCCTGCACAAGTCTTCCGTAAAGATCAGGTCGGCGGTCACGGAAGAATCCAAAAGCGGCGCGGTGGCGCTTGACGATGTCGAGATCAATCGTCGCGGTGATCACGCCCTCGTCGTCGCGGCCGAGTTCGGCGAGGATATCCCCGCGCTCGTCGGCGATGAAGCTGGTGCCGTAGAAGGTCTGGCCATGCTCGACGCCGACGCGGTTGGCAGCGACGATCGGCACGACGTTGCTGACCGCATGCCCGACCATCGCACGCCGCCACAGCCGCGCGGTGTCGAGGCTGGTGTCGTGCGGCTCGCTGCCGATCGCGGTCGGGTAGAACAGGACTTCGGCGCCCATCAGCATCATCGCGCGCGCGGTCTCGGGATACCATTGGTCCCAGCAGACGCCGACGCCGAGCGTCGAGCGCCCCTGCGCCGCGGCATGCGGCCAGACCTTGAAGCCGGTATTGCCGGGGCGGAAATAGAATTTTTCCTCATAGCCCGGGCCGTCGGGGATGTGGCTCTTGCGATAGACGCCCTGCACCTCGCCGTCGGGGCCGATCATCGCGAGGCTATTATAGTGATGCGGGCCATCGGCTTCGAAGAAACTGGTCGGGATCGTGACCTTGAGCGCCTCGGCAAGCGCCTGCATCGCGAGCACCGCCTTGTGCTCGCCGACGGGGGCGGCATTGGCGAACAGGCCCTCGTCCTCGACACGGCAGAAATATTCGCCCTCGAACAATTCGGGCGGCAGGATCACCTGCGCGCCACGCGCCGCGGCTTCGCGGACCAGCCGCGAGACATTGGCGATGTTCTTGTCGATATCGGCAGTGAAACCGAGCTGGAGCGCGGCGACGGTGATCTCGGTCATGCGAATTCCTAGAGCGTCACGCCGAAGCGCGCCGCGATTGCAACGACCGCGAGATAGAGAAGGATCGTCAGGACGCAACCGGCAGCAAGCGAAACCCAGAAGCCGACGCCGTGCCGCAACAGCGCCGGGATCAGCAGGAACATCGGCAGCGACGGCAGCACGTACCAGAAGGTCGCCTCGGCATGCGCGGCCAGCCGGACGCGGTCGCCGGTGTCGTGCCACAGCCAGATCATGCCGAGCACCGACAGCAGCGGCAGCGACGCGACCAGCGCCCCTGCCGCCGGATTCCGCCGGGCAACCGCCGCGATCAGCGCGACGATGATCCCGGACAGGACCGCGCGGACCGCGAAGGCGAGCATCAGCCGGGGATTTGCTGGCTGATGCAGTGGAAGCTGCCGCCGCCGGTCAGGATGTGGTCCGCACGCTGCCCGACGACCTGACGATCGGGGAAGATCGCCTGGATCGCCGCGACCGCGGCGTCGTCATTCTCCGCACCGTAGAGCGGCACGACGACGGCGGCATTGCCGATGTAGAAATTCATGTAGCTGGCGGGCACGATCTCCTCGTCGCGCAGCACGCGGCCGGGCGACGGGATGCCGACCACCGTCAGGCCGGCGCGTTCCGCAGCGCGCTTCGCCAGCTGATAGACCTGCCAGTTGGGGTCGTTCTCGGCTGCCTCGGGGATCGCGACGCGACCCTCGCCGACGAAACGCGCGAGATTGTCGACATGGCCGTCGGTATGATCGTTGACGAGCCCGTCGCCGAGCCACACGACCTGGCTGAAGCCGAGATCGGACTTCAGCCGCGCTTCGATCCCCGCCTTGTCGAGATCGGGGTTGCGGTTGCGGTTGAGCAGGCACTGTTCGGTCGTGACCACCACGCCGGTGCCGTCGCCATCGACCGCGCCGCCCTCGAGCACCCAGTCGAACGCCGCGAGCGTCTTGCCGCGGCCCTCGGCCAGACGGCGGCCGATCGTGTCGTCGCCGGGCAGGTCGTATTTGCCGCCCCAGCCGTTGAACACGAACTGGTGCGCGGTGCCGTCGCCGACGATGATCGGCGCGGTGTCGCGCAGCCAGATGTCGCCGAACGGCTCGACCACGACCTCGGCGAACGGCGCGAGCCTGCGCGCGGTCCGCGCCGAGCCTTCGTCCGCGGCAACCAGGATCACCGTCTCGCCCTTGCCGTCGGCATGGACTGCGGAGGCAAAGGCGACGACCTCGTCACGCGCGGGTTCGAGATCGTCGAGCCACAGATCGGCATGGCTCGGAAAGCCGATCCACACGGCCTTGTGATGCGCCCATTCGGCGGGCGGGGGGAGTGTCGTCACTTACTTGGCTCCTGCGCGATCTTTGTCGCGGATGTTGCGGAATTCGGCGGTCTTGTACCAGTTCGGCCACAGCGCGGTGTCGTCGGCGAGCTTGCGGCCGAGCCCGTAATAGATCGTCAGATCCTCGACCGCACCCGACCAGTCCCATTTTGCGTCATATTCGTCCGCGGGCTTGTGATAGCGGTTGGCGACATAGTCCTCGCGCGCGGCATGACCCGCCGCGGTGCCGCCGACCACCAGGTCCTCGCCGCTGCCGCCGTCGAGCATCGGCACGCCGAGCTTGGCGAAGCTGAAATGGTCCGAGCGATAATAGCCGCCGCGTTCGGGGTTTGCCTCGACGCCGATCACGCGGCCCTGCGCGGCGACGAACGGCTTGACCAGATCCTCGATCTCCGACTTGCCCGCCCCCGTCAGCACGAAGTCCTTCACGCGGCCGTCGACGTTCAGCACGTCCATGTTCACGCCGCCGACCGTCCGCGCGAGCGGATAGATGGGATGCTCGGCATAATAGCGCGAGCCGAGCAGCCCCGATTCCTCCGCGGTCACCGCGAGGAACGCGAGCGAGCGCTTCGCCGGGCCGGCCTTCACATGCGCCTGTGCGAGCGCGATCAGCCCCGCGGTGCCCGTCGCATTGTCCGCCGCGCCGTTGCAGATGTCGTCGCCGCCCACCGCATCGCAGCGGCCGAGATGATCCCAGTGGGCCGAATACAGCACATAGTCGTTCGGTGCGGTCGTCCCCGGCAGCACGCCGATGACGTTCTTCGACGCCTGGCGCCGGATCGTGTTGACAAAGCCGGTCGACAGCTTGAGGCCGAGCGGTACCGCCTTGAAGCCCTTCACCTTGGCCGCCTCGGCGAGCGCCGCATAATCCTTGCCCGCACTCGCGAAAACGCGCTCGGCGGCAGGCTTCTGCATCCAGCCGACGACCTGCGACTGGTCGAGATGATCGCCCTTCTCGTCGAGCTCGAGCTGCGGCCCGGTCCAGGACGACTGCACCACCGCCCATGGATAGGCCGCGGGCTCGGTATCATGGACAATGATCGCCGCCGCCGCGCCGTGCTTCGCCGCATTCTCGAACTTGTACGGCCAGCGGCCATACCAGGTCATCGCGCGGCCCTCGAACGGCCCCTCGCGACCCATCGTCTGCCAGTCGGCGTCGTTGATGAGGATGACGACGGTCTTCCCCTTCACATCGACGCCCGCATAATCGTCCCAGCCCTTTTCGGGCGCAGTGATCCCGTAGCCGACGAAGACGACGTCGCTGTTCGTCACGGTCGAGGTCAGTGCGACGCGGTAGGTGCCGGCGACCATGTCGGTGCGATAGGCGAGGCTGACGGGGGTCTTGCCGCCGGTAAAGACGAAGGGCTTCACGTCCTTTGCGGTGATCTCGACCATCGGCACGTCCTGGGTCCAGCTGCCCCTGTTGCCGGGTTTCAGCCCCGCGGCCTTCATCTGCGCGACGAGATAGGCGACGGTCTTCGCCTCGCCGGGCGTGGTTGGCGCGCGGCCTTCATACGCGTCGGACGACAGCGTCTGCGTGACGGTCTTGAGCGTCTCGACCGAGATCGCGGGCGCGGTCTGCGCCGATGCGGCGGTCCCGAGAAGGAGCAGGGACAGAAGGGCAGCGCGCATAGGGATCTCCCGAGTGAATGCCGCGCGTTCTGGCAAAGCGCGATCGCTATGTCCACGCAACGAAAAAGGGCGGCCCCGAAGGACCGCCCTTTTCTGTTTCGGACCGCGCCGTGGCAAAGCCACGTCGTCGGACGTCGCTTGAGCGACGCCGGCCGGTCTCGCGTCGCTCGACTTAGCGCGAGTAGAATTCGACGACGAGGTTCGGTTCCATCTTCACCGGATAGGGCACTTCGTCGAGCGTGGGCACGCGCGTGAAGGTGACCTTGGCCGCACCATCGGGAGCGACATAGTCAGGGATTTCGCGCTCGGCGAGGCTCTGCGCTTCCATCACCAGCGCCATTTCCTGCGCCTTCGAACCCAGCGTGATCTCATCGCCGACGAAGCAGCGACGCGAGGCGATGTTGCACTTCACGCCGTTGACGCGGATGTGGCCGTGCGAAACGATCTGGCGTGCCGCGAAGATCGTCGGCGCGAACTTGGCGCGGTAGACGATCATGTCGAGACGCTGCTCGAGCAGGCCGATCAGGTTCTGCGAGGTATCACCCTTCAGACGAGCCGCCTCATGGTAGCACGCGCGGAACTGCTTCTCGGTCACGTCGCCGTAATAGCCCTTGAGCTTCTGCTTGGCGCGCAGCTGGATACCGAAATCGCTGACCTTGCCCTTGCGGCGCTGGCCGTGCTGGCCCGGGCCGTATTCGCGCTTGTTGACCGGCGACTTGGGACGGCCCCAGATGTTCTCGCCCATACGGCGATCGAGTTTGTACTTCGCGCTTTGACGCTTCGACATGATAAAACCTTTGCAAATGCAAACAACGTTGGTCCCGGTATCGCTCTGCTGGTCGTCGTTTAGGACAAGGCAGGGCCACCGCTTCACCGGGGTGCAGGGCCATTGCGAAGGCGGGCGCCTAGACGGAGGGCGCGCCAGAGTCAAGCTGGACAGGCTGCGGGTCGCTCGGCAAGAGGCGCGCATGACCATCCTATCCGGACCCGACTGCACCACCATGACCGAGGTCCGCGCGGGCGTCGACGCGCTCGATCGCGAACTCGTCGCGCTGCTGGCCAGACGCTTTGCCTATATGGACGCCGCCGCGCGCATCAAGCCCGAGCGGGGGCATGTGCGCGACGAAGCGCGAAAAGCGCAGGTGATCGAGAATGCACGCGCGGAAGCCGCACGGCTGGGGTTGCCGGATGCGGCGATCGCGGATCTGTGGGAGGGATTGGTCGAGGCGTCGATTGCGTATGAGCTGGCGGCGTTCGACCGGCGCTGAGACGGGCTGCGGAGGACGCCGCCACCCCGCTCCCGTCATCCTGGACTTGATCCAGGATCCAGAGCCACAAACGCCGCCCTCTCTGGCTCTGGATCCTGGGTCGAGCCCAGGATGACACAGGTCAACCCCGGGGCTTCTTCCCCGCCAGCGACGACAACACCCCGCGCATCGTCCGGATCTCCTGACTCGACCAGCCGGGCTTGGTCAGCAGCGTGCGCAGCGTCCGCCGCGTCGTCTGGATCTTGTCGGGCGGATAGAAGAAGCCCGCCCCCATCAGCATCGTGTCGAGCTGCCCGATCATCCCGTCGAGCTCCTCCTGCGGTGCGGGCGGCATGATCGGGTTGATCGACGGCTGGCTGAGCTCGCGCTCGGCGGTCAGCCCCTTCGACCATTCATACGCGACGAGGATCACCGCCTGGGCGAGGTTCAAGGACCCGAATTCGGGATTGATCGGCACCGTGATGATCGTCCGCGCGACCGCGACGTCGTCGGTTTCGAGGCCCGAGCGCTCGGGTCCGAACAGGATGGCGGAGCGGCCGGGGGCGGCGTGGATTTCGGTCGCGGCCTGTTCGGGGGTGACGACCGGCTTGGTCACGCCACGCTTGCGGACCGTAGTGGCGAAGACCTGCGCGCAGTCCGCAGTGGCGGCCGCGACGCTGTCGTAGACCTGCGCGTTCTGGAGGACGATGTCGGCACCACTAGCGGCCGGGCCGGCGGAGGGGTTGGGCCAGCCGTCGCGCGGGGACACGAGCCGCATCTCGACGAGCCCGAAATTGAGCATCGCGCGCGCGGCCTTGCCGATGTTTTCGCCGAGCTGGGGGCGGACGAGGACGATCACCGGGGGTGGGGCGAGGTCCGCCGAGGTGCTTCGACTTCGCTCAGCACGAACGGGGGGAGGAAGTGTTTCATCAACGGTTACTGGTGGTGAGGCACCCTCCCCCCCATCCGTTCGCCCTGAGCGAAGTCGAAGGGCACGCTCCCGCGGGGGGATCGCCGCATCGTGCAGATCCGCCCAGTCGCCGCGCGACAGCGCTTCCTTCTTGCGCCGCGACCAGCCCTTGACCTGGAACTCGGCCGCGAGCGCTTCCTGTCGGGATGGGAAGTCCTGACTCCACATCAGCGTCACAGGGCGGCGTCTCTGCGTATATCCCGCCACCTCGCCGAGGTTGTGCTGACCGATCCGTCGCTCCAGATCGTCGGTATGTCCGGTATAATAACTGTCGTCGGCGCAACGCACCACATAGGCCCAGAATGTCATCCGCGGGGCTTATCCCTCGATACGCCGTCTCGACAAGCTCGACGTCTACTCGGGACGAACGGGAAGGGGTAGTTCGCGGGCGATACTGGAGCAATGCAGCCGTTCGTCCCGAGTAGCGATCGCGCGAAGTCGAGAGCGCGTACCGAAGGACAGGCCCGGATCACTCCGCCCGCCCGACCTCCTCGACACTCCCGGCAAACGCCTCGAAGTCCTTCGCCTCGCTGAAATCGCGGTACACACTCGCAAACCGGATATACGCGACCGAATCGAGCCCCTTGAGCCCGTCCATCACCATCTCGCCGATCCGCTTTGACGTGACGTCGTTCTCGCCCAGCGTCTCGAGCCGTCGCTGAATTCCGCTCACGAGCTTCTCGATCCGCCCCGGCTCGATCGCCCGCTTGCGCGTCGCGATCGACAGCGACCGCAGCAGCTTCTCGCGATCGAACGGCTCGCGCCGCCCCTCGCTCTTCAACACGAAAAGCTCGCGCAGCTGGATGCGTTCGAACGTCGTGAAACGCGCGGCGCAGCCTTCGCACTGGCGCCGGCGCCGGATCGCCGCCCCGTCTTCGGTGGGGCGGCTGTCCTTTACCTGGCTGTCTTCATGTCCGCAGAAGGGGCAGCGCATTCAGACCTTCTTCTTGCCCTTGTAGTAGGCGTAGCCCGCGCCTGCGAGCGCACCGAAGATCGGGCCGATCACCGGCACCGGGATCGCGACGACCGCGCCGAGCGCGCTCCACTTGGCCATGCTCTTGCCGAGGCCGGGGGTCGCCTTGATGTCGTTCTGGATTTCGTCGATCTTCGACATGCTCATCATCCTTGATAGATCGGGAAGCGTGCGCACAGCGTGCGAACACGCGTCCGAACGTCCGCCTCGACCTCCGGGTCCCCATGCTCGCCCTTTTTCGCGAGCCCGTCCAGCACGTCGGCGACCATGTTGCCGATCTCGCGGAATTCGGCCGGACCGAAGCCGCGCGTGGTGCCCGCCGGCGAACCGACGCGGATACCGCTGGTCTTCATCGGCGGCAACGGATCGTTGGGAATGCCGTTCTTGTTACAGGTGATCCCTGCCCGCTCGAGCGCCTCGTCTGCATCGCGTCCGGTGATGCCGAGCGGCGTGAGGTCGATCAGCGCGAGGTGCGTGTCGGTGCCGCCCGAAACGACGTCCGAACCGCGCTCCTTCAGCGTCGCCGCGAGCACCTTCGCATTCTCGACGACGGCGGCGATATAGCTTTTGAAGTCGGGCTGGAGCGCCTCGCCGAACGCGACGGCCTTGGCTGCGATCACGTGCATCAGCGGCCCGCCCTGAAGACCCGGGAACACCGCCGAGTTGATCTTCTTCGCGATCGCTTCGTCATTCGTCATGATCATGCCGCCACGGGGCCCGCGCAGCGTCTTGTGCGTGGTGGTGGTCACGACATGCGCGTGGCCGAACGGCGTCGGGTGCAGCCCGGCTGCGACGATCCCGGCGAAATGCGCCATGTCGACCATGAAATACGCGCCGACCTTGTCCGCGATGGCGCGGAAGCGCGCGAAGTCGATGACGCGCGGATAGGCCGAGCCGCCCGCGATGATCAGCTTTGGCTGATGCTCGACCGCCAGCGCCTCGACCGCGTCATAGTCGATCAGGTGCGTGGTCGCATCGACGCCGTACTGGATCGCGTTGAACCACTTTCCCGACTGCGCGGGCTTGGCGCCGTGAGTCAGGTGGCCGCCGGCATCGAGGCTCATGCCGAGGATCGTGTCGCCCGGCTTGACCAGCGCGAGCATCACTGCGCCGTTTGCCTGCGCGCCCGAATGCGGCTGGACGTTGACGAACCCGCAGCCGAATATCTGCTTGGCGCGTTCGATCGCGAGCGTCTCGACCGTGTCCGACGGCGCGCAGCCCTGGTAATAGCGCTTGCCCGGATAGCCTTCGGCATATTTGTTGGTGAACACCGAGCCCTGCGCTTCGAGCACCGCCTTCGAAACGATGTTCTCGGACGCGATCAGCTCGATCTGCGTCTGCTCGCGGTCGAGCTCGGCGGCGACGCCGGCGAACACTGCGGCATCCGCATCGGCGAGACCGCGGGTGAAGAAGCCGTCCGGCTGGACGTCATGGAGCGTGTTGGGCTGGGTGCTCATGCGGGGACCTTTGCTGAAACGCTGTCGATGGCGGAGAGCTTGTCGACACGGTGTTGATGACGGCCGCCGGCAAAATCGGCGGACAGGAAGGCTTCGACGCACGCCTTGGCCATTTCTTCGCCGATCAGCCGCGCGCCGATCGCGATGGCGTTGGCGTCGTTGTGGATCCGCGCGAGGCTCGCCGACAGCGGCTCGGAGACGAGCGCGCAGCGGCAGGCGGGGTTGCGGTTCGCGGCTATCGAGATGCCGATCCCCGAGCCGCACAGCGCGATCCCGCGCTCGGCGCGACCGTCTTCGATCGCGGCGGCCAGCGCATAGCCGTAATCGGGATAATCGACGCTCGCGGTGCCCTGGGGTCCGAGATCGAGCACGTCGTGCCCCGCCTCGGTCAGCCACGCGGCAAGCACCGCTTTCAACGAAACGGCGGCGTGGTCGGACGCGATGGCGATGCGCACCTGGCGTATTCCTGTGATCGGGATCGGGTGCCCAGCCCCTTACCCACCCGAGCCGGAATTTGCCACACCTGTTCGCGTGATGGGCCTGGAGGCGCGAACGATCCTCCCCCCTGCCGGAGGAGGATTGCAATGACGGCCCTGCTGCGGTCAAGGATACGCCATGAACGCCTTTACCCTTCCCGCCGCCCTTGCCTTGGCCTTTGCGCTTGCCGCTTGCTCCGGGCCCGCGCCCGAGACGCGTAGCGAGCCGGTCGCGACGTCGGCAGGTGCGACCGAGACCACCCGCCCGGAAAAGGTCGTCGCGCCGCAGACGCGCGACCTGTCGGGGCGGTGGATCGGGGTCGAGGGCATGGTCCTCGACATCACCCCCGCAACGGCCCCGGGGCGCTTCCGTCTCGCGATGCAGTGGGATCTCGACAACAAGGGCGAGTTCGACGGGCAGGCGGTCGGCGACACGATCGTGTTCACGCGCGGCGGCGTGCGCAAAATCCTGCGCCCGACCGATGGCGACGCTACGGGTCTGAAATATCTGGCGGGCAAGACCGACTGCCTGACGGTCAAGACCGGCGAAGGCTATTGTCGCGACGGATCAGCACGCTAGTGTCCGTTGCGTGACACTGTCCAAGCCCCAGGCCGATGCCGCCCGCGCCCATCTCTCCGCCGTCCTCATCCGGACCGGACAGGAAGACCGTGATGCCTTTCGCGAGCTTTATGCGCTGACCCAGGCGAAGCTTTTCGGCATCACCCTGCGTATCTGTGGCAACGCTCAAGCCGCGGAGGATGTGCTGCACGACGTCTATCTCACGATCTGGAAGCGCGCGGGGGCGTGGGAGCCCGGCCGTGCGAGTCCGATCACCTGGCTGGCGACGATCGCCCGCAACCGCGCGATCGACTGGCAGCGCGCGCAGACGCTGCGCCGTGCAGCGCCGCTCGAGGACGCACCCGAGATTGCCGATCCCACGCCGACTGCGGAAACGCTGTTGCTCGCGGACGAATCGACGCGCCGGCTGCATGGCTGCCTCGACGGTCTGGATGCGCAGCACCGCGATGTCATCCGTACCGCGTTTTTCGACGGCGTGACCTATGCCGAGCTCGCGATCCGGCGCGCCGTCCCGCTTGGCACGATGAAAAGCTGGGTCCGCCGCGGGCTCGCGCGACTGAAGGACTGCCTTGGTGCCTGATCGCGACCCCCTTGCCGGCGAATTCGCGCTGGGCCTGCTCGAGGGCGAGGACCGCGCGGCGGCGCTGCGCCGCGTGCTCGCCGATCCCGATTTCGCCGCTGACGTCGAATGGTGGCGCACGCAGTTCGCCGCGTTGTTCGACCTGTGGCCCGAACACGACGCGCCACCGCACCTCGTCGCGCGGATCGAGGCCAGCCTCGACGCGGTACGCCGCGCCGAGGCGACCGGAACCGTGTCCGCGATACCGGTGCGCCGGTCGCCATGGCCGTGGCTCGCCGCGGCAAGCAGCGCGGTCGCGGCCTGCCTGCTCGTGTTCATCGCGGTCGAACCCCGCGAATCGCCCCCCGTCTCGCAGCCAATCCCGGCGGCCCGCCCGAGCAGCGTGCTCGTCGCGATGCTGGGCGACGCCAAGTCGCCTGTCGCAGCGGTGTTCGATCCCGCGACCGGCGCGTTACGCGTCGCAGCGGGGCCGGGCGTTCCCGATGCGCGTGTCGCACAGCTCTGGGTGATCGGCGGCGACGGCGTGCCGCATGCGCTCGGCCTGCTCGCAGCGCAGCCGACGGTGCTCGCACCGGCAGGCATCGACCGCCGCCGCATCGTCGCGGGCGCGACGCTTGCGATTTCGGTCGAGCCGCTGGGTGGTTCGCCGACCGGCCTGCCGACTGGTCCGGTCGTCGCGACGGGCGTCGTCGCACGCGTATGATGACGAAGCCGGCCGCGCCGGGCGGTATCCCGCGAATCGCAGCCTTGCTCGGTCTCTCGGGGCTGTTGCCGCAGCTGGGTGCGGTCGCGCTCCTGCTCGGCAATGATCCCGCCAGCCGGTTTTCCGCGCTCGCCGTCGCCTATGCCTATGCGGCGTTGATCCTGAGCTTTCTCGGCGGGCTGTGGTGGGGGCTTGCCGCCCGGACCGAGGCGCCGCCGCGCTGGCTGTGGTTTGCGAGCGTCGCGCCTTCGCTGATCGCGCTCGTGACGGCATGGCCGTGGATGGTCGGGCTGCGCTGGCCGGGGCCGTCGCTGGTCGTGCTGGGGATTAGCCTGATCGGTGCGCTGCTGGTCGACCGCGCGCTCGTCCGCGCCGGGATCGCGCCACCGGGATGGATGGCGCTGCGCGTGCCGCTGTCTCTGGGACTCGGCGTCCTGACCCTCGCGGCGGCGGCACTCTAGGCCGGTCCGGCTCAGGCGGCCTTGCGCAGGTCCAGACGGCTCCATATCTCGACCAGCGCGTCGGTCAGTTCGCGCATCATCGCCTCGGTATGCGCAGGGCCGGGCGTGAAGCGTAGCCGCTCGGTGCCGCGCGGCACGGTCGGATAGTTGATCGGCTGTACGTACACGCCGTATTCGGCAAGCAGCACGTCGCTGATCTTCTTCGCCTTGACCGGATCGCCGACCATCAGCGGCACGATATGCGTGTCGCCGATCATCACCGGCAGCCCGGCGTCCTTGAGCATCGCCTTGAGCATCGCTGCCGACGCCTGTTGCCCATCACGCTCGACGCTCGACGCCTTGAGGTGCCGCACGCTGGCGAGCACGCCCGCGACGAGGACCGGCGACAGCGAGGTCGTGAAGATGAACCCGGGTGCGTAGCTGCGGATCACGTCGACGATCGTGCGATCGGCGGCGATATAGCCCCCCATCACACCGAACGCCTTGCCCAGCGTCCCTTCGAGGATCGTGATCCGGTGCGCGACCTGATCGCGCTCCGAAATGCCGCCGCCGCGCGCGCCGTACATCCCGACCGCGTGCACTTCGTCGCAATAGGTCAGCGCGTTGTACTGGTCGGCGAGGTCGCAGATCGCCGAGATCGGCGCGATGTCGCCTTCCATCGAATAGACGCTCTCGAACGCGATCAGCTTCGGCGCGCTGGGGTCCTCGGCGGTGAGCAGTTCCTCGAGATGCGCGAGATCGTTGTGACGGAACACGCGCTTTTCACAGCCCGAATTGCGGATCCCCGCGATCATCGACGCGTGGTTCAGCTCGTCCGAAAAGATGATGCAGCCCGGCAGGACCTTGGCGAGAGTCGCGAGCGTCGCCTCGTTCGAAACATAGCCGCTGGTGAACAGCAGCGCGGCTTCCTTGCCGTGGAGATCCGCGAGTTCGCCCTCCAGGTCGACATGGTAATGCGTGTTGCCGCCGATGTTGCGCGTGCCGCCGCTCCCTGCGCCGACATCGTGCAGCGCCTCTTCCATCGCCGCGATGACCTTGGGGTGCTGGCCCATTGCGAGATAGTCGTTCGAGCACCAGACGGTGATCGGCTTGGGGCCATTATGCCCGGCAAAGCAGCGCGCGTTCGGAAACGCGCCCTTGTTGCGCAGGATGTCGATGAAGACGCGGTAGCGGCCCTCGGCGTGCAGGCGATCGATGGCCTGCGTGAACACGCGCGAATAATCGACTCGCGGTTCCAGACCATGCGTCTTGGTGGCGTCCGTACTCATGACCTTGGGCACTACGCCTCACCTTCGCTCATTTCCAGTGCGATCCCGTGATAACGGTGATCGCTTTCCCCGTCCTTATAGAACATTGCCACGAGACCGCGCCGAAGCAAGCGGGCATATTGTCCCAGCGTCTGGTCCCAGGATCGGGCTCAGAGCTGTTCGAGCGTCACGAACCCGTGCGCGGCGAGCGCCGGCGCCAGCGCGCGGTCTTCGTCACCCAGCCGCGTGACGACCGCAATCCCCGCGCCCGCCCCGCCCGACGGCCAGGACTGCCCCTGCGTCAGATGACTGATGCGGGCGGCGATGCCGGGGCCGCCGTCGACGAACGCGATACCGGGCGCGGCGGCGGCGAGCTCGCGCTCGACCAGCGGGAAATGCGTGCAGGCGTTGACGATCACGTCGATCCGGTCGCCGCCCGGCTGCGTGAACAGCCCGTCGAGCACCGCACGGTATCGCTCCGCCGCGACGGGGCGTCCGTGCAGCTTGGCCTCCGCCATCTCGACCAGTGCCGCCGATCCGTATCGCAACACCGTGCAGTCGCCCGCGAAACGCGCGGCAAGGTCGTCGACATAGGCCTGGCGCACCGTCGCCTCGGTGCCCAGCACGCCGATCGTCCGCGTCACGGACAGCGCGGCGGCGGGCTTGATCGCCGGGACCGTGCCGACCACCGGCAGGTCGAGCGCCGCGCGTACTACGGGCAGCGCGATCGTCGAGGCGGTGTTGCACGCGATCACGATCAGCCGCGGGCGATAGCGTTCGGCGAGCCGTCCGAGCAGCACGGGCACGCGCGCGGCGATCTCCGCCTCGCTCCTGGTGCCATAGGGGAAGCCCGCGGTGTCGGCGGCGTAGACGAACGGCGCATCGGGAAGCGCGGCGCGGGTGGGCGCGACGATCGACAGGCCGCCGACGCCCGAATCGAAGAACAGGATGGGGCGCTGGTCCATCTGGCTGCCTTAGGACGGATCACGCGTCGTAAACCAGCGCCATGCGCGCTATCGCCTGCAACGCGGGGTTCGGGCGGTCCGGATGCGGGTGGCACAGGCGCGGTCGTCGCCCGTCGCAGGCCATTTGCCGTCTGCCCCGCGTCGTTTATAAGCACCGGCGAAACGGGGGAGCAGTTTGCAGACGGAAATACTCTGGGTCGCGCCGACGCTCTCGCTCCTGCTCAGCTATCTGCTCGGCGCGATCCCGTTCGGCGTCATCCTGACGCGGCTCGGCGGCGCGGGCGATCTGCGGACGATCGGGTCGGGCAATATCGGCGCGACCAACGTCCTGCGGACGGGGCGCAAGGGGCTGGCGGCCGCGACGCTGCTGCTCGACATGGCCAAGGGTGCGGTCGCGGTCCTGCTGGTCGCGCACCTCTTCCCCGGCAACGCGCTGCTCGCCGCGGCGGGCGCGTTCGTCGGGCATTGCTATCCGGTCTGGCTCAAGTTCCGCGGCGGCAAAGGCGTTGCGACACTGATGGGCATCGTCGTCGCGCTCCACTGGCCGCTCGGGCTGGTCTATGCGGTGGTCTGGCTCGGGCTGCTCGGGGGGCTGCGGATCTCGTCGGTCGCGGGCATCGCCGCGGCGCTGAGCGCGCCGTTCTCGGCGGCGCTGTTCGGGCGGTTCGACCTCGTCCTGCTGCTCCTCGCGCTCGCGCTGATCGTGCTGTTCAAGCACCGCGACAACATCGAACGCCTGTTCGCGGGGACCGAGCCGCGGATCGGCCGTTCCAACCGGCAACCGGGTGGCTGACCCGAGGCTCGCACGGCTTCGGCTCATCCGAACGACCGGGATCGGACCGGTCACCTATCGCCAGTTGATGACGCGGTTCGGCGGCGCGGATGCCGCGATCGCGGCGCTGCCGATGCTGGCTGCGCGCGGTGGTGGACGCACGCCGCCGCTCGCCGACATCGCGACGATCGAGCGGGAGATCGCCGCCACCGACCGGCTGTCCGCGCGCTATCTGTTCGTCGGCGACGCGGACTATCCGCGCCTGCTCGCCGAGATCGAGACGGCGCCGCCCGCGCTCATCCTGCGCGGCGACCTCGCGCTTGCGACACGCCCGTGTGTCGCGCTGGTCGGCGCGCGCAATGCATCGGCGGCGGCATGCCGGTTCGCCCGACAGCTCGCATACGAACTCGCCGAACAAGCGACGACGGTGGTGTCGGGGCTGGCGCGCGGGATCGACACCGCGGCGCATATCGGCGCGCTCGGCAGCAGGCCCGACGGGGCAACGATCGGCGTGATCGCGAGCGGGATCGACATCGCCTACCCGCCCGACAACAGCGCGCTTCAGGAGCGGATCGCCCGCGAAGGCCTGCTGATCGCCGAACAGCCCCCGGGAACCGAGCCTAAGGCGCGCAACTTTCCCTCGCGCAACCGCATCATCGCAGGGCTGGCGATCGGCACCGTGGTGGTCGAGGCGGTGCCGAAATCCGGGTCGCTGATCACCGCGCGCCTTGCGAACGAGGCTGGCCGCGAGGTGATGGCGGTCCCTGGCAGCCCGCTCGATCCGCGCGCACAAGGGTGCAACCTGCTCATCCGCGAGGGCGCGACGCTGGTTCAGAGCGCCGCCGACATCCTCGAACAGATCCGTCCGTTCGATGCGCGCTCGGTCCGCGCCCCGGGCAATGCCTACGACGCGCCCCCGCCGGCGGACGCGAGCGATGCCGACCGGCGCGCGGTCATCGACCTGCTCGGTCCCGTCCCCGTCGCGGTCGACGAACTCATCCGCCAGTCGCACCGCCCCCCGGCGGTCGTGCAGCTGGTACTGCTCGAACTTGAGCTCGCGGGTCACATCGACCGCCACGCGGGCGGTCGCGTCAGCCTGATCTAGCCGCGGCGGCGGATCAGCACCGGTCCACCATGATCGGCGCGCACCGCCAAACCCGCTGCAAATATCGTCGATCGTCTCGGAAACCAGTCGGCAGCGCGAAACCGGCCGGTGACGGGCGCGAGGAATGCGATGTCCGCCCGCCCTGCCGTCGCGGACCCTGTCTGGTCCAAGCGCAGGCGCACCGGCAAGGGACATTGATCTCTCATGATGATGGAGACTAGGTCTGCCGCAGCTTGCGCAAAATCCGGGAAATACCCTGGCTCTGGCCCGTCGTTTGAACGGAAACGGGCGGATCGTTCAGGCCGGCGCTGCGGCGTTCGCTGCATAGAGCGCCTGACATTCGGGCATCGCGTCCCCATCTGACGCGTCGACACCCGCCAACCCCACGCTTGACGGCACCGCCCCGACGCCGTCACGCTCGTACGCGTACACGTAAGGACCCCGGTTACCCCATGCAGCTTGTCATCGTCGAATCGCCCGCAAAGGCGAAAACCATCGAGAAGTATCTCGGCAGCGACTATCGCGTGCTGGCCAGCTACGGCCATGTCCGCGACCTGCCGCCCAAGGACGGCTCGGTGGATCCCGACGACCAGTTCGCGATGACGTGGGAGAACTACGCCGACAAGTCGAAGCAGCTCAAAGCGATCACCGATCTCGCCAAGACCGCCGACCGCCTGATCCTCGCGACCGATCCGGATCGCGAGGGCGAGGCGATCAGCTGGCACGTCCGCGAGGTGCTGCGTGCGCGGAAAGCGCTGCCGAAGGAGGTCGAGCGCGTCACGTTCAACGCGATCACCAAGGCGACCGTCACCGAGGCCATGAAGAACCCGCGCGAACTCGACGACGATCTGATCGACGCGTACCGCGCCCGCCGCGCGCTCGATTATCTCGTCGGCTTCACGCTGTCGCCGGTACTGTGGCGCAAGCTGCCCGGCGCCAAGTCCGCCGGCCGCGTCCAGTCCGTCTCGCTGCGACTGATCGTCCAGCGCGAGCGCGAGATCGACGTCTTCAAGCCGCAGGAATACTGGTCCGTCACCGCCGAGATGGAGCATGACGGCACCGCGTTCCAGGCGCGCCTGACCCAGTTCGAGGGCGCCAAGCTCGATCGCCTGTCGATCGGGAACGAAGGCGATGCGCTGCGCGCCAAGCAGGCGGTGCTCGACGGCAATTTCTCGGTCCAGACGGTCGAGACCAAGCCCGCCACGCGCAACCCGCCGCCGCCGTTCACGACGTCGACCTTGCAGCAGGAAGCGTCGCGGAAACTCGGCTTCTCCGCCGATCACACGATGCGGATCGCGCAAGGCCTCTACGAGGACGGCGCGATCACCTATATGCGTACCGACGGCGTCCAGATGGACGGCAGCGCGATTTCGGCCGCACGCCTCGCGGTCGCGAACCGCTTCGACGCGAGCTACGTCCCCGACAAGCCGCGCCAGTATCAGTCGAAGGCGAAGAACGCGCAGGAAGCGCATGAGGCGATCCGCCCGACCGATTTCTCCAAGGACAAGGCCGGCGGCGGCGATCATGCCCGCCTCTACGACCTGATCTTCAAGCGCGCGCTCGCCAGCCAGATGGCGTCGGCGCGGATGGAGCGCACCACGGTCGAGATGGCGGACGGCACCGGCCGCAACATCCTGCGCGCAACCGGCCAGGTCGTGCTCTTCCCCGGCTACCTCGCGCTCTACGAGGAGGGGTCGGACGACTCCGCCGACGAGGACGCGCGTCGCCTGCCGCGGATGCGCGAGGGCGATGCCCCCGCCAAGAAGAAGGTCGACGCCGAGCAGCACTTCACGCAGCCGCCGCCGCGCTTCTCGGAGGCCTCGCTGGTCAAGCGGATGGAGGAGCTCGGCATCGGCCGCCCGTCCACCTACGCCTCGATCATCAAGACGCTGAAGGATCGCGCGTACGTCCGGATCGAGAAGAACCGCTTCTTCGCCGAGGAGAGCGGGCGGCTCGTGACGGCGTTCCTCGAACGCTTTTTCGAGAAATATGTCGGCTACGACTATACCGCCGAACTCGAGGAGGAGCTCGATGACGTCTCGGGCGGCCGCGCGCAGTGGCAGTCCGTGCTCGACGCGTTCTGGCGCGATTTCAAGCCGCGCACCAACGAGGTGATGGAGCAGCAGCCCAGCGCGATCACCGCCGAGCTCGACACCTTCCTCGCGCCGTACCTGTTCCCGGCCAAGGCGGACGGCGGCGATCCACGTCTCTGCCCGAATTGCGGCGAGGGGCAGCTTGCGCTGCGCGGCGGCAAGTTCGGCGCGTTCATCGCGTGCTCCAACTATCCCGAGTGCAAATACACCCGCCGCTTCGCGCAGCCGGGCGGCGAGGCGGAGGGCGACACCGGCCCGTCGACGCTCGGCGTCGATCCGGAGACGAACCTGCCCGTCGAGCGCAAATCGGGACGCTTCGGCCCGTATATCCAGATCGGCGAAGGCGAGGCGCGCAAGATGGCGTCGATCCCCAAGGACATCGGCGAGCTCGACCTCGAATGGGCGCTCAAGCTGCTGAGCCTGCCGCGGACGATCGGCGTGCATCCCGAGACGGGCGAACCGATCAGCGCGGCGATCGGCCGCTATGGTCCGTATCTCAAGCATGCCGGCAAATATGCCCGGCTGACCTCGACCGCCGACGTGTTCGAGACGGGGATGAACGCGGCGGTGGTCAAGCTCGCCGAGGCGGCGGCCGGGGGCGGACGCCAGCAGCGCGGCGCGCAGGCTCCGTTGAAGGTGCTCGGCAACCATCCGCGGACCGAGGCGGAGATCAAGCTGATGGAAGGCCGCTACGGCCCGTACGTGACCGACGGTACGACGAATGCGACGTTGCCCAAGTCGATCGAGAAGGACCAGCTGACGCTGGAAGAGGCGGCGTCGCTGATCGACGCGCGTGCGGCTGCGGCACCGGCGACGAAGAAGAAGAAGGCGCCCGCCAAGAAGCCCGCGGCGAAGAAGGCCCCCGCCAAGGCTGCCGCGGCGAAGGACGGCGAGGCGAAACCGGCGGCCGCGAAGAAGGCTCCGGCCAAGAAGGCCCCCGCGAAAAAGGCCGCCCCGAAGAAGAAGGCCGCAGCCGAATAACCCTGGCCTCCGATCCTCCCCCGCCAGGGGGAGGATCGCGTGGGAGATGGCTTATGCCGCGCGGCGCTGCGTCAGCTGCAGCCAGTCGCGCGCGGCGCGCTGTGCGACCGAAATCTCGCGGGCGGTCATGTCCTCGGCGATCTGCGCGCGGCATTCCTGTGCGGCGATGTTTCCCGACACGGCCGCGAGGTTGAACCACTTGTGCGCTTCGATCAGGTCAAGCACGACGCCCGCGGTTCCCGTCGAATACACCATCCCGAGCTCGTAACAGGCCCGCCCGTCGCCGCGCGCGGCATCGGCGAGACGCCGTTCGATCAGGAAATTCGTGGTCTTGAGCCTGCTAGCCATGGTCGGTCCCCAATGTTCATGCGGACAGACTGGACCGATTCGCCCTGCGAAATGGTTAATGGGTTAATGCGTAGAACTGCCTATTCGACGGCAATATTATCGATGAGCCGCGTCGACCCCATCCGTGCCGCCGCGAGCAGGCGTCGCGGACGATCCGCTGCGGGATTGCCGGCCAGCGTCTCGGCATCGGCGAGCGCGACATAGTCGATCGCGAACCCTGCCCCCACCAGCGTCGTGCGCGCATCGTCGAGCACCGCCTCGACATCCTCGCCCTTCGCGATCGCGCGCGCGGCGACACCGAGCGCGCGCGGCAGCGCGACCGCCTGACGGCGCTGGTCGTCGTCGAGATAGATGTTGCGCGACGACATCGCGAGCCCGTCATCGTCGCGTTGCGTCGGCACGCCGACGATCTCGAGCGCGAAGTCGAGGTCGGCGACCATCCGGCGGATCACCGCGAGCTGCTGGAAATCCTTCTCGCCGAAATAGGCGGCGTCGGCCCCCACCTGATTGAACAGCTTGGCGACGACGGTCGCGACACCGTCGAAATGCCCCGGCCGCGCGGCACCGTCAAAGCCCTCACTGACGCCCGCGACAGCGATGTTCGTCGCGAAACCCTCGGGATACATCACGTCGACGCCCGGCGCCCAGAGCAGGTCGCAGCCGACCTCGTTCAGCAGGCGCACATCCGCCATTTCGCGCCGCGGATAGCGCGCGAGATCCTCGTTCGGGCCAAACTGCTTGGGGTTCACGAAGATCGACGTGACGACCTTCGTCCCCGGTCGTTTCGCCGCCTCGATCAGCGCGACATGGCCGGCGTGGAGCGCGCCCATCGTCGGGACAAGCGCGACGCGCTGCCCCGCCGCGCGGAAGGCGGCGACGCTTTCGCGAAGCATATTCAGGTCCCGAACGGTCTGCACGTCAAACTCCTACTCGATAAGTGCGGTCGCGGCTTCTATGAAGGGTGACACTGTCGATCAATAAGGAAACGCGCGTTGGCCACGGGCCCGGATTCCCCTCATGCTGCCCCCCAGACGTCCCCGCACGTCATCGTGTTCGCCAACGAGAAGGGCGGCACGGGCAAGTCGACGACCGCCGTCCATGTCGCGATCGCGCTGGCCGCACGCGGTGCGCGCGTCGCCTGCCTCGATCTCGATCATCGCCAGCGGACCGTCGGCCGCTATCTCGACAATCGTGCAGAGACGATCAAGCGGACGGGGTCTCCGCTGCCGATGCCACGTCACGCCACGCTGTCCGCGCAGACCGAGGACCAGTTCGAGGATCTGTGGCATTCGCTGTGCGAGGGGTCGGATTTCCTCGTCGTCGACACGCCGGGTCGCGACGACCCGTTCGCGCGCACCGCGGCGGCGCTCGCGAACACGCTGGTCACGCCGATGAACGACAGCTTCGTCGACTTCGACCTGATCGGCCAGGTCGATCCCGAGACGTATCAGGTCACGCGCCCGAGCTTCTATTCCGAACTCATCTGGGATGCGCGCAAGCAGCGCGCGCGCGCCGACGGCACGACGATCGACTGGGTCGTGCTGCGCAACCGCCTCCAGCATATCGAGGCGCGCAACATGCGCCGCGTGTCGGATGCGCTCGCGCAACTGTCGAAGCGCGTCGGCTTCCGGATCATCCCCGGCCTCGGCGAGCGCGTGATCTACCGCGAGATGTTCCCCGCCGGCCTGACGATGATCGATTCGAAGGCGTTTGGCAGCATGGGCCTCGCGCATGTCGCCGCGCGCCAGGAACTGCGCGAGATGATGGCCGCACTGCAATTGCCCGATGATGTCGGCGAGCAGGCGCAAACGGCCGCGACAGGCCCCGTCGCCGGCGTCGCTGCGTGAAGCTGATCGCCGTCGCGGTCCTGCTCTGGCTGGCCTGGCATTATCTGCGTCCCAAGCCGAAGTCGAAGCGCGTGACGGACGAGGCAGAGGCACGGTCGATCCTCGGGCTCGGCCACGATGCCGATGCGGATGCGATCCGCAGCGCGCACCGCCGGCTGATCGCCTCGGTCCATCCCGACCGCGGCGGGTCGAGCGATCTGACGCGGCGGGTCAATGCGGCGCGCGACCTGCTGCTCAAGCGCGCGCCGAAATAAGTCGATACGCAAGCGGATGACGCATCAGTTCGACCCGACCTCGCTGCGCGAATATGACATTCGCGGGATCGTCGGCAAAAGCCTTGGCCCAGGCGATGCCACCGCGATCGGTCGAGGTTTCGCCACGCGGGTCCGCGCGATCGGCGGCACGCGCGTCGCGGTCGGCTATGACGGGCGCACATCGTCCCCCGATCTCGAGGCCGCGCTCGTCGCGGGGTTGCGTGCGGGCGGCATCGACGTCGTCCGGATCGGCCTCGGCCCCTCGCCGATGCTCTATTATGCAGAGGCGACGCTAGAAGTGGATGGCGGCATCCACGTAACCGGCAGCCACAATCCCGCCGAGTATAACGGCTTCAAGATGGTACTTCGTCATGCGCCATTTTTTGGCGATGACATCACCGATCTCGCCCGGCTGGCCAGGGCGGGCGACTGGTCGACCGGCGACGGCGACGTGACCGATGTCGCGATCATCGACGCGTATGTCGCGCGTCTCTTTGCCGGCTATGCGGGCGGCAGCTATCGGATCGGCTGGGACACCGGCAATGGCGCCGCGGGACCGGTGATCGAGAAGCTCGTCAAGCTCCTCCCGGGTGAGCATCATCTGCTGTTTACCGATGTCGACGGCAAGTTTCCGCATCATCATCCCGACCCCACTATCGAGGCGAACCTTGCGCATCTGAAGCGTCTGGTCACGGACAACAAGCTCGATTTCGGTGTCGCGTTCGACGGCGATGGCGACCGGATCGGCGTCGTCGACGCGCTGGGCCGCGTGCTTTGGGGCGATCAGATTCTGTCCATTCTGGTCGAACCTCTGCTCCGCGAGCGGCCACGCGCAACCGTCGTCGCGGACGTGAAGTCGAGCCAGGCGCTGTTCGACCGCATCACCGCGCTTGGCGGCACCGCGGTGATGGCGCCGACCGGGCACAGTCTGATGAAGACCGCGATGACGCGCACCCGCGCGCCGCTGGGCGGCGAACTCAGCGGGCATCTGTTCTTCGGCGGCGAATATTACGGGTTCGACGACGCGCATTACGCCGCCGTCAGGCTGATCCGCGCGGTGCATCTGTCGGGACGGTCGCTGACCGAACTGCACGACGCCATGCCCGCGCTGGTGGCGACCCCCGACCTGCGGTTTGCGGTCGACGATGACCGCAAGTTCGCGATCGTCGACGCAGTGATCGACCGGCTGACGTCGGACGGCGCGCAGATCGACCGCACCGACGGCGCGCGCGTGACCACGCCCGATGGCTGGTGGCTGCTGCGCGCATCGAACACACAGGCGATGCTGACGGTGCGCGCGGAGGCCCGGGACGCGGCCGCGCTCGACCGGCTGCTCGCGCAGGTCGATGCGCATCTCGCGATCGCCGGAGTGACGCGTCAGGGCGATTGACAGGGTGGGCCCGACGGCTACCTTCGCGCCGTCCCTGGGAGTGCGACGTGGAACGGCAAGTCGATGAATTCCGCTCGAGCACGCGGCGCTGGCTGCTCGGCAGCTTTGCCGGCTGGGGCACGATGCTCGCCTGTGTCGTCGGCGTCGGGTTCGTGCTCATCGCGCTGCGCTGGCTCAGGAACCGGAGTGCGCGCTATGCGGTGACCGACCAGCGGCTGATCGTCCGGCGCGGCATCCTGTTCAAGACAATCGACGAGATCGAGCTGTACCGGATCAAGGACGTCCGCCTCGGCTATTCGCTGCTCAACCAGATGACCGACATCGGCACGATCACGCTGACGTCGAGCGACCGGACGACCCGGGGCGGCGAATTCGTCCTGCGCGACGTGCCGATGGCGCGCGACCGCCGCGAGGGGCTGCGCACGCTGGTCGATCGCGCGCGCGCGCGCCGCGGTGTGCGCGAGGTCGATATCGACGATGCGCACGCGTACGCGCTGGATTAGGCGCGACTTTATCCCCACATGGCGGGAATGGCGCCATCCTATTCCAAGCCCAAACCCCAGCCGCAGCTCGTCCGGGTCATCGATCTCGAGACGACAGGGTCCGCCCCGCCCGCGCACGGCGTCTGCGAGATCGGCTGGCAGGACGTCGCGCTCGGCGAAGACGGGCGCTGGGAGCTTTACGGTGAAGGCGGCAATCTGCTCGTCAATCCGGGTCGGCCGATCCCGCCCGTCACGCAGGCGATCCACCATATCCTCGACGAACATGTCGCGGACTCGCCGTGGTGGCACGATTGTGCGCGGCCGGTACTCGATCCGTGGCCACGCCGGCTCGCACTGGCGGCGCACCGCGCGGATTTCGAGCAGAAATTCTGCACCCCCGCGCTGACGCGCGACGCGGAATGGATCTGCACGTGGAAATGCGCGCTGCGGCTGTGGCCCGATTCGCCGAGCTTTTCGAACCAGGTGCTGCGCTATTGGCGCAAGCCCGAGGGGATGGAGCACGAACGCGGGCTGCCCGCACACCGCGCCTTTCCCGACGCCTATGTCACGGCGTTCCACCTGCGTGACATGCTCAACGAGGCGAGTCTTGCACAGCTGATCGAATGGTCGCGCGATCCCGGGCTCATCCCGCGCGTCCGCTACGGTCCCGACCGCGGCAAGGAATGGTCCGAGCTCGACCATGAGACGCTGATGGCGTTCCTGACCGATCGCGATCCCGATATCCGGTTCACCGCCAATCACGAGATGGATCGGCGCAGCGGCGGCGGGCGGGTCGGCAAGGCCAGCGCGCAGGACCTGCTGCTCTAGATCAGCTTTCCAGCGGTATCGCTGGCGTAACGACCGGGCATCGCATAGACCGGTCGCCTATGGTTCGCGTACAATTGCACTTGCCCCAGTCCGAGGGCCGCGTTGCGCGGTGGCTCGTCGCGTTCATGACGCTGGGATTCGTGGCGCTGGTGGCGGCGTCGGTGGCGATCGCGTGGATCACCGTCCGCAACCGCGCCTATACCAACGAGATGTCGCATACGCAGGACGTCCGCCAGACGATCGCGGCGGTCCAGATCCAGATGGAACAGTCCGAGACTGCGCGGCGCGGCTATATGCTGACGGGCCTGCCGCTGTTCAGCCAGGCCTATGACCGGACCGCGCGCAATCTGTCGCCGTCGATCGCGGCGCTGCGCCGGCTGACGCAGGACAATCCGACGCAGACCGCGCGGACCGACCTGATCAACGCGCGGTTCGATGCGCTGCTGGCGCTTCGCACCCAGTCGATGGAACTGGTCGCGGCGGGGCGCATCACCGAAGCCCGCCGGCGTTTCAGGATCGACGCGAGCGTCCCGCTGATGCGGAGCATCCGCTACCGGTTGCAGGCGATGGCGGCCGAGGAGGTGCGGCTGCTCGCGATCCGCAGCGAGCGGCAGCAATGGTCGAGCGTCCTGTTCCTGTCGGTTGCCGCCATCGCCGCGCTGCTGCTGTTCGCCGTCGCCATCCTCGCGGTCCTCGTGGTCCGTCGCTACACCGCGGACATCGGCGCGTCGCGCGACCGGCTGCACGAACTGAACGAGACGCTCGAGGATCAGGTCGCCGAGCGCACCGCCGATCTCAGCCGCGCGAACGAGGAGATCCAGCGCTTCGCCTATATCGTCAGCCACGATCTGCGCTCGCCGCTGGTCAACGTGATGGGCTTTACCGCCGAACTGGCCGAGGCGACGGTCCCGCTCGCCGCGCTGATCGACCGCGCCGAAGCGATCGCGCCCGAGATCGTCACCAACGAGGCACGGCTGGCGGCGCGCGAGGATTTGCCCGAGGCGATCGGCTTCATCCGCGCATCGACGCAGAAGATGGACAGGCTGATCAACGCCATCCTCAAGCTGTCGCGCGAGGGACGCCGTTCGATCACCCCCGAGACGGTCGATCCCGCCGCGGTCGGCGAGGCGATCGTCGCGTCGATCCAGCATCTGGTCGACGATCGCGGCGCGACCGTCACAATCGATCGCCCGCTGCCGTCGATCGTGACCGACAAGCTCGCGCTCGAGCAGATCCTGTCGAACCTGATCGAGAACGCGACCAAGTATCTGCAGCCCGGGCGTCCCGGTCTCATCCGCCTGAGCGGCCGGCGAGAGCGGCAGCGCGTGGTCCTGTCGGTGATCGACAATGGCCGCGGCATCGCCGCCAGCGACCATCAGCGCGTCTTCGACCTGTTCCGGCGCGCCGGCGCACAGGACCAGGCGGGCGAAGGCATCGGACTCGCGCATGTCCGCGCGCTCGCCTATCGCCTTGGTGGAACGGTCGATCTCGTCTCGACACTCGGTGAAGGATCGACCTTCGTGCTCACCCTGCCTGCCGACATACGTCACAAGGATATTCCCGCATGAATGATCACAAGTCGGTCGGCATCGTCATGATCGAGGACGACGAGGGGCATGCGCGTCTGATCGAGAAGAACATCCGGCGCGCGGGCATCCTCAACGACATCCGCCATTTTACCGACGGCACCACCGCGCTCGAATTCCTGTTCAACGCGCCCGACGGCCCCGCCAAGAGCGGCCCGGCGCTGATCCTGCTCGACCTCAACCTGCCCGACATGAGCGGCACCGACATCCTCGCGCGGATCAAGTCGGAGACCAGCCCGCTGCGCCGCGCGCCCGTCGTCGTGCTGACGACGACCGACGACAAGATCGAGATCCAGCGCTGCTACGACCTGGGCTGCAACGTCTACATTACCAAGCCCGTCAATTATGAGAGCTTCGCGCAGGCGATCCGCCAGCTCGGGTTGTTCCTGTCGGTCATCCAGGTCCCGTCGGCCGAGATCTGAGTGACCGGCCAGCGCATCCTCTACATCGACGACGACGCGGGTATCCGGCGTCTGGTCGGGCGTGCGATGGAGCGCCGCGGCTATCGGATGACGCTCGCCGAATCGGGCGCGGAGGGCATCGAGCACGCGACGGCTGAGCAGTTCGACCTGATCGCCGTCGATCATTACATGCCGGGGATGGACGGGCTCGAGACGCTCGAACGGCTTCGCCTGCTCCCCGATACGCCGCCCGTCGTCTATGTCACCGGATCCGACGAGGGCCGGATCGCGGTCGCCGCGTTAAAGGCCGGCGCAGCGGACTATGTCGTCAAGACGATCGGCGAGGATTTCTTCGATCTGCTCGACGCGGCGTTCGACCAGGTCGGTGCCCGCGCCGCGCTGCACCGTGCGAAGGTCGCCGCCGAAGCCGACCTGCGCGCGAGCAATGCGCGGCTCGAGGCGCTGCTGGCCGAGGTCAACCACCGCGTCGCCAACTCGCTGCAACTCGTCTCGGCGATGGTCAGTCTTCAGGCGGGTGCGCTCGCCGATCCGGTGGCCCGCGAGGCGCTGGCCGATACGCAGCGCCGGATCCAGGCGATCGCGCAGGTCCACCGCCGTCTCTACACGAGCAACGATGTCGAGAATGTCGACATGCAGGAATATCTCGGCGCGCTGGTCGACGAGCTCGCGGATACCTGGTCGAGCGAGGCGCAGCCCCGTGCACTCAGCCTGGCGGCGGAGCCGATCCGGCTTGCGACCGATCGCGCGGTATCGCTCGGCGTGATCGTCACCGAGCTCGTGACCAACGCGTGCAAATACGCTTATCCCAACGGGCCGGGCGAAGTCCGCGTCGCGCTGACGCGGACCGCAGAGGGCGAATTCCTGCTTGCGGTCGAGGATGATGGCTGCGGAATGCCCGCCGATGCCGCACCCCGCGGCACCGGGCTCGGCACCAAGCTGATCCGCGCGATGGCGCAGAGCCTGCAGTCGATCGTCGAATATGACCGCACGCACAACGGCGTCCGTGCGACGCTGCGCGCGGCGGTCCTTTAACGACCGCCGCCGCGACGCCGATCAATCGAGATCGTTCTCGCTAATCGTGACCCGGTCCTGATCGGGATTGCGGGCAAGCGCGCGGACGCCGATCATGGCGATCGTCTCCTGATGCGCGCGGAAGAGCGCCATCGCATTGCTGACGGGCGGCACCGCGGCCAGCGCTTCGAGAACGTCGTACTGGACCGCGAAATGATAGCGTTCGCCGCTGACGTCGGCGTCGAATTCAACGCGTCGCTCGTCGGTATTGTCGTCGATCGTCGCCGTATCGATGGTCAACCGGTCTTCGGCCATGAGGAGATCCTTGGTCGTCGCGCGGGGAGGCGCAAGTGTGTGGCGCGGATCGCCAGGTCAGCGCGGCGTTTCGATCTGGTCGAGATAGGCGCCATAGCCCTCGGCCTCCATCGCATCGCGGGGCACGAACCGCAGCGATGCCGAATTGATGCAATAGCGCAGGCCGCCACGATCGCGCGGACCGTCTTCGAACACATGCCCCAGATGGCTATCGGCGCCGGTCGAGCGGACCTCGGTGCGGACCATGCCATGCGTGTCATCACGCAGTTCCTCGACATGCTCGGGCGTGATCGGCTTGGTGAAGCTCGGCCAGCCGCAATGCGAATCGAACTTGTCGGCGGACGCGAACAGCGGCTCGCCCGAGACGATGTCGACGTAGAGCCCCGGCTCCTTCGTATGCAGATATTCGCCCGTTCCCGGCCGCTCCGTTCCGCTTTCCTGCGTCACATAATATTGCTCTGGCGTCAGCTTGGCGATCGCCGCGTCGGTCTTGGTATAGTCTGCCATGCGTTCCTCTGACGCGTTCACCGCGCCGTTTGGCCGGTCGGGGCGGACGATGCCGCAGCCGATCGGCGGGTTGCCCGCCTGATATAGGAACCGGCCGCGCGATGGGAATGACCGCCGGACGCGTGGTCCCGTCGATCCGCGGCGCGCCGCGCTGTACCCCGAGGACGCTCCCGCGCGTTGCGGCCCCATATTCCTCTTTAGGAGACGCCCATGCTCGCCTCGTTTCTCATCGGTCTTGTCGGCGGTCAGCGCGCGATGACCCCGCTCGCCGCGGTCGCGATCGCCGCCGCGCGCGACGAACTGCCCGTCGACAACGGCGCGCCACGGCTGCTTGCGAATCCCGTCGTTGCGGCGGGTGCGCTGGCGCTCGCGATCGGTGAAATGGCGGGCGACAAGCAGATGACCGCGCCCGACCGGGTCGTGGCGATCGGGCTCGCCGCGCGGTTCGTCACCTCCGCGATCGCGGGCGCCGCGCTGGTGCCACGCCGCCAGCGCTGGCTTGGCGCAGCGGTCGGCGGTGTCACCGCGGTGGTCGCGTCCTATCCCGGCTGGCGCGCGCGCATGGCCGCCATCCCGGGCTATGGCCAGACGCCGACGGGTTTTGTCGAGGATGCCGCGGTGCTCGGCGGCGCGGTGGCGATCGTCCGGTCGCAGGCGGCGTGACGATCGGCCCGTGACGCGAGTCACGGGCCGTTGGTCTCAGACGTCGAGGTTGGCGACGTTGAGCGCGTTGTCCTGGATGAACTCGCGGCGCGGTTCGACGACTTCGCCCATCAGCTGCGTGAATATCTCGTTCGCGCTCTCGGCATTCACCGCGGTGACGCGCAGCATCGAGCGGACCGACGGATCGAGCGTGGTTTCCCAGAGCTGTTCCGCGTTCATCTCGCCCAGACCCTTGTAGCGCTGGATCGCGAGACCCTTGCGGCCCGCGGTCAGGATCGCGTCGAGCAGATGGCTCGGGCGCGACACCTGAGTCGAGCCGCGCGCGGCGACGGCGGTGACCGAACCGATCACACCGGCACCAGCCTCCGCGGCGCCGTCCTCGGCCTCGGGCTCTTCGGCCTGCGATGCCTTGCTGGCGGGAACGAGGTTCGAGGTCTGCGCATAGCTGTCGGCGTGTTCGCCCGACAGCGCATGGAGTTTGCGCGCCTCGGCCGAGACGAGGAAGCTCGCTTCGATGATGTGATGGTCGGTGACGCCGCGCCACGCACGCTGGAAATGGATGCCGCCGTCTTCGGTCAGCACCGCGGTCCAGCGCGCATCGCCGTCGTCGAGTTCGAGACGACGCGTGACGATATCGAGCCGCGAGGTCCGGTCCGCGACCGAGGCCTCCGGATCGAACACGCCGCCGAGCGCCAGCGCCTCGATCATCCCGGCATCGTAGCGCTTGGGGACGTAGCGCATCAGCGTACGCATGCGGCGTGCGTGATCGACCAGATCCTTCAGGTCGCGACCCGAGCGGCCGCCGCCGGGACCGTCGAGCACCATCGTGCCGACACCGGCATCGACCAGATATTCGTCGAGCGCCGCATCGTCCTTGAGATACACCTCCGACCGGCCCTTGGTCGCCTTATACAGCGGCGGCTGGGCGATGTAGAGATAGCCGCCCTCGATGATCTTGGGCATGTGACGGTAGAACAGCGTCAGCAACAGCGTGCGGATGTGCGCGCCGTCGACGTCTGCGTCGGTCATGATGACGATCTTGTGGTAGCGCAGCTTGTCCGCGTTGAAGTCGTCGCGGATGCCGGTGCCCATCGCGGTGATGAGCGTGCCGATCTCGCGGCTCGACAACATGCGGTCCTCGCGCGCGCGCTCGGTGTTGAGGATCTTGCCGCGCAGGGGGAGGATCGCCTGGAAATGGCGATCGCGGCCCTGCTTCGCCGAACCGCCGGCCGAGTCACCCTCGACCAGGAACAGCTCGGACTTGGCGGGATCGCGCTCCTGGCAGTCGGCGAGCTTGCCGGGCAGCGAGGCGATGTCCATCACGCCCTTGCGGCGAGTCAGTTCGCGCGCGCGCTTGGCGGCTTCGCGGGCGGCGGCGGCGTCGATGATCTTGGCGACGATCGCCTTGCCGTGCGCCGGGTTTTCCTCGAGCCATTCGGCCATCTTGTCGGCCATCAGGCTTTCCAAGGGCTGGCGGACTTCGGACGAGACGAGCTTGTCCTTGGTCTGGCTGCTGAACTTCGGATCGGGCAGCTTGACCGAGACGATCGCGGTCAGACCCTCGCGCATGTCCTCGCCGGTGAGCTGGACCTTTTCCTTCTTCAACAGGCCCGACTTCTCGGCATAGTTGTTGAGCGTGCGCGTCAGCGCGGCGCGGAACGCGGCCATGTGCGTGCCGCCGTCGCGCTGCGGGATGTTGTTCGTGAAGGCGAGGACGTTTTCGTAGTAGGAGTCATTCCACTGGAGCGCGACGTCCATCGTGACGTCGTCGCGCGTGCCGCTGATCGCGACCGGCTCGGGCATCAACGGCACCTTGGCGCGATCGAGATACTTCACGAACGCGGCGATTCCGCCCTCGTAATAGAGCTCGACGGTCTTCATCTCCTCGTGCCGCGCGTCGGAGAGGAACAGGCGGACGCCCGAATTGAGGAAGGCGAGCTCGCGGTAGCGATGTTCGAGCTTGTCGAAGTCGAAATCGGTGATCTTGAACGTGGCGGGCGACGGGAAGAAGGTGACTCGCGTGCCCTTCTGGCCCTCGGCCGCGTCACCGACGATCTTGAGCGGCATCACCGCGTCGCCGAACGCGAAGCGCATGTAATGCTCCTTGCCGTCGCGCCAGATCGTCAGGTCGAGCCACTCGCTGAGCGCGTTGACGACCGAGACGCCGACGCCGTGCAGGCCGCCCGAGACCTTGTACGCGTTCTCGTCGTTGGTGTTCTCGAACTTACCGCCGGCGTGGAGCTGGGTCATGATGACCTCGGCCGCGGAGACGCCTTCCTCGGTGTGGATGCCAGTCGGGATGCCGCGACCATTGTCGGTGACGCTGACCGACCCGTCGGCGTTCAGAACGATGTCGATCCGGTCGCAATGCCCGGCGAGCGCCTCATCGATCGCGTTGTCGCTGACCTCGAACACCATGTGGTGGAGGCCCGACCCGTCGTCGGTATCGCCGATATACATGCCGGGGCGCTTGCGCACTGCGTCGAGGCCCTTGAGGACCTTGATCGAGTCGGCGCCATAGTCGCCCTGGTTGGGCAGGTTGGGATTATTGGTTTCGGGGTTGGATGCCATGCCCAGCATATAGGCATCGGACGCCCGAAACGGAAGCGAAATGGCCTGTGGGGACAGGGTGGTTGCGCCTGCCCCTCTCCCCTCGGGGGAGAGGGAGGGAGGAGCCGCAGGCGACGGAAGGGTGAGGGGCTTTGGCGGATGCGTCCCGAGCCTCACGCCCCCTCACCCTTCCCACGGCCAAGTGGCCGCGGGCCCCTTCCCTCTCCCCGAGGGGAGAGGGCGTTGGTGCTTAGAAGCGATCGGCGCGTTGGCCGAGCAGCGTCACCTCGACGCGGCGGTTGAGGCGCATGCCCGCCGCGGTGCCGTTCGTGGCGACTGGCTGGCGCTCGCCGTGGCCGACGACGCTGAAGCGCGCGCGGACGACGTCCATGTCGTCGAACGCCTGACGGACGCTCGCCGCGCGGCGCTCGGACAGGTCCTGGTTGTGCGCGTCGGTGCCGCGCGAATCGGTGAAGCCGTCGATCGCGACGCGGACGCCCGGATTGCCGCGCAGATAGCCGGCGAGCGGACGCAGCTTTTCGATCGCGCCGGGGCGCAGCACCGCGCTGTCGGTGCGGAACAGCACGTCTTCCTGCAGCGTCAGCGTCGCGCCACGCGGGGTCTGGCGGAAGCCGTAGTTGCGCATCGCGCCGCGGTCCCACGTCGTGGTGGTCTCGACGACGGTCGTACCGCTGCGATAGCCGCGCGGGTCACGGCCGTACGCGTCCCAGTCGAATTGATCGCGGCGCGGGCCGGCGATGCGCGCGAATTCGCGATTGGCGTCGTCGGCTTCGCGCCGGTTGATGCGGCCGTCGCCGTTCGCGTCGAAATTGGGCATCACGAACGCGCGGCCGCGTGGCGTATTGCGCAGTTCGGGGAACAGGACCGGCACGCCCGCACCCGCCAGCCGGTAGCCGGGACGCGACCAGGGCGGGTTGCTCATGTCGTAGCGTGCGCGCTCGCCGGCTTGGGCAAATGCGGGTGCGGTCGTCGCCGCGATCATGACCAGTCCGAATGCAGCGCGTGCGATTGTCGTCTTCATCATCTTTCTCCGTCGCCCCCGCTGTGGACCGGGGCGCGATGGACCGGGATTTGCCCGCGTCCGCTTGAATGCCCGGTGACGCGGGTCGACAGCGCGCGTTCAGGCGAGCCCGACCGCGATCCGCGTCGCCTGGGGGTCGATCGCCTCGAACAGCGCGTCCTCGGTGCCCGTCATCCACACCTGCCCGCGCCCTGCGAGCCGGTCGAACAGCGCCGCGCGCCGCGCCGGATCGAGATGCGCGGCGACCTCGTCGAGCAGCAGCACCGGCGGCTGCCCGGTCCGCTCCGCCACCAGATCGGCATGCGCGAGCACGATGCCGAGCAGCAACGCCTTCTGCTCGCCGGTCGAGGCAAGCGAGGCGGCGCGCGCCTTGTCGCGGTGCGTGACGATCAGGTCGACGCGGTGCGGCCCCGACAGCGTACGCCCAGCGGCGGCATCGCGCGCGCGGCCTTGGCCGAGATCCGCCTGCAGGCGCGCGGCATCGCCCGCCCATCCCTCGAGCGCGAGCCCCGCACGCGGGAAGGGACCGTCGGATTGCCCCGCAAGCCGGGCCCCGAGCAAGCCGACCGTCTCGCGCCGGGCGGCGTCGACGGCGGCACCGTGCTCGGCCATCTGCGCTTCGAGCGCGGAGAGCCATTCGCCGTCGGGCCGGCCCTCGTCCGCGAGCAGCCGATTGCGCGCGCGCATCGCCGCGTCGTAGCGCGCGGCATGGTACGCGTGCGCCGGCGCGAGCGCCAGCGTCAGGCGGTCGAGAAACCCCCGACGCTCGCCCGCGGGCGCGACGAACAGCCGGTCCATCGCGGGCGTGAGCCACAGGATTGTGAGCCACTCGGCGAGCGCGTTGGCGGTGGTGGTGGCACCCTGGACGCGGACGATGCGGCGCTCCGGGGCGGCGGCGAGCGCGCCGGTCGCGACGTCCACCTCGTCGATCGCCGGGGCTTGCGGCGCGGTTTCCTCCGGGCCCGGTGGGCCATCGACCAGACCCTCCCCCGACCCGGCGCGCGCGGGGAACAGCCGCGCGGCGACGCCGAAACCGCCCGCCCCGCCCTGCCGCGCCATTTCGCCAAGTGCGGCCCGGCGCAATCCACGACCGGGGGCGAGCAGCGACACAGCCTCAAGGATATTGGTCTTGCCCGCGCCGTTCTCGCCGGTCAGCACGACGAACCCCGGCCCCGGCGTCAGCGTCAGGTCGGCGTGATTGCGGAAATCGGTAAGGACGAGGCGCGACAGCATCGCACCGGCCTTAGCGGCAATCTCCGCCCGCTGTCAGCCTCCGCGTCAGGCGGCAATCCGCTCGGGGACCGCACCCGCCCCGGTCTTCTGCGTGCTGAGATACGAGGCGAGCGCGGGGCCGAGTTCGCGTTGCGCGCGCAGGTAGGCGACCGGCGTGACGATCCCGAGCCGCGCCCGCGCCGCATCGAGCGGTTCGTTCAGCAGCGTCAGATAGTCTTCTCCCGAAATCCAGCGTGCCTTGCGGCCGTTGCGATACCCCTCCCAGACCGCCTTGGCGAACAGCGTGCTGCCGGTGACGCGGATGCTCTTCAGCGCCGCCGCCGTGCCGATCAGCGCCCAGCCCAACCCGCCGACCTGCGCATAGCTGAACGCGACGAGCGACGCCTCGCCCATGCTCTCGTCCGCCTGATAACCGGTCAGCACATGCCAGATGTCGTGCGTGTCGCGCACCCGCCGTCCGAACCAGGCATAGGGATGTGCGAGGTCGTCGACACTCGGCTCGACGCGCGACACTGCGACGAGGCCGTCCGCCGAATAGCCGGTCGTCTCGAGAAAATGCCGATACGCGGCGCCCACCGTCCCCGGCGCGAACCCCGCAACGAACGCCGGATCGGAAAAACGCTGCGCAAGTTCGACCCGGTCATAGGCGATCCGCCCGCCCTGCCCCGTCGCGATCAGCCGCGCATAGTTCATCGGCGCATTGCCGACGTTGAGCGCGCGCATGATGCGGAACACCTGCGTCGTGTCATCGCCGTTCGCGAGCAGTTTCCGGATCGCATCGAACGCCGTTCGCCAGTCGCGACGACCGGTGGTGCCGGGAAACGGAGGAAGTACAGCCATCGAGTCGACTCCTTACTGACACGATTGTCAGTATCAGATCCGCAAGGCGCTTCAAACGAAAAAGGCCACCCCGCAGGATGGCCTTTCGATCGATCGTCAGCGCGTGACGGTCAGACGCGCATCGGCATCAGCACGTAGAGCGCGGGCGACTTGTCGTTTTCGCGGATCAGCGTCGGCGCGGCGGCGTCGGCGAGGTGGACCTCGACCATGTCGCCGTCGATCTGCGCGAGGATGTCCATCAGATAGCGGCTGTTGAAGCCGATTTCGAACGGGAGCGCGACGTAATCGCCGGGGACCTCCTCCGCGGCGGTGCCGTTTTCGGGCGAGGTCACCGACAGCGTGATCTTGTCGCGATCGAGCGCCATCTTCACCGCGCGGGTCTTCTCGGTGGCGATGGTCGAGACGCGGTCGACGCCCTCCATGAAGCTCTTGGGGTCGATCTTGAGGATCTTGTCGTTGCCGGTCGGGATCACGCGGCTGTAATCGGGGAAGGTGCCGTCGATCAGCTTCGAGGTCAGGATCGCCTGGCCAAGGTCGAAGCGGATCTTGGTCGGCGACAGCGAGACGCCGACCGAGCCGTCGACCTCGTCGAGCAGTTTCCGGAGCTCGCCGATGCATTTGCGGGGCACGATCACGTCGGGCATCGATTCGGCGCCCTCGGGCCGTGGCAGCGTGACGCGCGCGAGGCGGTGACCATCGGTCGCGGCGGCCTTGAGCACCGGGTTCGAGCTGTCACCGTCCGCCACATGAAGGAAGATGCCGTTGAGATAATAGCGCGTCTCTTCGGTCGAGATCGCGAAGCGAGTCTTGTCGATGATCTGCTTCAAGGTCTCGGCGGGCAGTTCGAACTGAGTCGGCAGCTCGCCTTCCGCGATCACCGGAAAATCGTCGCGCGGCAGCGTGCCCAGCGAGAAGCGCGCGCGGCCCGCGACGATGCTCATCCGGCCTTCCGACGCGGCGAGCTGGACCTGGCTGCCCTCGGGCAGTTTGCGCGCGATGTCGAACAGCGTGTGCGCGGACACGGTGGTCGCGCCGGGCTGGTCGACCGCGGCGGCGATCGATTCGTTGATCTGGAGATCCAGGTCGGTCGCCATCAGCTTGAGCGTACCCTCGGCGGTCGCCTCGATCAGCACGTTCGACAGGATGGGGATGGTGTTGCGCCGCTCCACCACGGACTGGACATGGCTCAGCCCCTTGAGGAGCGTTGCGCGTTCGATCGTCGCCTTCATCAAAATTCCCCCGGCCTCCACAGCCGGACTCGGGGCTGGGGGCAATCCGCTAATGGCTTACCCAACAACAAAGGGTCGGAGCAAGCGCCCCGACCCTTCTTTGATCACGGTAAACGTCGCGTTAAAACACGATCAGAACCGGAAGCCGTAGCTTGCGACGACCTGGTGGCGATCGGTGTCGACGTCGAATCGGCCGCTGGTGCCGCCCGTCGCGTAATCGATGTTGCTGCGCTCATAGTTGGAATAGCGATATTCGAGCTTGGCATAGCTGTTCGGGCCGACCGCATGCTCGGCACCCGCGCCGATCCGCCAGCCGTCGAGGTTGAAGTCGGTGTCGGTGGTCTGGTTCGTGTCGCCCGCCAGCACGTTCAGCTTGGCGTTGGTGTAGCCGCCCTTTGCGTAGAGCATCGTCGTTGGCGCGACGACATAGCCGACTCGGCCACCGACATAGATGTCACGGCCCTGCTTGACGCGACCGAAGCCGAAGTCGCTGGTATAGTCGTTGCGGTCGCTCTTCGACGTCGAGCCGGTCAGTTCCGCCTCGGCACCGAGCACGATGTTGTCCGAGGTCGCGATGTCGTAGCCGATGCCGCCGCCGTACAGCAGGCCGTCGATCTTCTGGTCGTCACGCCCGTTGTCGTTGGACACGCTGCTGCCAGCGCCGGTGTGGTCATAGCCGAGCGTGGCCTCGACGCGCGGGCCGGTGAAGGTCGGGTTGGTCTGCGCGAGCGCGGGGGCTGCGCCAACGGTCAGGGCCGCGGTGGTGGCGAACAGCGAGACGGCGATAAGCTTACGCATTGGGATACTCCATAATGTCTTCGTCATCCCCGAACGCGGGATGGACAGCCCCAATGGACCAGCCGGCGGCATGTTGCATGAACCCCAGATAAACACGGAAATCCGTTGCTTTTGCGCCACAGGGGGTTGAAATGCAGGCCATGATTCCAAGCCATCGGCAGGATGCAGCGGACGCCGGTCCAGCCGAAAAACCGCGAGTCCGGCGTGGGCGGGATTTCGTCGCGCGGCACGGCGAAACCGTGTTCAACGCCGCGCACCGGCTGCAGGGCGATGCCGCGCATACCCCGCTGACGCGTGCCGGATTCGCGCAGGCGGACGAGCTTGGTCGGGCTCTACGGGACCTGCTGGGTGCGAAGCCTGCGCTGACCCTGTGGGCATCGCCGACCGGGCGCGCGCTCCAGACGCTGGCGGTGATCGCCGAGCATCTCGAACTCAACTGGCATGCCGCGCGCACCGACGCGCGGCTGGTCGAGATCGACATGGGGTGCTGGGGCGGGCGCTATTATGCCGATCTCGCGGCTGAGGTCGGGTCGATCGTCCAGCCCGGCGGCACGCTGCGCGCCGCGCCCGACGGCGAGACCTATCCGCAGATCGCCGCGCGCGTCGGCGGCTGGCTGGCGGATACCGCAGAGGATGCCGGCGACCGGCTGGTGATCATGCACGGCATCTCGAGCCGGGTGATGCTCGGCGTGATGACCGGCGCTCCGGTCGACCCTGGACTCGGCGCGCCGATCGCACCGGGACTGCCGCAGGGGTCGGTCACGCTGGTCGAGGATGGTCGCGCGACCGTCCCGCACCGCGGCACCGGCTTTGCGCCCGCGTGAACCGCAGCGCGTGACGCGTGCCATCCTGCTGTTGCTCGCCGTCGCCACGCCCGTGGCAGCGCGCGACACGATCGGCATCTACACGGGCTGGGGCGCGTTCCGCGATGCGACGCCGCCGCGCTGTTACGCGATCGCACGGCCGGTGATGGCGGGGGGCCGGTCGACCGGGTTCGCCAGCATCGCCACCTGGCCCAGACGCGGCCTGCGCGCGTCGCTCCACATCCGGCTCAGCCGCGAGCGCGATCGGTCCGCCGGGGTGACGCTGACGGTGGGCGAGCGCCGATTCGCGCTGGTCGCCAACGGGCTGGACGCGTGGGCGAGCGATGCCCCCAGCGACCGCGCGATCGTCGCCGCGTTGCGATCGGGGCGCAGCATGAGCGTCGAGGCGGTCGGGGTCGGCGGGCGACCGTTCGCGGATGTGTACGCGCTGTCGGGCGCGGCGACGGCGATCGATGCGGCCGTGCTGGCGTGCAGCGGGGGGTAGGCTCCCTTCTCCCTTCTACCACCCCGGCGCAGGCCGGGGCCCAATTGGGGGACGCACGTGACGACGCTCCCCGCACCGTTGCGACCACCTTCCCAATTGGGCCCCGGCCTCCGCCGGGGAGGTGCTGCTGTCCGGGTATCGTTGCGCATCACGTCGCCGACCAATCCCCTTCTTCCACACCCTGTAGAAAAATCGGCAAAATTCCGCTATGCGCCCGCCCATGCAGACCGCCGCGAACCTCATGCCCATCCCCGGGCACATCGATCCCGTGCCCGTTCCCCGCAGCTTCGTGCCGCGCAGCGACGGGCGTATCGACCTGCTCGGGCTGTCGCTCGCCGATCTGCGCATGGCGCTGGAGACGTCGCAGCTCGAGGAAAAACAGGCCAAGCTGCGCGCGAAACAGCTGTGGCACTGGATCTATAATCGCGGCGCGACCGAGTTTTCGGTGATGACCGACATCTCGAAGACGATGCACCCGTGGCTCGAGCAGCGCTTCGTGATCAGCCGGCCCAACGTGGTCGAGGCGCAGGTGTCGACCGACGGTACGCGCAAGTGGTTGCTGCGATCGGACGACGCGCAGGATTACGAGATGGTGTTCATCCCCGACGCGGATCGCGGCACCTTGTGCGTGTCGAGCCAGGTCGGCTGCACGCTCAACTGCACCTTCTGCCACACCGGCACGATGCGGCTGGTGCGCAACCTGACCCCCGCCGAGATCGTCGGCCAGGTGATGCTCGCACGCGATTCGCTGGGCGAATGGCCGAGCCAGCCCGAGGGCCGCATGCTCACCAACATCGTGATGATGGGGATGGGCGAGCCGCTGTATAATTTCGAGAATGTCCGCGATGCGCTGAAGCTGGTGATGGACGGTGCGGGGCTCGCGCTCAGCCGCCGGCGGATCACGCTGTCGACGAGCGGCGTGGTGCCGATGATGGCGCGCGCGGGCGCGGAGATCGGCGTGAACCTCGCAGTGTCGCTGCACGCAGTGACGAAGGAAGTGCGCGACGAGATCGTCCCGCTCAACCGCAAATACGGCATCGAGGAACTGTTGCAGGCCTGCGCGGACTATCCGGGCACCAACAACGCGCGGCGGATCACGTTCGAATACGTCATGCTGAAGGACAAGAATGATTCGGACGCTGATGCGCACGAACTCGTCCGGCTGCTGCGCAAATACGAGCTGCCCGCCAAGGTGAACCTGATCCCGTTCAACCCGTGGCCGGGTGCCGTCTATGAATGCTCGACACCCGAGCGGATCAAGTCGTTTTCGAGCATCGTGTTCGGCGCGGGCATTTCGGCGCCGGTGCGGACGCCGCGCGGTCGCGATATCGACGCGGCGTGCGGGCAGCTGAAGACCGCGTCGGAGAAGAAGAGCCGCGCGCAGCTCGATCGCGAGGCCGCTGCCGAGTCCGACGCTTTTGCTTGAGTGGAGTGGGGTTGCGCTGGCGGCAGGAGCGGGCGTTCTCGGCGGGGCGATGAATGCGCTTGCCGGGGGCGGCAGCTTTGCGACGATGCCCGCGCTGATCGGGCTCGGCGTGCCGTCGACCTTCGCCAACGCGACGAGCAACGTCTCGCTCCAGCCGGGCGCGATGGCGAGCGCATGGACCTATCGGCATGGGCTGGAGCCCGTGTCCGGCGTCGGCATGCGGACGATGGCGGGGATCACCTTTGTCGGCGGGCTGATCGGCAGCCTGTTGCTCGTCGCGACGTCGGCGCGCGCGTTCGACCTGATCGTGCCGTGGCTGTTGCTGTTCGCGACGCTGGCGATCGCGTTCGGGACGCAGGCATCCTTATGGCTGAGGTCGCGGGTCGCGATCGGGCCGAAATCGCTGGTCGCGGTGCAGGCGATGCTGGGGGTCTATGGCGGCTATTTCGGCGGCGGGGTGGGGCTGATGCTGACCGCCGCTTGGGGGCTGTTGTCGGGGGCGACTCCCGCGAAGCTTGCAGCACCGCGCACGCTGATGCTCGCGGTCGCCAATCTGGCGGCAACGATCATCTTCATCGCCACGGGCATGGTGTATTGGGCGCTGTGCGTGCCGATGCTGCTCGGCGGGATCGTCGGCGGGCATTTCGGCGCGAAGCTCGGGCTGGTGATGTCGGCCAGGGTCATTCGCGTGTGGACGCTGCTGGTGACGATCGCGACGACGATCGTGTTCTTCTGGCGGGCGTACGGCTGAGAATTGTTTCCCCGCGAAGGCGGGGACCCAGTCTGGGCACCCGCCTTCGCGGGTGAACATACTTGCTCCGCTCAACCCGGCCGGCGCATCTTGAAGAGCGACTCCTCGGTGATCGCGAAATAGTCTGCAGGGCCGCCACCGCGCAGGATCGGTTCGCCGCGCGCGGTCTGGTACACGCCGTCGTCGAGCATCGCCGGGTCGATATGGATCGCGACCGCCTCGCCGAGCACCAGCCACTGGTCGAGTTCGCGGCCCTCCTTGGTTTCCAGCCGGACGATCTGCGTCACCTTGCATTCGAACTGCGCACGGCTCGCGGCGACGCGCGGCGGCTTCACGTGCAGCGACGCGAGCGTCTCGAGCCCCGCCAGCGCGAACTCGTCGACGTCCGCCGCAACATTGGCGGCGGTCGCGTTCATCGCATCGCCAAGGTCGCGGCTGACAAGGTTCCAGACGAATTCGCCCGTCGCCGCGATGTTGGCGACGCTGTCCTTCCACCCCATGGACGAGAAGCCGATCAGCGGCGGACTGTAGTTGAACAGGTTGAAGAAGCTGTAGGGCGCAAGATTGGGCACGCCCTCCGCCGACAACGTGCTCACCCAGCCGATCGGACGCGGCGCGACGATCGCGTTGAGCGGATCATGCGGCAGGCGATGGCCGCTCGCCGGTTCGTAAGAATGCCATTCGGTCATACGCTTATCCCTGCTATGGTCGGAGCTTGTCGGCTAAAGCGAAGGCCAAGCATGAACGATCCCGCCCGCCCTATCACCAGCGCCCCTGTTACCGTCGTCAAACGCCACCGGATCGCGACGCGGCTGTGGCACTGGATCACCGCGGTGACGATGTTCATCATGATCGGCAGCGGGATCGGCATATTGAAGGCGCATCCGCGTTTCTACTGGGGCCGCTACGGCGCGAACTTCGATCAGGCGTGGACGACGCTCGACCAGTGGCCGGGCTGGGTCGTGACGCTGATCAACCTGCTGACGATCCCGGCGAGCTACAACCTTGCCATCTCGCGACGCTGGCACCTGCTCTTCGCGCTCATCCTGTCGTTCGCGCTGCTCGGCTTCATGATCGTCAGCCTGTTCAACCGGCATTTCCAGCGCGATCTCCGCGTCCGCGCGGGCGAGCTGGCGCCGCACGAGGTGGCGCATGACGTCCGCGAGCATCTCGCGCTGCGCTTCCACGATCCGAAGCGGCCCGCCGCGTACAACATCCTGCAGAAGCTCGCCTATGTCGCGACGATCTTCATCCTGCTGCCCGTGATGATCCTGACCGGGCTGGCGATGTCGCCGGCAATGAATGCCGCGTGGCCGTGGCTGCTCGAAATCTTCGGCGGGCGGCAGTCGGCGCGGTCGATCCACTTCATCGCGATGGTCGCGCTCGTGCTGTTCATCATCGTCCATCTTGCGCTCGTCATCCTGGCGGGCGCGTGGAACGAGGTGCGATCGATGATCACCGGGCGCTTCCACATTCCCGCCCACCAGCCGGAGGACGTCGCATGAGCAGCATCATCACCCGCCGCACGCTCGTCGCCGGCGCGGCGGTCGGCGCCGGCGCGCTGCTCACCGGGTGCGACAAGATCATCCAGCACCCCGAGGCGCGCAAGATCCTGTTCATGGGCGAGGACATGAACCGCGGACTGCAGCGCGCGCTGACCAATCGCCACGCGCTGGCTCCCGAATTCAGCCCGGCGCAGATGTCGCCGATCTTCCGCTCGAACGGGACGAGCAACCCGGGGACGCCCGCGTACGACGCGATGGTCGCGACCAATTTCGCGGACTATCGACTTCGCGTCGGCGGGCTCGTCGACCGGCCGCTGTCGGTGACGTTGCCGCAGCTGCGCCAGATGCCCGCGCGTGCGCAGATCACGCGGCACGACTGCGTCGAGGGGTGGTCGGCGATCGGCAAATGGCAGGGACCCAAACTCGCCTCGCTGTTGCAGGCCGCAGGGATCCGCGACGCCGCGCGTTACATCGTCTTCACCTGCGCCGACCTGTATCGCGGCACGCCCTATTACGAGTCGATCGACCTGATCGATGCGTTTCATCCGCAGACGATCCTTGCCTGGGCATTAAATAATCAGGTCCTGGACGTTGCGCACGGCGCGCCCGTCCGGTTGCGCGTCGAGCGCCAGCTTGGCTACAAACATGCCAAATATATCATGGCGATAGATGCGGTCGCCAGCCTTGAGGGGATCGGCAAGGGCAAGGGCGGCTATTGGGAAGATAACGTGGATTATGACTGGTATGCCGGGATCTGACGCCACCCGGGGGTGGCGCATTTCCGTACCAGTCATTAGCTAACGCGGCATGGCACTTTTCGATCGTTTCCTGGCCCGGCAGGTAAAAACCGGCGAACTCATCCTGATCCACGCGGACGGCACGACCAAGCAGTTCGGCAAGCCCGATCCCGCCTATAATCCCGTCACGATCCGCCTCACCGCCCCCGGCGTCGCCGGCGCGATCATCCGCCATCCCGCGCTGGGCGCGGCGGAAGCGTTCATGGACGGACGCCTCGTCATCGACCGCGGCGATATCCGCGACCTCGTCAACCTGCTCAAGGGCAACAGCCCGTGGGAGCGCGGCGGCGGGCTCAATCCGTCGCTGCCGATCAAGCTGCTCGACAAGGTCGTCCACCGCGTCGACCGCGTGAACATGGCGCGCCGGTCGAAGAAGAACGTCGCGCATCACTACGACCTGTCCGACCGGCTCTACGACCTCTTTCTGGACGCGGATCGCCAGTATAGCTGCGCGTACTTCACCGATCCCGGCAACAGCCTGGAAAAGGCACAGTCCGACAAGAAGGCGCACATCGCCGCCAAGCTCGCGATCGAGCCGGGGATGCGCGTGCTCGACATCGGCTGCGGCTGGGGCGGGATGGCGCTGTATTTGCATGCGAAGACCGGCGCGGAGGTCCTCGGCGTGACGCTGAGCGAAGAACAGCTCAAGGTCGCGCGGCGCCGCGCCGAGGAGGCGGGCGTCGCCGACAAGGTGAAGTTCGAACTGATCGACTATCGCGCGCTGACGGGGACGTTCGACCGGATCGTGTCGGTCGGGATGTTCGAGCATGTCGGCCCGCCGCAATACAAGGCGTTCTTCCGCAAGTGCCGCGACCTGTTGAGCGCGGACGGCGTGATGCTGCTCCACACGATCGGCCGGATGGGCGGGCCGGGCGTCACCGACACGTTCACGACCAAATATATCTTCCCCGGCGGCTACAACCCCGCGCTGTCGGAGATCGTGCGCGGCTATGAGGGGCTGAAGTTCTTCCCGACCGATATCGAGGTGCTGCGCGTCCATTACGCGCGGACGATCGACCTCTGGTACGACCGGACGGTCGCGGCGAAGGACGCGATCGTCGCGCTGTACGACGAGCGGTTCTACCGGATGTGGACCTTCTACCTCGCGGGTGCCGCGGCGGCGTTCCGGACCGGGGGGATGGTCAACTACCAGATCCAGCTGTCGAAGAGCCGGATGACGCTGCCGCTGACGCGCGACTATATGTTCGAGGGCGAGCGGGCGTTGCGCGAGGGGTGACGTCGGGCCGGTCGGTGCGGGGTAATGGTCCCCCGATCGTCATTCCCGCGGAGGCGGGAACCCAGACTGGCAGGCTCCCATGATAGAGCCGTTACGGTAGCCAGTCTGGATCCCCGCCGTCGCGGGGATGACGGCTTTATGCTGAGTCGCCCTAGAGGGGTGACCGCCTGATGGGAGCGTCCTCAGCGGCCGCCCTGCATCTGCGACTTCGCGGCGGAGCGTTCGTCGCCACCGATCTTGCCGTCCTTGTTCGCGTCATATTTCGCAAACGTCGCGGCGAGCAGCGCCTGCGCCTCGGGTTGCGTGACCTTGCCGTCCTTGTTCGCATCGGCGCTGGTGAACCAGAGATCGGCGAGCCGCTTGGCGTGCACCGGGTCGGGGCGGCCCGGCCCGACCTTCATGTTGCCGATCCGCGCCTGCACCTCGGCGCGCGTCAGCACGCCGTCCTTGTTGGTGTCGGACGCCGCGAATTCGGCCTTGAACTTGGCGGCGGCGGACGCGCGCGTTTCCTGTGCGGCGAGCGGGGTCGCGAGACCGGCGAGAACAAGAACGGTTAGCGTTTGGCGTAGCACGGTCGGAACACTCCAATGAAACTGGGGGGCGCTTAGCGCGGGCTGGTTGTACGCGCCATGAATGCGCCCGGTTGCACGCGGGCCGTCCAGCGCATAGGGGCGCGGACATTGGATATTGCCCGAAGGACCATGCCCGTGACCGATCAGATCAACCGCGCCGCCGGCGACGCCGGCATCAATCGGGTGGTTCTCGCCTATTCCGGCGGCCTCGACACCAGCGTGATCCTGAAATGGCTACAGCAGACCTATAACTGCGAAGTCGTCACCTTCACCGCCGATCTGGGCCAGGGCGAGGAACTCGAGCCCGCGCGCGCCAAGGCCGAGATGATGGGCGTCAAGCCCGAGCATATCTTCGTCGACGACCTGCGCGAGGAGTTCGTACGCGATTACGTGTTCCCGATGATGCGCTCGAACGCGCTGTACGAGGGGCTGTACCTGCTCGGCACCTCGATCGCGCGGCCGCTGATCGCCAAGCGCCAGATCGAGATCGCCCGGATGGTCGGCGCCGACGCGGTCAGCCACGGCGCGACCGGCAAGGGCAACGACCAGGTCCGCTTCGAGCTCGGCTATTACGCGCTGTCCCCCGACATCAAGGTGATCGCACCGTGGCGCGAATGGGACCTGACCAGCCGCACCCGGCTGATCGAGTTCGCCGAGCAGCACCAGATCCCGGTCAGCAAGGACAAGCGCGGCGAGGCCCCCTTCTCGACCGATGCGAACATGCTCCACACCTCGTCCGAGGGGCTGGTGCTCGAGAATCCGTGGGACGAGGTTCCCGACTATGTCTATTCGCGCACGGTGAACCCCGAGGACGCGCCCGACGTCCCCGAATATATCACGATCGATTTCGAGCGCGGCGACGGCGTGGCGATCAACGGCGAGGGAATGAGCCCGGCGACGCTGCTGTCGACGCTCAACGACTATGGACGCCGTCACGGCATCGGCCGTCTCGACCTGGTCGAGAACCGCTTCGTCGGCATGAAGAGCCGCGGCATGTACGAGACGCCGGGCGGCACGATCTATCACCTCGCGCACCGCGGCATCGAGCAGCTGACGCTCGATCGCGGCGCGGCGCATCTGAAGGACGAGCTCGCGCCGCGCTATGCCGAGCTGCTGTACAACGGCTTCTGGTTCTCGCCCGAGCGCGAGATGCTCCAGGCGGCGATCGACCACAGCCAGGAGAAGGTCTCGGGCACGGTCCGGCTGAAGCTGTACAAGGGCGGCGTGTACGTGGTCGGCCGCAAGTCGCCCAACTCGCTATACTCGGAAAAGGTCGTGACGTTCGAGGACGATCAGGGCGCCTACGACCAGCGCGACGCGGCGGGCTTCATCAAGCTGAACGCGCTGCGCCTGCGCCTGCTCGGCCGCCGCGACCAGGTCTGAGCTGCGACGTTCCCCCGGGCGCCCTGCGTGGCACCCGGGGGCCGGACGTTCTGCGATGGTGACGCCTGCAGCGAATTCCGTCGCAACCGCGCAACGTCGACGCTTGTCGAAGCCCCCCTCCCGGCGCTAGGCGTCGAGGGATGGCGCGGGGGACAACCACGGAACTTCACTGGTGGCAGACGCGCACGTTCGTCGCGTGCGTCGCCTTGGCCTCGATCATCCCGCTGTTGTGGCCGGAGATTCCGCCGCTGGTCGACCTGCCCGGGCATATGGGGCGCTACCGCGTCCAACTGGCGATCGGCGACAATCCGTGGCTGAGCCAATGGTATGATTTCCGGTGGCAGCTGATCGGCAATCTCGGCGTCGATCTGCTGATCGAGCCGCTTGCGCCGATCTTCGGCCTCGAGCTGGCGGTCAAGCTGATCATGATGGCGATCCCGGCGCTGACGGTGACCGGGCTGTTGTGGATCGCGCGCGAGGTCCATGGCCGGATCCCCGCGACCGCGCTGTTCGCGCTGCCGCTCGCGTACAGCTATCCCTTCCAATTCGGCTTTGCCAATTTCGCGCTGGCGATGGCGCTTGCGCTCAACCTGTTCGCCTTCTGGGTACGGCTCGGGCGACTGGGCAGGCTGCGGTTGCGCACGATCCTGTTCGTCCCCGCCTCGTGCCTGTTGTGGCTGTGCCATACGTTTGGCTGGGGCGTGCTGGGCGTGCTGGCCTTCTCCGCCGAGCTGATCCGCCAGCACGATATCCGCAAGGACGCGATCCGCGACAGCGGCGCGTCGCATGGCTGGGTGAGCGCGATCATCCGCGCCGGCATCAACTGCATCCCGCTCGCGCTGCCGATGGTGATGATGGTGCTGTGGCGGTCGGGCGACCATGTCACCGGCAAGACGCAGGACTGGTTCAACTGGCGCTGGAAGATGAACTGGATCACGATGGTCCTGCGCGACCGGTGGATGGCGTTCGACATCGCCTCGGTCACCGTTCTCTTCATCATCCTGTTCCGCGGCATCCGCGACCAGACGATCGAATATTCGCGCAACCTGTCGCTGTCCGCGCTGTTCCTGCTGCTGGTCTATATCCTGTTGCCGCGGATCGTGTTCGGATCGGCCTATGCCGACATGCGGCTCGCGCCGTTCATGCTCGCCTTCGCGATCATCGCGCTGCGCCCGCGGCACGGGCTGTCGCTGCGCGGCGCGGCGGTGCTCGCGGTGCTCGGGTTCAGCTTCTTCGCGGTTCGACTGGCGGGCACGACGATCAGCTACCTGATCTACGACCGGTCGTACGACCAGGCGATCGCGGCGATCGACACGCTGCCCGAGCGTGCGCGCGTCGTATCGTTCGTCGGCCGGCGCTGTCGCGACGACTGGGCCTATTCGCGGCTCGAGCATGTGCCCGGGCTGTTGCTCGAGCGCCGGCTGGCGTTTGCCAACGATCAATGGTCGATGGCAGGCGGACAATTGATGACGACACGCTATCCCGCCGCGCGCGGCTTTTCGCACGACCCGTCGGAAATCGTGTCCGACATCCGCTGCCGTGGCCAGTTCTGGCGGCCGATCTCGACCGCGCTCGAGCATTTCCCGCGCGCGGCGTTCGACTATGTCTGGCTGATCCACCCGCCGGCGTTCGACCCGGCGCTGATCCACGACCTCACGCTGATCCGCCGCGACGGCACCAGCGCGCTGTTCAAGGTCAATCGGACCGTGACGCCCCGCCCCGCCGGAACGGAGTGAGTTCGCCGAGATAGTCGCGATCGGCGGCGACCGCCTCGCGCTCGCGCTCGAGGAAGTCGGCGATCGCGCGGCGGAACCCCGCGTCGGGAATATAATGCGCGGAATAGGTCGCGACGGGTGCATAGCCGCGCGCGAGCTTGTGTTCACCCTGCGCGCCCGCCTCGACCGTCTGCAGACCGCGCGCGATCGCGGCGTCGATCGCCTGGTAATAGCAGAGCTCGAAATGGAGGAACGGCACCTCCTCAGTCGCGCCCCAATAGCGACCATAAAGCGTGTCCTCGCCGATCAGGTTCAGCGCCCCCGCGATCGGTACGCCGTCGCGCTCGGCGAGGATCAGCAGGATCCGGTCGCCCATCGTCGCGCCGATCGTGTCGAAGAAGCGCCGCGTCAGATAGGGTTGGCCCCATTTGCGGCTGCCCGTGTCCTGATAGAAGACCCAGAACGCATCCCAGTGCGCCGGCGTGATCTCGGCCCCGGTCAGGTGGCGGATCGTCAGCCCTTCGACCGCCGCCGCGCGCTCCTTGCGGATCGCCTTGCGCTTGCGGCTGGCGAGCGCGGCGAGGAAATCGTCGAAGCTCGCATAGCCTGCATTCCGCCAGTGGAACTGCGTCCCTTGCCGGATGAGCCAGCCCGCCGCCTCGAACGCGGCGACCTCGTCGGGTGCGATGAAGGTCGCATGCGCCGACGACAGCCCGCTCTGGTCGGTGACCGCCTCGACCGCGGCGATCAGCGCCGGCGCGAGCGTCGGGTCGCGCAACAGCAGCCGCGGGCCGGGCACCGGGCTGAACGGCGCACACAGCTGGAGCTTGGGATAATAGCGCCCACCCGCGCGCTCCCAGGCGTCCGCCCAGGCGTGGTCGAAGACATATTCGCCCTGGCTGTGGCTCTTGGCATAGGCCGGGGCGATCGCGGCGGGCGTACCGTCGTCATCGTCGATGACGATCGGCAACGCCTGCCACCCCGAACGCCCGCCGACGCTGCCCGAGGTTTCGAGTGCGGCGAGGAAGTCATGGCCGACAAAGGGATTGCCCTCGCCTGCGCACGCGTTCCAGTCCTTGGCGGCGATTGCGACGACGCCTGAGGCGATGCGGGCTGAGAGGGCGGTCATGTGCCCCTAAAATAGGGGCACATGCGTCAGGCTCAAGCGGCGGAGACCTGGACGATCGCGTCGATCTCGACCGCGGCGCCGAGCGGCAGGACGGGCACGCCGACCGCCGAGCGCGCATGCTTGCCGGCATCGCCAAACAGCTGGACCATCAGGTCGGACGCGCCGTTGGCGACCTTGGGCTGGTCGGTGAAGTCGCCGTGCGAGTTGACGAACACGCCGAGCTTCACGATCCGCTCGACACGGCCGAGCGAGCCGAGCGCCGCCTTCATCTGCGCGACGAGCATCAGCGCGCAGCGCTGTGCCGCATCCTGGCCGTCCTCGAGCGAGACGCCGTCGCCGAGGCGCCCGGTGACGATCTGGCCGTCCTTGAAGGGCAGCTGGCCCGAGATGTGGAGCAACCCGTTCGCCTCGACGGCGGGAACATAGGAGGCGACGGGGGCGGCGGCCTGCGGCAAAGCGAGGCCAAGCTCTTCGAGCTTGCGGTCGATACGATCGGTCATGTCCGCGGTCTCACCACAAGCGCGGGGTACCGGTCAAGCGGGGGACGCATCAGTCGATCCGCATCGCCTCGGCCGCCAGCGCCTCGGCCTCGACGAGCAGCGCGTCGTCGGCGGTGTTGGTCGCGACCTTCTCGCGCCCGATCAGCGTAAGCACGGGCACCGCGAGTGGGGTCACGCGGTCGAGATCGACGTGCAGCATCGTCGCCGCCGCGCGGTCGAGCAGCCCGGCGAGGCGGCCGACATCGGTCATCCGTGCGCGCGCGTCCGCCCATGCCGCTTCGAGCAGCAGGTGCGTCGGCTCGTATTTGCGCAGCACGTCGTAGATCAGGTCGGTCGAGAAGGTGACCTGCCGTCCGGTCTTGCGCTTGCCGGGATGCTGGCGCTCGACCAGCCCGCCGATCACCGCGACCTCGCGAAACGCACGCTTGAGCAGATGCGATTGCTGCACCCAATCGACGAATTCGTGCTCGAGAATGTCGGCGGAGAACAGCGCGGCGGGGTCGGTGATCTTCTCGAGACCGTAGACGGCGAGCGCATAGTCGTTCGCGACGAAGCCGAGCGGCTTCAGTCCGAGCGTCTCCATGCGCCGGGTCACGAGCATGCCGAGCGACTGGTGCGCGTTCCACCCCTCGAAGCTGTAGGCTATCATGTAATGCCGCCCCTCGCGCGGGAACGTCTCGACCAGCAACTGCCCGGGTTCGGGCAGGACCGAGCGCAGCCGCTGATATTCGAGCCATTCGCGGACGTCGTCGGGAAAGCGCGCCCATTCGCCGGGATGCGCGAGAAAGCCGCGGACGCGGTCGGCGAGGTTGGTCGACAGCGGCATGCGGCTGCCGCCATAGGTCGGGATGCGCGCGGGTTTCGACGTCGCGCGGACGACGAGATCCTCGGTATCGATCTTCATCACCTCGAGGCTCAGACCCGCGAAGAAGAAGGTGTCGCCGTGGCTGAGCTGTGCGGCGAACCCCTCCTCGACGCGGCCTAGCGCGCGGCCATTGCCGAACCGGACGTTGAGCATCGTCGCCTCGACGATGATGCCCGCGTTGAGGCGGTGCTGCGCGATGAACTTAGGGTGGCTGATACGCCAGGTGCCGTCGGGATCCTGCGTCAGCCGCTTGAACCGGTCATAGGCCTTGAGGCTGTAGCCGCCGTCGCGGATGAAGCCGAGCACCCGCTCGAACGTCTCGGTCGGCAGCGCAGAATAGGGCAGCGCGGACCGGATCTCGTCGAGCAGATCGGCTTCGCGGAACGGTGCGGCGCACGCACAGGCCATGACGTGCTGCGCGAGCACGTCGAGTGCGCCGACGCGGAACAGGTCGGGGTCGAGCTCGCCCGCCTCGACCGCGTCGAGCGCGGCCCGTGCCTCGAGATATTCGAACCGGTTGCCCGGGACGAGGATCGCCTCGCTCGCCTCGTCGAGCCGGTGGTTCGCGCGGCCGATCCGCTGGAGCAGGCGCGACGAGCCCTTGGGCGCACCCATTTGGATCACGCAGTCGACATTGCCCCAGTCGACCCCCAGGTCGAGGCTGGCGGTGGCGACCAGCGCGCGCAGCTTGCCGTCCGCCATCGCGCCCTCGACCTTGCGTCGCGCCTCGCGGGCGAGGCTGCCGTGGTGGACGCCGATCGGCAGGTTGTTCGCGTTGACCTTCCACAGGTCCTGGAAGATCAGCTCGGCGAGGCTGCGCGTGTTGCAGAACACGATCGTCGTGCCATGCGATTCGATCTCGGCCATGACCTGTTCGGCGGCATAGCGACCCGAATGTCCCGACCACGGGATGCGGCCCTCGGGCAGCAGGATCGCGATGTTCGGATCCGCGCCGGGCTCGCCGTCGACCATCGTGACCTGGTCGATGTCGCCATCGGGCGCGAGCCATGCACGATAGCCGTCTGCATCCGCGACCGTCGCCGACAGCGCGACGCGGCGCATTCCCGGCGCGATCTTCTGCAGCCGCGCCATGCACAGCGAGAGCAGGTCGCCGCGCTTGCCCGTCGCGAACGCGTGAACCTCGTCGACGATGATCGTCCGGATCCCCGCGAACATCGTCAGGCTGTCGGGATAGCTCAGCAGCAGCGACAGCGATTCGGGCGTGGTCAGCAGGATCTGCGGCGGCTTGATCCGCTGTCGCGCCTTGCGGTCGGACGGCGTGTCGCCGGTCCGCGTCTCGACGCGGATGTCGACACCCATTTCCTCGATCGGCGTCAGCAGATTGCGCTGGACGTCGACCGCGAGCGCCTTCAGCGGCGAGACATAGAGCGTGTGGAGCCCCTCGGTCGGCGCGTCGATCAGCTCGGCGAGCGTCGGCAGGAACCCCGCGAGTGTCTTGCCCGCACCGGTCGCGGCAACGAGCAGCGCATGCTCGCCCGCGCGCGCGGCATCGAGCATGTCGCGCTGATGCCGACGCGGCTGCCACCCCCGCGTCGCGAACCAGCTTTCAAGGGGCAAGGGCAGTTTGGTCACGCAACGTTCACGCATCGTCGTCATATGGGGGCGGTGCGCCCCATCGCCATGGACCCTGTTCCTATGCATCTCATAGGTATGGACCCCATCGGCATGGTTGGCGCCCGGCGATCGAGCCCGATCGGCGTCGGATGGTTTCCCGCAACGAAAGGCTCCTGGTGTCGCTCTATCGCTACCTTCTGCCCCTGCCCCTCCTCGCGCTGCTGCCGCTGGCGAATGCCACCGCGGCGTCGCAGTCGTTCATCGGCGCGGGCGGACTGATACGGCTGAGCCATCCCTCGAGCCTGCAACCGACGCGGAATTTCGCCGGACGCGCGCTGATGAGCGCGGGCTGGCGGCTGATGTGGGACGGGACGCCGGTCGGGCGCGGCGTCGGCGTGGTCCGGTTCTGGCAGGTCGCAAAGCCGACCGACGGCCAGGGCCAGGTGACCGAGATGATCCAGGTCGGTTTCAGCCGCAGCGCCACCGTGATCGCCACATGCGGCACCGCGGGCACGCGGTCGGGCAGCGGGCGGCGGTTGCCCGACCGGATGCTCGGCGGCCATCGCTGGACGGTGTATGCGAACGGCGACGCCGGGATGAGCCAGGCGATCCGCGCCACCAATTTCCGCACCGTGGTCAACGGCGCCTGCTATGCGATCGACCGCGTCACCTATTCGGCCTCGGCCGCCCCGCCGCCGCGGCGCAACGCCCCGCCACAGGCCGTCGCCGCAGCACGGATGGATGCCATCCTGGCGACGATCAAGATCGGGCGGCGGCGCTGATCGGCCGGCGGCGCGCACCGATCCGCGCGGTCGCCTGATCACCACCGGTCGCCAGGCGCGGAGCCGACGGCACCACCGCCTCGCTCGCGCGTACTAGTCCCATGGCAAGACTCGGCGACTGGCTCGAACCGCATCCGCACGGCATCCTGGTCAAGCCGATCGATGCCTGGATCGACCCCTCAATTCCCAGCGCGAAGGCGCTCGTGACGCATGGCCATGCGGACCATGCGCGCGGCGGTCATGCAGCGGTCTGGGCGACGCCCGAGACGCTGGCGATCATGGACGCGCGCTATGGTCCGCAAACCGGACACCCGGTCGCATATGGCGAGACGATCCGGATGGGGGGCGGAGCGGATGGCGCAGGCGACGGGGTCGATATCGGCTTCGTGCCCGCGGGGCATGTGCTCGGCTCGGCGCAGATCATCCTCGACTATCGCGGCGAGCGCGTCGTCGTCTCGGGCGACTATAAGCGCCGCAGCGATCCGACCTGCGTCCCGTTCCAGCCGGTCAAATGCGACGTGTTCGTCACCGAGGCGACGTTCGGCCTCCCGGTGTTCCGGCATCCGGACACGGGCGACGAGATCGACAAGCTGATCACCGCGCTGCACGCCAATCCCGAACGCTGCGTGCTCGTCGGCGCCTATGCGCTGGGCAAGGCGCAGCGCGTGATCTGCGAACTGCGCGAACGCGGGCACGAGGCGCCGATCTATATCCACGGGGCGCTGCAACGGCTGTGCGACCTGTATGCCGAGCACGGCGTGCGGCTGGGCGAGTTGCGCCCCGTCGCCGACGCGAAGAAGGCGGAGATGGCGGGGCATGTCGTGATGTGCCCGCCGGGTGCGCTCAACGATCGCTGGTCGCGACGGCTGCCGGATCCGATCACCGCGATGGCGAGCGGCTGGATGCGCGTGCGCGGACGCGCGCGGCAGAAAAATGTCGAACTGCCGCTGATCCTCAGCGATCACGCCGACTGGGACGAATTGACCGAGACGCTCGCCGAGATCGCGCCGCGCGAGGTCTGGGTGACGCATGGGCGCGACGACGCGCTGATCCACTGGTGCATGACGCGGCAGATCAAGGCACGTGCGCTGGCACTGGTCGGGTTCGAGGACGAGGACGACTAGGCGGGCTCGAGGCGTCCCCGGGGCTCGGCGCGGGGTTTGCGCCAGGCCAGCCTGCGTCGCTCGATCAGCGACCGCCACGCCCATTCGACGGGGGCAATCGTGAAGCGCTTCAGATACGCATTGGCCAGCCACAGCAGCGCCACGTCGATGACCAGCGCAGTCGCCATCAGTTCCGCCCAGCCCAGCCGGCCATAGAGACCAAGCGCGAACGGCGGGAACAGGATCCACAGTCCGACGATCGTCTGCAGCACATAGATCGACAGCGCGGTCCGGCCCGCCGCGACGAACGGGCGCAACAGCCGTGCCCCGACAAGCGTCCCCACCAGCAGGTTGACCGCGCCGACATGACCGAGCGTCATCGCCTGGCGCGCGATTTCCGTCGTCGCCCACAGCGTCTTGGCGCTGGTGTCGAATCGCATCTGTTCGGCGGCACCGATGATCCGCAACGGGATCGCGACACCGTAGGCGATCACCGTCATCCGCCAGTAGAACGCCCGCGAGCGGCTGCCCTGGAGGATGCCCAGCCTGTAGAGCGCCGCGCCGATCAGCATCACGCCGGCGGCTTCCCAGACGAACAGCAGTTCGAGCCCGCGGCTTTCCAGATACGCGGTGACGCTCCACTGATAGGCCGCCCACGTCCTGAAGCTGCCCGTCCGCGCCTTGTCCTCGGCGACGATCCTGGCCTTGTCCTCGGCCTTGCTCTTCGCGCGCGCGGCCTTGTTCTCGGCAATCTTGGCGAGAAACGCCCGGTCCGCGGCCTCGACCGGCCGCCCTACACCGCGCGCGGCTTCGATCGCCGCGACCCTGGCCTGCGTCTGCACCGTCGACACATAGCCATAGGTCCCGCCCGCGAACTGCAGCACCGCGGCGGCCAGCCCGAACACGATGAGCAGGCGCGGACGGAGCCGGCGGAACAGGAACGCGACCAGCGCCGCAAGGCCATAGGTGTGCAGAATGTCGCCGGGCCACAGCAGGATGAAGATGTGCACGAGCCCGAACGCGAACAGCAGCAGGTTGCGGACATAATAGCGCTTCATCACGACGCGCGTGCCGACCGCCAGCGCGGCGCGATCGGTCAGGATCACCATCCCGGCGCCGAACAGCATCTCGAGCATGCAGCGCGCGGTTCCGTTCGCGATCACCTCGCGCAGCCACCACGCGACCTGATCCTGCCTTGCCCAGCCGAAATGACGGACATCGTCGAACGACGCGAACAGCGAGCCGCCCATGTCGTTGATGTTCATGAACAGGATGGCGAGGATCGCGATCCCGCGCAGGATGTCGAGGACCGCGATCCGCGGCGCGCCATCGGGCTCCGCCGCGGTCATCGCCGGCGAGGTCCCGCCGGTCGCCTGTCCGGCGTGCGTGAAGTCGGCGGCATCGTCGGCGGCGGCGCTACCAGCAGTCTGATCGTTCATCGGTCTGGGCCCCCCCGTGATGACGCCGCGACGCTACGCCGATGCCGGCAGAAGGCAAGCGTCAGCCGGTGCCCTCGAGCGTGCGCGCGCGGCGGCGTTGTACCGAACTGCCGATTCCTAGCGACTCCCGGTATTTCGCGACCGTCCGCCGAGCGATGTCGAAGCCCTTGCCGTCGAGCAGTTCGACCAGCGTGTCGTCCGACAGGATCTTGGCACCCTCGTTTGCGATCAATGCCTTGATCGCGCTTTTGACCGCCTGCGCGGAGACCGCGTCGCCGCCGTCGGCCGACTGGATCGCCGACGTGAAGAAATATTTCAGTTCGTACAGGCCGCGCGCGCACGAAACATATTTGTTGCTCGTGACCCGGCTGACCGTCGATTCGTGCATCTCGATCGCATCGGCCACCATCCGCAGCGTCATCGGCTTCAGGTGCGCGACGCCGTGGAGGAAGAACGCCTCCTGCTGCTTCACGATTTCGGTCGCGACCTTGATGATCGTCCGCTGTCGCTGATCGAGCGCCTTGACCAGCCAGTTCGCGCTGGCGAGGCAGTCGCTGAGCCACGCCTTCGACGCCTTGTCCTGCTGCCCGCTCGACAATTCGGTATAATAGCTGCGGTTGACGAGCACGCGCGGCAGCGTCGCGGCGTTGATCTCGATCGCCCACCCGGCCTTGGTCCGCGCGACGAACAGGTCGGGGACCACCGCCTGGCTCGGCTCGCCGCCGAACCGGCAGCCGGGCTTCGGATCATAGCCGCGAAGCTCGCGGATCATGTCGGCGATATCCTCGTCGTCCACCTCGCAGATCCGCTTCAACCGGCTGAGCTCGCCGCGGGCGAGCAGGTCGAGATTGTCGATCAGCCGCGCCATGCACGGATCGTAGCGGTCGGCCTCACGCGCCTGAATCGCGAGGCATTCGGCGAGATCGCGCGCGCCGACACCGGTCGGGTCGAATGTCTGGATGATCGCGAGAACATGCTCCGTACGGGCGAGCGGCACGCCGAGCCGCGTCGCCATGTCGAGGAGCGGGGCCGTCAGATACCCCGCCTCGTCGATCTGATCGATCAGATGCGCGGCGATGAACGCATCCTCCGCGGCGATCGCGGGGCCTGCCTGCGCCATCAGGTGATCGGCCAGGCTGAGCCCGGTATCGGCAAACGCGTCGAGATCGGGACCGTCCTCGCCCCCTGCCCCGCCCGCACTGGCACCGGTCATCGACAGCGCGCCGTCCATCCCGCTGCCGCCATCGGCGACGCTGTCCTGCTGGTGGCTCTCGGTCGCATAGTCGACGTCGAGCGCGGGTTCGTCGCCGCCCGCCGCGCCCGAGACCAGGTCGTCCGCCGCGACGCGTTCGTCGCGCGGCGTCTCGGGCGCCGGCTCCTGGCCGGGCTCACGATCGGCGCCGTCGCCATCGTCGGCCGCACCCGCCTCAAGCAGCGGGTTTCGCTCGATCTCCTCGGCCAGGAACCCCTCGATCTCGAGGTTCGACAGCGCCAGCAGCTTGATCGCCTGCTGCAATTGCGGGGTCATCACCAGCGATTGCGATTGGCGAATGTCCAGGCGAGGCGCGAGGCTCATGACACTAGAGCGAGAAGCCTTCGCCCAGATACAGGCGGCGGACGTTCGCGTCGGCGACGAGCTCGGCAGGGCTGCCCGAGAACAGCACGCGACCGTCGTAGATGATGTAGGCGCGGTCGACGATGTCGAGCGTCTCGCGGACGTTGTGATCGGTGATCAGCACGCCGATGTCGCGCCGCTTCAGATCCTTCACCAGATCCCGGATGTCGGCGATCGAGATCGGGTCGATCCCCGCGAACGGCTCGTCGAGCAGCATGATCGACGGCTCGGCGGCAAGCGCACGCGCGATTTCCGCGCGGCGGCGCTCGCCCCCCGACAGCGCCATCGCGGGCGAGGTCCGCAACCGCGTCAGGCCGAATTCGTCGAGCAGCGTGTCGAGCTTGCGCTGACGCTCGGCCTTGTCGGGTTCGGCGAGTTCGAGCACCGTGAGGATGTTCTTCTCGATCGTCAGCCCGCGAAAGATCGACGTCTCCTGCGGCAGGTAGCCCAGGCCGAGGATCGCGCGCCGGTACATCGGCAGCCGCGTGATGTCCTCGCCGTCGAGCATGATGCGGCCCGAATCGGGCTTCACCAATCCCATCACCGAATAGAAGCACGTCGTCTTTCCCGCGCCGTTCGGCCCCAGCAGCCCGACCACCTCGCCCCGCCCGACCGACACCGAGACGTCGGTCAGCACCGTGCGCTTGTCGTAGGACTTGGCGATCGACACGACCTGAAGGCCGTCGACCACCGGCGATTCGACGATCGGCTCGCCGTGCGCGCCGGCGTTGTCGATCGGGGGCAGCGTGGAGGCATCCATCAAGATCGGCCTTCAGATAATAAGGGGGCGGCAGAAACGGAAACGGTGCGCGTCGGCAGCGGGAAAACGGAAGGCGTGAATCCGGCCTTCGATCGTGAGAGCCCTGTCTTCGATCGCGAAAGCCATGTCATGCCGGGCGAATCGATCAGTTGCGCTTGGGGACCGAGAAGGTCCCGGTCACGCGGCCGCCGGTCTGCGTCACGGTACCGCCGCTCGCCGCCGCGCCGTTGCTGCCGCGTACCGACGATCCGTCGATGACCGCACGGCCCGTGTCGAGGTTCATCGTCAGACGCCCCCCGTTCACGGTGTTGCCCCCCTGGGTGAGCGTGACGGCGCCCAGCATCGTGATCACGCGCTGGTTGAGATCGTAGATCGCATATTGGCTTTTCGCGGTCTGGTCCGGACGCCGGACGGTGACGCCGCCCGACGCGTCGAGCCGCGAGACCTGCGGATTGCCGCCGATCACCTCGCCCGTATACGCGACCGTCATCCGCGCCGAATTGAGCGTCATGTCGGCCTGCTTGACCGACACGCTGCCGCTCAGCACGGCGCGATTGGCCTTGTCCTGCAATTCGATATGATCGGCGCCGAAGTCGATCGGCGCGTTGGAATTATGGGCACGCTGCGCGGAGACGCCGGTTGCGGCGAATGCCAGGAGCATCAGGAGGGTGGGGGCATGAAGGGCGCGCATGGCCGCTATTTCGGCCCTCGCGGCACGATCCGCAAGCGGGCATTGCCATCAAGCCTGACGGTTCGTCCCTCAAGGTCGGCGTGCAGCTTGTTCGCGCTGAACCGTCCCTGCGGCACGGTGCCCGTCACCGCGCTTCCGCTTTCCATCGTCCGCGCGCGCAGATCGAGCGTCGCATTGGTCGTGCGCAGGTCGTAACCGCGCGGTGCGGTGACGTTGAGCGGGCCGTCGAGACGGACCTTCTCGGTATCCATGTCGTAGCGCCCGGTGTTCGCCTTCACCGTGGCGGGACCATCGGAAAGCTGCAGCAGCGCGCTCAGACGCGTCATGTCGACGACGGGCTCGGCGGAGCTCTTCTGGATCGCCGACCCGGCATCGAGCGAGAACGCCTGCCCCTTCGAATCCTGTCCGCGATATTGCGCGGCCTGGAGCTTCATCCGCTCCTGCGCGACCTCGACCTTGTTCTTGTCGAGCACGAACGACACGTCACCGCCCGCGGTCAGCGGCGCCATGACCAGAAACGCGGTCAGCACGCCGATCGCGGTCGGCAGGCCGATGCGTGCGAGGCCGACGACGCGGTCGTGGCGGCTGCCCGGCGCCGCCCAGACCTGTCGCGGCGACCGCACCGGCCGTCGTGACGGCCCGCCGGCAGGACGTGGCGTCCGCACCATCTCAGGCGTGCGCGAAGATATCGATCTCGGGCCATCCGGCGAGATCGAGCGCCGCGCGCGTCGGCAGGAAGTCGAAACAGCTCTGCGCAAGTTCCATCCGGCCCTCGCGGATCAGGCGGCGGTCGAGTTCCTCCTTCATGCGGTGGAGGAAACGGACGTCGGACGCGGCATAATCCTTTTGCGCCTCGCTCAGCACGGGGCTGCCCCAGTCGGACGATTGCTGCTGCTTCGAGACGTCCTGGCCGAGGAGCTCGCGGACGAGTTCCTTCAGTCCGTGCCGGTCGGTATAGGTCCGTACCAGCCGCGACGCGATCTTCGTGCAATAGACGGGTGCGGCGACGACGCCCAGATAATGCTGGATCGCCGCGATATCGAACCGTCCGAAATGATAGAGCTTGAGCCGTTCGGGATCGCTCAGCAGCGCCTTGAGATTGGGCGCGGCATAGTCGCTGTCGGCTGCGAATCGGACGAGATGCTCATCCGGCCCGCCATCCGAAAGCTGGACCACGCAGAGTCGATCCCGCGGCGTGATCAGCCCCATCGTCTCGGTATCGACCGCGATCGAGGCGCCGGGTGCGAAGATCCCGGACGGGATATCGCCCTCATGAAGATGAACTGTCATCCCCCGGCCCTAGCGGGGGTCGCCGCGACGCTCAATGGGTATGCGGTCATCCCCCTGCGGCGCACAGCCGCCCAGAGGGATGACAAACCCCTGATCCGAAGCGCTTGCGAGCGCCTGGCGATGATGCACCAGACGCCCTGCCCAGAGCCGGCCTGCACGAACCGGTCGACCGTGAATGCCGTGCCGCCGTCCGATGCCTCGCTTTCGCCGTGATGCTGGTCGATGATAGAATTGCCCACAAGATTCTGTTCGCGGTGACTTGATTTTTGCGCTATGCCTCGATCACGGCGCAAAAGGTTTCGCGCCCGAAGGCCCGCGTTCGTCGTCCGGACACGCCGGTTTTCTGGAGAGATTTTGCGGGCGAACCGGGAAGACGATCAGGGCTTATGGGTTTCGATAAAGGTGGCCGCGGGAACCGTGGCGGGCGTGGCCGCGACAAGCGTGACAGCTTCGGCGGCGGCAGCGACGATTTCGGCGGCGGCAGCAGCTTCGGCGGCGGCGGCGACCGGTTCGGCGGCGGCAGCAGCTATGGCGGCGGCGGTGGCAGCAGCTACGGCGGCGGCAGCAGCTTCGGCGGCGGCGGTGATCGCTTCGGCGGCGGCGGCGGTGGCGGCGGTGGATACCGCGGCGGCGGCGGTGGCGGCGGCTTTGGTGGCGGCGGCGGTGGCGCCGGTCGTGGCATGCCCCCGCAGGTTGTCGGCGAAGGCACTGGCGTCGTAAAGTTCTTCAACGCGCAGAAGGGTTTCGGCTTTGTCGTGCGTGATGACGGCGGCGAGGACGTGTTCGTGCACATCAGCGCAGTCGAGCAGGCCGGCATGGTCGCGCTCGCAGAGGGTCAGCCGCTCGGCTTCACGCTCGTCGACCGCGGTGGCCGTATCTCGGCAACCGACCTGAAGATCGATGGCGAGCCGATGGCCGTTACCGATCGTGGTCCCCCGCGTGATCGCGACGAAGGCCATGGCGCCCCCCGTGGTGGCGATCGTGGTGCAGGCGGCGCGCCGCAGCGCCAGCTGACCGGTGAGAAGGCGACGGGCACCGTCAAGTTCTTCAACGCGATGAAGGGCTTCGGCTTCATTCAGCGCGACGATGGCCAGCCCGATGCATTCGTGCACATCTCGGCCGTCGAGCGTGCCGGCATGGCGACGCTGAACGAGGGCGACAAGCTCGAGTTCGAGCTCGAGGTCGATCGCCGCGGCAAGTACGCAGCCGTCAACCTGAGCGCAGGTGGCTGATAACGATTCGGTCGAACAGCGCGGTTTTCGGACACGCATGACGATCGAACGGTATGTGATCGCGGCCGGTCTCGCACTCGCGGGGCCGGCCGCTTTCTTTTGTGCCCCTTCCCTGCCGGCAGACGCGGCCGCGCGCGGGTTCGACGAGAGTCGTCAGTCGGGCGTGGCCGTCGGCCAGCCGGTCACGGATCGTCCCGGCCGGACGAACGCACCTGTCGCTGCGCCGCAAGCGGCACGAGCGGCGAACCCGAGGACTAGCCAAGAGCCCGCCCGCCCCACGGCCGGTCCGGTCCCGATCCTGTCCGTCCGCGTCGTCGCCCGTTATCCGCATGATCGCACCGCCTTCACCGAAGGGCTGTTGTGGCATGACGGGACGCTGTTCGAGAGCACGGGCAAGGAGGGGATGTCCGACGTCCGGCGCGTCCGCCTCGCCGACGGGCGGGTGCTCAAGAAGCAGGCGATCGATTCGCGTCAGTTCGGCGAGGGTCTCGCGCTGTGGAACGGCGATCTGATCAGCCTGACATGGCATGACGGCATCGCGCATCGCTGGAACGTGCGTAGCCTGACCCCCAAGGGCACGAACCGCTATAGCGGCGAAGGCTGGGGCATGACGACGCTCGGGGAGACGTTGATCCAGTCGGATGGCTCGTCGTCGCTGATCGTCCGCGATCCCACCACGCTGGCGGAACGCCGCCGCATCGCGGTGACGATCGACGGGCGTCCGGTGTCGCAGCTTAACGAGCTCGAATATGTCGACGGCGCGATCCTCGCCAATGTCTGGCAGACCGGCTTTCTCGTACGGATCGACCCCGGCACCGGCAAGGTGAACGCGATCATCGACCTGCGCCAGCTGGTCAAGGAAATCGGCGCGGCCGACCGCGATGCGGTGCCCAACGGCATTGCCTGGGACGCCCAGCGCAAACGGTTGTTCGTCACCGGCAAGTTGTGGCCGACGCTGTTCCAGATTACGATCGACGAGGCCGACGAGGGCAGCGCTATCCGTCGATGATCATGCGCCGAAGCGTATCGATCCGGTCCGCCTCCGCTGCGGGCTTGTCGGTCCGGATCCGCGCGATACGCGGGAAGCGCATCGCCACCCCGGACTTGTGCCGCTTCGATTCGTGCAGCGAATCGAACGCGATCTCGAGCACCATCGTCTTCTCGACCTCGCGGACGGGGCCGAAGCGGTTGAGCGTGTTCTTGCGCACGAACGAGTCGAGCATGCGCAGTTCCTCGTCGGTTATGCCCGAATACGCCTTGCCGACGGGCAGCAGTTCACCGTCTTCGGTCCAGCATCCAAAGGTATAGTCGGAATAATAGGAGGACCGCCGGCCGCTCCCGCGCTGCGCGTACATCATCACGCAGTCGGCGGTCAGCGGATCGCGCTTCCATTTGTACCACAGCCCCGCGCGGCGCCCGCCGACATAGGGCGAATCGCGGCGCTTGAGCATGACGCCCTCGATCGCAGAGTCGCGCGCGCCCGCCCGGACGACCTCCAGGCCGGTGAAGTCCTTTGCCTCGATGACCTGGCTGAGGTCGAACCGGTCGGGGTCGAGACGCGGCATGAACGCCTCGAGCCGCGCGCGCCGATCGGTCCAGGGAAGCGCCCGCAGATCCTCGCCATCGTCGATCAGGAGGTCGTAGACGCGGACGAAGGCGGGATAGTCGGCAAGCATCTTCGCCGACACGGTCTTGCGCCCGAGGCGCTGCTGCAACGCGTTGAAGCTCGCCGCCCCGCCGCCTTCCTCGAGCGTCCCGCCTTGATGCTCGCCTTTCACGAGCAGTTCGCCGTCGATGGTCGCGGAGGTCGCGAACGCGCCCGCAATGTCGGGAAAGCTCGCGGTGACGTCGTCGCCGGTCCGGCTGTACAGGCGCGTCTGCCCGGCGACGTGGACGATCTGGACGCGGATGCCGTCCCATTTCCATTCCGCGGCATAGTCCGCGAGATCGACGCGAAGGTCCTCGAGCCCGTGCGCGAGCATGAACGGGCGAAATACGGGGACGTCGGCCGGGGTCGGCTGCGCGCCCTCGCCCTCTGCCCAGGCGAACAGCGTCGCATAGGGGGGCGATAGGCCGTGCCAGACCTCCTCGACCGCATCGACGTCCAGACCGAACGTCTCCGCCAGCGCGGTCTTGGCCAGCCGCGACGAGACGCCGATCCGCAGCGCACCCGTCGCCATCTTGAGCAACGCGAATCGCTCCTCCGGGTCGGATCGATCGAGCATCTCGGCGAGCGCTGCCGGCGCGTCGGACCGCGAGACCTGCATGAGCCGGTCGACGACCTGCGAGATCGACAGCGGCGGGGCCGATACCGGCGTCACCGGCTCGGGCCATAGCAATGCGACCGTCTCTGCGGTGTCGCCGACATAATCACGGCTCATCCGGAACAGGACGGGATCGACCCGCGCCTCGATCAGCGCGCGGATGACCGCCGACTTGATCCCGGGAATGTCGAGATCGCCCGTCAGCGCTGCCATCGCCCAGCCCCGGTCGGGATCGGGCGTGTTGCGCAGATAATCGCCGATCAGCTTCAGCTTCGCATTGCGCGAGCGCGTGTAGGTGAGCGAGTCGAGCAGGGCGGCGAAGGCGTGCATGATGCCCCAACGCTCGGCATGGCCGCTGCGCTCCAGGATCGCGATTGGTCTAGCGACGGGACGCCCAACACGAAAAAGGCCCCCGCTTCAGCGAGGGCCTTCCTATCCTTGGTCCATGGTTCGGCGCCAGGCCGCGCCGTGTCAGTCTATCGCGTTCTTGATCCCCTTGCCGGCGAGCAGGCCGAGCACGAGGAACACGACGAACAGCGCGATCGCGATGAAGAACAGGATCTTCGCGATGCCGATAAAGGCGCCGCCGACGCCACCGAAGCCGAGCAGCGCGAGGACCAGGCCAATGACGAGAAACGTGACGGCAAGCTTCAACATGTTCAATCTCCTGTTGAAAGCTAAACCATGTTAATTCGCATCGGTTCCGGCCCGCGCTTGGGGACGCCGTCGCTACGAGCCGGTCAGCCCTTGCGGCTGGCTTCGAATAGGAACCATGCGCGCTCTTCGGCGTGATCGGTCCATTCGTCGACGATCCCGCTGGTCGCATTGTCCTTGGCTTCGTCCGAGGCATCCTTGACGACGCGGAACTGCTCGACGAGCCGCAGATTGTCCTCGCGCAGCTCGGCGAGCATCTCGGTCGGGCCGACAAAGTCCTTGTCGTTGTCCGAGATCGACTGGTGCCGCGAGATATCGCCGATCGAGCGCAGCGTCGTGTTGCCCGTCTTGCGGACGCGTTCGGCGATCGCGTCGGTCACGCCGAGAATTTGCGCGGCCTGATCGTCGAGCAGCAGGTGATAGTCGCGGAAGTGCGGACCCGACATGTGCCAGTGGAAATTCTTCGTCTTGAGATAGAGCGCATAGCAATCGGCGAGCGCCGCGTTCAGCGCGTCGGCAACCGACTTGGTGCTGTTGCTGACGAGGTCGGTGGGGGTGTCGAGCGCGGGGTTGGTCTTCGGCATGGGAGGACTCCGATTCAAAGGATCGTTGCGTAAACGATCCGATACACGAAACGGTCCGCTAAAAGGCGTACGACTTTCCGGCTCAGTCTGATCGATGCGCTAGATCAGGCGCAGCGCATCGAGCGCCATGACCGCACCGGCGACGAGGAACAGCGCGCCCGTGCCCCGGCGGATCAGCGCGAGCGGCAGACGCTGCCACCGCGACGCGCCGAGCATGACGGCGGGGATGATCACGGCCAGCGATCCGATCGTGGCGCCGATCGCGGCGAGTGCGGGGATCGTGCTCCGCGCCGCCAGCGTGAACACGATGAACTGCAGGCCGTCGCCGAACGCCAGGATGAACAGCCCGAGGATCGCGGTGGCCGCCGGGCCGATCGTCCATCCGCGCAACGGGTCGGGGGCGGTGATCGTCAGCATCGCGCCCCCGCCCTGCAGCATCAGCGCGAGCGCGAGCATCAGCAGGCGCGCATTGGGCGTCAGCAACGGGGCGAGCATCGCACCGCCTGCTGCCGCAATCCCGCTCGCCGCAAGCAGCGCGATCGCCGCGGCCAGGATGACGAGCCCGGGCCTGCGATACCGGTCGGCGAGGATCGCGGACAGCCACGCGGTGCGATCGCCACATTGCGCGAACGCGGCGGCGACCAGCGCCGCCATCAGCGCATCCATGGAAACCGCATCGTCATCGGATCAGGTCAGGATCCCGACAGGCGTACGGAGCAAAGCGCGGCAAATGCATGGCACGCCTGGACATCCTGTCGCTCGCTGCCGATCGCGTCCTTCAGCGTCGCCAGCCAGCCATGGACGAGCGGGCCGTGTTCGCCCCGCGCCAGCGCCGAGTCGATGAAATGCGCGACCGTCACCGCCGGGTTCATGCCGGCGCGGTGGGCGATCAGGCGGATCGCGTCGACATCGGGGGCGAGATCGCAGGCGCGGGAATAGGGTGCGCGAACGTCGATCGCGGCGATCCGCGCTTCCAGATCGGCGCGGATCGGTGCCAGATCGACTATTTCCGCGACTCGCTTGCCCGCCATCCCCATGATCCCGCCTTTCGACTCCATCGTTGCATATCAGCATGCACCCGTGCCGATAAAGATGCGGTTAAATACCCGCCTCGTCGCGATTCGGGGATGATAAGGCGGCAAATACGGGCGATATGGTTGACTTGCCCGCGCGCTTGCGCCATGCGCCGCGACAGATCGGGCGGTGGCATTCGTGCTGCCGCCCTAGCATTTTCAGCCTTAAGGATTGGGCTCATGGCCAAGCCGACTACCGTCAAGATCAAGCTCGTCAGCACCGCAGACACCGGCTTCTTCTACGTCACCAAGAAGAACCCGCGTACCAAGACCGAGAAGCTCTCGTTCAGCAAGTACGATCCCGTCGTGCGCAAGCATGTCGAGTTCAAGGAAGCCAAGATCAAGTAATCCGCACGACGGCGTCTGCCGTCGTTCGCATTGCATGGGACCGCAAGGCCGTGGGTAGCAATACCCGCGGCTTTTGTCGTTCATCCCGCCGCCCTTCATCCGGGACCAGTCTGGCGAGATGGATCAGATCAGCGCGCCGACGGCTTCCATGAAGCGTGCCAGGCTGATCGGCTTCGAGACATAGGCAGCGGCGCCCGCGGCGCGGATCCGCTCCTCGTCCTCGCGCCCGGCATAGGCGGTGACGGCCATGACCGGGATCGACCGGAGCGCGTCGTCGGCCTTGAGCTCGAGGATGATCTCGTAGCCGGTCACGTGCGGCATCTGGATATCCATGATGATCAGGTCGGGGGCGAAATCGCGCGCGCGCGCGACGGCGTCCCGCCCGTCCCGCACCGGCTCGGCAAGATAGCCGTGCGCGCGCAGGAGGTCGCAGAAAAGTTTGAGGTTGAGTTCGTTGTCCTCGACAACGAGCACCTTCTTTGCCACGCGAGCCACCATTCGTTTCGAGAAGGACCACGATAGGCAATGCGCGGCGTCGATACAAATGAAGACGCCGAAGCGCTCGCGCTCCGTGCGCTGGCCTGGACCCTGGCCGAGCCCGACCGCGCGACTCGGCTGCTGTCGGTGACCGGGCTCGAGCCATCGGACCTGCGCACCCGCGCGGGCGAGACCGCGGTGCTGGCCGCCGTACTGGGCTTTCTCGAGGCGCACGAGCCCGACATGATCGCGTGTGCCGCAGCCCTCGGGATCAAGCCCGAGACGCTCGCGCGTGCGCGGATGACGCTCGAACCGGGATATGAGTCATGAAGCCGCTGCTGATCAGCGATTGCGACGAAGTGCTGTTGCACATGGTCCGGCATTTCGGGACGTGGCTGGACGAGGCGCACGAGATCGACTTCTCGATCGGGCATGGCGATTTCGCGAACAGCATGACGCGACGCGATGGCGGCCCCGCGCCGACTCGCGAGGATATGTGGGCGCTGCTGGGCGGGTTCTTCCCGGCGGAGATGCACCGCCAGACGCTGGTGCCGCATGCGCGCGAGGCGCTGGCCCAACTCGCGGAGACGACCGACATCGTCATCCTGACCAACCTCCAGGACCAGTGCCGCCTGCCCCGGATCGAACAGCTCGCGGCGTTCGGGATCGCGCACCGCGTCGAATGCAACCAGGGCGGCAAGGGCGAGCCGGTGGCGCGGCTTGTTGCCGAATATGGGAACCCGGTGACGGTGTTCGTCGACGACCTCGCCGTGCACCATGATTCGGTTGCGCGACATGCCCCCGAGGTCCACCGCCTCCACATGATCGCCGAGCCGGTCCTTGCCGCGGCCGTGCCCAAGGCACCCGCAGCGCATGCCCGGATCGACGACTGGCGCGACGCGCATGACTGGATCGTCGCGCAGTTCGCCGCGGGCCCCAGCACGGATCCCACACCCCCGCCCGCGTGACGGCAATCCGGTTGCGCCCCCCGATATTCCCTGCGACGCTACGCGCTCAGGCAAGGGGATGGCGATGCGAACAGCGTGGTTGATGGCGGCGGCGATACTGACGGCACCGATGACGACGCCCGGGACGGCACAGGCGCAGTCGCGACCCGACCAGAAGGCGTTCCTCGGCCTCTACAAGGAACTGGTCGAGACCAACACGACGCTGTCGTCGGGCAGCTGCACGCAGGCGGCGGCGCAGATCGGTGGGCGACTGAAGGCCGCCGGCTATGCGGATGCCGACATCACCTATTTCTCGGTCCCCGAGCATCCGAAGGACGGCGGGCTCGTCGCGGTGCTCAAGGGATCCGATGCGTCGATCAAGCCGATGCTGCTGCTCGCGCATCTCGACGTGGTCGAGGCGAAGCGCGAGGACTGGGTGCGCGATCCCTTCACGTTGATCGAAGACGGTGGTTATTATTACGCGCGCGGCGCGGTCGACGACAAGGCGCAGGCGGCGATCTGGTCCGATGCGATGATCCGGTTCAAGACCGGCGGATACACGCCCAAGCGGACGATCAAGCTCGCGCTCACCTGCGGGGAGGAGACCACGTTCGCGTGGAACGGCGCCCAGTATCTGGCCAAGGAGAAGCCCGACCTGATCGCCGCCGAATTCGCGCTCAACGAGGGCGGCGGCGGGCGGCTCGACGATACCGGCAAGCGCCAGCTGCTCGCAATCCAGATCGGCGAGAAGGCGGCACAGAACTATACGTTCCTTGCCACCAACCCCGGCGGACACAGCTCGCAACCGACGCCCGACAACGCGATCTACGAACTCGCGGACGCGGTGAAGGCGGTGCAGGGCTATGAATTCCCGGTAAGGTTCACCGATACGACCAGGGCGTTCTTCGCGGCGAGCGCCAAGGCGATGCCGGGCGCGATGGGGACGGCGATCACGGCGCTGCTCGCCGATCCGGACGACAAGGCGGCGGATGTGATCGTGAGCCGCGACGAGGCGATGCATTCGACGCTCAGGACGACGTGCGTCGCGACGCTGCTGAGCGCCGGGCATGCCGAGAACGCGTTGCCGCAGCGCGCGACGGCGAACATCAACTGCCGGATCTTCCCGGGCGAGACGGTGGACGGCACGCTGGCCAAGCTGAAGGAACTCGCCGGCACGAAGGTCGCGGTGACGGCGAACCAGCCGGTACGTCCGACCGCGATCCCGCCGACGCTCGACCCGAAGATCATGGGACCGGTGACGAAGGTCGCGGCAAAGCATTTCCGCGGCATTCCGATCCTGCCGCTGATGTCGACGGGCGCGACCGACGGAATCTTCTTCGAGGCGATCGGCATCCCGGTCTACGGCGCGCCCGGCGTGTTCATCGACAAGGACATGGGGGGTATCCACGGCCTCAACGAACGCATCCGCGTCGAGTCGTTGTACGACGGCCGCGACTATCTGTTCGATCTGGTGAAGGCGTTCGCGGGATAACCGGCCGCGCCCCTCTCCCCGGCGGGGAGAGGGCGGTTACACCGTGACCTGCTCGCCGAGTTCCAGCACCTTGCCGGGCGGGATCTTCAGGAAGTCGGTCGGGTCGCTCGCATTGCGCTGCAGGAACATGAAGATGCGGTCCTGCCAGGGCGGCATGCCCTTTTCCGCGTCGGGCTTGAGCGTGTTGCGCCCGATGAAGAACGACGTGCGCATCGGATCAAGCCCGAGCTGTTCGGTCTTCGCACCAACGCCCAGATCGCGCGGCACGTCGGGCGACTCCATGAACCCATAGGTCAGCACGACGACCGAGAAATTCTCGTCGACGCGCTCGGTACAGACGCGCTGCGAATCGTCGACGAACGGGCGATCGGCGGTGCGAATGCTGACGATCAGGTTGGTCTCGTGAAGCACCTTGTTGTGCTTGAGATTGTGCAGCAGCGCACCCGGCGTCGCGTACGGATTGGCGGTCAGGAACACCGCGGTCCCGGCGACACGCTCGGGCGGGCGCTTTTCCAGGGCCGCGGCGAGATCGGCGAGCGGGATGCTCTGACGCTTCTCGAACGCGCTGACGATCTGTTTCCCCCGGACCCAGGTGAAGATGATCAGGCCGATCGACGCGGCAATGACCAGCGGCACCCAGCCACCTTCGATCACGCGCAGGATATTGGCGCCGAAGAAGATCAGGTCGAGCGTCAGGAACGGCAGGATCGCGGCGAGCGCGAGCGGGCGCGACCAGTTCCAGCGATGCCGCACGACGATGTACGCAAGCAACGTCGTCACGACCATCGTCCCGGTCACCGCAATGCCGTACGCCGCCGCCATCGCCGACGACGTCTTGAACTGCACCACCAGCACCAACACGCCGATCAGCAACAGCCAGTTGATCGCGGGCAGATAGATCTGACCCGCGAACACCGCCGAGGTCTGGCGGATCCGCAGCCGGGGGAGCAGGCCGAGCTGGATCGCCTGCTGCGTCAGGCTGAATGCGCCGGTGATGACCGCCTGGCTGGCGATCACGGTGGCGAACCCTGCGAGAATGATCAGCGGACCACGCAGGCTTTCGGGCGCCATGAGGAAGAACCAGTCGCGGTTGGCGAACGGCACGCCGCGCACCGCCGCATCCTCAAGCGCGGCGAGCGCGAACGCGCCCTGCCCCAGATAGTTGAGCGCGAGCGCCGGGAAGACGAGGAAGAACCAGCCGAGGCGGATGGGAAGCTTGCCGAAATGCCCCATGTCGGCGGTCAGCGCCTCGGCACCGGTGACCGTGAGGAAGACCGCACCGAGCACGAACAGCCCCGTGACGCCGTGGGTCATCAGGAAGGCAACGCCGTAACTGGGCAGGAAGACGCGCACGATCGAGGGTTCGTCGGCGATGTGCCACACCCCCAGCCCGCCGATCGCGAGGAACCACAGGATGCAGACCGGGCCGAACAGCTTGGAAACGTGCGCGGTGCCGCGCGCCTGGATGAGGAACAGGCCGATCAGGATCGTGATCGTCAGCGCCCGCACGGTCGATTCGCTGAAGATGTGCGCGGCGCTGGGGATCGTGCGCAGCCCTTCCATCGCCGACAGCACCGACAAGGCCGGCGTGATGATCGCATCGCCGTAGAACAGCGACGCGCCGGCCGCGCCCAGCACGATCGCGATCTTCGAGCGAACGCCCAAGGCGCGGCGTGCAAGCGCGGCGAGCGCGAGCACGCCCCCCTCGCCCTGGTTGTCCGCGCGCATCAGGAAGATGACGTATTTGACGGTGACGACGAGAAACAGCGACCAGAGCGCAAGGCTGAGGACGCCCAGGATCTCGCTGGCGTCGATCCCGCCCGCCGTCGTCTGGCCGAGCGCCTCGCGGAACGCATAAAGCGGGCTGGTGCCGATATCGCCGAACACCACGCCGATCGCGCCGACGGTCAGCGCCGCCAGCGCGGGGTGCGCGTGCGATGACCCCGCGGGGTGCGCGGCAGACGGCGGGGCAATTTCACGGGTTCCGACGACGGACGACATGGCGCGGGAAGCGCTCCTCATGGAGGGACGGCGCGCTTTACGCCGATTGCAGCGATGCGCAAGTGCGCACCCCTGCACTGCACAATCGCTTGATTCGCGACTCGAGCAGCGGCATGGCGGCGGAATGGTTCCCTTTTCGTTCGGCGGGCATACGCTTTTGGCGTTGCCCCAAGGCGCGCTGTTCTGGCCGTCGCGCGGTGCGCTGCTGGTGGCGGACCTGCATTTCGAGAAGGCGAGCTGGTACGCCAAATCCGGCCAGATGCTGCCGCCCTATGATTCGATCGCGACGCTCGCGGATCTTACCGCCGTGGTCGACGCGACACGCGCGCGCGAGGTCTGGTGCCTCGGCGACAGTTTCCACGACAGTGACGGATGCGCACGCCTGCCCGACCGCGCGCAGGACCTTTTGCGCGGGCTGACCAGCGCGACCGACTGGACGTGGATCACGGGGAACCACGATCCCGAGATCCTCGACCGCTGTGGCGGCCGCGTCGTCACCGAGGCGGTGGTCGACGGACTGGTGCTGCGGCACGAAGCGGATCGCGGCGAGGACCGGCCCGAACTGTCGGGCCATTTCCATCCCAAGCTACGCCTGCGCGTACGCGGCAAGAATGTCGCGCGGCGGTGTTTCGTGGCGACACAGACCAAGCTGATCCTGCCTGCCTTCGGCGTGCTGACCGGCGGTCTGGACCCCAATCACCCGGAGATCATGCGCGCGGTCGGCCTGGGCGCGCAGGCGCTGATCCCCGTTGCCGACCGGCTGTTGCGCTTCCCGATCGCGGCGTAGGACGTCAGCTCGCGATCGTCGGGAACGCCGCGCGAAATGCCGCGAGCTTCGGCTTGTCCCACGCGACGATGTACGGATGCGTCGGGTTTCGGTCGAAGAAGTTCTGGTGATAGGCCTCGGCGGGGAAGAAATTGCCGGCCTCGACCTTGGTGACGATCGGACGCGGAAACGCGCGCGTCTGGTCGAGTTGCGCGATATAGGCGCGGGCAACCTTCGCCTGTTGCGGTGATTGCGGGAAAATCGCGGAACGATAGCTGGTGCCGCTGTCGGGGCCCTGGCGGTTGAGCTGCGTCGGGTCGTGCGCGATCGAGAAATACACGCGCAGCAACGTCCCATAGCTGACCGCGCGCGGATCATAGCTGACCCGGATCGCTTCGGCATGCCGCGTCGTCTCGGTCGAGACCTTGTCGTAGCTTGCGGTATCCCTGGTCCCGCCGGCATAGCCCGCGGTGACCGCCTTGACGCCCTTCACATGCTCGAAGACCGCCTCCATCCCCCAGAAGCACCCGCCTGCGAGGATCGCCGTCTGGATCCCGGGCGTCGGTGCGACGTCCGCCTTGACCGCCGGGATGATCACCGCACGCTCGGCCTGTGCTGTCCCGGATGAGATGACCGCGCCGGCGATACCGAGGACGGCGAGTGTGGCGATGAGGGGCGTTTTCATGTCACCCTATGTGGTGAGCACGCAGATGATTTCCAAGCCGTTGTAAACAAAGGCCGATCAGCGTTGACCCTGAACGATGCTTGTCACGTGACGCTCGAAATCATGCTTCGCCTCGGCGGGCTGAAGTGCAAGCAGACCAAGTGCGCCCAGCATGAAACCGCCGGTGAACTGCCAAAGAAAGCTCGACTTGATAAGACTGCGCATCATGCGCTCCTGTTGAATTGGTACCGGCGTCATCGTGAAGATCACGTCAGCTACGTACCGGCATGTCGGTTAGACGCCGGGTTTCGACAATGCCGTTTTTAGAAACTCTCGATTAACGCGGCATGGCCGATCGGTTCATCTACCGGCAGGGTTGCCGGCAGATGTCGCGACGTGTCGCCAATGTTGCGGGAGCGGGTCCGATCGTGTCAGCCCGCCGCCATCGCCGCTACCGTGGCCCGGCCTTTACCGCAGCGCGGCGCACGCCGTCTGGATCCGCGTGCACGCCTCGCGCAGCAGCGCGTCCGAGGTCGCATAGCTGATCCGGAACGCCGGGCTGAGCCCGAACGCCGCACCCTGCACCACCGCGACCTTGGCGTCGTCGAGCAGATAGCCGACCATCGCCTCGTCGGTGTCGATCAGGCGACCGTTCGGCGTCGTCTTGCCGATCAGCGCGGCGAACGACGGATAGACGTAGAACGCGCCCTCCGGCGTCGGGCAGTGCATGCCGTCGATCTGGTTGAGCATCGACACGACCAGATCGCGCCGGCCCTGGAACGCGGTGTTGCGCTCGGCAAGGAACGACTGGTCGCCGTTGAGCGCGGCGACCGCGGCGGCCTGCGCGATCGAGCACGGGTTCGAGGTCGATTGCGACTGGAGCTTCGCCATCGCCTTGATCAGCCACGCCGCGCCGCCGGCATAGCCGATCCGCCAGCCGGTCATCGCATAGGCCTTCGAGCAGCCATTGACGGTCAGCGTGCGCTCGAACAGCTCGGGGCAGGCCTCGGCGATCGTTGCGAACTTGAAGCCGTCATAGACGATATGTTCGTACATATCGTCGGCGAAGATCCAGACATGCGGGTGCTTCGCCAGCACCGCGCCGAGCGCCTTGAGCTCGTCGATCGTGTAGCCGGCGCCGGTCGGGTTCGACGGCGAGTTGAGGATCACCCACTTGGTCCTGGGCGTGATCGCCGCGTCGAGTGCCGCGGGATCGAGCTTGTAGCCAACCTCGGGGCCTGCCTTGACGATCACGGGGACGCCGCCGGCGAACTGCACGACGTCGGGATAGCTGACCCAGTAGGGTGCAGGGATCACGACCTCGTCGCCCGGATCGATCGTCGCGACCATCGCGTTGAACAAGGTGTGCTTGCCGCCGACGTTCACGCTGACCTGGTCGGTGGTGTAGATCAGGCCGTTGTCGCGCGCGAACTTGGCGACGATCGCCTGCTTCAGCTCGATCGTGCCGTCGACATTCGTGTACTTGGTCTTGCCGTCGCGGATCGCCTGGATCGCGGCCTCTTTGATGAAGTCGGGGGTGTCGAAATCGGGTTCGCCCGCGCCCAGCCCGATCACGTCGACGCCCGCGCGCTTCAGTTCGAGGACGCGGCTGGTGATCGCGAGCGTCGGCGAAGGGCTGATGCGACCGAGCGCGGCGGATGCGTGCATGATGGAACCTCTGCGGTTGTCCGCAGAGCTCGCCCGCGGCATTCGCGGCGGCTATACCCCCCGATCGGCGGATTTCGCAACCGCAACGATCGCGGGAATGAGGCCGCGCACTGCATTTCCCATGTAGAAACCATGCCTGAGGTCCGCTCTCGTCAGCGGCCCCTCGACCGCCGTGCCGTTCGCGATCAGCTCGGCGCGCAGGATCCCGGGGAGCAATGGCCCGGCCGGCGGTGTCACGAGCATGCCATCGGCGCGCGGGACGAAGATCGACGTGAAGCTGCCTTCGGTCAGAAACCCGTGTGGATCCTCGAACACCACCTCGAACGTGCCCGCCTGCCGCCGCGCGTCCTCATAGAATGCGCGGTCGCTGGTCTTGTGGCGCAACCGGATGTCCGCGGTCGGGACCGGCAGCGGCATGACCGCCACCTCGATCCGCGCGGGCGAGACCGGCATCGGGCCGACCTGGATCGCGACGGCGCCCGATGCGGCGACGAGCAGCCGGATCCGCCGGGGGCCGCGCAGCCGGAACGTCGCCGCCTGGAGCTCATTGCGCGTGCCATGACGATCGAACGCGAAACCGAGTGCGGCGGCGCTGGCACTCAGCCGCGCAAGATGACGCTCGAGGCGCAACAGCCCGTGATCGGGGTCGAACGCCATCGTCTCGATCAGGTCGAGCGGCCGTCGGCCTGCCGTGAGAAACGCCGCCTTGTCGAGGCATTCCTGCCATTCCTGGTCCGCGACGCTGTCCGCAACGATCCCCGATCCGAGCCCCATCACCGCGTGGTCGTCGTGGATCGTCAGCGTGCGGATCGCGACGTTGAACATCGCGTCGCCATTCGCGTCGATGCACCCGATCGCGCCCGTGTACGCGCCCCGGTCGCGGCCCTGCTCGACCTCCGCGATGACCTCCATCGCGCGCTGCTTCGGCGCGCCGGTGATCGATCCGCAGGGAAACAGCGCCGCGATGACGTCGACCGCGTCGCGCGCCGAGTCGAGCGTCGCGGTCACGGTCGACGTCATCTGGTGGACGGTCGGATAGGTCTCGATGCTGAACAGGTCGGGGACCGCGACGTCGTGCGCGACCTGCGACAGGTCGTTGCGCATCAGGTCGACGATCATCAGGTTTTCGGCGCGCTGCTTCGGATCGGCGGCGAGCGCAGCCGCGGCGGCGCGATCGGCATCGGGCGTCGCACCGCGGGGGGCCGTCCCCTTCATCGGCCGGCAGGTCAGCCGGTCATGCTCGAGACCGAAGAACAGCTCGGGCGACAGCGACAGGATCGCCTGCGTCCCGGTATCGATCAGCGCGCCATAACCGGCCCGCGCCTGACCGCGCAGGCCGGCGTAGAGCGCAAGCGGATCACCCGCATAGGGTACAACCGCGGCAAAGGTCAGGTTCGCCTGATAGATGTCGCCCGCGGCGATCAGCGCGAGGACACGCGCGATCTGCGCACCGTACGCGTCGCGATCGATCTGCGGTTGCGCCGTACCGACCCACGCGCCCGCCGGATCGGGCAGGCGCCGCGCGACCGCGTCCGCGGCGATCGTCTCGTACCCGTCGAACAGCCCGAACCACAGCAGCGGCGCACGCGCGGGGCGGTCCGTCTCGGCGGTCTCGGGGGCAGCTTTGTCCGGGCGGATGCTGCGCGGGGCGAGCGCCATGCCGGCCTCGTAACTCATCATCCCGGCGGCGTGGAGGCCCTCGGCCGTGGCGGCGCGCAAGGCGTCCAGTGCCGGACGAACCGCTTCCGGGGTATCGGCGCGCACGATTCGGACCGGCGCGCGGTACAGGCGTGCGGGTGCCCCATTCTCGCGGGCATCGTCGAGCAGGACAAAAGGCGCGGTAAACATCGCTGTCCCTGTTGCACGGGCGGAGCGGCCGACCGCAAGCGGCGATTGCCCGAAACCGCCCAACGCCCTATTTTGCACATATGACACAGACGCCCAAGACCCCCGCCGTTCCGCCGCTTCGCGCCGCGATTGTTCCGGTCACGCCGATCCAGCAGAATTGCACGCTGATCTGGTGCACGAGCACGATGAAAGCGGCGGTGATCGATCCGGGCGGCGACCTGCCGCGGATCAGGGCCGCGATCGCGCAGGCGGGCGTGACGGTCGAAAAGATCCTGCTGACGCATGGACATATCGATCATGCGGGCGAGGCGAAGGCGCTTGCGGACGACCTCGCGGTGCCGATCGAAGGTCCGCACGAAGCCGATCGGTTCTGGTTGCAGCGGCTCGATCAGGACGGGCCGAAATACGGCATCGCCGGCGTCAATTTCGAACCCGATCGCTGGCTGGTCGAGGGCGATGTCGTCACGATCGGCAATCTTTCGCTCGATGTCTACGAGACACCCGGGCACACCGAAGGCCATGTGATCTTTCACCATGCGCCCTCGAAGTTCGCGCAGGTCGGCGACGTGCTGCTCCAGGGATCGGTCGGGCGATCCGACATGCCGGGCGGCAATCACCAGATCCTCATCAAGTCGATCGTCGAAAAGCTCTGGCCGCTCGGCAGCGACACGAGCTTCATTCCCGGACACGGCGCGGCGAGCACGTTCGCGCACGAGCGGGCGAACAACATGTTCGTGAGCGACCGGGCGCTCGCCGCCTGACGCCGGCGCGGTACCGGCAGGCGTCCCACGCCCGTGAAGGCGGGGGGGGGACGCCTGCCGCGTCGCGACCTACTTGCGTTCGCCTGCGCTTTCGGCGCGGATCGCCTTGAACTCGGACCCTTCGCGCCATTCGGGCCAGGCCCGGCCGTTCGCAAGCGTCGTCCCGATCGTCTGAAACAGCGCAACGTCCTGCGCCGCGCCGCGCAGGTCCCAGTCCTTGCTCCAGGCATCGCAGGTCTGGTGATAGCATTTCATATAGCCGTCGAGCCACGCCTGCCCGGCAGGACGACCGCCCGTGACGAGATCCGACGCGCCGCTGATCGCCATCAGCAGCAGCGTCGGCACACCGCGACGCGCCACCGCGAAATGGTCCGCACGGTAGAACAGGCCGCGTTCGGGAAGCGCCTCGGGCGTGACCACCCGGCCCTGTGCCTTGGCGGCATCGCCCAGCATGTCCTCGAGGCTGTTCTGCCCGGCACCGACCAACAGGACGTCGCGGGCGGGGCCTGCGGTCTGGAGGATGTCCAGCGTCAGGTTGGCGACGGTCTTCGCTGCCGGATAGACCGGATCGACCGCATAGGTTTCCGAGCCGAGCAGGCCCCGTTCCTCGCCGCTCCACAGCGCGAAGACCAGGCTGCGGTCGGTGCGCGGGCGCTTTGCAAAGGTCCGCGCGAGTTCGAGCACGCCCGCCACGCCAAGCGCGTCGTCGTTGGCGCCGGGCCGGATCGTGCGCCCCTGCGCATCGGGTGCACCGATGCCATAGGCATCCCAGTGCGCGCCGAACATCACGACCTCGTCCGGACGCGTCTTGCCGGGCAGCTTGGCCAGCACGTTGCGGCTTTCGGCGGTGTCGTGCCGCACGGGCAGATCGACGCTGAACGCCTGCTTCAGGACGGCCGGGCGGAAGTCGCTGCGCCGCGCCGCCTTTCGCAGCGCCGCGAGGTCCTGCCCCGATTCGGCGAACAGCCTGGTCGCGGCGGCCCCCTCGATCCAGCCCTGCAGCAGGATTCGCGAGGTCGGGTCGCTGCGGACGATGTCGTAATTCTCGCCGGCGGGCGCCTTGACCGTATCCCAGCCATAGCCCGCCCCCGCGGTGTCGTGCACGATCAACGCCGCGACCGCACCGCGGCGCGCCGCCTCCTCGAACTTGTAGGTCCAGCGGCCATAATAGGTCATCCGGCGGTCGCCGAACCGGCCCTTTGCATCGTCGCCGGCCGTCGCCTCGAAATCGGGATCATTGACGAGGAAGACCGCGACCTTGCCCTTGAGGTCGAGCCCCTTGAAGTCATCCCAGCCACGCTCCGGCGCGGTCACGCCATAGCCGACAAAGACCATCGGTGCGTTGGCGATGGCGACGCGGTCGACGCCGCGCACGGTGCTCAGATAGACGTCGCGCGACTGAGTCAGCGTCTGCGCCCCTGCGGTAACCGTGCCCGTTCCCATCCGCGTGTGGACGAGCGGCACGGCCTGCGTCCAGCTGCCGTCCGGGCCGCCAGGCGCGAGTTTCATCGCCTTGAACTGGGCGACGAGCCAGTCGATCGTCTTGGTCTCGCCGGGCGTCCCCGGCGCGCGACCCTCGAATGCGTCCGACGCCAGCGTCTTCACGTCCGCCGACAGCCGTTCGGGCGAGACCGTCTGCTGCGCGAGCGCTGGTGCCGCGATCGCCGTCGCCGCGACGGCGAGGGCCGTGCCGAGGAAACGATGCGACCGGGTCATGCGCGCCCCCCCGTCGGAACGAGCTGGAAGGTCGTTGCCGCGGGTACGACATGCCCCTGATAGGCGATCGCGAGCGCCCAGCCCGCGAGCAATGCCATCACCGCCCACGTCACCAATGCGCCGAACGCGCGTGGCAGATTGGAGGTCGGGCGGTCCATGCCGAACGCATGCGCGACACGCGCGAGGACGAAGGCGACGCCCGTGATCCACAACAGCGTCGGCGACCCGCCGCCCAGTTCGATGAGCGCGAACAGGATCAGGATGAACGGCGCATATTCGACGAAATTGGCCTGCGCGCGCATCCGTCCCTGCAACAGCGTGTTCCCATCGTCGCCGAGCAGAATCTTGTTCTTCAGCCGTGTCGGCACGATCCGGAAGGCGAGCCAGAGATTGACGATGGCCGCCGCGGCGGCGATCGTCAGCGTTACGGGCAGGATCATGCTGGTCGTTCCTTGATTTTTGCAGTGCCGTACCCCGTGCCACCCCGCCACGATGCTTGCAACGCAGGCGATTATCGCTATAGCGCCACGCTTCGCGATGCGTCAGGCCGTATGGTAGCTCACGCGGCCGACCTTAACAGTCGGTTGCCGACTTCCACGTCCGGGCCTATCGGAGCCCCGACCTTTTAAAAGAACAAGGTGCCGAAATGGCCGTCCCCAAGAGAAAAACCTCGCCCTCCAAGCGCGGCATGCGCCGTGGCCACGATTCGCTGACGATCGCGGCATTCCAGGAGTGCCCGAACTGTGGCGAACTGAAGCGCCCCCACAACCTCTGCACGTCTTGCGGCCACTATAACGGTCGCGAAATCCTTTCGGTCGAGGGCTGAGCCCTCACCTGAGCGAAGGACGTGAGCATGCCCGACAGCGCCTGGATCGCCGTCGATGCGATGGGTGGCGATGACGGGCTGGCGGTGATGCTGGCTGGCGTAGCGCGTGCGCGACGCCAGTTCGACGGCATGCGCTTCCTGTTGGTCGGCGACGAGTCGGCGATTCGCGAAGGTCTCAAGGACCATCCGAATCTCGAACAGAATTCCGAGATCGTCCACGCCCCCGGTGTCGTCGGTTCGAGCGACAAGCCGAGCCAGGCGATTCGGCGTGCCAAGACGACCTCGATGGGAATCGCCATCGATCTGGTGAAGAAGGGTCGCGCCGCAGCAGCGGTGTCGAGCGGCAACACCGGTGCATTGATGGCGATGGCGAAGCTGTCGCTCCGGACTCTCCCCGGGATCGATCGGCCTGCACTGGCCGCGCGATTGCCGACACTCGGCGATACCGACATGGTCATGCTCGACCTTGGCGCGAATACCGAGTGCGACGCGCGCAACCTCGTCCAGTTCGCGGTCATGGGCGCCGCCTATGCCCGGACCGCGCTCGATATCCCGCACCCCCGCGTCGCGCTGCTCAATATCGGCAGCGAGGACATGAAGGGCACCGACGAGATTCGGGAGGCCGCCGCACTGCTGCGAACCGCGGCCAAGCTCGACATGGACTTTAAAGGCTTCATCGAGGGTGACCGGCTGTCGCGCGGCGATTTCGACGTCGTCGTCTGTGACGGCTTTTCCGGCAACATCGCACTGAAGACGGCGGAGGGAACCGCACGGTTCGTCGCCGACCTGCTCAAGCGGGCATTTCGCAGTTCGGTCCGTTCGAAGCTGGGGTTCCTCATCTCGCGGCCGGCAACCGAACTGCTGCGCGATCATCTCGACCCCAATAATCACAACGGCGCCGTCTTTCTCGGGCTGAACGGCATCGTCGTCAAAAGCCATGGCGGCGCGAACGAGCGCGGCGTGGCGACGGCGATCGGCAATGCCGCCAAGATGGTGCGCAACGATCTGGTCCGCCGCATCAGCGACGACCTGGGCAACGTCAAGGAAGCCGCATGATCCGCTCCGTCGTCACCGGTACCGGGTCGGCGCTTCCCGCACGCCGCGTATCGAACGCGGAACTCGCGGCGCAGGTCGATACCAGCGACGAATGGATCGTCGAGCGTACCGGCATCCGGTTTCGCCATATCGCGGGCGAAGGCGAGACGACCGCGACGCTCGCGGCCGATGCATGCCGTGCCGCGCTGACCGCAGCGGGTATCGACGCGCAGGGCATCGACCTGATCGTGCTTGCGACCGCGACGCCCGATCAGACATTCCCCGCGACCGCCACCAAGGTCCAGGCGATGCTCGGGATCGACGACTGCGTCGCGTTCGACGTCGCGGCGGTCTGCTCGGGCTTCCTCTACGCGGTGCAGGTCGTCGACAGCATGATCCGCAGCGGCGTCGCCAAGCGCGCGCTGGTGATCGGCGCCGAGACGTTCAGCCGCATCCTCGACTGGGAGGACCGGACGACCTGCGTGCTGTTCGGTGACGGTGCGGGCGCGATCGTGCTCGAGGCACAGGACACCGCCGACGAGGGCGGCCGCGGCATCCTGACGACCAAGCTGCACGCCGATGGCCGGCACAATCAGCTGCTGTACGTCGATGGCGGCGTCTCGACCACCGGGACCGTCGGCAAGCTGCGCATGAAGGGCCGCGAGGTGTTCCGCCACGCGGTCACCAATCTGGCATCGGTCATGACCGAGTCGCTCGCGATGGCGGGGCTCTCGGCGGACCAGGTCGACTGGGTCGTCCCGCATCAGGCGAATGCGCGCATCCTCGATGCGACCGCGCGCAAACTCGGGCTCCCCCCGGAGCGCGTCGTCGTCACGGTCGACCGGCATGCGAACACCTCGGCCGCCTCGGTCCCGCTCGCGCTCGACGTCGCAGTCCGCGATGGACGCATCCGCGAGGGACAGATCGTCGTGCTCGAGGCGATGGGCGGCGGCTTCACCTGGGGGGCAGCGGTCATCCGGTTCTAATCGCAATTGAAACCCATTTGCGATTTGTCAGATATAGCACTTCCGATGATCCCGGCGCTTGTGTAGATACGGGCTGGGTGTGGGAGTTTGCGGAATGACAATGACGGGTACCCTAACGCGTGCGGATCTCGCCGAGTCCCTCCATCGCGAGGTCGGCCTCTCACGGGCGGACGCATCGAAGGTCGTCGAGCAGATCCTCGTCGAGATGTGCGAAGCGCTTTCCAGCGGCGAGAATGTCAAGATTTCCGGCTTCGGCACCTTCGTCCTGCGCGACAAGGGCGAACGCATCGGCCGCAACCCCAAGACCGGCGTCGAGGTTCCGATCGCTCCGCGTCGCGTCCTGACGTTCCGCGCCAGCCAGATGATGCGCGAGCGCATTGTCGGCGCGGACTAGACGTCCGACGATGCCGGAGACCTCCGGCAAGGCCCCTACCGCGTTTCGGACGATCGGCGAGCTGTCGGTCGAGACGGGCCTGCCGCAACATATCCTGCGCTACTGGGAAACACGGTTCCCACAGCTGCGGCCGCTGCAACGTGCCGGCAACCGTCGCTACTACAGGGTCGAGGACGTCGCACTGGTGCGGCGGATCGACGAGCTGCTCAACCGCGACGGCTACACCGTGCGCGGCGTCCAGCAGTTGCTGGCGGGCGAGAAGAGCACCCCGCCTGCGATCCCCAGCCCCGCCGAGATCATCGCGCAGGCCGAGTCGCCGATCCCCGCGCTGCGCGCCATCCGCGCCATGCTGGCCGAGGCGCTGGCGGCGGACTGACCCCCGACCACCCGGTTCGTCACCCCCGCGGGGGCGGGGATGACGACGGATAGCGGTCGCAGCCCCCTTACCGCTCGCGCGTCGCGGCGAAGCGGATCTTGGGATAGCGATCGGCGATATAGTTCACCTCCCACGCGCTCTTGGCGAGGAACACCGGGTTCCCGTCGCGATCCTTCGCCATCGCGCCGCGGTTGATCTCGGCGAAGGTCTTGAGCTCCTGCGGGTCTTCCGCCGAGATCCAGCGCGCGGTTTCGTACGGCGCGGGTTCGAGCCCGGCGGCGACCTTGTACTCCGCGTCGAGCCGCGACAGCAGCACTTCGAGCTGAAGCTGCCCGACGACGCCGATGATCCAGTTCGAGCCGATGTCGGGGTAGAAGACCTGAGTCACCCCCTCCTCGGCCATGTCGTCGAGCGCTTTCCGCAACTGCTTGGTCTTGGTGAAATCCTTCAGCACGACTCGGCGCAGGATTTCGGGTGCGAAGTTCGGCAGGCCGGTGAAGCGGATCGCGGCCTTTTCGCTCAGCGTATCGCCGACGCGCAGCGTGCCGTGGTTGGGGATGCCGATGATGTCGCCCGGAAACGCCTCGTCCGCCAGCTCGCGGTTCTGCGCGAAGAACAGGATCGGCGAGTGGACCGCGATCGGCTTGCCGTGGCCCGTTGGGGTCAGCTTCATGCCGCGCTTGAACACGCCCGAGCACAGCCGCATGAACGCGATCCGGTCGCGGTGGTTGGGGTCCATGTTCGCCTGCACCTTGAAGACGAAGCCGGTGACTTCGGACTCGTCGGGCGAGACGGGGGCGGGCTCGGCGGGCTGCGCGCGCGGTGGCGGAGCGTAGTCGGCGAGCGCGGCGATCAGTTCGGCGACGCCGAAGTCCTTGAGCGCGGAGCCGAAATAGACCGGGGTCAGATTGCCCGCGCGATACGCCTCGGCGTCGAAGCTCGAATACCCGCCCTGGGCGAGTTCGGCTTCGTCGTTCAGGCGGACGATGCCTTCGGGGCTGAGGATCTTGGCAAGCTCCGGATCGTCGATGCCCGCGAACGGGATCGCCTTGCCCATGAACTCGCGGCTGTCGCCTTCGGGGCGGCTCAATGTGTTGGCATAGAGATCGTACACGCCCTCGAACTCACCACCCATGCCGACCGGCCAGCTCATCGGGCAAACGTCGAGCTGCAGCATCTCGGCGACCTCGTCGAGCAGCGAGAACGGGTCGCGCCCCTCGCGATCGACCTTGTTGACGAAGGTGATGATCGGCACGTTGCGCAGGCGGCAGACCTCGAACAGCTTGCGCGTCTGCGGCTCGATGCCCTTGGCGGCGTCGATCACCATGACCGCCGAATCGACCGCGGTCAGCGTGCGATACGTGTCTTCGGAGAAGTCTTCATGGCCCGGCGTGTCGAGCAGGTTGAAGGTGATGCCCTGGCGCTCGAACGTCATCACCGACGACGTGACCGAGATCCCGCGCTGCTGCTCGATCTTCATCCAGTCGGAGCGCGCGCGGCGGTTCTGGCCGCGCGCCTTTACCTCGCCGGCGAGATGGATTGCGCCGCCGAAATAGAGCAGCTTCTCGGTCAGCGTGGTCTTGCCGGCATCGGGATGCGAGATGATCGCGAAGGTGCGGCGGGGAAATTGGGTCATGATGCGGGTCCGGGGCGCCGAGTCGGGGCTCGGAAGTTAAGGAAGTTCAGGCGACGTACCGCTCGGAATCCCCTCCCCGCGCGGGACGCGGCGGGAGCGGGAGGAGAAGGCTTGCAGCGATCATCGCGTGCTATTGGCAGATGCGGGGCGTGTAGGACAGAGGGGCGCGTCCTTCCCAAGACTGAATACAACTGACCGTTCGTCCCGAGTAGGCTTCGAGCCTGTCGAGAAGCCGTATCGAGGGGCATGTACCTCGATACGAGCCCTCGACTTCGCTCGGTCTCTACTCGGCACGAACGGAATTGGCGAGGTCAGGCCATCAGCGTCACGCGTAGGGTGATGGTCTTCGTGTCCCCCGGCGCCACCTCGAACACGCCGGGTTTGTCGCGGAACTCGCCGGTATAGCCTTCGGGGTCGGCGATGCCGTGCCAGGGTTCGACGCAGACATAGGCCGCGCCGGGCTTGGTCCAGAGGCCGAGCTTGGGCGTGTCGGGAAAATCGATCCGCAGCTGCGGGCCGTGCTCGGCGCCATAGGTGACCGAGTCGGAGCGGACCGTGTCCCAGACCAGCGCGTCCTTCGCGAACAGGTCGTCGCGCAGGCGCAGCGTGCGGCCCTCCAGCGGCGAGGGACGCTCGCCCTCGGCGATCGTGCCGTCGTCGGCGATCATGCGCAGCGTGTCGGGCTCGTCGGCGGCAAAGACGATGCGGTGGTCGGCGCGATCCTGTCCGTAAGGCAGCGGCCAAGCGAAGGCCGGGTGGAAGCCGAAGCTCGCCGGGAGCGGCTGCTCGGCGGGGTTGGTGATCGCGACGTCGACGCTCAGCGTCGCTTCGGTCAGCGCGAAGGTGATCGTCAGGCGGAAGTCGAACGGATAGACCGCGCGCGTCTCGGGTGTCGCTTCGAGCGTGAAGGCGACCGATCCGGGCTGCTGCTCGGACACGGCGAACGCCATGCGGCGGGCGAAGCCGTGCTGCTTCATCGGGTATTCGGTGCCGTCGATGCGGATCGTGTCGCGGTAGGGGCGGCCGACGACGGGGAACAGGATCGGCGCGTGGCCGGTCCAATAGGCCGGGTCGGCGTTGGTCATCAGCTCGCGCCCGTCCGCGTCCTTGAGCGAGGTGAGTTCGGCGCCGAGCGGATTGATCTGCGCGGTCAGGTGGTCGTTGGCGATCGTGATCAGGTCGGTCATGTCTGTACTCCGCTACGGTCGGCCATTTTGTACGCTACGCCGCACGTCATCCCCGCGGAGGCGGGGATCCAGAGTGGCAGCGCTCCCGTTAGAATCGCTTGGTCAGCCAGTATGGATCCCCGCCTGCGCGGGGATGACGAAAGGTGTTGGGGAGCGTTACCCGCGCAGGCTCGCGCCCTGCTTGGCTGCCGCAGCGACGACCTTGTCGGCGATCGCCTTGATCTCCTCGTCGGTGAAGCTCTTGGCGGTGGGTTGCAGGACGATCTCGACCGCGACCGACTTGTGGCCGTCCTCGACGCCCTGCCCGGTGAACACGTCGAACACGCGCGCCGAGACGATCGCGACCTTGTCGGCACCCTTGACCGCACGGACCAGTGCGTCGGTCGCAAGCGCCGCCGGCACGAGGAACGCGAAGTCGCGGCGGACCGCCTGCAACGCTGGCGGCGTGTAGGCGGGACGCGCAAAGCCTGAGGCGCGCTTTGGCGGGATCGCGTCGAGATAGACTTCGACCGCCGCCACCGCGCCGTCGAGGTCGAACGCTTTCAGCACCGACGGGTGGAGCATGCCGAAGCTTGCCAGCACCGTCTTCGGCCCGAGCCGGAGCGTACCCGACTGGCCCGGGTGCCACGCATCGCCCGCCTCCCCCATCACCTGCAGATTGTCGACCGGCGCGCCCGAGGCGGCGAGGAGCGCGATCGCTTCGGCCTTGGCGTCATAGGCGTCGAAGCTTGCGGCCTTGCCGTCGCGCCAGCCGCGCGGGCGGCGGTCGCCCGCCAGCACCACGCCCAATGTCGCGCGTTCGGCGTCGGCGAGGTAGCGGCGGCCGATCTCGAACAGGCGGACGTTTTGCTGCCCGCGCTTGAGGTTGCGCCCCGTTGCGGCGAGCAGGCCGGGGAGCAGCGACGGGCGCATGACCTTCAGGTCTTCGCTGATCGGGTTGGCGAGCGTCCACGCGCCGCCGCCGAACGGTGCGGCTTCGGCCTCAGAGAGGAAGCTCCACGTCACCGCCTCGTCGAGCCCGCGGGCTGCGGCGGCGCGGCGCGCGCGACGCTCGAGCTTCTGCTCGGGGGTGGCGGTCGGCTTGGCGACGCCGGGCATGCGTGGGAGCGGGGTCGAAGGGATGCTGTCGATGCCTTCGATCCGGACGACTTCCTCGACGAGATCGGCGGGGCCGTCGACGTCGCGGCGCCAGCTCGGGACCGTGACCGGCCATTTGCCCTCGATCGTCGAGAACAGCGCGTCGCTGAACGCATCCGCGCTCTTGATCGCACCGATCGTGAAGCCGAGCGACAGCAGCGTGCGCGCCTGGCGTTCGGGGGCGACGTGCAACCCGCCGAGATCCGCGCTGAGGCGCGGGTCGTAGTGGATCACGCGCGGCTCCGACGGCGCTTCGCCCGAGCGCGTGACCTCACTCGCGGTGCCACCGCAGACGTGAAGCACGAGCGCGGTGGCGATCGCGAGGCCGTCGTCGAGGAAGGCGGGGTCGACGCCGCGTTCGAACCGGCTGCGCGCGTCGGAGGTGAGCGTGAGTGCCTGGCCGGTGCGCGCAATGTGATCGGGATCGAAATAGGCGCATTCGATCAGCACGTCGGTGGTCTCCGCGGAGACGCCCGAATGCTCGCCGCCCATGATGCCGCCGATGTCGTGCACGGCCACGTCGTCGGCGATGACGGTCATGCTGGCGTCAAGCGTGTAGGTCTTGCCGTTGAGCGCGACGACCTGTTCGCCGGGCTTGGCTTTCCGCGCGACGAGCCCGCCCGACAGCTTGGCACGGTCATAGACGTGCAGCGGGCGGCCGAGGTCGATCATCAGGTAATTGGTGATGTCGACGAGCGCGGAGATCGGCTTCTGGCCGATCGCGAGCAGGCTGCGGCGCATCCAGTCGGGAGACTCGCCGTTGCGCACGCCAGTGACGGTCTGGGCGAAGAAGGCGGGGCAGCCGGCGGTGTCTTCGGTGCGGACCGATGGGCCAGCGCCGTCGGTGACGATCGGATCGAAGATCAGCGGCGTGAGCGTGCCCATGCCGGCTGCGGCGAGATCTCGCGCGATGCCGCGGACGCCCATGCAGTCCTGGCGGTTGGGGGTGATCGCGACGTCGATGACGGGATCGGTCAGCCCGGCATAATCGGGGTACGGCGTGCCGATCGGCGCGTCCGCGGGCAGCTCGATGATGCCGTCATGATCCTCGCCGAGCTCCAGTTCGCGCGTCGAACACATCATGCCGTTCGATTCGACGCCGCGGATGCTCGCGAGCTTGAGCGTCACGTCGAGACCGGGGACGTAGGCGCCGGGCGCACCGAACACGCCGACGAGCCCCGCGCGCGCGTTGGGCGCGCCGCAGACGACCTGGAGCGGGCCGTCACCGGCGTCGACCGACAGGATCTGCAGCTTGTCGGCCTGCGGATGGCGTTCGGCGCTGAGCACCTTGGCGATTTTGAACGCGGCAAGCTTCTCGCCGGGATTCTCGACGCCTTCGACTTCGAGGCCGATACGCGTCAGCGCGTCGACGATCTGGTCGAGCGTGGCGGTGGTTTCGAGGTGCTGCTTGAGCCAGCTGAGCGTGAACTTCATGCGCCGACTCCTGCCGACAAAGTGGGGACGTCGAGGCTCGAGAAACCATAATGTTTCAGCCAGCGGATATCGCCGTCGAAGAACGGGCGGAGGTCGTCCATGCCGTATTTGAGCATCGCGAGCCGGTCGATCCCGCAGCCGAACGCAAAGCCCTGCCAATCGTCGGGGTCGAGCCCGCACGCCTCGATCACTTTCCGATGGACCATGCCGCTGCCGAGGATCTCGAGCCAGCCGTCGGGCTCCGCGCCACCGACGACGCGCTTGCCCTTTACGAGCGTGTAGCCGACGTCGATCTCGACCGAGGGTTCGGTGAACGGGAAATAGCTCGGGCGCATCCTGAGCACGATGTCGTCGCGCTCGAAGAACGCCTTCACGAACGTCTCGAGCGTCCATTTCAGGTGGCCGAGCGTGATGCCCTTGTCGATCACGAGGCCCTCGACCTGATGGAACATCGGCGTGTGCGTGGCGTCCGAGTCCGAGCGGTAGGTGCGGCCCGGCGCGATGATGCGGATCGGCGGCTTCTGCGACAACATCGTGCGGATCTGGACGGGCGAGGTGTGCGTGCGGAGCAGCGAGAAGGTCGTCTTCTCGTCGGCGGTGCCCGCGACCTTCGCGTCGATCCCCTGCTGGAGATAGAAGGTGTCGTGCATCGCGCGCGCCGGATGCGTCTCGGGGATGTTGAGCGCGGAGAAATTATGCCAGTCGGTCTCGATCTCGGGCCCGGTCGCGACCGCGAAGCCGAGGTCGGCGAAGATCTCGGCGAGTTCGTCCATGACCTGGCTGACCGGATGGATCGTGCCGGGCATCGGCGCATCGGCGGGGAGCGTCATGTCGAGCGTTTCGCTGGCGAGGCGCGCGTCGAGCGCGGCGCGTTCGAGCGTCGCTTTCCGTTCAGCGATGCCGTTCGCAACCGCCTCCCGCAGCCCCTGGATGAGCGGGCCCTGCACGAGGCGCTCGTCGGGGGTCATCTTGCCGAGCGTCTTGAGCAGCGCGGTGATCGTGCCCTGCTTGCCGAGCGCCTCGACCCGGCACGCCTCCAGCGCGTCGAGGCCGGATGCCGCGGCGATCGCCGTCAACATGTGTTCGCGCATCTGGTTCAGGTCTTGCGTCACGTCATACTCCCAGGGCGGGTTCGGTCGGCAGATCGGACAGGCGGGGCAGCCCCAGACCGATACCCAGATCGTCCCAATTTTCGTTGCGCGCTTCGATCAGCTCGATCTTCCACGCTCTTCGCCAGTCCTTCAGCCGCTTCTCGCGAACGATCGCGGCCTCCATCGTGTCGAACATCTCGTAATAAGCGAGACGCCTGATGCCGTACCGGCGAGTGAAGCCGGGGATCAACCCCTCGCGGTGCTGAACCAGCCGTGCGAGCAAGTTTGAGGTGACGCCGATGTAGAGCGTGCCGTGGCGGCGGGAGGCGAGGATGTAGCCGCAGGGCTGGAAGGTTTCGCGCATGTCCGGTGCTCCCCCTTTTTGCGCCCGCGTCCGGATCTTTTACATCCGTCACTACAACCCCGTCATCCCGGCGGACGCCGGGACCCACGGTAGCGGGCGGGTGATGGTAGCACGTTCTCGCCGGGTCCGCCGTAACCATGGGTCCCGGCGTTCGCCGGGATGACGGATGGGGGGCGTTCGTCCCGAAGACGCAATCGATGAACACGAAAAAGGGCGCCGGTGGTTTCCCACCGGCGCCCTTTTCGAACCTCACCTGCAGTTCGCGACTTACGCGGCCTGGGGAAGTGCTGCCTTCGCCTGGGCGACGATCGCGCTGAAGGCTGCGCCCTCGTGCATCGCGATGTCGGCCAGGACCTTGCGGTCGAGCTGGATGCCCGCAAGCTTCACGCCGTGCATGAACTGCGAGTACGTCAGACCCTCGGCGCGGACGCCGGCGTTGATACGCTGGATCCACAGGCCACGGAACGTGCGCTTCTTAACCTTGCGGTCGCGGTAAGCGTACTGCCCGGCCTTTTCGACGGCCTGACGGGCGATGCGGATGGTGTTCTTGCGACGGCCATAATAGCCCTTCGCCTGAACCAAAATACGCTTGTGCTTGGCGCGGGTGGTAACACCCCGTTTTACGCGTGCCATTGTCTAATTCCTTCTCAGCTCAACGCAGGCCGTAAGGCGCCCAGGCCTTCACTGCTGCGGTATCGGCCTTGGACAGCAGCTTGGTGCCGCGGTTCTGACGGATGTACTTGCCGTTGTGATGCGCCAGACGGTGACGCTTGCCGGCGACGCCGTGCTTGAGCAGGCCGGTGGCGGTGAGCTTGAAGCGCTTTTTGACGCCGCTCTTGGTCTTCAGCTTGGGCATTTTTATCCTTTCGGTTGACGAAGGAGGACGCTGAAATCGCCGCGGCAGCCCACACTGGCCGGGCGATTCGTCGAACGCGTATCCCTTCGAGGAAGCGGGGCGCATAGACGGGCGTGGCGCCATTGTCCACCATTTGGAACCGCAGCGCCCGCCATGCGATACGTTCTTTCATGGACCAAAGCGCGCCGCAGCCGATCGCCTCCCCTGCCCCGACCCAGGCGCGTCCGCGCCGGGTGCGGCGGATCGTCCGCAACGTCCTGATCGGGATCGTCGCGGTGATCGCGGCGATCTGGCTGGTGCTCTACATCACCAAGGGCCGCTTCCTGAAGCATCCGTTCGAGCGGATCGTCGGGTCGCTGACTCACCGCACGGTCACCGTCCGTGGCGATTTTCAGCTCTATTTCGCGCCGTTCCGGATCAAGTTCTATGCCGAGCGCTTCACGCTCTCGAACCCCGACTGGGCGAGCCGCCCCAACCTGTTCCAGGCGGAGAAGCTCGACACGCGGATCGCGCCGCTGTCGCTGATCTTCGGCAAGCGGCGGCTCTACTGGCTCGATCTGGTCGATGGTGCGGTCGATCTGGAATGGAACGCGGCGCATAGCGCCAACACCTGGACGTTCAGCGACAAGAAGGGCGGCAAGCCGCTCGAATTCCCGCGGATCGACGTGGCGACGGTGACGGGCACGAGCGTGCGCTATCTCGATCCGCGGATGCGCGTGCTCGCCAATCTCGACGTCGCTGACATCCGCTCGGTCGACGCGACGATCGGTCGCGCGGTCGGACTGAAAGGCACCGGACGGTTGCGCGAGACGCCGTTCACGGTGACCGCGCAGCTCCTGTCGCCCGACGCCACTGCCAACCGCGGGCAGAACAAGCTCGTCGCGCGGATGCGCGCGGCCGGGAACGTCATCGATGTCGCCGGCACGCTGCCCAGCATCGCCGATGTCGAGAACGTGCCGCTTGCGGTAACCGCACGCGGCGCCAACCTGTCGACGCTGCTCGGCGTCATCGACGTCGCGATCCCGAATACACGGACCTATCGCCTGCGCGGGCAGATGGTGAAGACCGGCGAGAAATACCGCTTCACGCGGATTACCGGCATCGCGGGCAAGACCGATCTGGCGGGCAAGCTGACCATCACCAATGGTGACCGTATCCATCTCGATTCGGTCTTGGCGACCAGGAGCCTCGACATCGTCGATGCCGCGCCGTTCATCGGCTATAATCCGGATATCGTCGAGGCGAAGGGCGCGGTGGCGGCTGCCGCCGCGACCGGCGCGGGCGCGCAACGCCTGTTGCCCGATGGGAATTTCCCGGTCGAGACGATGCGGATCTTCGACGCCGATCTGAAATGGACGATCGGGGTGGTCCGGTCGAAGAACATCCCGATCTCGAACGTCGACCTGACGCTCGACCTCGAGCGCGGGCGGCTTGCTCTGTCGCCGCTGACCTTTGCCATGGCACGCGGCAACGTCGCGTCCGACGTGGTCTTCGACACGCGGTCGCGGCCAAGCGCGGTGTCCTACGACATCCGCCTTGCCCCGACGCCGCTGGGGCGGCTGCTCGAGGGCTATGGCCTGGCCGAGGCGGGGACGACGGGGACGATCAAGGGGCGGATCAAGCTCGATGGTCGCGGCGATTCGATCCATGATTCGCTGGCGTCGTCGCGCGGGCGGATCGCGTTCGTGATGCCGTCGGGCGCGCTGTCGGTGCGCAACGTCCAGCTCGCCGAGCTCGACATCGGCACGTTTGCGCAGCGGATGTTCCAGGGCAAGCTCGACGAACCCGTGCAGGTCAATTGCGGGCTGATCGGCTTTACGGTGCGCGGCGGCGTCGCGGCGGCGGACCCGATCCTGATCGACACGCGCAAGAACGTGATCGTAGGCCGCGGCGGGTTCAGCTTCCGCAACGAGGCGGTCGACCTGGCCTTCCGCGCCGATTCGAAGAAGTTCAGCCTGTTCGCCGGACAGTCGCCCGTCGGGTTCGGCGGCGTGTTCGCGGCGCCCAGGATGAGCGTCATCTCGAAGGACCTGCTCGCGCGGGTCGGCAGCGGGCTGGGACTTGCGCTGGTGGCGACGCCGGTGGCGGGGATCCTCGCCTTTGTCGATGTCGGCGATGCGAAGGCCACCGCGTGCGGCCCGGTGCTGGCGGGTGCTACGGCCAAGGCGCAGCGGACGACCAAGGGCGAGGCGCGTGACGATGTCGGCCGGGGAACGACGGCCAAGGCTGAGGATGGCAAGACGTCGGAAGCCGAGAAGAAGGGGCAGAAGAAGAAGTTTCTCGGGATCTTCTGACGGCGTGGTGGTGGCTTTGGTCGCGACCGCGTCGCTCGCCCCACCTTCCCCCCGTCACCCCGGCGAACGCCGAAGCCCATGGTTTCGGTCCGCGCAGTTAGCGACAGTTCCGTGTCCCTGGGTCCCGGCTTTCGCCGGGATGACGGATATCAGACTGGGTACGAGGCCTGACGACCGTCGGCCGTCAAGACGGCCTCAGTGGTCGTGGTCGCTGTGGTCGTGCGCATCGCCCGCGATCCGGTGCATCGCCTCGAGCACGTCATCGAGCCGTGCCGGGTCGCCGATCGCGAGCACATGGCCCTCGCTCGCGGCGGTCAGCGGGTCGCCGTTCCAGTCGCACATCATCCCGCCGGCGCCTTCGACGACCGGAACCAGCGCGGCGAAGTCGTAGAGCTGGAGACCGGATTCGCAGACGACGTCGAGATGGCCGCTCGCCAGCAGACCGTAATTGTAGCAGTCACCGCCATAGACGGGCCCCTGCCGCGGATTGCCGCCCGATATGGCAGCGACCAGCGCGAGATAATGCGGGACATCACCCTCGCCGAACAGATGCGGGCTGGTCGTGGCGATCGTCGATCCCGCGAGATCGCGACAGGCGCGCGTGCGTACCGGGACGCCGTTGAGCGTCGTCGGCCGCCCCGCCACGCCGACCCAGCGTTCGCGCTGGACCGGCTGGTCGATGATTCCGAGCACCGGCCAGCCATCCTCGACGAGCGCGATCAGCGTCCCGAAGATCGCACGGCCGACGGTGAAGCTGCGCGTCCCGTCGATCGGGTCGAGCACCCATTTGCGGTTGGTGACACCGACCTTTTCGCCAAACTCCTCGCCGACGATGCCGTCGCCCGAGCGTTCGGCGTCGAGCAACCGGCGCATCGCCGATTCGGCCTCACGGTCCGCGCGCGTGACGGGGGACTGGTCGTCCTTGATCTCGACGCCGTGCTCATGGCGAAAATAGGGTCGGATGACGTGGCCCGCAGCATCCGCGAGGCGGTGCGCGAGGTCGATATCGGCTTGGGTTACTGGCATTTCCCCTGCCTATCGGCGCACGCCGTCATGAGCAATGGACGAGGCGCACGGCGCGGCGTAGGTCATTGCGATCCAACCGGAGTATCGCCCATGCGCCTCGTCTCGACTCTCGCCGCCGTCGCTCTTCTTACTGCCGCACCGGCATTCGCGGCGCTGGCGCCCGGCGCCAAGGCTCCCGACTTCACCACCCGTGGCGCGATCGCGGGCAAGGTCTTCACCGTCCACCTGGCGGAACAGCTCAAAAAGGGTCCCGTCGTCCTCTATTTCTTCCCGGCGGCGTACACGGGCGGCTGCAACGCCGAGGCGCATGCCTTTGCCGAGGCGATCCCCGCCTTCACCAAGGCAGGTGCGACGGTGATCGGCATGTCGGCGGACAATGTCGAGACGCTCAGCAAGTTCTCGGCAGAGAAGTGCGCGGGCAAGTTCGCGGTCGCGAGCGCCGGACCAAAGGTCGTCGCGGGCTATGACGTCGCGCTGGGGAAGCAAGTGCTGGGTCGCAACGTGACGAAGCGGACCAGCTATGTCATCGGCAAGGACGGACGCGTCGCCTTTGTCCACGACAACATGAACCCGACCGATCACGTCACGACGACGCTTGCCGCAGTCGAGAACCTTAACCGGCGATAACGCATTAATCGTCATCGCTTACTAACCTTTTCGGGTTTATCTTGAAGCCGAATCGGGGGCGATAACATGCGAGATGCGCAGGGCGCACGGGCGATGGCAGTGGAGGGATTGTTCGAGCGGATCGGACAGTTTCTTCGTGACCACCGACTAAGCCCCGAACCGGCGCATTACAGCTTTGCCTACAGCGTGCTCGCCGCGCCCGATGGTCCGCTTGCCGCCACGGTGGCGCGGCTGACCGAGGGCGGCGTGCGGCTGTTGCGCAAGGATATCGAGGCGCTCGGCGGACAGGTCGTGATCCCCGTGTCGACCGGCGACGCCGATGTCCGCAACGGCGAGGCGGACCGGCTGGTCGCCGAGACGCAGGAGCAGGTCAACGACTTCGCCTCGATCATGCAGACGATCCATGCCGAGACCCGCGGGCTTGGCCACGAGCTCGCCGAGAGCGCCGCGGCGATCACGATAGCGCCCGGACTAGCGGAGATCGACCAGATCACGCGGATCACCAGCGCGATGATCGAGCGGATCCGCGAATCCGAAGTGCGGCTGGCGACCGCGACCGAGGAAACCAACCTGTTGCGTGCCAAGCTGGCCGAGGCGCGCGACACGGCCCGGCGCGACACGCTGACCGGGCTGCCCAACCGCCGCGCGTTCGACGAGGCGTTCGCCGCGCGCGACCTCGACGCCGGCCCCTATTGCCTCGCGGTCTGCGACGTCGACCGGTTCAAGCGCGTCAACGATGCATTCGGCCACGGCGTCGGCGACCGCGTCCTGACGGTCATCGGGCAGACCATCGCCGAGGGATGCGGTGGGCATCTCGTCGTCCGTCACGGCGGCGAGGAATTCGCGGTGCTGATGCAGGGCGTCAGCCTGAGCGATGCCGCCGCGCTGCTCGATTCGGTTCGGGCGATGGTCGCGGCAAAGCGGTTCCGCAACCGCGAGACCGACCGGCCGCTGGGGCAGGTAACGTTCTCCGCAGGCGTGACCGCGATCCACGCGGACGAAACCGCGGAGGCGGCGTTCCTGCGCGCGGACCGGCTTCTGTACACCGCCAAGGGCGATGGTCGCGATCGGGTGTGCACCGCCTGACCGGGTGCGGCGTCAACCGCGCCGATAAATGGGATATCCGGCCGGTCGGCATGGCGTAAATTGCTGCCTAGCTGAGGCCGCACAAACAATATTGGCTCGTTTCAGTGACATGCTGAATTGGCACGCTGCATGCAAAGCCCTGGATATCGACGCCGGATGGTCCGGACGCCGACATCACAGGGACCACCATCATGACTTTCCTCTTCGCTTCCGCCCGTATCGAAGCCGCCAAGCGCATCGCCGTCTCGTTCGTCGGCGCGGTCGTCTTCGCCGCAATCGCCGTCAGCGCCGCCGCGCCGATTGTCCCGATCGCCTGAGCCACGCGCCGCTTTCACCTCATCCCGTACAACCGGAGACACACCATGGCCCGCAGCCTGCTGATCGGCCTCGCCGCATTTTCAACGACCGTCCTGCTGATCACGACGCACAGCGCTGCGTTCATCTGACACAGGGTATCGGCACGCGCCGATCCGGTCAGGCGAGCACGCCTGACGACACCGGTCCGACCGGCACCTCCTCCTCGCGCGAATAGGTCCCGACCAGGACCCCCGCGGCGAGCACATGACCCTTTATCGCCTCGACGAAGGCGGATCGACCGGGTGACGTCCCCGGATCCCCGAGTGCGGAGTCGAGCGCGAAAAGCTGGAAGACATAGCGGTGGAGCCCGTGCCCGGTCGGTGGGTCGGGCGACAGCCATCCCTCGCGCAGATATGAGTTGCGGCCGACATCCCCGGGCATCGCAGCGTTCGCGAGGCCGGCGCCATCGGCGACGATCGCACCCTCGGCAAGACCGTTTGCGTCGGCAGCGATGTTCCACACGACCGCGTGGACGAGTGGCTGCGGCGTCGGCGCGTCGGCATCTTCGACGATCAGCGCAAACGCCGCGGTGCCCGCCGGGGCGGCACCCCAGACGAGCGGCGGCGAGACACCGTCACCGTCCGCGGTAAAGCGCTCGGGCAGGCGCGCGTCGGGCGCAAACGCCGGGCTCGACAGGTCGAGCGACGCAAGCTGCGCATCAGCCGTTGCACCAGCGGCGAGGTCGGGTTGCGCGATCACGACCGCATCGGCGCCCGCGCGCCACCCCTGCATTGCATGACCGAGCCACGCGGGAAGATGTTCGAGCATTGCTTATCCTTCCGACGGACAGGAACCGGGACGGAAGGTCGGTCCGCCATCGCCATACCAGCGGCTGCGATCGCCCATGCTGTCCGCATCGTGATAACAGGCCTCGGGTCGCCCGGCATCGGCATCACCGGCCTGGCTCGCGTCCGCGGCGACCGCGAACATCCAGTTGTGATCGCCGCAATTATGCTGCTCGCAGCCCCAGGCAGCGACGCGCGGCCCGCGCCGGAAGATCGGCGTCTCGGGACCGTCGCGGGTCCGGATCAGCGTGCGGACCTTGTCGTCGCCGACCGCCTCGATCAACGCGTTCGCGACCTCGGTCCGGTCGAAGAAATCGACGCCGCCAACTGCGTCGTGCGGATATTTGCCGACATAGGCGGTGATCGGCGTCGTCTGCGCCTGCCCCGCCATCGGCTTGGGCGCGCGCATCGCCGGCGGGGTAAAGTTTCCGACCGCGTCGGCCTGCGCCCGATCGTCGGCCTTGCCGCAGCCCGTGAGCGCGAACGCCGCGAGCGCGATGGGAACGAGCCTGGTCATCATATGCATCGCATCCCCGCCTTCATGACCTTCCTCAACGCGCCGGCGGGGTCGAGGTTGCGATCCCGGGCGATCCTCCGGTTGGCACGCACGCCCGCGAATATGCGCGCGTGCGGCACCGTGACCGTGTAGCATGGCGGCACCGGGGCGCTCCGCTCCGTCAAAGGGGCAGCATCATGGCCAAGAGCCAGAAGAAGTCGAACAAGGAAGTGCGCAAGCCCAAGGCCGAAAAGGCGCCCAAGGCGAACGCTGCGAACCCGACGACCAAGGGCAAGCCCGTCGAGATGACGACGCTGAAATGAGCGGGTCCGAGACGACGGCCGGGACCGGCGCCGAGGACAGCTATGTCTATGACGAGGCGACCGGCGAGTGGGTGGCCGCAGGCGCCGGGGCGGACAAGGATGCTGGCGAGGATGGCGTCGTCGTCCGCGATTCGGTCGGCAACGTCCTCGCGGACGGCGACCAGGTGACGCTGATCAAGGACCTGACCGTCAAGGGCGCAGGTCAGACGCTCAAGCGCGGGACGCTGATCAAGTCGATCCGGCTTACCGGTGACGCGCAGGAGATCGACTGCCGATACGAGGGTATCAAGGGGCTGGTGCTGCGCGCGGAGTTCGTGCGGAAACGCTGACCACGGCGATGCGAGGAGCATGAAGCGCGCGGTTCGTGCGCGTCCGCGTCGCGCGCCCGACGCTGCGGCGGGTGCGAATCACAACGCCCCCGCCGCCGCTCGCCGACGGTCCACGCATGACCGCGACCCTCCCCCGTTTAACGATCCGACCATGACCGGAACACCAGTCATTGGTCGACGGCGCGTGCGATGCCCCGAGGAGATCATGGCCACCCCCGGGCGAACGCGAGCGGTAGTTGCTTTGGGGCGGTACTAGTCGGACAATTCACACACGGCATTCGCCTCGCGCTTGTGCCGACCGACTGCTTCGAGCCGCGCTGCTGCTCCTGCAAGCGCTCCGAGGACTATTTGTCGATCGCCGCCGGCTCCGACGGTTCGCCATATTCTTACAACACCGGAATAATAAGAGTGTCGCGCCTCCGGTTATAAACGATTTTTTATTGTCGTCTGACTTGCCTCTTAACTTCACTTCCTGCCGTTACTATTAAGTTCACAGCGCTGCCCATTGGATTGGTTGGGTTTTTCAAAATCACCCAAGACTCGAATACATGGTGGCTTCACAATAGAAGTTTCGTTCGAAAATTTCGCGTAATTGCATATTTTTGTTTGATTTCTGGCCCTCCCTGTCCCATGTTGAGACAAAGCGAGCGATATGACCGCTGAGGAGAGTGCCATGAATGAGCTTCACCGCTCTGTGATACAACCGCCGTCGTACCACGATGCCCCGCAGGCCATGTTCGGGCTTGTCGTGGGCCTTTCCATCAGCATCGTCATTTGGATGCTGATCGCGTTGGCGTTGATGCTGGCCTATGCGTAACAGGTCTTGGCAAGACCCGTGTGATACATGCTGCCGATCTGCGCCGCCTCATTTCTGACAAACGGCGCAAGTTCTTGGGCGGAGGCATGACTTTCAGACTGTATGCGCCTGCACTCGTCTGCAGGTTCCAGTAAAGCCGGTCAAGCCATGTCTTGGTCGCAAGCATGGCCGCTGATCTTTAGGCCGGACATAGGCTGGCGGATGTGGCGCCGTCCCCTCCATACCGTTTTCGTGTAATAACGATGCGATTGCCCGCGGCGGCGTTGAAGCTGGCGATTTCGACCAGACGGTTGTGACATCATCTGTCACGACATGATGCGCACTGCACTGCATGGCCAAGCGCGGCGGACCGCGCGCTACGGTCATCATGGGTACCCGAAACACCGCGGCTGTTCGCAACGCGACGCTGCGGAAACATCGATGCTGGCAGTGACACTCGCGAGCAGATCGGCGGTCGGCTGACGAAGGCTCGTGTCGACGGCCGGCTGCCACGCGGAACCCGACTCACGCTGCCCCGGACGCCTGTCCGTATGAAGCGATCATCCACGCTCACGACGGATCGCAAACCGCGCGCGCCACCACCTCCGCCCCTGACGCATCATCCAAACGTGATGCGTTCGTCACGCGCACGATACCGCCCCGTAATGTCGTTGACTTTTGTAATAAAAGTGTCAGCTTCGTTAACCAAGATGGGGGAGCGGAACACCGTGTGGGGGCCAGTCGGATTGTCCATGATGATAGCGTCGCCGCTGGCCGCCGCCGCACCTGACGCCGTGGACGCCGCACCGTCGTCGCAACGCGTGATGCTGTCGCCGCTATGGCGCGGTGCGGCGCGTATCGGCCTGATGTGCGACACGGGGATCGCGCCCGCGCTATGCGACGTCATCGCCGACGAAGCGCGGCGGCGCTCGCGTCTGCCGGTAACCCCCATCTCGCGGGACCGCCGCGCGACCAGGGCCGACCGTGACACCGTCATCGTGGCCGTCGCGATCGAACAGCATCCGCAGGGCGAACACCTCGTCGTCGTCGTCCGCCGCGCCGTCGAGATCGACGACGCCGAATCGCCCGCGCGGTACAGTGTCGCGTGGCACGGTACGGCGCCGCCACGACCACAGATCGACGAAGTGCTGCAGAAAAGCCTGCCTCATCATCGCAACGCCGGGAACAGACCAGAATAGGCGGTCCGGGCGCGCGTACATATCCGCCGACACAGGGTTAAAACAGGGAGAATAGCATGACGTTCGAAGCATCCGGATCAACGGCAGGGTTTAATGACGGCGGGACGTACAATGATGGCGGGCCCGTTCCCCTCGCCGCTTCGCTCGACCCCAATGCGGGCGGCACATCCAATGACAAGACGATCTGGACGCTCGATCAGATCAACGCGAACTTCAATCGGTCGGGCTATGACTGGTACACCAACAACTATGGCGAACTGAACGACGGCGTCCTCAACTATGGCTTCTGGCTGAACCAGGAAGAGCTGGGAAACAGCTATTACACCAACGTCACGGGCACGGTCGCGCTTAGCGAATATTTCGATTTCACCGCGTTCAACGCCGGTCAGACGGCGCTTGCCCAGCGGTCGATGACGTTGTGGGACGATCTGGTCGCGATTTCGTTCGAGCAGACCAAGTCGGGGTCGGCGGACATCACGTTCGGTAATACCGCGACCGGTGGCGCGCAGGCCTATGCCTATCTGCCGTTCGGCAGCACCGACGATGCAGAGATCCTCGCGGATTTCGGATTCGAGGATTATGGCCGGCTCGGTGGCGACGTCTGGATCGACGGCGGCGTCGCGTCGAACTTCTCGCCGCTGACAGCAAGCTATTACGCGCAGACGACGATGGTGCACGAGATCGGTCACGCGATCGGGCTCAGCCATCCCGGCGATTATAACGCGCTCGACGACAATGACGGCGACGGCGTTCCCGATCCGATCACCTATGCGAGCGATGCCTTCTACGCGCAGGATTCACGCCAATACAGCATCATGAGCTATTTCGATGCGTACGAGACGGGGGCGCAGCATATCGACTGGGCGCTGCTGAACTTCGCCTATGCGGCCACGCCGCTGGTCCATGACATCGCCGCCATCCAGAAGATCTACGGCGTCGACCAGACGACTCGGACCGGCAACACCGTCTATGGCTTCAACGCCACCGCGGACAACGCCGTCTATGACTTCTCCGCCAATACCCGGCCGATCGTCGCGATCTGGGATGCGGGCGGCACCGATACGCTCGACTTCTCCGGCTGGAACACGTCGTCGACCATCGACCTCAACCAGGGTGCCTTCTCGTCGGGTGGCGGCGTCGACGACTTCCTGACGCTCGAACAGGTCAATGCCAATCGCGCGGCGCTGGGCTTCGCAGCGCGCTCGCAGGCCAGCTACGACTTCTACGAGGACCTCAAGACGCAGCTCGGACTGAAGAGCGGGTTGTTCACCGACAACGTCTCGATCGCCTATGGCGCGGTCATCGAGAATGCGATCGGTGGCGGCGGCAACGACCGGATCATCGGCAACGAGGTCGCCAACGCCCTCACCGGTGGCGCCGGCCGTGACATCTTCGAACTGCGCTCGGGCGGGACGTCGGGCACGGATCGGATCACCGACTGGTCGCGCGGCGATGTCCTCGCCACGACCAAGGCGATCAACGACGCCAATGGCGACGGGATCATCACCTGGAAGGGTGCGTCGCTCACGCTCGACGGCAGCGACGGCGACCGCGTCGAACTGGTCGGCGCGCAGGGGAGCAGCGGGCTGCGACTGATGGGCAGCATCGACGGCGTCTTCTACTATGAGGACGCGCGGGTCCGCCCGGTCGCGTCGAGCGGGCAGAAGGTGTATGAAAGCGGCTTCGGCAACGACGTCCTGCGCGGACGCACGACCGCAAGCGCGACCGACGTCTTCTTCTTCGACACCGCCAACCCGGTCTCGTCGCTCGGCAACGATACGGTGTCGTTCACGAAGAACGACATCTTCGTGACCACGACCAAGCTCGCCGATGCCAACAACGACAACAAGATCACGTTCGGCAAGAACGGCGTGCTCGATCTGGGCGGCGATCATGGCAGCGTCGCGCTGAGCGGCACCTCCGCGCTTGAATATGACGGCGTCGTCATGAACAACGGCACCGAATATTACGTCTACAGCAATGTCGGCTCGGCCGTCGGTGTCGGCGCGCTGCACTTCTGACGCTCGGGGGAGCGGCTTCGGCCCTCCCCCACACGCCCGCGGCACAGCCTGGTCGCGGGCGCACAGGACAAGAGAACGAAGCCGCCGAGTCAGGGCGGCTTCGTTTTTTTGCGCATGGCGTCGACGCATGACGATGCGGCATCGTGCACGATACCGGCGGCCGCGCGCTTTGCGGCATGCCGCCGGCGATGATCAGATCAGACCCGATACCGTCCGATCAGCGGGTCTCAGCTTCGGTCGGGAGTATGCCACGCGGGCTCAGCGCGCGCCGACATAGTCCTTGTACCATGCCGCGAAGCGCGCGAGGCCTTCGGGAAGCTGCGTCTTGGCTTCGAACCCGCAAAGTGCCTTCAGCTTCGACACGTCGGCATAGGTCGCGGTGACGTCGCCCGGCTGCATCGGCTTCATGATCATGTTCGCCTTGCGGCCGATCGCCGACTCGAGCGAGGTGATCATTTCCATCAGCCCGACCGGCTGGCTGCCGCCGATGTTGAGGATACGGTGGCCGTGCCGCGCCGGAGGGTTGTCCAGCGCGCCGAGGATGCCGTCCACGATATCATCGATATAGGTGAAATCGCGCGCCATCTTGCCTTCGCCGAACACCTCGATCGTCTCGCCCGCGAGGATCTTCTGCGTGAACGAGAAATAGGCCATGTCGGGTCGCCCCCAGGGGCCATAGACGGTGAAGAACCGCAGTCCCGTCTGCGGACCGCCATAAAGCTTCGTATAGGCCGCGCTCATCAGCTCGCAGGCGCGCTTCGTTGCCGCATAGAGCGAAACCGGCTCCATTGCGGGCTCGTCCTCGCTGAACCCCTGCCCGCCCATGAGACGATCGCCATAGACCGAGCTCGACGAGGCATAGACGAGATGCTCGAACCCCGGCGCGTGCCGACACGCTTCCATCACCGAAAGATGGCCCGCGAGGTTGGACCGCTCATACGCGAACGGGTTCTCGATGCTGTAGCGGACGCCCGCCTGCGCCGCGAGATGGACCACGCGGGTCACGCCTGCGTCGCGGACGATCGCCGCCACCGCATCGGCGTCGGCGATGTCGACCTGCTCGAACCGGAAGCCTTCACGCCCCTCGAACGTCGCGAGACGCGCGTGCTTGAGCGCCGGATCATAGTAATCGTTGACGATGTCGATCCCGATCACCTGCTCGCCGCGGTCGAGCAGACGGTGGGCCGTCGCGTGGCCGATGAAACCCGCCACGCCGGTTACCAGAACCGGTGCAGTCATATCAGCGGCCAACCGCGTGATAGGTGAACCCGGCCGACTCGACCATGTCGCGCGGATAGATGTTGCGCAGATCGACCAGGATCGGCTCGCTCAGCAGCGACTTGACGCGTGGCAGGTCGAGCGCACGGAACGCATCCCATTCGGTGACGATCACGAGCGCATCGGCGCCCTCCATCGTCTCGTACGCATTCTCGCAATACGCCACGTCGGTCAGGACCTTCTGCGCCTGCTCGGTGCCCTCCGGGTCATAGGCACGGATCGTCGCGCCGGCATCCTGCAGCGTCTGGACGACGGCAATCGCGGGACTGTCGCGCATGTCGTCGGTGTTCGGCTTGAACGTCAGGCCCAGCACCGCGACGGTCTTGCCGCGAACATCGCCGCCCATCGCCGCGATCACCTTGCGGCCCATCGCACGCTTGCGGTTGTCGTTCACCGCGACGACCGCCTCGACGATACGCTGCGGCGCCTCGTAATCCTGCGCCGTCTTCAGCAGCGCCAGCGTGTCCTTGGGGAAGCACGAACCACCATAGCCGGGACCGGCGTGGAGGAACTTGCCACCGATGCGACCGTCAAGGCCGATGCCGCGCGCGACGTCCTGCACGTCCGCGCCGACCTTTTCACACAGGTCCGCGATCTCGTTGATGAACGTGATCTTGGTCGCGAGGAACGCGTTGCCGGCATATTTGGTGAGCTCGGCACCGCGACGGCTCATCTCGACGATCGGCGACTTGTTGATGTGCAGCGGACGATAGATGTCGCGCATTACCTGCATCGCGCGCTCGTTGTCGCCGCCGATGACGATGCGGTCGGGCCGCTTGAAATCGTCGATCGCCGCGCCTTCGCGAAGGAATTCGGGATTGGAGACGACCGCGAAATCGGCATCGGGGTTCGCCGCTGCCATCAGCCGTGCGACCTCGTCACCGGTGCCAACGGGCACGGTGGACTTGTCGACGATGACCGTGAAGCCTTGGATCGACATCGCGACCTCTTCGACGGCGGCGTAGACATAGCGAAGATCGGCGTGGCCATCGCCGCGGCGCGACGGCGTACCGACCGCGATGAAGACCGCGTCCGCGTCCTTTACCCCTTCGGCGAGGTCGGTCGTGAAGCTCAGGCGACCCGCGGCGACGTTGGAGCCGACGAGGTGATCGAGGCCGGGCTCGAAGATCGGCATGCGACCGGCGAGCAGTGCGTCGATCTTCGACTTGTCCTTGTCGACACAAACCACGTCGTGCCCGAAATCTGCGAAGCAGGCTCCGGAAACGAGCCCGACATACCCCGAACCGATCATCGTAATGCGCATGAAGATTAAAAGCCTTGTATCGCGACCGTCCGGGTCCAGACTCGCCCCGGTCGGACAATGCTGCGCCGCGGAATTGCAGATTACGGGCAGTGACGCAACGCCTGTTCGCCGAGTCGACTGTACAACAAAGACACAGCGCGCTCTGTGTAAAACATTGCGCAGGGGCGGAATAGAATGGCCGCTGGGGCCAGATCCGTCAGACGTCTGAACCGCCATCCCGCGCAAACATGCGACGGGATTGGAGCGTCATTCGCGTGGCGCTTTTCCGCTCGCGACGCGGTCGTACACCGCCAGGGTCTGCGCAGCGATGCCGTTCCAGTCGAACCGCAGCCGAAGGGCGGCGGGATCGATGGCATAGGTCTCGGCCGGCGCCGCCAGCTTGGTCACAAGATCGTCGATCGATCCCGTGCGGAAATAATGGTGCGACGGCAGGCCGATGTCCGTGTTCGCCGGAATATCGCTCAACAGCATCGGCGCGCCCACCGAGCCCGCCTCGAGCGCGGCGATGGGCAGGCCCTCGTGGAGCGACGGCAGAACGAACAGGCGACAGCGTTGATACAGGTCGCGCAGGGTCGCGCGCGTCTGCACGCCCGCAAAGACGACGTCCGCGTCCGCCATCGCGCGGACACGATCGGCAAAGGCGCTCTCATGATCCGAGCCGCCAACCACCAGAAGCTTTGCGCCCGGCACGCGGCGGACCGCCTCGATCAACTGGTCGACCGCCTTTTCGGGAACGAGTCGCCCCACCGTCAGGAAATAGTCGCCGGCCGCGAAGCCCGCGGTCGCGAGCACCTCATCGGCGGCCGACCCCTGCTCGGGAAGCCGCGACGTGCCGTTCGGAATATAGACCAGCCGGTCGCGCGCAGCAGGGTTGTCGCGCGCCAGCGTCTCGCGCAGCGACGGCGCGACGACGATGATCGCCTGCGCGAACCGCAACGCGGCCTTTTCGCCGAGCCGCAGCATGATGCGCGCAAATCGTCCCCATTTCGCCCGTGCATAGTCCTCGCCGTGATGCGTCACCACCACGCGCAGGCCGAGGATCCGGGCGAGCGGCGTCAGCAGCGCGGGCCCGACCGCATGGATATGGATGAGATCCGCGCGCTGCCGTCGCGCATGGAGCACGGAGAAGAACGTACCGACGATCGCTTCGAGCCGTGCGTTGCGTGTCGATGGCAGCGGGACGACATGGAGGCCGTCATGGTCGAACGGCGCGCGGTTCACATAGGGCCGCCGCGCCAGGATCGTGACGTCGAGCCGTGGCGACTGTGACAGCGCGCGGGGATAGAGTTCCTCGCAGTGGCTTTCGACGCCGCCCATGATGTCAGGGATGCCGCGCAGCCCTGTTACGAATACTCGCATTGATCACGCCGCTCCGTTTGATCCGCGCCAACGCGACGATGCCAGTGGGCAGCGCGGGAACCTAGGCACTAGCGCCAAAGTCGTCAACGCGGCGTGAATCCGCCGGGTTTGGACACGCGCAAATGCCGTGTATGCACGCGGCTACTCTTCCATCGCGCCGGATCGGGCTTCATGCACTCCCCTCCCCCTGATTTCCAACCGATAGAGGGCGTGACGGCGCGCGCGCACGTCCCGCTGTCGACGCTCGGCCGCTGGCGGATCGGCGGCCCGGCGGATCTTGTCCTGACGCCGACATCGACACGGTCGCTGGGCCTGGCACTGGTCGCCGCACGGGATCTGGGCAAGCCGCTCATCATCATCGGCGACGGCACGAACCTGCTGTTTGCCGATGAAGGGTTTCGCGGCACGGTCATCCGTATCGGCCCGGCGATCGCGGCGGTACGACATAGCGGGCCCGGCCGGATCGAGGCGGAGGCCGGGCTCTGGGTGCCGAGCTTCGTACGCCTCGCCATCGGCGCGGGACTGGGCGGCGTCATCCATGCGATCGGCATCCCCGGCCGGCTGGGCGGGCTCGTCACGATGAACGGCGGCAGCCAGCGCAAGGGGATCGGCGACCATGTCGAATGGGTCGACGCCTTCGATCGCGACGGCGTGCTGCACCGGCTCGATCGCGACCAGCTGAACTTCGGATACCGGCAATCGCGGCTGCAGGATGGCAGCCTTGTCGTCGCGCGCGCGGGCTTTCTGCTGCCGCACCGCGCGGCCGAGGAGTCCCGCCGCGAGGCGATCGCGATCCTGGCGGCACGACGCGCGAAGTTTCCCCGCATCCACGCCAATTGCGGCTCGGTTTTCGTCAGCGACCCTGCGCTCTACCAGAAGATCGGCCCCCCCGGCCAAGCCATCGAACTGGCGGGACTGAAAGGCGCGACGCAGGGCAGCGCTCAGTTTTCCCCCGACCACGCCAATTTCATCGTCAACCGGGGCGGCGCAACCGCGCGCGACGTGCTGTCGCTGATCGCGCTGGCGCGCGATCGCGTCGCGGCGATGACCGGCGTAGCGATGCAGGCCGAAGTGCGCTATGTCGCGCCGAACGGAGCCGTGACTGCGGCACATGAAATCCTAGGGACTTAAGGCGGACTCGCTTCGCTCACCGATCATGACGTAGGGGCGCGACGGGCGCGCGGATGGGCAGGGCTCGCCAGGGCTATGCTCGAGAGATGGAGCGCGACGACGTGACTATTGTAACGCGGCACTCGGCCGAGGTGCCCGCCATGTCGCGCGACGGCGAAGGCGATACGCGGATCCTGACCGTCCGGCCGTCGCAACTGCGTGGCCAGGTCCGCGTCAGCGGCGCGAAGAACAGCGTCCTGCGTCTGCTTGCCGCGTCGCTGCTGACGCCCGAGCGGATCGTACTTCACAACTATCCCGGCGAACTGCTCGACGCCATCGTTCACGTCGGGATGCTCGAGACGCTCGGCAAGACCTGTCGCGTGATCGGCGAGACGCTCGTGATCGAGGCCGAGACGGCGCCGCCATCGTCGACGCTGGCATGGCAGGGCCGCTCGATCCGCAACACCCTGCTCATTCTCGGCGCGATGGTCGCGCGGACTGGCGCCGGCGCCGTCCCCGCGCCCGGCGGCTGCGACCTTGGCGATCGCAAATACGATCTCCACGAACTGGTGCTGACCAGGCTCGGCGCGCGCGTCTGGGAAGAAAACGGCATGCTGCACGCGGAGGCGCCCGATGGCCTGCGCGGTGCCGAAATCACGTTGCCGCTGCGCTCGACGGGCGCGACGGAGAACGCGCTTATCGCCGGGTCGCTGGCGAAGGGGCGAACCACGCTGTGGAACCCGCATATCCGCCCCGAGATCATCGACCTCGCCCGGTTCCTCCGGTCGATGGGCGCGGCGATCACGATCAACGGCCAGGAAAGCATCGTCATCGATGGCGCGCCGACGCTCGGCGGGATCACGCACCGCGTCATGCCCGACAACATGGAGGCGATGACCTGGCTGATCGGCTCCGTGATGACCGGCGGCGATGTCGAGATCGTCGATTTTCCGTTCGAGGATCTCGAGGTCCCGCTGATCTTCCTGCGCGAAAGCGGCGCCAGGATCTTCCGCGACGGCCCCGTGGCGATCGTCCGTTCGGGCCGCCCCTACCCCGTCGAGATCAGCACGGGTCCCTATCCGGGCATCAATTCGGACATGCAGCCGCTGTTCGCAGCGATGGGCGCGTGCGCGCGCGGCGTTTCCCGGCTAGTCGATCTGCGGTTTGCGGGACGCTATGGCTATCTCGACGAATTCGCCCGGATGGGCGTTTCGAGCGAAGTGCGTGACGGCGCCGCGCACATTACGGGGGGGGCCGCCATCGAGGGAGCCGATGTCCGCGCGCTCGATCTGCGCTGCGGCGCGGCGCTCGCGCTGCTCGGCATGGTCGCGCGCGGTGAAACCCGGATTGCCGACGCGTGGCAGATCGAACGCGGCTATAATGATTTTGCGCGGAAAGCGCATGAACTTGGCGCTAACCTGGCATATACAAATGCATGCTAAGACGCTGAGCAATAAGTTGCCTCGGCCGCTCTACTATTGGATTTCCGCATGACGGATGGCTTGTACGATTCGAATCCGCTGCGTGCTGCGTTGCGCGCCTGCAAACGACACTTCCTGTTCGCGGGGCTGTTCAGCGGCCTCATCAACATCCTCTACCTCGTCCCGTCGATCTTCATGCTCCAGGTCTATGACCGGGTCGTGCCGACGCGCGGCGGGGCGACGCTGTTCGTCCTGACGCTCATCCTGACGGTATCGCTCTGCGTCTTCGCGATCCTGGACTCGGTGCGCATGCGCCTGTTGCTGCGCGCGAGCGTCCGGCTCGAGCGGATGGCGGCATCGAACATCCTGCACCGCATCCTGGGTGCGGGCGGCGCAACCGCGCTGCAGCGCGCGACGGCGATGCGTGATTTCGACACGTTGCGCGGAACGCTGACCGGTCCGGCGATCATCGCGATCTTCGACGCGCCATGGGCACCGATCTACATCCTGATCTGCTTCCTGCTGCATCCGTGGATCGGCGCGCTGGCGCTCGTCGCGACGCTGCTGCTGACCGCGGTCGCCATTGCCAGCGACTTTGCCACCCGCAAGGGCGTCAGCGAGACCACGCTGCGCTCCAACGCGTCCTATCGGTCGCAGGATTATTCGATCCAGGCCTCGGAGGTCGCTCGGTCGCTCGGCATGCGCGAGGCGCTGGTGCGCCGTCATCTGCATGAGCGTGCCGATCTTGTCCGCCGCCAGGGCGAAGTCGCCGAGAGCTCGGGGACGTTCCTTGCGATCACCAAGTTCCTGCGCCTGCTGTTCCAGTCGCTCGCGCTGGCGCTCGGTGCGTGGCTCGCGATCAACCAGAGCATCTCGGCAGGGTCGATCTTCGCCGCGTCGCTGATCCTGGGTCGCGCTCTTCAGCCGGTCGAGCAGATCCTCAATGCACTCAAGAACGTGCTGGGCGCGCGCAACGCCTATCGCGGGCTCGACGAATTCTGCAAGCTGCCCGACATCACGATCGCGCGCACCGCGCTGCCCGCCCCGCGCGGCAAGGTCGAGGTCTCGAACCTCACCGTGCGCGCGCCCGGCAGCGACCGCGTACTGCTCAAGAACATCAACTTCGTCGTCGAGCCGGGCCAGATCGTCGCGCTCATCGGCCCGAGCGGCGCGGGCAAGTCGACGTTGCTGCGCGTTCTCTCAGGCGGTCTCGAACCCGACGAGGGCGAGGTCCGCATCGACGATGCGCGCCTCGACGACTGGAACCGCGAGGACCTGGGCCGGCATGTCGGCTATATGCCGCAGACCCCGACGCTGTTCCCGGCGACGGTCCACGCCAACATCTCGCGCTTCCAGGCGGCGGTTGAGGGCGGTGGCGAGGCGCTGGACCTCAAGGTCGTCCATGCCGCGCAGCTGGCCGGCGCGCACGAGCTCATCCTGCACTTCGCCGAAGGCTATGACACGCGTTTGGTGATCCGCGAGGGCGGTGGCCTGTCCGCCGGCCAGCGGCAGGTCGTGGCGCTGGCGCGTGCGTTGTTCGACAGCCCGTCGCTGCTGTTCCTCGACGAGCCGAACGCGCATCTCGACATGAACGGCGAGTCGCGGCTGATGCACACGCTCGGCGAATTGCGCAAACGCGGCGCGACGGTGATCGTGTCGACGCATCGCACCGGGCTGTTGCAGGCGGTCGACAAGATCCTGCTGCTGCGCGACGGCGAAGTTCAGCTTTTCGCGAACCGCGAGGACGCGCTGCGTCCGCAATCGACGCCGGTCGGCGAACAGCCCGATGGCGCGGCTGCAGGTACCGACGCGGGCCATAACGACGACGGCGACCGCCGGCTCGAAGGAGCGAATTGATGAGCGAAGGCGAACTCGTAGGCCCCGTCACGGCCAAGTCGCAGGAGCTGGTGCAAACCACCAGACCCGTTCCGGCGACACCCGAACTCGAGGATTCACCGCGCGACGCGCTCTGGATCGGCGGTCTCGTCGCGGTCCTGTTCTTCATCATCCTGATCGGCTGGGCGAGTTTTGCGCGGCTCGACGCCGCCGCCTATGGCGAGGGCCAGGTCTCGGTCGCTGGCAACCGCCAGACCGTGCAGCATCGCGACGGCGGCAACGTGCAGCAGCTCGACGTCCGTGAGGGGCAGCACGTCAAGGCGGGCCAGATCCTGATCCGCCTGTCGGGCGCCGAAGTGGCGGCGACCGAACGCGCGCTGGCGAACAGCGTCATCGACCTTCAGGCGCAGAAGGCGCGCCTCGAGGCGGATATCCGCGGTGGGCCGATCCAGTGGCCTGCCTCGTTCGCGGCGGCGACCGGCGATGACCGGGCGCTGGTCGCCAAGGCGATGCAGCTGCAGATTGCCCAGCGCGCATCGCGGCAGAGCCTGCTGGCGTCGAGCCGCAACGTCCTGCAACAGCAGGAGGCGCAGGTTTCCAAACAGTCGGGCGGGTATAACGCGCAGGCCGGTGCCAGCGCCGCCCAGCGTGCGTCGCTTCAGGCGCAGCTCGACCGGACCCGCAAGCTCGCCGACGAAGGCTATGTCTCGCGCAACTCGGTCAGCGCGCTCGAACGCGCGGTAGCCGAAATCAACGGCGCCAACGCGGATTATGCTGCACGTGCGGCCGCATCGCGCGAGCAGATCGGCGAGACGCGCCAGCAGATCATCCAGACCGAGCGCAAGTCGATCGACGACAGTGCCAGCATCCTGCGCGATACGCAGTTCCAGTTGAACGAAGTGATGCCGAAATGGATCGCCGCGAGAGAACAGTTGGAACGCACCGTCATCCGTGCACCGATGGCGGGCAGGGTCGTCGGCCTGCGGGTCTTTTCGGTCGGGGGCGTCGTCCAGCCCGCGCAGCCAATTCTCGACATCGTTCCGGATGCAGCCCCACTGATCGTCAAGGCCAACTTCCAGCCGAACGACATCGACGGCGTCTATGAGGGACGCGAAGCCGAAGTGAAGTTCCTGTCGATCCACGAACGCGACCTGCCGATCCTGCTTGGAACGGTTCGCAACGTCTCGGCGGACAGCCTTCGCGACGAGCAGAGCGGCCATACTTACTATAGCGCCGAAGTCGTGGTACCGAAGTCGCAGCTGGATCTGCTCAAGAAGATCCGCGGCGAGGATACCGGCGTTCGTGCCGGCGTACCCGTTCAGGTGCTGGTCAAGTTGCGTAAGCGTACCGCACTGCAATATTTTTTCGATCCGCTTACCGAAGCCTTCTCCCGGTCGTTGCATGAACGGTGATTGTCGAGTTCACGGTAGGCTTCCGGGAATGCTCTTGTGATGAATGGTGACACGCGCATGGCCGCAAAGACGAATACGCTGTCGGACGAGCTGCACGAGGGCGAGTCCGACGCCCGGCTGATCGATCTGCACCGGATCTTCGGGATCGCCCGACGTCGCCGCTGGTGGATCGTCGCAACGGTCGTGATCATCCTCGTGCTTACCGCCGTCGCCTATACCATGGTGCCGCGGCGCTACATGGGCACGGCGAGCATCGCGCTCGACCGGCGCGCGGATCAGATCATCGCGGGCCAGTCTCCCAACCAGGAGCTGCCGACCGATTCACCCACCGTCGATACCGCGGTCGAGGTGCTGACATCGCCTTCGCTCGCCGCACGTGTGGTCGACACGCTCAATCTGCAGCGCGAACCGGGCTTTGGTCAGGCGATCGACGGCCCCGTCCTCTCGCCGGCCGCGGCGCGATCGCGGGCGATCTCGAAGGTCCAGAGCGGGCTGGCGGTCAAGCGTACCGGCCTGTCCTATGCGATCGACACCAGCTTTACCTGGACGGACCCCAAGCACGCCGCCGCCGTGGTGAACGCGCTGGTCGACGAATATATCGCGAGCCAGCGCGACACCAAGGTTGATTCGCGGACGAACGACAACAAGCTGTTGCGCGAACGCCTGTCGCGACTGCGCGACGAGGTCATCCGCGCTGAAACGGCAGAGGCGCAGTACCGCGCGAACACCAACCTGATCGACGTGCAGAAGGACAGCACGGCGGTGCAGCAGGAACTGTCGTTCCTGAACACGCAATTGGCGACCGCGCAGGCCGACCAGGCAGCGGCCGAGGCACGGTTGCGCGCGGCGCGCGGCGGCGGCGGCAATGCGGCGGCGGACTTCGGGTCGCCGGTGATCCGCAGCCTGCGCCAGCAGCAGGCGCAGCTGAGCGCACAGCGCGCGGACCTGGCGGGGCGGTACGGCCCGCTGCATCCCGATCTTGCCAAGCTCGACCGGCAATATGCCGACGTCAACAACAGCATCCGCGACGAAACCCGCCGGACGCTCGCCGGTCTCGTGGCGGACGCGCGCGTCTCGGCGGGCCGGACATCGGCGATCCGCTCCTCGCTCGACCGCGCACAGGGCGGGCTGCAGGCGGGCAACCGCGCCTCGGTCCAGCTGAACGAGCTGCAGCGCAACGCCGACTCGGCGCGCGGCCTCTATCAGGCGTTTCTCGATCGGTATCGCCAGTCGGTCGCCGGTGAAGGCACCGACAAGAGCAATGCGTCGGTGATCTCGCGTGCGATGGTCCCCGGCGGACCGGTCTTCCCCAACGCCGCGGTGTTCGGGGCTGGCGGCATTCTCGCGTCGCTGCTCGCCGCGGTCGGCGTCGTATTGCTGCTTGAGCTGCTCGAAAGCGGCTTCCAGAACCGACGCCAGGTCGAGGCGCGGCTTCATGTGCCGGTGATCGGGACAGTTCCCGACCTAGCAACGATCCCCGGCGCGCGGATCTCGAAGCGAGATCCGATGGCGCCAGCGAATTTCCTGGTCGAGAACCAGGGGTCGTTGTTCAGCGAATCGTTCCGCAGCATCCGGTCCGCGTTGAAGATCGGCCGCCCCGATCAGGTCGTTCGGTCGCTCGCGGTTTCGTCGGCTTTGCCCGGCGAGGGCAAGACGACGATATCGATCTGCCTCGCCCGCTCCGCCGCGCTGGCGGGTGCGAAGGTCGTCGTGATCGATTGCGACGTCCGGCGTCGCACCTTCAGCCGCTCGGTCACCAATGACACCGCGGTCGGCCTGATCGAGGTACTCGACGGCACCGCGCAGCTCGACAAGGCGCTGCTCCACGACACGGCGTCGGGTGCGTATATCCTGCCGCAGAGCAACACCAAGTCGATGAACTACGAGCTGGTCGCGTCGCAGGCGATGTTTTCGCTCATCCAGTCGCTCTCCGAGCGGTTCGACCTGGTGCTGCTCGATACGCCGCCTGTGCTGCCGCTCGCCGAGGCACGCGCGATCGCGGCGATGGCCGACGGCGTGCTGTTCGTGACGCGGTGGCGCAAGACTCCGGCGAATGCGAGCGAGCTCGCGGTCGACATGCTCGCGCGCGAAGGCGCCAAGATCTACGGCGTCGCGCTTTCGCAGGTTAACCTCAAACAGCAGTCACGCGCAGGGTTCGGCGACGAGATGTCCTATTATCATCGCTTCAAGGGATATTACGCCGAAGCGGGCTGACGGGCACAGCTAGGATCGAAAACGGATATGGGCCGGGAAATCATATTTCCCGGCCCATATTCTTTGGCGTGAGGGCGGCGCTTCTCCGCGGCGGAGCGTGCGCGGATTTGGGACTTACGGCGTGATGGTGAAGCCGAACGTCGCCTGCAACTGGTTGAAGGTCCGGGCGGCCGGAATGCCGAGGATCTCCCCATTGCCCTTGCGGTTGCGATAGCCCGCCGACGCGTCCGCGCGGAGATGCTTGCTCACCAGCCAGCGGACGCCGCCCTCTAAGCCATAGCCCTTCGACGTCGTATCGAGGATGACGAACTTCGATTGGCGGTACGACAGCGAGGTGGACAGGATCACGTTGCGCAACAGTTCATGGTCGACGCCGATGTCGAATTCGGTGGCCAGCGCCGCCGGCGAGACCGCCGCCGCGACGTTCTGGAAATAGCGTTGCGCGCTGAACTTCACGGTCGTGAGCTCGGTCACGAGATAGTCGAGATCCGCCTGAAACCCGAGCGCACCGCGCGATTCGATATTGGGATCCTTGAAGTCCGCATAGATGTACCCGAGGCCGAGACGTCCGCGGAGCAGCGGGGTGATTTCGCTGCTGACCCCGCCGAGAACCTCGATACCATCCGCATCGCGCAGGATCGGCCCGCGCGGCAGACGGAAGCGGCGTATGTCGCCCGTGGCCGAGAGGAAGAATATCGGGCCGGCACCCGTGCGATAGCCGAGTTCGGCGGATCCGCGATACAGGCTGTAGTCGCGATATTGCTGATCGACGGGCTCGCCGGTCGGACGTTCGGCGTCCTCATAATTGTAGCGGCCGGCAAAACCCGTCAGCTGCGCCGTCAAATGGCCGAATTCCTTGGTGCCGGAAAGCTGGCCACTCGTCAGCGTATAGCGAACGGGTTGACGCGTCAGGATCAGATCGCCCGTGCCACCGCGGCGGACAAACGCGCGCTCATGCTGGACGTCGGCGGAAATCGCGGAATCCTCGGCGATGTCATACCGCGACCGTACGCGGCCGCGATACGTGATCCCGCTCTCGGTGACGAATTTGCTATACGCGCGTTCGTTGACATAGCCGTCGAAGCTTAGCGAGTTCCGCCCCCAGTTCGACTTCAGCGCGACGTCCGCACGCAGGATGCCATAGGCGTCCGATACGCCATCCTGCTGCACATAGACGTTGCTGTCATAGCCGCCACGCGCGGTCAGCGCGGGGAAGAGCGTGAAGCTGCCGAGCTGGATTCCCGTCGGATCGAATTCCGGCCGCGACCGCGCGGCAACCGTGACGCCATTCACCGTGCGCTTGGCGGATGGCAAGACGGAGTCGTTGCGAAAGCCGATCACATCGCCGCGGGGCAACGCGAGCGAGCCTGTCCCGATCGCCGGGGCGTCGGAGCGATCGCCTCCCGGCAGCGTAAGCGGTGTCGCCTGCGGTGCCGTCTCCGTTAGGATCGCCGGCGTTCCGTCAGCGACCTGATCCTGCGCGGTTACCACCCCCGGTATCGCGCCGACCGCAAGCCCCGCAACGAAGAGTGCCGACCGCCGCCCCTGTGTCCTGTGTCGCACGCGCATTGCCTCAGTTAATGTTTGACCGCCCGGAACGTCGCAGGACTCAGAAGTACCGCTCGCCCACGCGGAGCACGTCGCCCGGGAGGACCTTCAGATTGGCGTTGATGTCGACTTCGTGCTCGGCGGTATCGCCCGCACGACGGACGAACACCTTGTTCTTGTTCGCGCGGTAGGTGAACCCGCCTGCCGTCGCGATCGCGCCGAGGATCGTCGCGTCTTCGCCTGCGGGATAGCGGCCTGGCTTGGCCACTTCACCCAGCACGAAATAGGGCCGGAAATCGTAGACTTCGACTGCGATCTTCGGGTCCTTGAGATAGCCGGCGGCGTAGCGTGCGACCAGCGCCGCTTCCATCTCGCGCGCGGTCAGGCCCACGGCCTTGACGTCGCCGATCAGCGGCATGGTGATCGCGCCATTGCCCGACACCTGGAACTCGCCACTCAACGCGGGCTCGCCGAAGACGTTGACGCGCACCTTGTCGCCGAGGCCCAGTCGATAGACGTCGACGCGGGCGTTGATCTGTTCGGCGGTCAACGGCGTCTTGGGCTGCGTCGCGCAACCGGCCACCGCCAGCAGCGTCGCCACCGCCGCTCCGAAACCCGCAAACTTGCGTGCCGCACTGATCGCAGTCATCCAGCCCTCCTTGAATATCAGCGTTTGTCTATACTGACCGCGCGACCAAGCGCCATAGAGATACCGCGACGATCCACGACCGGAATGACCGTAATGGGTCGATTGCCACGACGGCATGGCATGGCTAGGCGAACATCGGGCCAAGGAGGAACGCGATGCGACGCAAGGTTTTATTCGCGATCAATTCGCTTGCGGGCGGCGGCGCCGAGCGCGTGATGGCGACGCTGCTCGGAGGATCGGAAGCGCGTACGCGCGACTATGACTGCGCGATCGCGCTGCTCGACCGCGACGAGGAGGCCTATGCGCTGCCCGACTGGATCCGCGTCCACCGGCTCGACTGCAAACATGGCTTCGCCGCGAGCATCGCAGGGCTGACGGGTGTCGTGCGCCGCGAAAAGCCGGACGTCGCGCTGTCGTTTCTTACCCGGGCAAATGTCGCGACCGCCGCGGCGATGACGCTGCGTCGCCGTCCCTTCATCTTGAGCGAGCGGGTCAATACCACCGCGCATCTCGGCGAGGGGCGTGCCGCCACCGCGAGCAAGGCGATGGTCCGCCTCGCCTATCCGCGCGCGACGCGGATCATCGCCGTGTCGCAAGGCGTCGGCGATACGCTGGTCGAGGATTTCGGCGTCCGCGCCGACCGGGTCGTGGCGATCGCCAATCCGATCGACACCGATCGGATCGAAGCGCTGGCAGCCGAACCCGCCAACGACCATAGCGCCGTACCGTTCGTCGTCGCGATGGGACGGCTGGTGACGAACAAGAACTTTCCGCTGGCGATCCGGGCCTTCGCCGCCTCCGGACTCGCGGGGAATCTGGTGATCCTGGGTCAGGGACCGGATCACGCCGCGCTGCGCGCGCTGGGCGACGCGCTCGGCCTTGGCGCGCGGCTGGTTCTGCCGGGATTTGCCGAGAATCCGTATGCGATCGTCGGCAAGGCGCAGTTTCTGGTGCTCAGCTCGAATGCGGAGGGATTTCCCAATGCGCTCGTCGAGGCGCTCGCGGCGGGGGTCCCCGTCGTGGCGACGGATTGTCGTTCCGGACCTTCCGAGGTGCTCGACGTATCGATCGCGCCGGGCAACGTCGTTCCGGGTCAGGGTCGAGGGGGGCTGCTCGTCCCCGTCGACGATCTCGCAGCGATGACCGAGGCGTTCCGGATGATGGCCGACCCAGCCCGGCGTGCAGCATTGGCCGCGGCGGGTCGCGCGCGCGTGCGCGACTTCAGCGTCGCGCACGCGGTCGAGCGCTACTGGGCAGTGATCGACGACGCGCTCGCGACCCGGCGGTGATGATCCTGCGCGGCGTTGCGACGGCGATCGCGGCGGTTGCGGCCACCGCGGCCCTGCTCCTGTCGCTTGCGCCATGGGCGGGTGACTGGATCGCCGCCGCAGACATCGCCGCAGCGGCGCTGCCGGTCGCGCCCGTGCTCGCGGTCCTCGCGATCGGCTTCGCTTGGCGACGCTCCGTCATCGTCACCGCGATCGCCGTGATCGCGCTCGGGATCGCGACGGCGACCTTTGCCTATGAGTGGCGCGACGCCCCGAAGGTCTCGACGCCCGGCCGGGGCCTCGTGATCATCACGCACAATATCGCCGTGCGCAACGCCGACCCTGCGGGCACCATTGCGACGCTGGCCGCGAGCGAGGCGGACATCCTCATCCTTCAGGAGACCGAAGGCACGGTCCGTCCCTATCTGGGACAGCTGCGTCGCAACTTTCCCTATGCGAGCGAGTGTCGCAAACCCTGTTCGCTGGCGATCTTCTCGCGGATCCCGCTCACGCGCGTCCGCTATCGATTCCGCGACGAGACCGGCAAGCCGTTCGGGCCGGGACTGGTCCAGACGCGCGTCAGGCTGCCGGGCGTGACCGGGGGATTCGTGCTGGCCAGCGTCCACCTGTCCCGCCGGCTGACTCTCGAGGGACAGAGCGAGGCACGCCGTGCGCTTGCCGAGGCGGCAGCCCGCGTGGGAACCCGGTCGCTCGTCGTCGCGGGCGATTTCAACCTGGTCCCATGGTCGGCCGCGATGCGGGATTTCGACGCCGCCGTAGCGCCGATGCGTCGCGTGACGCGCGGCCTGTTCTCGTTTCCCGCCGACTTTTCCGGCCATGCCGTGCCGGTCCCCGTGCTGCCGATCGACCATCTTTTCGCAGGTCCCGACTGGGGCGTTCGCGCCGTCCGACGTCTGCCCAGGACGGGGTCCGATCACTATCCGCTGCGTATTGAACTCGTCTGGAAAGGGCCCGACCACTGTGTTACGCAAGATTGTCGTTAACGTGCGACATCAGGGGGATAATCTATATGCGGCGGGCTCGTTGGTTGATGTGCGCGTGCTTACTTGCGGGCATCGCCGTGCAACCGGCGTCGGCAGATACGCTGGGTAATGCGATCGCCGATGCCTATCGCAACAATCCCCGCCTCGAGGCGCAACGTGCCCAGCTGCGCGTCCTCGACGAGCAGGTCATCCAGGCGGCCTCCCCGTACCGGTTGAACGTCGGCGTCGTCGCGAGCCTTTCCTATCAGGAACAGGTGCAACGCGCGGGCTTCTTCAACGACTTCCAGAAGTTCGATCAGAAGATGATGGGCGCGGCGGTGTCCGTCTCGCAGATTCTGAGCACGGGCGGCCGCACCGCGGCACAGCTGTCGGCGTCCGAAGCCGATGTGCTGTCGGGGCGCGAACGCTTGCGCGAGGTCGAGAACTTCATCCTGTTCGAAGTCGTCGACTCCTATGTCTCGGTGCGGCGCGACTCGCGGATCGTCGCGATCCAGGAGCGATCGGTCGGGTCGTACGAACGCCAGGTCCAGCAGGCGCAGGCGCGCGAGCGTGGCGGCGATCTGACGCGGGTGGATATCGCGCAGGCGCAGGCGCAGCTCCTCATCATCCGCACGTCGCTGGCGCAGGCGCGCGCATCGCTCGAACAGAGCCGCGCGCGGTTCGCAGCGGTGGTCGGCCGCAACCCGGGCGTGCTCGAGCCAGAGCCCGCACTGCCGGGCCTGCCGACGTCGATCGACACGGCGTATCAGATCGCCGAGAAGGAAAGCCCGACCCTCTGGCAGGCGATCCTCAACGAGCGCGCGGGACGTTCGCGTGTCGCGGCGGCGCGCGCGGAGCGTAATCCGACGATCGCGACCGAGGGGCGCTACGGCTACAATGCGCCCGCGAGCTACAATGTGCGCGATATGGGTCGGGCGCTGTCGGGCGTCGTGACGGTGACCGTGCCGCTGATCAATCAGGGTGTCGTCGGGTCGCAGATCCGCGCCGCGATCGCGAACCAGCAATCGCTGTCGTTCCTGATCGAGGATACGCGGCGCAGCGTCGACAGCGCGCTGCTCAACGCGTGGAACCAGTCCATCACGTCGCAGGATCAGGTGACGAACGGCCAGGCGGCGGTTGAAGCCGCGCAGGTCGCGCTCGACGGCGTCCGCCGCGGATTCGCCGAGGGCTTCCGGTCGAACTTCGAGGTTCTCGATTCGGAACAGCGCTTGCTCAACGCGCAGCTCATCCTCGCGAACGCGCAATATTCGCAATATGCCGGACAGGCGAACGTGCTCGCCTATCTCGGCAGGTTGCAGGCGGCGGCGATCGATCAGGCGGTCGCGATCTATGATTCCGCGGCCAATCTCGAAAAACAGAAGCGGAGCCAGTTGAGCCCGTTCACGGCCATCGTCCGCGCTTTCGACAGTATCCAGGTGCCGAGCAGCCGCAACCGCGCCGCGCCGATCCTCCCGCCCGCCACCGATACGACGGTCATCGCGGCGGTCGCGCCCCCGCCAAGCGGTCCGCTGGCGACCACGCTGCCCGTCGACCCGACCGGCCGGCCGACACCACCCGAAGGCGAGGCCCCCTCGCAGCGACGCTAAGCCCCTGCTAGATGGCCGGCGACGACCGCAAACGCTGCGGTCGATCGAAAGGACGGCGTATGGCGTACCGGCTTGGCATGTTGATCATATCCCTGGCGCTCGCGTCCGGAGCGCCGGCGAAACGGCTGGAGCCGGGCGCTGCCGGGGGCGCCGGTGCCGCCGGCCTGCCCGCTTCCGATCGTTTCGACGCGCGGCGGGGTGCCACGGAGCGGATTGCGCCGCGTGCCAAGTCGGTCGTCCAGAACAAGCGCTATGGCAACGCCTACCGCCTGCTCGATGACCCGCTCGGGATCGCGAGCGGCAGCCGGTTCGAGAATATCGATGCAACCGTGCTGCGCGGCGGTTTTCGCTTCAAGGGCGATGCGCACGACATCGTCATCCGGAACACGACCCTGCGACTGGCCGCGCCGACGCCTGCGCCCGAACTCCCCGCGGGTATCGAGCTCCAGGGCAACGCCCACGACATCCTGATCGACTCCGTCACCGCCAGCGGGTTTCAGATGATCCATCGCGAAAAGCGCTATACCAACGGCGATGGGTTCTCGAGCGAGCGCGGCGCCGCGCGGATCATATTCCGTAACAGCACCGCCAACGACAACAGCGATGGTGGCTTCGACCTGAAGTCGACCGACACCAGGCTGGAGAACGTGTCGGCGGCGCGAAACGGGATCAATTATCGGTTCTGGGGCACCGGCACCGGTACGCGGATCACGAGCACCGATCCCGCCAAGGCGCATCTCCAGATCAATCCCGGGGCCGACTGGCACATCGGCACGCTTGTCGTCCGCTCGACCGAGCGCAAGCCGATCATCGTCGTGCATGGTCAGGGGCAGCTAACGATCGACCGGTGCGAACTTCATGTGCCGGCAGGCACGAAGATGATCCGTCTCGATGCCAAGGTGACGCCCGACATTCACCTCGGGACGGGATGCACGCTGCCCTGACGGCACCGAACGCGGAGCGGCCGGATAATGACGACACACAGGCGTATGTCGGGCTCATTCCCTAATCCCGCGAGCTGGCAAAGTGGCCACGCCCCTGAAGGGACGTCCGTCTTCAGTTAAATTTGCGCGCTGCTCGACGGCCTTACCCGACCGCGTAAGCTGTTGATCCGTCTGGATTCAATGGGGAATGGCAAGTGACCGGCGAAAACGTTCGGCCCGCGTTTTGGTTCCCAAGGTTAACGGAAATTAGACGTCTATGTTGAGAAGCCGTCAATTGGTCCGTGCCATTCCTATTGAACGGTTTTGGGTGATTCGTTGTGAGGAAGCAGCGAGTGACCCGCAGTTGCCGTGACATTCAGGGAACCAGAACGCCGTGCGGATAAACCCGCGCGCCGTCTGGAACGGGGGAACAGCGCATGACACTCGACGCAACCATCGGAAATGAGATTTTTCTGCAGGGTCAGTATCTGAGTCTGGGCATCAACGGCAGCGGCACGCTCGGGACGCGCGCCACCGCACCGGTCGGGTTCGTCACCGATGCGGTTAACGGCTATATCCGCCTGGGGCTCGTGGGCGACACGGATGGCTTCGGCAAGGGCGCGGCAGCGACGCGCGACGCGATGCTCGCGGGAACGCCCGTCGAGAGCTTTTCGATCGGCTACGACATCGGCGCCAAGCATTACACCAGCGTCAACAGCGAGCGGAACGGCAAGAGCCAGGTCGCCGGCGGCGTTTCCTCCGACCTGTCGAGCGATGGGATCGGCAAGGCCGGCTGGACGGGCGCGACGACCGAGGGCGTCAAGGTCGCGCAGACGATGTCGCTCGCCGATGGTGCGAAATACATCAAGGTCGACGTCACGCTGACGAACACGACGAGCAAGGCCGTCGCCGATCTGCATTACATGCGCTCGATCGACCCCGATCACGGCGCGACCTTCGATACCGTCAACACGGTGATCGAGCAGGGTGGCGACGGTGCTGATGGCGCATTGATCGCGGCCTATGCCTCCAGCGGCAAGACGCCGCTGTTTTACTACACCGCCGATGATCGCGCGATGGTCTCCACCTTCAAGGGGTACGTCAACGAGAACCCCAACGCCGCGGCGACCTTCGATGCCGCACCCGCCGAGGGCTATTCGCTCAAGGGCGACAACGCGATCAACATCAATTTCGGCCTCGGCACGCTCGCGGCGGGTCAATCGACGACGTTCACGTTCTACATGGGGATCACGAACGACCTGAACGCGACGGTCGCCGAGATCAAGGCGAGCGCCGTCGCGCGCCCAGAGCCCGTCAACGCAGCTCCCGTTGCGGTCGACGACTTGGTCGCGATCGTCGCGGGCAAGAGCGAGACCGGCAACGTCCTGACGAACGACCGCGACGGCGACGGCGACGCGCTCACCGCCAGCCTCGTCAAGGGACCAACGCATGGCTCGCTGCTGTTCAACGCCGATGGCAGTTTCACCTATGTCGCGGACAAGGGCTATGTCGGCAGCGACAGTTTCACCTACGCGGCAAGCGACGGGCAGGCCTTCGACAATGGCGTCGTCTCGATCGCGGTCGCGGCGGCGCCCGTCATTCCCACCATTGCCCCGCCAGTCCTTCCCCCCGTCGTCGTCGTCGTCCCCCCGGTCACGCCGCTTGTCGCCAAGCCATCGGTCCAGGACGGCAGCAGTTCGGCCTCGCAGACGCTCTCGGGCACGTCGGGCAACGACATGTTCTTCTTCGACATCGCGAAGAATACCGGCACCGACACGATCAAGAACTTCAGCCACGAGGACGTGCTGGCAACAACGGCCAAGCTTTTTGACGGCAATGGCGACGGCATCATCACCTTCGCAGCCAACCGCCTGTCGCTCGATTCGCCGAAGAGCAACGATTACGCGGTCATCGAGGGCGTTTCGGATCTCCGCCTGATGGGCGCCGATTCCGCCGGGCGCTACATTTACGCGGATGCAAGCGTCCGTCCCAAGGGGGCGTCGGAAAGCAAGCTCGGCAACGACAAGATGTCGGGCGACTCGACCGACAAGAAGGCCAGCCAGTTCTTCTTCGACACCGCGCTCGGGCTCGATCTCGGCCACGACACGCTGTCGAATTTCGGCAAGAAGGACGTGCTGGTCACCACGGTCGCGCTGCAGGACGATGGCACCGGCCACGTCAAGCTTGGTGCCAAGGGCATGCTCGACCTGGGCAGCGGCGCGGGGGTCGATCTGGGCGATGTCACGATCGGCGGCCTGAAGGGCGCATCCGTTTCGATGCTCGAGTTCGACGGCGCGGTCTCGCACGACGGCATGACCTATTATGTCTACAGCCTCGACGGATCCGCTGCCGGCATCGCGACGCTGAACTTCTGATCCGGTGACGTGCCGGGCGACCGCGGTTGCCCGGCACGGGTCTCGAACGCGTTCGCACCCGAGCGCGGCAAACAAAAAAAGAGAGAGATTTCCGTGAGGAAATCTCTCTCTATCATCTCTCCCGAAGAAGAGCCGCGGGCATTAGCCTGCGGTGTTGTCGATGCCGTAGTGGTAGTACGTCACGCCGTTCACCTCGTTGGTGGACTGCAGGTACAGACCGCTGACGCCGACGAGGTCGATCTGGCCGCCATGTGCTGCGCCGTCATCACCCTTGGTGTTCATCATTTCGCCCGACAGATCGAGCACGCCGTTGTTGCCGAACTTGATCTGCACGCCTGCGTCTGCACCGGCCTTGCCGTTGAAGATCTGCGAGGTCGTAACGATCTGGTCGTCAGCGCCGAAGCCCGTGATCGTGTCGCCGCCGAGGTTCAGACCGAGTGCGGTGTCGTAGAAGAACTTCTTCGAACCGGTCGCCGCGTCGAGCGTGTCGTTACCAACCGTACCCTCGGTGAAGCCAGCGAGCTTGACGCTTGCGTCGGCGTAAACAAATGCGCCGCCCTTTTCGCCAAGGTAACGGAGCTGCTTGCTCTCCATGCCCTGCAGCGTGATCTGGTCTGCGCCAGGGTTCTTCTTCGACGTACGGTCGATATCGAGGATACCGTTTGCGCCGAAGTCGATGATGCCGTCGTTGTTGCCGTCGAAGATCTTCTGGTAGTTCAGGATCGTGTCGTTCTTGCCGAAGTTCTCGATCTGATCGTCACCGGTGTTGCCTGCGCTGAAGCTGAACGCGGTCGCACCAGTCGTGTTGGCAACCGTATCGTTCGTGCCGTTGTTCAGCATGATCGTGTTGTCTGCCGTCGTGATCAGCTTGCTGTTGTCGCCGAATGCCATTGTCTTGTCTCCGCTGCCGTCTTTGTTTGAAACCATGTTGTCACGTTTTGCCGTGCCCAACGCTTAATGCTTTATTAAGGATCGAGTTCAATTAATTCAGCATCGTTGTCAACGATTTCGCCAGTCGCCTGTCTCGCGATGGGACAGATCGGAATCTTGCATGCAGCAAGCAACGGTCCGGACATCAGGTTTCCGACGGACGATCCGGACCATCGGCAAAGTACAGCTGTCGAGATACGAAGATGTCTGAGCGCGGCGCTGATAGTTTTACGGGCCGGCTGGCCAATATGCCGGCCCCTGCTGCCGGATATGGAGCGACGTCTATATTTTGATTGCCCCGCACACTTCGTGCGCGGTGCGATTCAGCGCTTACCAGGCCGCTTCAAATACGGGATATGCGTCGCCAGAGCGGCAAAGTCGGACCGCCGGAAGGCGACCATGTCGCGCACGGTGAAGCCCGTCATCCGCGCATAAAGGCCGACGTACAGGATCGTGGCCACGACGTAGGTGATGCTCGACGCCAGGGCGGCGCCCATCACGCCGTCGAGGCGAATCATCCACCATCCCAGCATGATGTTGCACGCGAGCACCGGCGCCATGATGATCAGCGACGCCCAGGGCTTTCCCTGACCGGCGAGGTTGGTGTTGAGAATCTTGAAGACGATGAACGCCACGACACCCGGTAGGAGCGCGTTGCAGACCGACGCGCTTTCGGCGAACCGCTTGCCGAACAGGAGGGGAAAGGCGAATCCCGAGACGATCGCTATGCCGATCGCGAGCACCGTCGCCGCGAGGAACGAGACCCGCGCCAGGACGAGCACCTTCGTTGAAAAGGCCTTGTCCTCCTTTGCATTGACGCTGCGCGACAGCAGGAGAGAACTGACTGCGGTGGGAATTTCCCAGATGAGTTCGGCGATGACCGTGGCCTGCGCATAGACGCCGACCTCGCGCAGCGTCGCAAACCGCGTCAGCAAGAGGATCATGATCTTGTAATTGAGCATCATGACGAACAGCGACGCGGCGTAGGACAAGCCCCGGCGTTGCAACCTGACCGCGACCTCCCGGTCGAACCCAAGGTACAGCCGCCCCTCCTTGGAAAGCAGATACAGCGCGTAGCCGGATCCCAGCAGCGAGGCGCCCAGATTGGCGATCAGCACGCCGTACAAACCGAGATCCAGTGCCCAGCCCAGGACGATGATCAGGACGAGTCGCAGCAGCGCCGGCCGCCAGCTCGTCCGACGAAACGCCGCGATCCGCTGCCGCCCGAGAAAGACGCCGCTTGCATAGCTCGACAGCAGCGATGTCGGGATCGACGCAACCGCCAGCGCGCGCAGCATCCAGTCATCGCGTGCGACGCCCGCATAGTCGAGATAGGCCAGCGCCAGCAGGACCGCGATCGTCCCCGCCAGCGGTACCAACGTCAGCAGCGTCGGCAGCAGCCGCTCGAGCGGATAGATACCGCGCCCGAGATGGAAGGCGGTGGACTGGCGGATCCCCATTTCGGAGAAGTTGACGGCCAATTGGGCCGGCACGAGCAGCGCCGCGACAAGCCCCCTCCCCTCGGGGCCGAGCAATCGGGCGAGGATGAGGCTCGTTATGAAATAGCTGCCCTTCTGGAAAAAGCGGCTGATCGCGACGGTTATGGCCTCCCAACCGAAGCCGGATGGTGCGCGCCGCGCTTGCGGGGAGGGACCGGCCTGGCGTGTCATCTCGACTATCAATCCTCTGGAGATGCCGCCCAGGTCGACAAGGCGGCGCGCCTAGCATATGCGACGCGTCGGTAAAAGCTGGGCGCTCCACTGCGGTCGCGGGCAAAGTGCAGGGAGGCATGACGTGACGGACCCCACTATCGCCGTGGTTATTCCGGTGCACAACAAGGAGCGCCATGTCGTCCGCTCGCTGGAGGCTGCGCAGGGACAGACATCGCCTGCGGACGAGATCATCATGGTCGACGATGCATCGTCCGATCGGTCGATCGAAAGGCTGCGTGCGGCCGCAGGAAACCGTGCGATCTTCCTGACGCGCACCGAACCTGGCCCCGGCGGCTATGCCGCGCGCAATCTCGCGATCGAAGCCGCGGGCAGCGAATGGATCGCGTTCCTCGATGCCGACGACAGCTGGACGCCCGATCATCTCGCCTCGATCCGTGCCGCGATCAGCGACGGCGGGACGGACGTTGGCTGCGTCTTCACCGGATACCAGTTTCTGGAACCTTCGGGTCGGCAGGTCGAGGACTGGTTCACGCATGCCGGGCACAAGGCCGGCGTCTATGATACCGCGCAGATGCTCGACTTCTGGCTGGAGGGCGGATGCCCCTTGTGGACCGGCGCCGTCGCCATCCGACGCGACATATTGCTGTCGGTCGGGATGTTCCCCGCGGGGCTATGCCGGCGCGGCGGCGACCGCGACCTGTGGCTGCGCACGATGCTCGCAACCCGGTGCGCCTATACCGGCCGGAAAACGGCGACCTACCACCGCGATGCCGACAATATGCTGACCAAGGTCGAGCGTTTTACCGCGCGACAACGCATCGTTGATACGATTGTGGACCGCGTACCGACTGTGGATACAGGCATTGCGCGGAGACTGAGGCGTATTGCCAATCGTGAAATGCACAAATACGCGTTCAATACCTGGAAGACGGGGGAACGGCCCTCCGCGATATCAATCGAGGACTTCAGCCCGCGAGACAGCCTCGGCAAATACGTCGCTGTGAAGCTGATGTCACTCACCCCCCTTCCACTGCCTGCATTGGCTCGGAAATCGGTTCGGATATTGAAGATCATGAGGCGCGGGCATCGATGACAATAGCGGTGGCAACCTGACATCATGATTTCTGTCGATCACGAGCTGGCTGATACCAGCAGCGAGCATTCCTCGCCGCAGATATCCTGCATCACGGTATTCTATAATCGAGCCGCACTTATCAGCACCTCGATCGGCAGCCTCCTTTCCCAGACATCGCAAGATTTTGAAATCATTGTAGTTGACGACGGCTCCACCGATGACACCTTAAGCCAGTTGTCGCTTTTCAATGACGCCCGGCTTCATGTCACCGGCCAAAGCAATAGCGGATTTACCGCGGCCATGAACGCTGCGGTCAGGCGGAGTCGAGGACAATATATTGCAGTCCATGGCGCAGGCGACATTTCGCTTCCTGAGCGGCTGGAAAAGCAGGCAGCGTTCCTTGATGCAAACCCTGAGGTGGGCGCGGTGGGGTGCGCGCGGCTGACCGATGGCATGGTTATTGGGCCCCGCGCAGGGGTGATCGAGCGAGGTCCGATGTTGAAGACCATGCTTCATCGCAACCCCTTCAGCCACGGCGAGGTCATGTTTCGTCGAAGCCTGTTCGATAAGGTCGGCGGGTATCGTCAGGAATTCAGGTTTGCTCAGGATCGTGACCTGTGGCTACGGATGGGCCGATACTGTGACTATGCCGTCCTGCCCGATCTTTTGTACGAGCGGACAAGCTTTCACGGCGGCGTCACCAAAACACCACGAAGCCTATTTCTTCAGACACGGCTGTCCCAATTCGCAGTACAATGCGCTGAAGACGTCGATCAGGATGGTCGCGATCTGCTCGACAGAATTGGCCCCAGCGCTTTTTTCCTGACAAAGCCTTTGATAAAGCAGTCGAAGCAATATGCCGCCCGCGGCCTGAGGGGATTGCGGGACGGCAACATGGAGGCAGCGGAAATATTCCTTACGCAGGCCTGGAATGAGAACCACAACCTGCAATCATTCGCTGGCATCGTGGCACTTTGGCTGTCGAGATACCGACGGACAAACGCCCTCATACGGTCGATACTGAGATACCGGGCGCGGTTGCAGACACAACGAGACGATTAAAACCCCAGTTGCGCGAGGCCTGCAGCGCTGCCAATCGCGCTATAGACATAATAATGCGTGTCACCGACGACACGCTCGCCGTCGAATTCCAGCGCGCCGACCGATTTCCCTGCCGTATCGGTGACCGTGAAGTCGCCCAGATCGATGCCGTCATGGCCAAGCGAGAACACACCGCCGGCCGCCGCCACGGTAGCGCCTGCATCGCTGCCGCCGATCCTGGTGGTCGTGACGATGATATCCTTCGCGCCGAACTTGGTGACCTTGTCGTGCCCGAGCGACTGGTCGAGCGCGCTGTCGAAGAAGAACGCCCCCGCCTTCTTGTCGCCCGCGTCACCCGCCAGCGTGTCAGCGACGCCGAACTTGCCCTCGACCGCGTTTTTCGGACGCACCGACGCGGCGGCATAGGCGAAATGGCCATCGACGAGGCCGAGATAGCGCAACCCGGCATTGACGCCCTCGAGCTTCACGGTGCCCATCTTCGATCCGAGGTCGAGTACCCCGTTCGAACCATAGGTGATGATCCCGTCCTTGTTGCCGTCGTTCAGCATCTTGGCCGTCATCAACAGGTCGGTGGCACCGAAGCCGATGATGCTGTCGGCCCCCTGCTTGCTGGCCTGGTTGAAATAGAAGCTGTCGGCCGCGCTGGTTGCCTTGATCGTTTCGCTGGCGGCGTTCGATACGAAGTGGAGTGGCGAAATGCTGTCGCGAGGCGTGTCCACGGCCGGTGCGGCAGGCGCGACCACGACGGGCACGGAGGCGGCAGGCGCCTCGGCGACCGGTGTCGATACGACCGGCGCAGCGATGACCGGCACCGTGATAACGGGCACCGTGACGACCGGCGCGAGCACGATTGGAAGCGTATCGAGCAACGAGCCGACCACGGGCACGTTCAGCCCGGCGTCGAGTGAATAGGGGCCCGTCGGCACAAGCTTTTCGACGGTCGTCAACGCGCCCGTCAGTGCCTTGCCCGCAACAAGCTTTGCGGTGCTGGCAAGACTGACGCTCACGTCGGACACGGTGATCGTGCCGTTGTTATAGAATACGGCGGTGTTGGTGCCCGAGTCCGTAAAGCTGCCGCCGTCAATCGTCAGCTTGGCACCTTCATTGAGCCAGACCTGTGCCTGGCTCGCGATCCCGCCGCGCTTGTGGGGATCGAGGCCGACAGAGTCGATCATCGTCGCCTCGCCCCAGATCCGGAAATTGCGGGCATTGTCGTCGGCGATCGCGCGCACCAGCGTCGTCCCGGTCGACTTGAGATCATAGCCGGCATCCGTGTTGCCGCTGGCCACCGTATCCTGGAACAGGACGTTGTACACGCCGCGTTCGGTCGCAAAGCCGTCGCCGTTCCAATAGCTCGAACTCGTGGTGTCGGTCGCATTGGCCATGGACGTGCGGATGATCTTTACGTCATGCGCCGTGCCGTCCAGATGCACGCCGATCGCAAAATTGTCGCCATCCTGCTTCAGGCTGTCGCCCCGCACGTCCTCGATCAGGATGTTGCTGCTATTGTACTGAAGCCGGATGACGCCCTTCGAAAAGCCGTCGACCTCGACGTCACGGATCGTAAGCCCGGTCACGGTCGCGGTCTTGTTCGCGCCACCCGCATAGTCCTCGAAGAACCGCGCGACATTGCTCGCATCGACATGCTCGATGGTGATGTTCGACACGTCGCCGGCGGCACGGAAGACGGTCCCGGTGTTGTTGACCTGAAGGTTCTCGAAGCTGAGATTCCCGGCACCGGCCTGTAACTTGAACAGTTCGTTACCGGCTGCGTTGCTCGCGGCATAGACGGAGGGCCGCGTGCCTTCGATCGTTGCCTCCATCGCGTTGCCGCTATGATCGACGCCCTTGATCGTGACGGCTGCGCCCGCCGTGCCGCCGCCGTAGATATTGATCGGGGACGACACCTTATAGCTGCCCGCATCAGCAAGAAGGAGGACTTCGCCCCCGGGCCCGGCCTTGGCGATCATGGCGTTCAGGCTTGTAATGGATGCTGCGTTAGCCCAGTCGGAACCGCTTTTATTGCCCATCCCCGTGGGTGAGATATAAGTGGTAGCCATCGCGCGAGTTCCCCGATTAACGCGCGACGTCGCGCGGCATTGATCGGGTTACGTGCGAAAATGATACAGACTGTATCGATACCTAGTGAAACTTTCGTTAATCATAGGAGCAGAGCGTGCAGCCAAAGCGTGTGATCGTACCATACACGGGCACCGAGATCGGTGGCAGCCACATCTCCTCCTTTACGCTGTGTCGAGCGTTGCAGGATCTGGGCATCGAGGTATTTGCATACGCGAACAAAGACACTCAGATTGCCCATGAGGCAGCGCGCTATGACTTGACTGTGCGCGAATTGTCCGAGACGCCTGCCGCTCGCCATAACCCCGCGTATGATTTGCTGCGATTGCCATTCCGGGCGCACATGCTTCGACAGGAAGGGCCCGGAATAATCGTGCATTGCCATGGCATGGGCGCGCTGCAATCCTGGGGCCCGGCTGCAAAATTGGTGGGAGCGCCGCTGGTATATCACAATCGGGCATTCAATCGTCCCATCCTGGCGAACCGGCTCATCATGAACCTCGCGGACAAGTCGATTGCGATATCCGAGTCGGTGAAGGAGCTCATGGCGTTTTTGCCCGCGGGAAAGGTCGAAACAATTGACAACCCCTTTGCATTGGGCGGCATCCCGAATCGTTCAGAAGAGCGACAAAAGTTGGTCAATGAGCTCGACTTGGCTGCCGAGGGTCCGATCATAGGCTTTGTCGCAAATTTCTGGGAGCGAAAGCGCCCCTTCTTCTTCCTAGATGTTTGCAAGGTCATACTCGAACGCCACCCCTTAGCATCATTTGTCATGTTTGGGCGAAAGGGTGATGTCGCGGTGGGCGCAATCAAGGACTACGCAAGGCAAGTCGGCATTGCTGACCACCTGCATCTTCCAGGCTTTCGCCTGCCCGTAGAGAGCAACATTGCTGCCCTTGATCTGATGCTCGCGCCGGCTATCAACGAACCTCTGGGAAGGACGCCGATCGAGAGCCTTTTGCTTGGAACGCCATACGTAGCCACCGACGACGCCGGACATGGTGAAATTGGTCGGCGATGGGCGGGCGGCCGCCTGGTCGACAAGGCGGCGGATTACCCCGCATTCGCCGCCGTCGCACTCGACGTATTAGACCACCCTGCAAGTGTGCTCCTGAAAGAAGACAAGAAACTCGAGATCACTCACGCTCTATCCGCCGCGAATCATGCGACGAAGGTGGTCGAGTTATACAGCAGGCTGCTTTAAGATTTTCCGCGATTGCGGCCTTCCCGCTTTGAAGGCCGCGATCGTAGCTCCGCACAATATACCGTAATAAATCATGCCTTCGATCATCCAGAGCGGCATCGTAGCCATGTTCAGAATTATGAAACTTATATGCGCGGACACAAGAATGCCTCGAACGCCTTTCGGCGATTTAATCGCCAATACGAGCATCCATATCCATAGGAACACGGTGCTTATTAAACCAAATATTCCCAATTCGTATATTGCGGATACCAGTGTATTATGCGCGTAAACTTTAAACTTGCCTATCCACGCGTTTGGACCAAGGCCGACAATATGTTGCAGGGGCGTTGAATCACTATATCCGTAAAGATAACCGCTCCAGATGACAAACCGCCCCGATAACAAATGGCGTTCGTCTAGGTTGAACTGATCCGGGCGTTTTATAAGCTCCGTACCTTGTGCAGCGACAGCACCTAAATCGGCAAATCTTTCTCTTCCAGCGATAGCTCCGCCCACACCGACCGCCAAGACGATTGCCGCCATCATGCCGACGACAATTACACGCTGTTCACGGATCACAGATCTAGCGGCGCCAATTAGCGCGGTTGCGCCGATCAGAGGCGCCATTGCCAATATCGCAGTCCGGTAATTTGCGAGCATAATGGCAACACAAAACACCAGAACCCAAGCCACCTTGTAGAGAGCGACCTGCCGTCGTCGCAAACACACAACGAGCAACCCGCCAGCAAGCGCAACCGAGAACCCCGCCTCATGGTAGAAACCGCCAATGTAGCTGGCCGATCCATCGGATTCGGCTGCCTTCACCGTACCTAGCAACACCGATAGCGCCTGAAAGCCAACGAGTATTAGAAAAGGCAGAAACACTTTCCGTAGGGGCTCGTCCCAGCCATCATCTTGTAGCGATTCGGATACCGCCAGCGTGATAATTGCCAGATACAAGTACTTCACCGTCATATCGACCATTGGTGAAACGCTGTGATTAGCAAAGCCGCTTAGAATTACCGCCAGCAGGATCGGATAAAAAGGCACGAGACCGACATCGAACATGCCGCGCGGTTTCAAAACCCACGCCCCGAGACCGCAGATGAAGATTGATCCGAGCGCGTTGTACGACAGCCCGATGGGGGAAGAACTGAACGTGATCGGATGAAAGGCGGACAGGATGAACCGCAGCCAGATCGCGAATATTACAAAGCGGGTGGCGCGCCCTTGGCTGCTCCGCAATGCCACGAACAGCATCGCAAGCGCCAGCAACGTCGCTGGAATGGATGCGTAATAGGGTAGAGCGCGCCCATTCGCGACAAGGGAGTCCATGGATGGCATACCTAGCCGATCACGCCGACGACCGCCAGCGCTACGGTCTTGACCACGCCCGGATCAACGCCGTAGGTCGCGTTGCACCGCAACAGGATACCTGATCGTGACACATGTCGACGAAGCTGATCTTGAACAGCTCGGAAAACCGCATCGCAGGGGCTGCATACGCCGCTTCAGTGCGTTACGTGCCGTCCTTGCAGCCGACCTTTACCGGTATTCCGGATCCGTCGATGCGAAGAATTTCCTGAAGCATTACCTCTTTACGCCCGGATACAAATACACGGTGCTGATGCGCCTGACGGGGTATCTCGCGCTCAAGCCCGCCAAGGCCGGCGGGCTGTATTTTCTGCTCAAGTGGATGCTGCTGCGGGCACGCTACAAGTTCGGGATCGCAATTCCCGAATACACGCTCATCGCACCGGGGCTTTTCATCAATCGGTTCGGCGGCATCTATTTCAACGGCGATGCCATTGTCGGCTACAATGCGAACATCACGCACGGATCGATGCTCGGCCAGGCCAATCGCGGCCCGATGCGGGGCAGCCCGACATTGGGCGCCCGCGTATTCATGGGCGCCGGATCGAAAGTGGTCGGACGCCTGACGATCGGCGACGACACGTCGATCGGTTCCAATGCCGTAGTGACCAAGGACGTGCCGCCGACGAGCGTGGTGGGCGGTGTCCCCGCGAAGCTGCTCTCACAGGCGGGCTCGCTGGGGTACGTGAACAGACAGGTCCCCGAGGCGCTGGTACGCCGGTGCGTCGATGCGTTTCATGGCCCCGTGCCGGCCGGATTCTACGACGGCTGATCCCACTCACCGACGCGGCGTCATCCCCAGACGCGCCACCACGGTCGCCGGGCTTGGAGCTCGATGCCGCGCTCGGATGCCGCACGCGTCAGGTCACGGGCAAGAGAGCGCAGCTGGCGATCGTTCAACGCGACTTGGACCTTTGCCACGCGCTGTTCCTGATACGCCTCCACCGACTCGACGATCTGCATCGTCAGCACGATGCCGCTCATTCCCTCGCAGCGCTTCCATCCGGCCAGAGCGCCGGTTGCAATCGTAGACATGACACCCTCCCGTTATGAAACATCCTTGACGCGGATGCTGCCCTGTCAGCAATTCATATCCCAAGACAGCGGTCCGCGCGAGGCGATTGACGGCGTGGGGTTGCGACGCGTGGGACAGGCTGCATAGAGGCCGCAAGAGATCCGCAACCAGGAGTGCGAGAATGATCCGCCGAACTATCTCGAAGCTTTTTCCGAAGGCGGCAACGACAGCGACGCGCGCGATCGCCGCGCCGTACCCGATGGTCGAGCTGTTCCATTGGGAGCCCAAGGACGGCAGCCGGAATTTTGGCGATCACCTGTCGAAGATCGTCGTGAGCGGCGTCGGCATGATGCGCGGGGTGACGCTGGATGACGAGGTCAAAACCGCACGGCGACTTCTCGGCATCGGCTCCATCCTGCATTTTGCCAATGATGGCGACGTGATCTGGGGCAGCGGCATCAATGGAAAGGTTGCCAGTGGCGACATTCCCGCCCGGCAGCTCGACATACGCGCGGTCCGCGGACCGAAGACCGCCGCGCGGCTGCGCGACATGGGAATGTCCGTACCCGATGTGTTCGGCGATCCCGCCCTACTCGTGCCGCGCCTGTTCAAGGACCGGTTCGTACCGACGCCGAACCGCGACTATGTTATCGTCCCCAATCTCCACGATCTACCGCTCGTCACCGATCAGACGCGATTGGTCTCGCCGCTCTGGGGGTGGAACCGGTGCATCGAGGAAATCCTGTCGGCGAAGTTCGTGATTGCGAGCTCGCTGCACGGCCTGATCCTCGCCGAGGCGTTCGGTGTTCCGGCGCGCTATCTGCGCCTATCCGAAACCGAGTCGACGTTCAAATATGACGATTACGCGCAAGGCACGGGACGCGCATCGCTCGACCCGGTCCGCTCGGTCGAGGAAGCGCTTGGCGAAGGCCCCCACCCCGCGATCAGTTTTGACGCCGATGCGCTGATCGCCGCGTTTCCGTTCGACCTCTGGCAGCGATAACGGTCTAGCGCGCGACAATCTGGCGCAGATACGCCGTGATCCGGCTGCCGATCAGCGCCCATTCCTGTCGCGACAGATCCGGGCCCCGCGCATCGCGCGGCTGGCGGGCCCAGTCGAGCGCCGCTGCAAGCTTCTCTGTCGTCAGATCGCCTTCGTACAGCCAGACCCACGCCTCACCGACCTCGTTCTGCAAATCGACGAGGCTGCCGAGGCGTGGGGCGATGACGGGTCGAAACCGCGACAGTGCCATGAGCGCCGAGCCACTGTTCAGGATGTCGCGATAGGGCAGGATAACTGCGTCGGCGCCGTCGATCAGCGCCTCGAGGGCAGCATCCTCGAGATACCCGAGCTGAATATCCACATTCGACACCCCCGCGGCGATCGTGGTCAATTCGCTGCCGAGATCGGGATCCTTGCACTGTCCCGCGATGACGAGCTCGCACCGGTCGGGCGACAGGCTCGCGACGAGCCGGGCGACGATATCCGGTGCCTTGTATCGCTTGACCTGTCCCATGAAGGCGAGTCGGACCGCGCGCGCGCCGGCGACGTCGCGGACAGACGGGACGGACCGCTCGCGCGATCGGTAATGGCCATGCGGTACGACGATCGACGGCACCGCAGCCAGTTGCGGATAGGTCTCGCAAAACAGGCTTTGCGAGGCTCGCGACAGGAAAATCAATCCATCGACCGCACGGAGAAACACCGGCAGCCGGATCCGCGACACGCGCGCACCGCGCTGGTGCGGTACCAGATTATGGCCGACCCATATGATCCGCTTGCGCTGGACATATTTCGCGATCAGCAGCGCCGTCAGGCTGCGCATGCCGCGAAACCGGCGGCTCAGGCTCCGCGCATAAAAGAATTCGTCGGGCCAATGGAGAATGAGGACATCACCGGCGGCGAGGACACTCGCCGCATTCTGGTACAGTTCGCGGACGGTTACGCCTTCCGACGCGAGCGCATCGGCGAACATCGCCGTATAGGGGTTGGGCCCTCGCCAGGCAGGCCGCAATGCAACACGTAGCGTCCGGCTGGGCAAACTCTCATCCTTCTCGCAAGCGCGGGGACGCTATGGCCACACGCTGACGCCGATACAAGTTGCGCCTTCCCATTTCGACGTGCGCTTTCTAACGGGTCACCACACGCATACGCGCAGCCGCTGCGTCGATACGTTCGAAAGGAAGACGCTCGAATGAATGTGAAGCGCAAGCTCGCCGCGAGCAGCGTATGGACGGTGACGGCCAGCGTCTTCAACAACGTATCGACGATGGTTGTCTTCATCGCGCTGGCGCGGTTGTTGACGCCCGCGCAGTTCGGGATCGTGGCCTTCGCCTCGGTCTTCATCGAGTTCAGCCGGATCCTCGTCGGCGCGGGCATCCCGGATGCGCTGATCCAGCGACCGGACTGGGACCGCGACGTATCGAGCACCGCATTCTGGACCAATATCGCGATCGGCGTCTCGATTGCCGCGATCCTGTGTTTCGTCGTCGCGCCGCTTGCGGGCGTCTATTACGACCAGACGTTCGGCTATGTGCTCGCGGCGCTGTCCGCGCTGCTGCTGATCGAAGGCGCATCGACCGTTCACACGGCCAAGCTACGACGCGAATTCCGCCACAAGATCATCGCGCGGCGCAGCATGAGTTCGAACGTCATCGGCGGCGTGATCGGCGTTACGCTCGCCTATTTGGGCTGGGGCGTCTGGGCGATGGTAATCAGCCGGTTGTTCGCATCCGGCATGTCGAGCCTGTTGCTGTGGCGTTCGTCGGGCTTTCGTCCCCGGTTCCACTTCTCGTTTGCCGAATACCGGCAGTTTGGCCAGTTCAGCTCGCATCAACTGGGAAGCCAGTTGCTGGCCAACGGCAACTCCCAGGTCACGGCGCTGCTGATCGGCAGCTTTCTCGGGCCGGCGGCGATCGCCCAATATCGCGTCGGATCGCGCGCGCTGAACATGCTTGTCAGCCTGGTCATCACGCCGTTGCAGTCGGCCTCGATGTCCGCCTTCTCGCGCGTGCACGAGACCAACGGACAGATCGGCCCCGCCTATCTGCGCGTCACCCGCGCGTGCGCGCTCCTGACCTGCCCCGTGTTCTTCGGGATGGCGGCGACGGCGCCCGATATCGTCCGCCTCATGTTCGGTCCGAAATGGCACGAGGGCGGGCTGATCATGATCGCGCTCGCGCTGGTCGTCGGACCGGCAACACTCAATTATTTCCAAGGTCCCGCGCTGTCGGCCGCAGGCCGTACCGGCCTCACCTTCTGGGCGACGTTGATCGGCTTCATCGGCAATCTGCTCGTCGCGTTGTGCACCATCAGCTTCGGGCCGATCGCGGTGGCGGCGGGGCATACGCTGCGCGCGCACATCACGACGCCGCTCTCGCTGCGGTTCGTGGCGAAGGGGATCGGCGTGTCGCCCTGGCGCGCGATCACGAACATCGCGCCGCCCTATCTGTGCGGCGCGATCATGGCGATCGCCGTCACAACGCTCCGCCTGTTCGTGCTTGATGATTTCCCGCCGCTTGGCCGATTCCTGCTTTGCGTCACGGCAGGCGGCATAGTGTATCTCGTCGCGCTTCTTGTCTTCGCACGCAAATTCACCGTGGCGAATCTCCAGGAACTGCAGCCCCTGTTGCCGCGCGCGATCGGGCGGCACGTGGCACGGTTCACGCCTTCACCATCCAAGAGCTGAACTGAGCAAATACTTGGACTTGCAGTGGCGAACAAATATAGGATGTCCACGGCATTAACCATCTTTGATAGAGTTGTTGCGCTATAAATCGGCTATTGGCTTCGCGACAGCGAAGGAAATAACTATGGCAGCAAGGGCTAACATTCGTCGGGTCAGGCCGATCGAAGTCGCTCCGGCAAAGACCGAGCGCGCGCCGGTTCAACTCCCCCCCGCCGGCGCATCGCCAGCCGGCGATCTCCAGCGCCGGGTCAGCGACGCCGCGCTGCGCGGATTCTATTCACCGACCAAGACGCCACGCTGGCGCGGACGGTCGCAGCTCGTCCTGGTGCTCGGCACCGTCGGCCTCTGCTGGGCAACGGTATTTGGCCTTGGGGCAGTGTTCCTCTACTAGCACCAAGATGGGCCAGCGCTCGGTCGGGCTTAATGTTTGAGACTTGCCCGCGTTCTGCTACACCCCACTCAAATGAACGGGCCGCTTGGACCGTGCGGGGGCAGGGGAACAAAATAATGACAAGCACGCCGGCCGTGGCAGCGCGATGAGCGCAACGTTGTCGCAGCATGTCAATTGTGCCCTCGATGCCCAGACCATAAAACCGACGCTACGTCTTGCCGTGATCGGGCTACGCGGAATGCCCGATGTCATCGGCGGCATTGAGACCCATTGTGCGCTGATATATCCGTTATTGGCCGCCGAAGATCGCGACCTCGATATCCAGGTGCTGGCGCGCAGCAGCTACATGCCCGCCCGCACCGCGCAACTTGGCCGCGTCAATATTCGCGCGCTTTGGGCGCCGCGTACCAGCGGGCTCGAAGCGCTGGTCCATACGGGCCTGGCGCTGCTCTACACCGCCGTCCGTATCCGCCCGCATATCGTCCACATTCACGGCATCGGTCCGGCCTTGTTCTCGCCGCTGGCGCGGGTGCTCGGCCTCAAGGTCATCGTCACGCACCACGCGGCTGATTTCATGCGACCGAAATGGGGCTGGGCCGCGCGCACGTCGTTGCGGCTCGGCGAGAAGCTGGCGGCGCGTTTCGCCCACCGCGTCATTTGCGTCAGCGCGACGTTGCAGGCGGAGTTCCTCGCGCGCAATCCGAACGCCCGGGACCGCACCATCACGATCCGCCACGGCATCGAGGCGCCATCGGAGACAATCAGCACACCCGACGCATTTCTCGGGTCGCTCGGACTCGTGCGCGGAAACTATGCCATCGTCGTCGGCAGGATCGACGAGACCAAGCGACTCGACGATCTGATTGCCGCGCACGCTGCCGCGGGCCCGGACGTCCAGCCGCTCGTGATCGTCGGCGCGGCGACCGCCGCGTCGCGATACGATGAATGCCTGCGCGCGACCGCGGGACCGGGCGTCCATTTCATCGGCTATCACAGCGGCGAGGCGCTCGCGGCGATCTATGCCGGCGCATCGCTGCTCATCCATCCATCCGAGATGGAGGGTTTCGGCCTCGTCATCCTCGAGGCGCTGAACGCGGGTGTGCCGACGTTCGTGTCCGACATTCCGGTCCACCGCGAATTCGGTTTGCCCGAGGACCATTATTTTGACGTCGGCGACGTGCCCGCGATCACGCGCATCATGACGATGGGCGCTCGCCGGAAGATGCCATGGCCCCCCGCCAAGCCGATCGTCGCACGCCACCGCATATCGCTCGCCGTACTGGCGTACAGCGACCTGATCCGGCAGGTCGCGCGCGGGACCGCCAGACAGGCTCAGCGCGTGGCGGCCAAGACCCCGTCAAAGGTATCCCAGTAGCGCGCGGCGATCACGGCAACGCGGAAGTCGTCCATCCGCCTGCGCGCCGCCTGCCCCAGCCGCGCGCACAGCGCGTCGTCGTTGATCCGCGCCAGCCCGTTGGCGAGGCCGTCGACATCGCGGTTGCAGACGAGCAATCCGTACTTCGCCTCGACAACCTCGCCCGGGCGCACCGCGACGCCGCCGAGCAACTCGGCCGGCCCTGAGGGGCAATCGGTCGCGAGCACCGGGCGCCCCAGCACCATTGCCTCGGCGATCGCATTGGGGAAACCTTCGTTGCGCGACGCCGACACGAGACAGCGTGCGCGCGCCATGATCGCGAAGGGTTGCTCGACGAACCCGGGGAGCAGGACCCGCCCGGTCAGTCCGGCCGCGGAGATCTGTGCCTCGAGCGCCTGCCGCTGCTCGCCATCCCCGAGGATCACGAGCGACGGGGCGGGATCGGCACGCCGGTACGCCTCGATCAGGTCGTGAAACCCCTTCGCCTCGACCAGCCGGCCAACCGCCACCATGTAGCGCTCCGGCAGGTCGATGACTGGCCGCTCCGCGCCCGCCCGGGTGATCGCGTCGAGATCATAGGGATTGTGGATCGTGCGCGTCCTGCTCGGCGCGAGACCGAACGTATCGATCAGATCCTGCTGCACGCCTTCCGACACCGCCAGGATTAGGTCGGCGCGGGGATACAGCAATCGTGGGAGCAGCCGGAGCGTCCGCAGCGCCGCTCCGGTATAGCGCCCGGCAAGATGCGAGCTCAGATGCATCCGCTCGCACAGGATCGTTCGCCAGGGACGCCCGATCCCGGCCACGGCGTTTGCCAGGTTCGACCGTACCAGCAGGCTGACGACCAGATCCGGCTGGAGCGCATCGAGGCATGACCGAAGCCGGGAAATGCTCTTGAGCAGGCTTCCCCGGGCGTCGAGACAATGGCGACCGTCCAGCGCGGGAAGAATCCGCCGCTCCGGTTCGTCATCGAGCAAGACGAGATGCATCTCATAGCGTGCGGCACGATCGCCAACCGCGCGCAGCACGGTATCGAGCGCCCGCTCCGCCCCGCCCTCGCCGATCGAATTGATGACGAACACGAGTTTCCGGCGACGGCTCATCGGTGTGAAACCCGCCGTGAACACTGCCTGTGAATCATGATCGACACGCTGCTGCTTCCCCATCCCGCACACGGCGATCCACCGACCCGCGCCCCGCCGCCGATCAGAACCCGATCCCGGGACCGTCTAATGGAAACCGCGGCAGCAACAAGCGCGCTCAAGTGGTTCGGAATCGCGAACAGTGACGCCCATTGAATACCGACTGTCGCCGGTACCGAGGCTATAAGATCGTCGCGATGATCGTCCAGCACATGGCACCGGCGAGCCCCATCAGGATCAGGCCGACAGCGGGCGATGCGATCTTTGTACCGTGGTCCCGGCGCGATCGCGGTCCCAAAGCGGCGTCGTCGGCCGAAGCGCTGGCCGGGGTTATCGTCAGGACGTTCGACGTCGGGCTGAAGGCTGCATCGAACTGCGCCTTGGTCAGCGCGGGGCGAAAAAGGCAGCCATGGCAATTGCCCTTCCGCCAGGCGACGCGCGCACCGGCGCTGCCCGCACCGGCAAGACCGACCTTGATCCGCCCGCCGACCGCCACGACGGTGTCGCTGGTGAAGGAGAATCCCTTGCGAGACAGGTTTTCGATCGTCACGTCGTAAGGCGCGGCGTCGACGTTCCGGACCGTGCTCGATCGCACGATCGGGGTGCGTTCTTCCGTTCGACGACAGGGCGTCGGCTGCGACGAAGACAGTGCGCTCATTGGCTCGCCTCAGGCGATCCAGCCGACAAAGGCGGCGAGTGCGACACCGAACACGATCGGCCCCGATGCCGTCGAGCAGAACCGGATGATCCGCTCGCCACGCGTGGGGACTTCGGGCGGAAGCAACCAGGCATCGAAATCGATGCGGTCGTCGCGCAGCCGATCGTTGCTATGCGCATCGTCGTCGAAGGGTAGCGCTTCCACAGAGCGCGCATGAAATGTCGAACGGGCCATAGCGACGATTTGGACCACTTAGGTTAAGATGGCATATTCCGAGATGGTTAAGCAACGATACACGATATCACATCCAAATGATTACATTACGACGCAGCAGCGTAATCATTACGCAGCTAGCATATCAGAAAGCGTTCTTGTGTACCACCACTCGTGCAGTGGAGACGAGAATTGCAAAATCCCGCCATACGGACCAGCCGACGATATATTCGAGATCGGCCTGAAGCCGTCGTGTCAGATCATCGCGGCGATGGGTCGCACCACGAAAGCCGCGTACCTGTGCCAGCCCTGTAATCCCGGGCTTGAGCGCGTGGCGATGCCAGTAACGTTCGTCGACCTCCCAGAATAATTGCTGCCCGGCGAGCGACCCGAGCGCGTGCGGACGCGGGCCGACGATGCTCATCGAGCCAAACAGGACATTGAGCAGCTGCGGCAGCTCGTCGACACTTGTCGCGCGGATGAAACGGCCGACGCGCGTGATCCGGTCGTCGTCGCGCGAGGCGGACACCGAGCCGGCGGCATCGCCCCGGTCGGTGTGCATCGACCGGAATTTATACACCTCGAACAGCGCGTTGCCGCGCCCGACACGTTGCTGGCGGAAGAACACGGGCCCGCGGCTGTCGAGCTTGATCAGCGCCGCCGTCAGGACGAAGACGGGGAGCAGGACGATCAGCGCCGGGACCGCGAACATCAGGTCGAAGACGCGCTTCACGAGCCGGCTCTGCGTGCTGAGCGGACCCGCGGCCACGACGAGTGTCGAGCGACCGTCGAAGGATCCCATGCCGATCGCACCGACCTGATCGAATTCGTTCGAGATAATCTCGCCGTTGATGCCCGCGCCCTTGAGCAGGACCGCCCATGGCCGCTCCTGCTCGGGCTGGCACGCGACGATCACGCGATCGACGCCGCGCAGACGCCGCGCGAGGCGATCGAGCATCATCGGATCGCGGACGTTGGGCCGCAGGTTCGTCGAGGCCGTGTCGATCACCTGATAATGCGCCGGCACGGGCACGACGACATCATCGAGGATCACGACATCGGACGTGATGCGTTGCCCGATAACGCGCTTGAAGATTCGCGCCAGGATCAACCGGAACGTGATGAGCAGGATGAAGCTTGCCGCCATGCCGACGCTGGTGGCGCTCCGCGGCTGGAACAGCAGGATTCTGAAATAATAGGAGATGAACAGGAAGCTGGCGAAGGCGAAGACCAGCGCCGCCGCCGAACGCGCGATCCCCACGCGTGCGCGACGCAGCACGTCGATCGAATAGGCGCCGTTGTTGAGCGCAGTAAGAATGTAGATCGGCAGTGTGACGACCACGACGTCCATCGCCGACTGCCATCCGATCGTGCCGTACCGGGCAATCATGCCGAGCTGGAACGCACCGACCACCGCGAGGACGTCGAAAACGACAAGTATGATATACAATACAACGCGAACTTCTTCGCGGTGCATCGCATTTCCTGCGCGACGCGAGCCCGCCAAGTGCTCACTGCTGTGTTGACCAGATTTCACCGCGTCAGCCCCTTGCCCTGCCGTAGCGACAGTTCCGTACAATAGCTCGATAGTTGAGATAGGCGCCCGCGGTAAACCAGCGATGCAGCCCGTCCGATGTCTCGTAATAGGATGGCGGAAGCGCGCCCGAGCGCGGAAAACCGAAACCGTGCATGGCATCCCTTTTTACGAGACGAAGCTTCGGGCCAAAATGCACCAGCATGCTCGACATGTTGAAGCTCCCCGCATGTCATGTCCGAGCCGCCATTGTCCAGCGATCTCAAGAGCAAACTTGACCGGTTTCTTTGTGTCGAACCGTTATGGGGCCGTATCGACGAATACAGGGCCGATCAAGGCGCCATCCGTCGCGATCGATGCGGCGGGAGCGGTTTGCGACGGCCTGCCCCGCACAAGCGCTGAAGCTGCCCGGACCAAGGCGCGTACGCGCCGCAACGCGGGGCTTGCGAGCGGTCCTTCAGGAAGCAGGCCGCGCGCGCGACCCGGTCGCTACCGTTTATACGGTACCGGCGCGGTTACGCCTGCGTCGGTCTGTATCACCGGCACCAACGTGCCGTCCGGATTGTAGCGGAGCGGTTCGACCGTGACCGCGCGCCGGCCGATCGCGCCGTTCTGATCGCCGATCGCGAGCGTCGCATTGTGCAGGAAGAGATAGGACCGGCCCTTGAACGCGGCGATGCCGGGATGAATCGTGAAGCTGTATTTGCCCGAACCGGTCAGCTCGCCCCGATACGTCCAGGGGCCCGTGATCGCCGGCGCGGTGGCATAGGACACGCGTTCATCACGGTGCTTGCTCCGGTCGAGCGATGCATAGGTGAGGTAATAGAGCGCACCCCGCTTGAGGAGCCACGGCCCTTCCTCGAAATGCGGCGGCGTAATCTCGCGGATCGGCCCGTCGATCTCGATCATGTTGGGTTTCAGCTTGGCGATGTAGCATTGCCGGTTGCCCCACGCGATCCACGTCGTCCCGTCGTCGTCGGTCAGCACCGTCGGATCGATATCCTCCCAGCTGTGCGACCCCTTCGGCGTCATCTGATTGGTGATCAGCGCCGCGCCCTTGGCATCGACGAACGGCCCGGTCGGCGTGTCCGCGACGGCGACCGCGATCGCCTTGCCCGGATGCGTGTCGTCATGCTCGACCGCGGCGTAGAACCAGTAACGGCCGTTCTTCCGGATCGCCTGCGATGCCCAGGCGTCCTTCTTCGCCCATTTGAAATCGCTGACGTTCATGATCGGCCCATGCGGCGTCCAGTGCCGCATGTCGGTGGTCGAATAGACCCGCCATTCGCGCATGTTGAACATCTCGTCGCGCTGCGCCTCGTCGTGCCCGACGTACAGATACAGCCGGTCGCCGACGACCAGCGGCGCCGGGTCGGCGGTGAAGATATCGCGGATGATCGGGTTCGACCCGGCCTTCGCCGGTATCCCTCCCGGTGCAGCGAGGCAGGGTGCCGCCGCCAACATCAGGCCCAGTCCGAGGCGTGACATGCCCAACACCCTGTCTCCTGTCGTTAGAAAGCGAAGCGCACGCCGACACGATAGATCCGCCCCATCACGTCGTACAGCGCCGGATTGACGAAATACGGGGATGGCGCAGGGTCGCGATCGAACAGATTGTCGACCTTGACGTAAGCGGTCGCCTTGTCGGTGACGTTGTACGTCCCGCCAATGTCCATGTAGAAGGCACCGGGGACGAAATTACGCTCGATCGTCGGTCGGTTATTGGTCGATGCCGGGCAGCTTCCCGGTGCGCACTCGACATATTGATTGCCCAGCACGCCGTCGCTGAACCAGCGCTCCTGGATCAGCAACGAGAAATTGTCGTGCTCATAGGTCTGCACCGCAAGCCATTTCCAGTTCGGCGTGCTGCCGATGTTCACGCCCGCGGTATCGACCGGGATCGTGCCGGGGAGGCCGGTATCGGTCACGAACTTGCGGATGTTGGTGGCCAGCGCGCGGACCGTGAAGCTGCCCGGCAGCCCGAGCGGGCGACGCCAGCGATAGCTCGCCTCGATATCGAAACCGTCGGTGTCGATCGACGCGAGATTGAACGCCTGCACGTCGATGTAGTTGGGCCCGTTCTGATTGTTCAGATTGAACGCGTTGCAGCTCTCGGGAAGCACGTTCTGGAAACACAGGTTGACGATATCGGCGGCGCCGAGGCTCGAGATGACGTCGGTGATCTTGATCTTGTAATAGTCGACCGAGAGGCTGAGACCGGGGATCAGCGATGACCCCGAGAACGCCATCCCGAGCGTGGTGTTGCGTGCGATCTCGGGCGTCAGGTTGCGATTGCCGATCGTGTTCTGGATCGCCAGCACGTTCACGTTGCGGAACGGATCGAAGAAATTGGGCAACGTCGTCGTGACCGGTGCTGCGAACAGTTCCGACAGGTTCGGCGCGCGGACGTCGCGCGACGTCACGCCGCGAATGCGAAAGCCGTCGACCGGCAGGTCCCAGGTTCCGCCGACCTTCCACGCCCATACCGTCCCCGATGTGCTGTAATCGGTGACGCGGGCCGCGCCGTTGACGTTGAGCCGTCCGGCGACATCCGAATTGAGCAGCGGGAGGTCGGTTTCGAAAAACGCTTCCTTGACGCTGTAGGCGCCGCTGCCGTTCTTGTAGTTGCCGGCATACCAGTTGTTGCCGCCCGAGAGCAGCAACGGGTCGGCCGGATAGGCGGCGTTGTTGGGCGTGCTGTCGCTGCCCGCGCCATAGGGATCGGCGCGGACCGAATAGAATTCGTGCCGGAACTCACCGCCGAACGCGATCGACACGGGCCCCGCCCACGAACTGAACGGCGATCCCGAAAAGCTGAGGCTGGCGACGTCCTGCGTCTGGCGCGTGCGCTGATACGGTCCGTTCTGCGGCATGACATAGCCGAGCGCGCCCTGTGACGGGTTGCCGCCGAAGATGTTGAGCGGCTGGCACCCATTGGCGCGCGCGACCGGATCGGCGCACACGATCGCGCCGTTCAGCGTGGTCGCGTTGATCGCCTGGTTGAAGCGGTTCGACAGCAGGACGTTGTCGACGTCGATGTCGCTGTAGTTCGTCCCGTGCGCATAATAGATGTCATAGCTCCAGTCGGAGCCGAGCACCGGCTGGCGCCCCTTGGCCCCGCCGACGAAGCGATATTGCCGGCGATCGGTACGCACCTGCGTATTGCCGAGCGCCGCGTTGCTCGTCCCGTATTGGAAATCGGTGATCCCCGCCGTCGCGCACGCCGCGCTGACCGAGGCGGGCACGAACGGATTGGCACACTGGATCGTCAGGTTCGGGCGGTTCTGCCCGCCGACGGGCTGGTTCTGCGTCTTGACCTGACCGATGTTCGCGCTGAGATAAATCTCGTTGTCGGGCGCGAAGTCGAACCCGATCCGCCCATAGCTGTTGAGCCGCTGGATCTCCGACTGGAGCGACCGCCCCGCATCGACATTCCCCGACAGGTCACCACCGAGACAGAAGCCCGGCAGGCATCCGTTGACGTTGCCCGCTGCGTCGCGCGCGGGAACGCCGTTTGATCCGTACTGGAACGCGAATGGATTGCCCGCCTGATCGAACGCGGTGCCCTGCAGCGGCCCCGCGGTGATGAGACCGTACTTGGTGTAGTTATAGGGTTGGGCAAAGTCGCGGTAGAGATATTGCGGCGAGCCGTCGTTCAGGACGTTGCGGTTGATGAGCGTCGACTGGCGGAACCAGTCGCGTCCGCCCGCCATGCCGATCCCCAGATCCGACCCGCCGCCAATCCCCTCTTCGCGCGCGAATTCGGTACTCGCGACGATGTGCAGCCGGTTTTCGAGGAAGCTCGTACCCGCGGCGAGCTGGACCAGCACCTGTTCGTTGTCGCCATAGGTGGTGATTCCGCCCTGCACATTGCCTTTCACCCCCTTGAAGCGGGTGTCGGTGATGAAGTTGACCACGCCGCCGACCGCATCCGAGCCATAGGATGCAGAGGCCCCGCCGTTGACGACGTCGACGCGCTTGACGAGCAATTGCGGGAACAGGCTGATATCAGGCACGCCGGTCACGTTGGCACCGACGACGCGCTGTCCGTCGAGCAGCGTCAGCGTCCGGATCGCACCGACGCCGCGCAGCGAGAAGGAACTCAGCCCCTGCTGCCCGCTCGAGGTGCTGAACGTGCCCGTGCTGGTGCCGGTCGATCCCTGCAGCGACGGCAGCTGCGCGATCGTCGTGAAGATATTGGGCTGTGCATTCGCCGCGATTGCCGCAGCATCGATCACCGTCGTCGGCGTTGGCGCGGTAAAGCCGCTGGTCGTGATACGCGATCCGGTGACGACGATGTCCTGCGCGGTCGGTTCGGCCGGCGGCTCGACCGCGCCGCCGGGCGCGGGCGCCGCCTGAGCCTCCGCCTCCGGGGTGGCGACCGGGGCCGGCGCGTCCGCAATATCCGCGTCCTGCGGCGGGGGCGTCTCGATCTGTGGTTGGGGCTGTGGCTGTGGTTGCACCTGGCTATTGGCCGGCGGCTGTTGCGCCCAAGCAGGCGTCGTCACGAGGCACGCCGCGATGACGGCGAGGCTCGCGGTGCGCAATCGATCAGGAACGGTGCCACCCGGCGGCTGAGCTTTCACGGACATCCCTATCTCCTCGTCGTGATCGGACACCGCAACGGTGTCGTCCGCCCCGCACGCATGTTTGCGTCTAATGCGGTAACGCTACCATAAGGATCGATGCTTAGGCAGTTATTGTCAAGTGTGACGATTAGGGCCGGTCCGGCACGGAAATCGCCGCGCCGGTTGAGCACCAGCCACTGGTGAACCGCGCCGTCCTGCGGCCTTGGCGGCATGATCAGAGCCAGCACGTTTAGCGCTATCAATGCTGCGGATCGTCGATAGATTGCGCGGTGCAGCCGGGTGCGTCGGGCTGTTCGGGTGGCGTCTGCCATCGCGAACGGGGCGACGCGGGAACCGGTGCACGGACGGACCAGAATCATCTGAGCCGCGGGGAGAGGATGTTCGTCGATGTCGACCGCCACGGTGCGCCTGTCATGTCTTGTCGGTGTCGCGTTGCTGATCCTCGCGCTCACCCCCGCGGCGGCAGCGGCACCGCGGCTTGATGGCGTGATCGGCGATCATGCCGTGGTTCAGCGCGGCCAGCCGATCCTTCTGACGGGGGATGCCGGGGCTGGGGAGCCGGTGATGGTGACGTTGGCAGGGAAGACGGTCGTCGTGCGCGCAGGCCGGGACGGGCGGTTCTCGGCGCAGCTGCCCGCGCTGCCCGCGGGTGGGCCGTACGACCTGACGATTGCCGCGGCGAGCGGCGCGGTGGTGATGCGCGACATCCTGATCGGCGACGTGTTCCTGTGTTCGGGCCAGAGCAACATGGAGCTTTCGGTCGGCGACGCGCAGGACCTGATCCCCGATGCGCATCCCCCGGTCGACGCGATGCTGCGGCTGCTGACCGTCGCCAAGGTCGCGGCACCCGCGCCGCTTGCGCGCTTTGCGGACACGCCGCGCTGGACGGTCGCGGGGCCGGCCAGCGCTCCGGGCTTCTCCGCCGCCTGCTTCTACATGGCGCAGGCGCTGCGGCGCACCGCCGGGGTCCCGATCGGTGCGATCCATTCGAGCTGGGGCGGATCGCGGATCAGCGCGTGGATGAGCGGTACCGCGCTGCAGGACGCGGGGCTCGGCGACGACGCCGCGCTGCTGGCGCTCTATGCGCGCGATCCCGCTGCGGCGAAGGCGCGCGCCTCGGCGCTCTGGGAGCAATGGTGGCGGGGCGGATCGGGCGACCGGCCCGGCGCCGAACCGTGGCAGCCAGCCGCGGCGCTCGACTGGCGCGCCGTCCCCGCGATGACCAATTTCGAGCGCTGGGGCGTGCCCGAACTCGCCACCTATAACGGGATGCTCTGGTATCAGCGCACCGTCGAGCTGACCGCAGAACAGGCCCGCGGCCCCGCGACTCTGGTGCTCGGGACGATCGACGATGCGGACCAGGTCTGGGTCAACGGCCGCGGCGTCGGTGGCAGCAGCCTTGCGTCGCAGGCACGGGTCTATGCGCTGCCTGCGGGCATGCTGACGCCGGGTCGCAACGTCGTGACCGTCAACGTGGACGACGTCTATGCCGATGGCGGGATGACCGGCCCCGCGGACTCGATGCGCCTCACGCTCGCCGATGGCAGCAGCATCCCGCTCGGGACGGACTGGCGCTATGCGATCGCCAGGCGGCTGCCCGGTTCGGCGCCGCGCGTGCCATGGGACGACATCAACGGCGCGGGCACATTGTACAATGCGATGATCGCACCGCTGGGCGCCACCCGCCTCGCCGGGATCGCCTGGTACCAAGGCGAGTCGGACACCGGAATACCCGGCTACGACCGCCGCCTCACGGCGCTGATCGCGGATTGGCGGCAGCGGTTCGCGAGCCCGGACGCGGCCTTCGGGATCGTCCAGCTGTCCGCCTATGGCAGCCCGTCCAGCACGCCTGCGGAAAGCGGCTGGGGGAGCGTGCGCGATGCACAGCGCCGCGTCGCCGCGAAGGATCCGCGCGCGGGGCTCGCGGTGACGCTCGACATCGGCGACGCGCTCGACATCCATCCGGGGGAGAAACACGCCGTCGGACAGCGGCTGGCGCAGGTGATGCGCGCACGCGTCTATGGCGAACGGGTCGCGCCCGCGGGCCCCGCGATCGCCGACGCGCGCCGCACGCCCGATGGCGGGGTCGCGTTGCGGTTCGACGGCGTGACGGGCGCGCTCCACGCCCGCAGCGCGGACCGGGCGATCGGATTCGAGCTGTGCGATACCGCCCCCGGAACCTGCCGCTATGCCAGTGGCCGGGTCGACGGGCGCGGCGTCACCCTGCCCGCGGATGGCCGCCCCGCAGTCCGCGTCCGCTATGCCTGGACCGAGGCGCCGATGACCAATCTCTCCGACGATACAGGCTTGCCGGTCGGCACGTTCGAGATCCCCGTCGAATGATCCCGCCCCGTCAGGCGGTTACCGCCACGCAGGAGACCGGCATGACCAGCCCGCGAACGATGGCCGGAGCGGATGCCCGCGCCGTGCCACGCATCGCCGCCCCGCGCTGGGCACTGGTCGCGGCGGCGCTGGGCGCGATCCTGTCGTCCGCGCACGCCGCGTCGCTGCCCGGTTCGCCCGGTTCGCCCGATCCGCTCGTGCCGACGGGGCGCTGGAGCGCGAACAGCGACGGGTCGGCGCCCGTCCCGCCGATGGGCTGGAACTCGTGGAACGCGTTCAACAGCGACGTCGACGAGGAGAAGGTGCTCGCCTCCGCGCAGGCGCTGGTCGATACCAAGCTGGCGACGCTGGGCTATCGCTACGTCAACATCGACGATGGCTGGTGGCTCAAGCGACGCCAGCCCGATGGCCGGATGATGATCCGCACCAGCCATTTCCCCTCCGCGCGCACCGGCGCGAACCCGAGCTTCCGTCCGCTGACCGATCGCCTGCACGCGATGGGGCTGAAGGCGGGGATTTATTCCGACATCGGCCGCAACAGCTGCGGCCAGATCTATACCCCCGATTTCAAGAACCAGCCCGAGGGCAGCGTCGCCGAACGCGAGGTCGGGCTTTACGGACATGTCGACGAGGACATCCGGCTGTACTTCGCCGAGTGGAACTTCGATTTCATCAAGGTCGACGGCTGTGGCGCGCGCGGACTCGCCGCGGATGCGCCGCGCGTCCGATCGGGCCTGTACCGCGCATTGCCGCCGCTGGTCGACATGCAGTCGCTCGCCGCGTCCGACGTCGCCGGGATCCGCCGCCTGTACGCGGCGGTCGGCACCGCGCTCAGGACGCATGCGGGGCAGCGCCCCTATGTCTATTCGCTGTGCCTGTGGGGGGCGGGCGACGTCCGCACCTGGGGCAAGGATGTCGGCAACATGTCGCGGACCAGCGACGATATCCAGCCGAGCTGGGCGCGGATGCTGACCAATCTCGACACGGTGACGCACCGCGCGCTCTATGCGCATCCGGGATCGTGGAACGACCCCGACATGCTGTTCGTCGGCACGGGCGATTTCGATGCCGCGCACCCGGTCGAGGCACGCGCGCATTTCGCGCTATGGGCGATGCTCAACGCGCCGCTGATCATCGGCTACGACCTGCGCAAGCTGACGCCCGACCAGCTCGCGATCTTTGGCAACGCGGACATCGTCGCGCTCAACCAGGACGCGGCGGGCAACCAAGCGGTGCTCGCGTATGATTCGGACGATGCGCAGATCTTCGTCAAGACGCTCGCCGACGGGAGCAAGGGCGTCGCGGTGGTCAACCGCACCGCGCAATCGGTAAAGGCGGTGCTGACCGCGGCGCAGTTGAAGATGACCGCGCAGCGCGATGTCCGGCTGCGGGACCTGTGGAGCAAGACCGAGCAGACGTTCCGCGGCGAGACCGCGCTGACGCTCGCGCCGCACGAGACGCTCGTCTTCCGCGCGACCGGCACGCATCGCCTGGCTGGCGGCGTGTATCTTTCCGAGCAGCCCGGGCGCGTCAATCCGACGGTCGACGGGATCGCGCGGCCGACGCCCGATCCGACGATCCATCGCTCGATCACGCCGTGGACGGGCACGCGCGGGCCCGGCGACCATCCGCAATATGGCGGCTGGGGCGGCGCCGAGGCCGACCGCGCCCCTTATGGCGCGCCGATCCGGATTGCGGGCACCGCGTTCGATACCGGGATCGGCGTTCTGGCCAACGCGCGGCTCGAGGTTCGCAACCAGGGGTCTGCGCGCTTCACGGCCAGGGTCGGCGTCAACGATTCGGCGCCCTCGCGGGCCGGCAAGGTCGTGTTCGAGATCTGGGGTGACGGCCGCTTGCTCGCGCGGTCGAAACCGATGGCGTTCGGCGATCCCGCAGCACCGATCGAGGCGCGGGTTGCGGGCGTCGGGATCGTCGAACTCGTCGCGCGCGGCGACGCCGAGGGCGTGGCGAGCCCGGCGATCTGGGCGGACGCCGCGCTCATCCGATAGGCCATGGGTCCGGGGGCAGCCGCCCGTCAGCGCGCGGCCCGCGCGCGCGTCCCCTCGGGCTTGAGCGCGGACAGGCGGAACTCGTCGATGTCGAGCCATCCGCGGCTCGTGGCCGGCGCATAGCAGAACAGCGCGAACTGCTCGCCCTGGAACGTACCCGTCCGCCACGCGAAGGCGAGCGGAAAGCTGCCGCCCAGCGCGGTCCAGCGCGCGCCGTCGACACTGTAGGCGACGCGCGCGAGATCGGTGGTGAAATCCATGTCGGTCCGCAGCCAAAGTGCGTCGCCGCGCGCGACCATGGTCCGCGCGCGGACCTGCGTCTCGGCGCCGCCGACCTTGTCCTCGGTCAGCTCCATCTCGATCGCGATCCTCCCGTCGTCGGCGGGTGCGACGGTCAGGTTGCCGCTATATTGGCCAAGCGTGCCGAAGCCGCAGCGATCGCCCGAGGCGAGATGGCGTACGTCGAGCTTCACCTCGCCGCGGCTCGCGGGCCCCTGCCCCTTTTGCGTCAGCGTGTTGCGTGCCGACCAGAAGCGGTCCGCAACCGTCGGGCGCAGCCGCAACCAGCCCGGGCGATCGGTCAGCGACCAGCGGGCGGGATCGGGATTGTGGTTCCATTGCCATTGCAGCCCGAGCGACGCGCGGGCGAAGTCGTCCGACGTCGCCGGCTCGGCAAAGGCGAATCCCGGGACGGGCTTGGCCGCGCGATCGGGCACGCGCCCCGGTGCCGCCGGCGTTCCCCAGACGGGCCAGTCGTCCTGCCAGAATACCGGGCTCAGATTGGTCATCCGGCCGATCGCGCCGCTGTCCTCCATGACGAAGCCGAACCATCGCCCGTCGGGCAGGTCGACCAGCGCACCCTGGTGGCCACCCGTCTTGTCGTCGATCTGGTCGCGCGTCTCCCATGGTCCGAACAGGCTGCGCGCACGCGATACGGTCAGCCCGAGCCGCGGCGGCAATGCGTTGAACAGATAATAATACGCCCCCCGCCGGATGATCTTCGAACCCTCGGCCCCCTTGATGTAATGGATCTTGCGCGACGCGGTGACGCGGGCGAGCCCGGCGTCGAGTGTCAGCAGCGTGATCGTCCCGTCCGCGGTGCTCGCGGTCGCGACGAACGCGCGGCCGTCGGGCTCGATGAACAAGGCGGGATCGAACGCCTCGCGGTCGAGCTCGTGATACGCCCATGGCCCGCGCACGTCCCTGGCATAATAGATCCGCGTCTTCTGCCCGACGGGCGTATTCGCGAGATAATAGGTCCCCGCATGATGGCGCAGGCTCGAGGCGTACAGGCCCTTGCGGTACGCGTTGCCGCCCTTGAGGTCGTATTGCGGACGCCCGTCGAGCCGGTCGACCAGATGCGAGGCGATCGTCCAGTTCACCAAGTCGCGGCTGTGCAGGATCGTGATCCCCGGGACGTTGGCAAAGGTGGTGGTGGCGAAATAATAGTCGCGCCCGACGCGGATGATGTCGGGATCGGGATAGTCCGCGAACAGCACCGGGTTGCGGAAACTGCCGTCCCCCTGATCCGACCGCCACACCTGCGCGGCGGACCCCGAGGTGAGCAGCAATGCGGCAATCAGCGCCATCCCCGCTTTGCGCCCCGCGCTCATCGACCCGCCCCCGTGCGAGCAGACGGCAGCATCGTCTCGCGAGATCCGTTCATGCACGCTCTCCCTCAGCGCAGGTCAAGGATGACGACCGATTTCGCGGGCAAGGTCGTCGTCAGCGTACCCCCCGAAACCTGTGCGCCGGCAAAGGGCTGCGGCGTGACGGTGTCGGGCCGGTCGAAGCTGTTGTGCGCATCCATCCCCGTCCCGGTGAGGATCCGTCCCGATACCTGACCCGCCTGCATGCCGGCGAGCGATACCGAGACCGGGATCGCGCGGTTCGGATCAAGATTGACGAGCGCGACATGCACCTGCCCCGCGGTGTCGCGCACTGCCGACACGCTCACCGCGGGAATCGCGACCTCGTCCTTGTGATACCAGGGCGAGGTCAGTTCGACCGGCAGGGCGGTCGCGCCCTGCCACGGCTTGTACAGGTCGAACACCCAATAGGTCGGCGTCTTCACCATCCGCGGCCCGTCGGTCAGCAGCATCGCCTGGAGCACGTTCACCATCTGCGCGATCGCCGCCATCCGCACGCGGTCGGCATGACGCGCGAAGATGTTGATGTTGAGCGCGGCGACGACCGCATCGCGCAACGAGTTCTGCTGTTCGAGGAAACCGGGGTTGCTGCCGGGCGTGGGATCGTACCACGTCCCCCATTCGTCGACCGCGAGCATCACGCGCTTGGCGGGGTCGTGCTTGTCCATGATCGCCGAATGCTTGGTGAGGAACTCCTCCATCCGCAGCGTGTGCGCCATCGTCGTCGCCCATTCGCGTTCGGGAAAGCCCAGTGCCGGGCCCTTGTCGTTCCAGTCGCCCTCGCGCGGCCGCGTGTAGTAATGCAGCGCGAGCCCGTCGATGTTCTTGCCCGCGATGCGCATCATCGCCTCGGTCCACTCATAGTTCGAGTCGCTCGGCCCGCTCGCGATCTTGAGCATCGGACCGTTGCCGGACTTGGCGAACAGCGCGTAGCGGTTGGTCAGGTCGGCGGCATATTCGGCGCGCATGTTGCCGCCACAGCCCCAGAGTTCGTTGCCGATGCCAAGATACCGGACCTTCCAGGGTGCCGCGCGGCCGTTGCGCGCGCGTTCCTTGGCGAGCGCGGTGCTGTCGGTCGCGCTGGTCATGTAGTCGACCCATTGCGCGGTTTCGGCGGGCGGCGCGCTGCCGACATTGGCCGAGACATAGGTGCTCGCGCCAAGCCGCTCCATCAGCCCGAAATATTCGTGCGTCCCGAAACTGTTGTCCTCGTTGACGCCGCCCCAGTTGGTGTTGATCTTGCCGGGGCGCGCCTTGGCGGGGCCGATGCCGTCGCGCCAGTGATATTCGTCCGCGAAACAGCCGCCCGGCCAGCGCACCATCGGCACGTCGATCGCCTTCATCGCCGCCAGCACGTCGCGACGATAGCCGGCGTCATTGGGGATCTTCGAATTCCGCCCGACCCAGATCCCGCCATAGATGCCGTGACCGAGATGTTCGGCGAACTGGCCGAACACGTCGCGGTGGATCCGGGGCCCGGGCGTATCGGTGCGCACCGTGGCGGTGGCGTGCTCCCCCGCCGGTACGGTCTGCGCCGCCAGCGATGTGCCGCCCATCCCCGCCGCGATCAGTGGCAGGATCGCGCCACGGACATAGCGGCGCATCTGCTGCCGCACTGTTGCGACCGGGGTGAATCTTGGACGCATGACGGGGGTATCTGCCAAGGCTTCGCTCTCCATGTCGCACCCGTCCGGCGATGCGGCGGTGTATGTTATCGTTACCATGAGCGTATGGATCCGGTATCGATCCGTCAACGCCGCGCGCGACCGGCACGCGCCCGAACCGCCGTCGCAACCGCCTGGCGGTGTTCTGCTTGATCACGGTTCGATCAAGTTCATCGCTCCGTTTGTTGGGATCAACGTCTTTCCCTCAAGTACTAACTTTGATCCAGGTTATAGTTAAAGGTCAACTTTGCGGTCGGCGTTGCCGATTTCATGCTGGACCGCCTTGCAAGCTATTTACAAAGCACAGTCTTTTCGCCGATCTCCGACGCCCGGCGTGCCTTTGCATCTTGTCTCGATCGGGCTTAGGCCTATTGCGGATAGGTTGATTTGCAGCGTTGAATACGCCGCAACGTGCGCGTACGGGGCCTTCGTAGAATGGAGCACATCATGGCGGAAGACACGACCGATCTCAGCGCAGTTGAACTCGCGACCGAGTTGACGATTGCTTGGCTGGGAAACCCCAATACCCGGACCGCGGCCGAAGACGTTCCGGCATTCCTCGGCAAGATACACGAGACCGTGACCTTGCTGCTTGGCACGCCCGCCGAAACCGCACCGGTCGAAGCGGTCGCTGAATACACGCCCGCGGTGACCGCACGGAAGTCGCTGGCGTCGAAGGATCACATCATTTCGATGATCGACGGCAAGTCGTACAAGACTTTGCGCCGACATCTCGCGACGCATGGCATGACGCCGGCGGAATATCGCGAGCGCTATGGTCTTAAGGCCGATTATCCGATGGTCGCCGAGAACTATTCGGAAAGCCGTCGCGCGATGGCCAAGAAGATCGGTCTGGGTCGCAAGCCCGGTGCGCGCAAGACCGACGAACCGGCCCCCGCCGCTGCTGGAGCCGCCCCGGCGCCACGCAAGCGCAAGACCGAGACCCAGACCGTCGCGGAATAAGCGTCCCCGCGAATGCCGCGCCTCCACGTCGGGGCGCCAACGCCAAGACGCCAACGCCGCGACGATGATGCCCGAAGGGGGTGGCCGGTCGTCCGCCCCCGTATCCGGACCTACCGGCCGAACTGCCCGCGGCGGTAGAGCAGGGTGATCGCCACGCGGCGGTTGCGCGGGTCGCTGGGCGTCTTCGCGATCAGCGGCTCGCGATCGGCGACGCCCTCGATCCGTTCGAACCGCGCCTCGGGCGTTCCCCCCGCCAGCAACCGGCGGCGCGTCGCCTCGGCGCGCCCCGACGACAGCATCCAGTTGTTCATCGCGCGCGGATCGCCATAGGGCACGCTGTCGGTATGGCCGCGGATCATGATCGCATTGCTCGATCCCGCGATCGATCCCGCGATCATCCCGATCAGGTCCGCCGCCTTGCTGTCGAGCGCGGTCGTGCCGAGCGCGAACATCGAATAATCGGCGTCGTCGACCAGGTCGATCCGCATCCCATCCTGCGTCGGCACGAACCGGACATGGCTGGCAAGCCGCGACAGGCTTTTCGACCGCTGGATCTGGCTCAGCACCTTGCGCCGCATCTCGGCGAAGTTCTTGCGGTCCTCGGCGTTGAGCGTGTCGAGCCCCTTCATGTTGCCCTTCGGCCCGGTCCCGGTGTTCGCACCGCCCTCGCCCGCATTCGGGATCGCGATCTGCGGCAGGCTGGTCTGCCCCGCCTGCGGGCCGATCTTGTTCTTCGACAGGATCGACTCGCCGCCGAGCAGCGCACCGCCGCCGATCCCGAGCGTCCGCGTGTCGATCAGCGTCGGCGCGAAATAGTCGGCGATACCCTTGCGCTGCTTCTCGGTCGTCGCGCCGAGGATCCACAGCAACAGGAAGAACGCCATCATCGCGGTCACGAAATCGGCATAGGCGACCTTCCACGCGCCGCCATGATGCCCGCCATGCCCCTCGATATAGACCTTCTTGACGATGATCTTGGGCGGCTGGTTCGCCCCGTGTGGCGCGCGTGCCACCTTACTTGCCTCGCAGTCCGTCGAAGACTTCGGCGAAGCCCGGCTGGTTCCTGTGCGCGATCCCCGAGCGCGCCGCCTCGATCACCAGCGGCTGCGGATGGCCGTGGAGCGAGGCGATGATGATCTGCTTCACGACGCCGTAGATCGAGGCATCCGCGTCGAGCACCTGCTTCAGCCGGTTCGCCAGCGGCGCAACCATGCCGTACGCCAGCAGCACGCCCATGAACGTGCCGACGAGCGCCGACCCGATCATCGAGCCGAGCACCGACGGCGGCTTGTCGATCGATCCCATCGTCTTCACCACGCCGAGCACCGCCGCGACGATACCGAGCGCGGGCAGCGCGTCGGCGAGGCTGGTCAGCGTGCCGTGCGCGCTCTCCTCCTCGTGATGATGCGTCTTGATCGACTGGTCCATCACCTCCTCGACCGCGTGCACGTCGAGCGTGCCCGACGAGACGACGACGAGCCGCAACGTGTCGGCGATCAGGTTGATCAGCGCGTGATCCTTCAGAAGCTTTGGATATTCGGCGAAGACCGCGGAGGAATTGGGATCCTCGACATGTGGCTCGAGCGCGATCGGCCCGTCGACGCGCAGCATCTTCATCAGCTTGCTGACGAGGAAGATGACGTCGAGATAATCCTGCTTCTTGTATTTCGGGCCCTTGAAGACCTTCATCAGCCCGCCGCCGAGCCCTTTGAGCTCCTTGCCCGAATTGCCGATGATCAGCGCGCCGGCGGCCGCGCCGCCGATGATGAGCATCTCGTGCGGGATCGCCTCGAGCACGGGGCCGAGCGCGCCGCCGGTGAACGCGAATCCGCCGAACACCATGACGAGCAGGACGACGATGCCGATAATCGGAAACATGGTGCTGGAAATTCCCCCAAAGGCCGGAGAGCCGGCCCTGTCACCGAAGGATTAACCGGATTTCGTAGCCATCCGGTTACCAACCCCGCCCGATCCGTCCTATAAATGCGCTCAGCGCAGATAATCGAACAGCGACAGCGCACTGAGCTTGGAGAAGCTCGCCTGCGTCGCCGACAGGATCGTCATCGTCTTCTGCAATTCGGTGATCGACGTCGTGATGTCGGTACCCTCGATCGACTGGCGGGTATCCTCGCGGTCGACCGCGACGTCCTTCAGCCGTGCCGTTTCGAGATCGACGCGCGACGCACGCGCGCCAAGCGATGCCTGGATCGTCGACACCTGCTCGGTCGCCGCATTCAGGTCGTCGAGCGCGGTGTCGAGCGATGCGGGATCGTAGCTGTCCGACTGGAGCGCGGCCGCGATGGCGCCAAGCACCGCAAGCGTATCCTTGCCGCCCGCGGACAGCACGCGCGATGCCGATTCGTTCGCCTGAACGGTCTGGCCGTCGCCGATCGGCACCGGCGACACGCTCGTCGTCGCCAGCGCATAGCCGCCGCCCGGCTGCTTGACCGCCGCCGGGCCGCCATCCGCGCCACCGAAGATCGGCTGGCCCCGCAGGTCCTTGACGTTGGCCAGGCTCGCGATCGAATCGACGATGCTCGCGATCTCGACGCCGATCGCCTTGCGCGCGGCATCGTTCAGCGTGCCGTTGCGCGCCTGCACCGTGAGTTCGGACGCGCGCTGCAGCTGATCGGTGATCGCGCTGAGCGTCGTGTCCGACTGCTTCAGCACCGATGCCGCCGTCGTCAGGTTCGCGGCATAGGCCTTGTCGTCGGCGGTATCGCGCGCGATCCCGGCAAGCCGTTGATAGGCGGCGCTGTCGGACGAGGGCGCGGCGAATTTCTTGCCGGTCGAGATCTGCGTCTGCAACGCATCCGCCTGCTTCGACAGCGCGTTCATCGCCTTGGCCGAGCGGTCGTAGAAGAGGCTGGTCGCGATCTGCATAAGGCCTACCGGATCTCGAGGATGGTCTGGAGGATGTCGCGCGCGGTCTGGATGACACGGCTCGACGCCTGATACGCCTGCTGGAAGCGGAGCAGGTCGACCGCCTCGCTGTCGAGGTCGACGCCGCTGCCCGAATCGCGTGCGGTCACCGCGCCGTCGCGGATTGCGCCCTGCGCATCGCCGACCAGCCTGCGCTGTTCGAGCGACGCCGCATTGCTCGTGATCATGTTGGTCAGCCGCTGTTCGCTGCCCGTGGTCGGGTCGCGCGTCGCGAGCAGCGCGGTGAGGTTCGACGCATCGCGCACGCCACCGGTGTCGCTCGCCGCGGCGATGCCGCGCGGGTCGGTCAGCACCACGGTGATGCTGGTCGGCGTGGCACCGGTCGCGAACAGCGGCGCACCGGGCTTGCCGTCGAGATCGCGCCCCTGCGCCTGGATGTCGTTGACCTGCTTGGTGAAGTCGGTCGCGATGCCATTGAGCGTGTCGCGCGCCGCGACGATCTTCTGTGCGCCCTCGGCATAGCCCGCCAGTGCACCGCCCGACGGCGTCACCGCCGATGTCGTGCCGGTCCGCTGCACGACGAACCCGACCGCGCCCTCGTCATTCTTCAGATAGCTGACATTGCCCGAATCGGGGCCCGCCACGAATACCGGGCCGCTCGCCCCGCCGAGCCGCACGGTCGCACGGCCGAGATCGTCGAACTCCGTACTGATATCGGTGATCGTGCTCATCTGCTCGAGCAGCTGGTCGCGCTGGTCGGCGAGCTGCGCGGCGTTGGTCGATCCCTTCTGACTGCGCGCGATGCCGTCATTGACCTTGGCGAGCGCGGTGCCGAACGAATTGAGCGTCTGCGTCGCCTGACGCGTCGCGGTGTCGAGGTCGGCGGCCGCGGTATCGAGCGCCTTGCCGGTGGCGGTGAACGCCGCCGCGGCGCTGGCCGCGGATTCGAGCATCACCGACCGCGCCGGTACCGATGTCGGGTCCGCCGACAGAGTCTGTGCCGCGGAGAAGAAACTGGTCAGCCGGTCGCCGAGCTTGTTGTCGGTCAGCGACGTCTCGATCCGCCCGAGCCAGGCCGCCGCGGTCTCCGTCTTGGCGAGGTCGGACCCCGCGTTGCGGACCGCGAGCGAGCGGAACGTGTCGGCCGAGCGCGAGATGCCGGTGACGGTGACGCCGTTGCTGCCCGTCGCGACGCTTGCATTGATGCCACTGCCGATCGAGGTCACCTGGCCGAGCGCCGTCGTCCGCCGGGTATAGCCCGCGGTGCCGGTGTTCGCGATGTTCTCGGACACGGTGTTCAGCGCGGTCTGGTACGCCCGCACACCCGACGCGCCGATCGACAGGAGGTCGCTCATGGTGACGGCTCTGCCGCGCCCGGGTTAAGATCGGATTGCGATTTGGCGAGAAAATCGGTCATCGCCTTGCCGATGCCGAGCGGCGTGTGCTCCGCCATCGTCTGTGCGACGCGCGCGTCCTGCATTTCGGTAAAGGTGTCGAGCGCCTTTGATTCGAACAGCGAATCGCTGAGCTTTGCCTGGCGCATGCTTTTCAGCATCATGCCGGTGAAGACCGCCTCGAACTTCTTGCCCGCCTTGTCGAGATTGTCGTTCGACTTGAGCCGGCTCGTGTCGGTCGAGATGCCGCCGGCATTGACCGGGCCGGGGGCTGCGATCGGGCTCACAGGACGATCAACTCGGCCTTGAGCGCGCCGGCTTCCTTCAGGGCCTCGAGGATTGCGACGAGGTCGGCGGGCGACGCGCCGATCGCGTTCACCGCCTTGACGATGTCGGCGAGCTTGGGCCCCGGGTTGAGCAGGAACATCGGGCGACGTTCCTCCTCGACCGCGACCGCGCTGTTCGGCGTGACGACGGTCTGGCCCTGGCTGAACGGCGCGGGCTGGCTCACCTGTGGCTTCTCGTCGATCCGCACCGTCAGCTTCCCATGCGTCACCGCGGCAGGCCCCACGCGCACCGCAGAGTTTATAACGACCGTTCCGGTGCGCGCATTTACGATTACTTTTGCCGAGGGCTCCGCCGACACCACGTCGAGATTCTCGATCGTCGACATCAGCGTCGCGCGAACGTCCGCGCCGACGGGCGCGCGGACCGCGACCGAGACCGCGTCGATCGCCTGCGCACTGCCGAAGCCGAGCTTCGAATTGATCGCGCCCGCGACGTTCTGCGCGGTGGTGAAATCGGCGCGCGCGAGGTTGAAGGTCAGCATCGGCGCGCTGTCGAACCCGGTCGCGACCGCGCGCTCGACGGTCGCGCCTTCGGGGATGCGCCCGGTCGAGGGGACGTTGACGACGATTTTCGACCCGTCGGCGCCCTCCGCGCCGAGCCCGCCGACCGCGAGATTGCCCTGCGCCATCGCATAGATCTGGTTATCCGCGCCGAGCAGCGGCGTCATGATCAGGCTGCCGCCGCGCAGGCTCTTGGCCTTGCCCATCGACGCGACGGTGATGTCGAGCCGCTGGCCGGGCTTGGCGAAGGGCGGCAGCTCGGCGGTGATCATCACGACCGCCGCGTTCTTCATCCCCGGATTGGCGTTGGGCGGCAGCTGCAGCCCGAAGCGTGACGCGACGGCTTTGAGCGACTGGACGGTATATTCGAGATTGTCGTCGCCCGTGCCGGGCAACCCGACGACGATGCCATAGCCGGTCAGCTGGTTCGACCGGATCCCCTGGAACCCGCCCAGATCCTTGATCCGGTCGGCGGACGCGGGTGCAGCGATCAGGAGCGAGGCCAGCGCAAGGACAACCCACCCTGCCGCTCGTGTCGAGTAGAGACCGAGCTTGTCGAGGGCTCGTATCGAGACACATGTCCCTCGATACGCCATCTCGACAAGCTCGATGGCTACTCGGGACGAACGGAAATTGGGGCGGCGTTGGTATGTGCGCATGGGCGTGACCATCAAAACGGGCTGACGACGGAGAAGAAGCGGCTGAGCCACCCCTGGCGGCCGGCGCGGGCGACGTCGCCCTTGCCGGTGTACGAGATCTGCGCATCGGCCACGCGCGTCGACAGCACGCGGTTGTCGCGGTCGACATCGGCGGTGCGCACCAGCCCCTTGATCTTGAGGAACTCGTCGCCGCGGTTGAGTGTCACGCGCTTCTGCCCCTGCACGAGCATCGTGCCGTTGGGATAGACTTCGGCGACCGTCACGCTGACCTCGCCCGACAGCGAGTTCGCCTGATCGGCGGCACCCGCACCGTTGAAGTTGCGCCCGCCGCTGATCGTCGCGTCGGCGCGGCTGAACAGGTTGAGCGCGCCCGTCGTCGGCGGCGTGATGCTGCCCGACCCGCTGCTGTCGAGCTTCGAGCCCGAGGATTTCGACGCCGCGGTGCGCTCGACCAGCACGATCGTCAGCGGGTCGCCGACTTTCCGGGCCCGCCAGCCCTCGTACAGCGCGGCATAGCCGTCCTGCGCCTGGAAGATCGATCCGGTCGCGGGCGACGCCACCGGCACGGGCAGCGGCCGTGCGACGGTGAAGTCCTCGGGCGGCGCCTTCTTGCCGAACAGCCTGGCCTGCGCCGACAGCGGCGCGAGCGTGCCGGCGACAATCGCGAGGAGCGCGATCGGCGCGCGCGTGGGGATCGGAAATGCCATGATGCGCCCTGCGATCAGATGTTCTGGTTGACGTATTTCAGCATGTCGTCGGTCGCCGAGATCATCTTGGAATTGACCTCGTACGCGCGCTGCGTCTCGATCATGTCGACGAGTTCCTCGACGACGTTGACGTTCGACGCCTCGAGCATCCCCTGCCGGACGCGGCCACGACCGTCCTGCCCTGCCATGCCCAGATTGGCGGCGCCCGACGCGGCGGTCTCGACGAGGTAATTGTCGCCGGTCGCCTGCAGCCCGGCACCATTGGCGAAGCTCGCGACCTGGATCTGGCCGATCTGCTGCGCTTCCGACTGGCCGGGAATCGTCGCCGACACGGTACCGTCCTGGCCGATCGTGATGTTGGTCGTCCCCTCGGGCACGGTGATGCCGGGCATCACCTGATAACCCTCGCTGGTCACCATCAGCCCCTCGGGGCTGCGCGAGAAATTGCCCGCGCGGGTGTAGCCGAGCGTGCCGCCGGGCATCTGCACCTGAAAATAGCCGTCGCCATCGAGCGCGAGGTCGAGGCTGTTGCCCGTCGTCTGCATCGACCCCTGCGTATCGATCCGCGCGGTGCCCTGGATCCGGACGCCGGTGCCGAGGTTGAGCCCGGTCGCGTATTTGGTCTCCGACGTCGACTGCGCGCCCGGCGCGGTCACGACCTGGTACGCCAGCGTCTCGAACGCGGCGCGATCCTTCTTGAAGCCCGTCGTGTTGACGTTGGCGAGGTTGTTCGAAATGACCCGCATGCGCGTATCCTGGGCGTCGAGCCCGGTACGCGCGATATGCATGGCGGAACTGCTCATGGCCTAATCCTTTCTTAGCTCGGCAGGCGCATCAGCGATGCACCGCTTTCATCCATGTCCTTGGCGGACTTCAGCATGTTGGCCTGGACCTCGTAGCTGCGCTGGTTCTCGATCATGTCGACCAGCGCCTGCGTCATGTTGACGTTCGATCCCTCGATCGCCCCGCCCTGCACCTTCGCATCGAGATCCTCGGGCAGCGCGCCGCCGCCGCGCACGCGCAGCAGGTTGTCGAGCCCCTTGACCGTGTCCGACCCCTTGGTGTCCGCAAGCTTCAGCTTGTCGATCACCTGCGGGTTCTTCGCGTCGCCGCCCTGCGGCACGATCGAGATCGTCCCGTCGCCGGCGATCGAGAGCGTGTCATAGGGCGGGATCGTGATCGGCCCGCCCGATCCCATCACCGGGAAACCGTCACCCGTCTGAAGCACGCCCGACGGTGCGATCTCGAGGTCGCCGCGCCGCGTATAGGCTTCGGAGCCATCCGCGGCCTGGACCGCGAGCCACGCAGTCGCACCGGTCACCGCGACGTCGAGCGGGCGACCGGTGGTCTGAATCGCGCCCGGCGCGCGGTCGGCGTCGGTCACTTCCTCCGACGTCGGCGCGCGTGCCTCGAACTGCTGGCCGCCACCCTTCAGGTCGATCCGGTCGAACACCACGCGGTCGGCGCGGAATCCGGTGGTGGACGCGTTCGCCATGTTGTTGGCGATCGCCGACTGCGCCGCCATGTGCGCACGCAGTCCCGTCGCCGCGGTGTAGACCAGCTTGTCCATTCAGGGTTCTCCGTCCGCGCCCTGGATCAGCTGCGGATGTTGAAGATGGTCTGCGAGATCTGGCTCGCGGTATCCAAGGCCTTCGAGTTCGCCTGGAAGTTGCGCTGTGCCGCGATCAGCGAGACGAGTTCCTCGGTGATGTCGACGTTCGACCGTTCGATCGTCCCCGACATCAGCTTGCCGAAGCCGTTGACGTCGGCGATGCCGAGCTTGGCCTCGCCCGAGATGCCCGTCGCCGACCAGTAGCTGCTGCCGAGCTGGCGCAGACCCTCGGGGTTCGAGAAGTTGGCGAGCATCACCTGGCCGAGCGCCTGCGTGTCGCCGTTCGAGAAGCTCGCCTTGACGATCCCCGACTCGTCGATCGTCACGCCCTGGATCTGGCCGACCGCCTTGCCGTCCTGCGCGCGCCCGGCAACGTTGAACGCCGAGGCCAGCTGCGTGCTGTCGAGCCCGAAGGTGAAGCCGAACTGCTGCGTCGTGCTGCTGCCTGCGGTGGTGAACGGGTCGAACGCGATCGCAGTGGTCGGCGCGGTCAGCTTGCCGTCGCCGTTGAAGTCCAGCTTGACGCTTGGCGCACCGTTCGTCGTCATCGGCTTGTCGCCGACATAGCTGAACACTTCCCAGCTGCTGGTCTGGCCGTTGCCGGCATCGGGCGTGGTCGTGCGCTTGAAATAGTTGGTCAGCGTCTGAGCGTTACCGCTCGCGTCATAGATCGTCGTCTGCGCCGACTGGTTGTAGCTGGTCGGGTCGAACCGGTCGAACGTCGTCGTCGCCGGGATCGCGGCATTGGCGCTGAGGTTCAGCGACATCGACACGTTCGCGGTCGGAACCGCCTTGCCGCTGGTCGCGGGAAGCTGAAGGCTGACGGCGGAATCGAGCCCCGACGCGACGACCTTGCCCGAACCGTCGACCGGATAGACCTGCAGGTGGCTGCCGTTCGAATCCACCACATAGCGGTCGGCATCGACCAGGAAGCCGCCATTCCGCGTGTAGTTGACGTTCAGCGCGGTCGTGCTCGGCTTGACCACGAAGAAGCCGTCGCCCGACACCGCCAGATCGAGCGCATTGGCCGACTGGATCAGGTTGCCCTGGCTGAACTGCTGGCGATTGCCCTGGACGACCGTACCCGAGCCGATCTGCTGCGCGGGGTTGAGCGATACGCTCGACGCGATCACGTCGGCGAATTCGGTGCGGCTCTTCTTGAAGCCGTTGGTCGAGACGTTCGCGAGATTGTGCGAGATCGTCGACATTTCGGTCTGCGAGGCCTGGAGGCCGGACAGCGAGGTATAGAAGGACATCGGGTTACTCCTGGAATTCTGACAATCGGCGGGCGATCAGCCGATCTGGCGAACCGCGGTGACGGGGACCTCACCGAGGCCCGGTAGCGTGAGGATGGCGGCACCGGTCGTCGTCGAAACCGACTGGACCGGCGCCCAGACAAGGTTCTGTGATGCAACGGTCGTGCCATTATTCTGGGCGTTGACGATGACCTTGAACGGCCCCGTCCCGGCATCCTCGCCGGTCGCGGTCTTGCCGTCCCAGTCGTAGTTCACCGTGCCCTTGTCGGCGCTGCCGAGCGACATCGTCTTCAGCACGCCGCCATTGGCATCGGTGATCGTGACGTTGACGTTGCTCGCGGCCGCCGCCAGCTCGATCCCGCCGGCAAGCCCGCCGCTGGTCCGCCCATAGGCGGTGTCGCCCGCGGTCAGCACGGTCTTGCCGACATAGCCCATCGCGTCGCTCGCGCTGGTCGCATTCAGCTTTTCGGCGATCGACTTCATCGTGCTGCTCATCTCGGAGATACCGGCGAGGCTCGAGAACTGCGCCATCTGCGCGACCATCTGCGTGTTGTCGACCGGGTTGAACGGGTCCTGGTTCTGCATCTGCGCGGTCATCAGCTTTAGGAAATCGGACTGGTTGAGCGTCGTCGAATTGGACGCCGTCGTGGTCGTCGCCGCGGTGCTCGCGCGCGTGATACCGAGGTTCGAAAGCGTGGAATCGAAGGAACTTGCCATGATCAGCGGCCTAGCTTGAGGGTATCGATGATCAGCGACTTCGCGGTCTGCATCACCTCGACATTGTTCTGGTAGCTGCGCGCGGTCTCCATCATGTCGACCAGCTCGCGCGTTTCATCGACCGCCGCCTCGAAGATGTTGCCATCCTTGTCGGCCATCGGGTTGTTCGGATCGTAGCGCTTGGCGGGTGCCTCGCCCGCGGTGACGACCTTCTCGACATCGACCGTCGACATCCCGCTGGCGGCGTCGAAGCTGGTGCGGAACACCGGCTTCATCGTCTTGTACGCGGCGTCCGCCGACCCCGCGACGCCGCCCGCATTGGCGAGGTTCGACGCGGTGGTGTTCATCCGCAGCAGCTGCGCGGACATCGCGCGGCCCGCGACCTGGAAAATCGTCATCGGCGCGTTGGCCATCGCTTAATCCCCCTTCAAGGCGCGCGTGACCTGGCTGATCCGCCCGTTCAGGAACGACAGCGTGGTCTGGTACTGCACGGCGTTTTCCGCGAACGCGGTCTGTTCCTGGTTCAGCTCGACGGTGTTGCCGTCCATCGAGGTCTGCGTCGGCACGCGGTATCTGGTCGCGCCGTCGATACCGCCCGCGCCCTCGGTTTCCAGTGACGCCAGCGCCGACTTGAAGTCGATGTCGCGCGCCTTGAAGCCGGGGGTCGAGGCATTGGCGATGTTCGACGCGAGCACCCCCATGCGCTGCGATCGCACCTCGAGGGCCGCACCATGAACGCCGAACAGCGAGTCACCTGACACTGGACCGAACTCCCGCGCTGAATTGCGCAAGTGTTCCAAAGCAATGCCCGTGCCAGTTCGCTCCCGCCGACCGGATGATGCCGCCCTGCCGCCCGGCGGCAAGCGTGCGGCAACCGCACCGGCAACGCCTTGCCGCCCCGGAAGCCGCGGCGGCAAGCATGCCGGCAGCCATTCGTCCGACCGGCGCGCTGAAAGCAGATAACGAGGAAGACGCGCTATCGTCCTGTGCCATGGCGCACGTGAACTGGGCGCACGCGAACTGGCCCGGGCCTTGCAGAGATTCGCGGGACATGAACACGCTTGCCCATCTGATCGACCCAGCCGCGATCGCCATCGTCGGCGGTGGCACGATCCTCGCGGTCGCCTTGCGGACACCGCTGCGCGACCTCGTCCGTGCGCTCGCGGCGTTGAAGACGCTCGGTCGCGCCCGGCTCGAGGGCGACGCGCTGCTCCAGCAGATCGCGGCGCTCGGCCGTATCGCGCAGCGCCACGGCGCGATGGCGCTCGACCGCACGGTCATCGCCGATCCCGACATCGCCGCCGGCATCGCGGCGATCGTCGACGGCGCGACCTCCAGCGACATGGCGACGCTGCTCCAGCATCGCCGCCATGCGCGGATCGAGCGGCACGTCGCCGCCGCCGAGGTGTGGGCCGGCGCCGCCGAGGTCGCGCCGGCGATGGGCATGGTCGGCACGCTGATCGGGCTCGCGCGGATGTTCGCGACGATGAGCGATCCGACCGCGATCGGCGGCGCGATGGCGATCGCGCTGCTTGCGACACTTTATGGTGCGTTGCTCGCCAACCTCGTCTTCATGCCGATCGCCAACCGGCTGCGCGCACAGGGACGCAACGAGGCGTTCGAACGCGCACGGATCGAGGCGCCGCTGGTCGCGCTCGCCGCGCGCGAGGCGCCGCGCGCGCCGCTGATGAGTGTCGCGTGATGGTCGGCGAATATCCCGACCGCCAGCCGGGGCGGCCGCTCTGGCTGATCACGCTCGCGGACCTCGCGCTGCTGCTGGTCGGATTCTTCGTGCTGTTGCAGGCGACGCAGACCGCAGGGGATCGCCCCCTCGCGCCGCGCGCGCTCGCGGCCGGGTTGCGCGAGGGGTTCGGCGCGCCCGCCACCGCAACGGCGGCCACCGCAGCGGCTGAGGCCGTGCGACCAAGATCGCCAGTGCCGCCCGCGGCCCTGCCCGTTGCGGCGGCCGGCATGCTCGACTTCGCGGTCGGCTCGGCGGCTCTGCCGACATCGCCCGCAGCGCTGGCGGGGTGGGCGCGCGACGCGGTCCGCGATCCGCGCGTCCAGTTGACCGTGACCGGGTCGGTCGACGGCACGCCCGGCGATGTCGACCCCGTCACGCGCAGCGCGGCGATCCTCGCCTCCGACCGTGCGCGCGCCGTCGCCGCCGCGATCGCGCGCGTCGCCCCCGGACGCGTGACGCTCGCGACGTCGCCGACCACCGGCCGCCGCGCCGCCATCGTAACCCAAGCCTTTGTCGGCGAACCGCCAAGGACCCCCTCATGATGCTCGCCTTGTTGATGATCGCTGCCGGAGCACCGTCCGCCGGCTTCCAGGATATCGCCGCGCTCGATCGCTCGGTCTCGGCCTTTACCGGCCGCCCCACCGGCGCCGAGGGCGGTGCACGGACGTCGGTCGATTCGCGCTTGCGGCTTGCGACGTGCCCGACCGTCTCGATGTCGTGGCGGACCGAGGCGCATGATGCGGTCGTGGTCGCCTGTGCCGGACCCGCGTGGCGCATTTTCGTCCCCGTCATCCGGCCGGCAAATGCCCCCGCGCCGCAGCCGGGGGCCGCACCCGCCGGCGGATCGAGCGTCGCGTTCGTCGCCAAGGCGCCGCCCGTCATCCGTCGCGGCGATCCGATCGTGATCGAGGCCGGCACCGAGGGCTTCTCGATAAGCCGCGAGGGGGTCGCGATGGCCGATGCCGCGCCCGGCGCGCGCTTCATGGTCAAGGTCGACGACACGCGCACCCCCGTCCAGGCGATCGCCGTCGCGAGCGGCCGCGCGACGCTGCCCGGCTGGGCGAATTAATTTTGTTAAAGCTTTTGCGCATCCGGCCGTTTCCTCCTCTGTCAGCGAGAACCAGAGGGTGCAGACATGGTGGAATCGATCGGTGCGAAGCCGTTAACGGGCGGAGAGCGCAGCGTCGCGCGGATCGCCGCGACGATGCCAGCCGTGCAGACTGCAGTGCAGACTGGCGTACAGACGTCGGCGCAGATCGGGGCGCAGATCGGGGCACAGCCCGCGGCCCGGCAGGTCGACGCCAAGCCCTCCGCCACCTCGTCGATCGCGCTCGCGCAGACGATGGCCGCCGCCGCACCGATCAACGAGGCGCGCGTCGCCGCGGTCAAGAAGGCGGTCGCCAACGGCACCTTCCCAATCCTGCCCGCGACCATCGCCGACCGTCTTCTCGCCTTCAAACTGGAATGGGCCCCGCATGACAAGGCGTGACGCACTCGTCCGCGTGATCGACGCGCTGCACGCCGAGATCGCCGCGCTCAAATCGAACGACGTCAGCGCGCTCGAGCGTGCGACCGCGGCCAAGCTCGACGGCATCAGTGCGGTGGCGACGCTGGGGACCGGTCCCGCCGGCCCCGAGCTGCGCGAGCTCGCGGACGAGGCGAACCGCCTCAACGAGACCTGCCGCATCTATACCAACCTGATGGCGGCAAATGTTCGCCGCCGCCTGCAAACCTTGACCGGCGAGGGCGGCATTGCCGGCTATCGCCCGCGCATGGGCGCCGCCTACGCCTGATCGCGACGGTCGTGCGCGAACTGGCACGCCCCTTGCTGAGTAACGTCCTGAAACAGGGACATTACACGCGGGATGACCGTCAATCCTATCACTACCGGCCGGATCCAGTCCGCGATCGCGCTTGCGAGCAGCAAGACGGGCGTGGATTTCGGCTATCTGCTGGGCCAGGCAAAGCTCGAAAGCGGGCTTAACGCCAATGCCAAGGCGGGCACGTCGAGCGCGTCGGGCCTGTACCAGTTCATCGAACAGAGCTGGCTCGCGGTCGTCAAGAAGCACGGCGCCGAGCATGGTCTCGGCTGGGCGGCGGACAGCATCGGTCAGTCGTCGGGCGGGCATCTCGGCGTCGCGGATGCCGGCACGCGCCAGGCGATCCTCGCGCTGCGCAACGATCCCGCCGCCGCCTCGATGATGGCGGCCGAGCATGCGTCGGACAACAAGGACGCGCTCGAGGGCAAGCTCGGCCGCGCGGCGACCGGCACCGACCTCTACATGGCGCATTTCCTGGGGCTCGGCGGCGCGTCGAAGTTCCTGACGACGATGCAGTCCAATCCGGATGCGACCGGCGCCGCGCTGTTCCCCTCCGCCGCGCGCGCCAATCGCGGCGTCTTCTACGAACCCAACGGCAACCCGCGCTCGCTGTCGCAGATCTATGCGCGTTTCGCCGACAAGCTCGGCAGCGCCGCCGCAGGCGCGACCGGTTCGGCGACGACCGGCTCGGTCCGGTTCGCTGCGCAGGCGCTCGACATGGACGGCAGCACGGTCGTCACCGGCAACAACGAAAGCGCCGAGGACGCGCTCGCCTGGGCGACGTCGACGATGGGCCGGTTCGGCACCCGGAACGCGAGCTTCAATGCGGGCCAGAATTCGGCGAGCCTGCTCCGCCCGACGCCCGACACCGCGCGGCTCGCCTATCTGATGCTCGCAAAGATGGGGGGCTGAACCCATGAACCGCCTGCTCTCCAACGCGCGCGCGTCGGTCCTGCCGCTCGCGATCCTGATGCTCGTGCTCGTCATGGTCGTGCCGATCCCGGCGTTCATGCTCGACATCTTCTTCGTCGCGAACATCGCGATCAGCCTCGCGGTGCTGATGGTCGCCCTGAACGCGCAGAAGCCGCTCGATTTCTCCGCCTTCCCGACCGTGCTGCTGTTCGCCACGCTCTTCCGCCTCGGCCTCAACGTCGCCTCGACGCGTATCGTGCTCGTCCACGGCCATGAGGGCGAGAGCGCCGCGGGTCACGTCATCGAGGCGTTCGGGACGTTCCTGATCGGCGGCGATTACGTCGTCGGGATCTTCGTCTTCGCGATCCTGATGATCATCAACATGATCGTCGTCACCAAGGGCGCAGGGCGCGTCTCCGAGGTCAGCGCGCGCTTCACGCTCGACGCGCTGCCCGGCAAGCAGATGGCGATCGACGCCGATCTCAACGCCGGCCTCATCACCCCCGACGAGGCGAAGGCGCGCCGTATCGAGGTGTCCACCGAGGCCGATTTCTACGGCTCGATGGATGGCTCGTCGAAGTTCGTGAAGGGCGACGCGGTCGCGGCCATGCTGATCCTCGCCGCCAACATCATCGGCGGGCTGATCCTCGGGCCCGTCAGCCACGGCATGACGATCGCCGATGCCGCGCACAACTACATCCTGCTAGCGATCGGCGACGCGCTTGTCGCGCAGCTCCCCTCGCTGATGCTGTCGATCGCCGCTGCGTCGATCGTCACGCGCGTCACCTCGGACAAGGATCTCGCCGGCCAGATCGGCGGCCAGTTCGGTAGCCCCCGCACCTGGACGCCCGTCGCGGTGATCCTCGCGCTGCTCGGCGTCCTGCCCGGGATGCCGCACATGGTGATCCTGCCCGCCGCGGCGATCGCGGGGTTCGCGGCCTGGAAGCTGCGCCAGATCGAGCGTCGCCCCGCCCCCGTCGTCATCGCCCCCGTCGAGGCGATCGACCAGTCGAAGATCGGCTGGGACGAGGTCACCGACGGCATGCAGGTCAATCTCGACATCGGCTACGGCCTCGTCCCGCTGGTCGACGACCGCCGCGGATCGCCGCTGATGGGGCGCATCACCGGCGTCCGCCGCCAGCTGTCGAAGGAACTGGGCTTCGTCATCCCGCAGGTCCGCGTCCGCGACGACATCAACCTTGCGCCCTATGTCTACCGCATCATCGTCAACGGCGTCGTCGTCGGCGAGGACACCGTGTCGCCCGACGACATGCTCGCGCTCGACACCGGCCAGGCGTTCGGCTCGCTGATCGGCAAGACCACCAAGGATCCGACCTTCGGGCTCGACGCGACCTGGATCTCGACTGCGGACGCCGATGCGGCGACCGGGGCTGGCTATCTCGTCGTCGATCCCGGCACCGTGGTCGCGACGCATCTCAACCACATGCTCGGCCAGAACGCGTCCGAGCTGCTCGGCCCCGACGAGGTCCAGGCGCTGCTCGACGGGCTGAAGGAGCGCGCGACCCAGCTCGTCACCGCGCTCGCGCCGATCCCGATCACCACGCTGACGCAGGTCCTCAAGGGCCTGCTCGCCGAGAACATTCCGCTCAAGGAATTCCGCAGCATCGCCGCCGCGATCGCAGTCGCCGCCCAGCGCAGCCAGGATGCCGAGGAGATCATCGAACTGATCCGCCCGCGTCTCGGCGCGCTGATCATCCAGAAGCTGTGCGGGATGCGCGAGCCGCTCCGCGTGATGACGCTCGAGGGGCATCTCGAAGGGCTGCTCGGCCAGGCGATGCGCGCCGACCAGTCGCGCCGCCACGTCATCGAACCCGATCTGGGCCGCCGCATCGTCGAGGCGCTGCAGAGCGCCGCGCAGCCGCTGATCGCCGAGGCCAAGCCGTTCGCGCTGGTCGTCCAGCCCGCGATCCGCCTTGCGATCCGCAAGCTGGTCCGCACCTGCCTGCCCGACACGCCGGTCATGTCGTTCTTCGAAGTGCCCGAGGACAAGGCGGTCGAGGTCGTCGCGGTCATCGGCGCACCGCAGCAGGCGCTGGCCGCATGAGCGCCGAACCGATGACGGCCGCGTTCGACAACGCCCGCCCCGCGCGCGCCGGCGAAATCCCGGCGGGGCCGCTCACCTATCGCCCCCAGCAACGCCCCGGCGGCGACCCCGACCAGCTCGTCAAACAGCATCTCGCGATGGTTCGCAGGATCGCGTGGCACGTGCATGGCAGCATGAGCAGCATCGTCGAGGTCGAGGACCTCGTGCAGGTCGGCCTCGTCGCGCTGGTCGAGGCGGCGGCCGGCTTCGAGGAGCGCGGCACGCCCTTCAAGGCCTATGTCGCGACCCGCCTGCGCGGCGCGATGATCGACGAACTGCGGCGCCAGGCGACGACGACGCGCGGTGCGATGCGCCGCCGCCGCCAATATGCCGACGCCATTTCCACGCTCACCGCCCAGACGGGCAAGGCCCCGGGAGAAAACATGATCGCCCAGCATATCGGCGTCAGCATCGACAAGCTGCGCAGCGACTATGTGACCGCGGACGCGATCCGGTTCGATTCGATCGACGAGGTCTATGCCGACGACATGCCGTGGTTCGCCGACGATACGCCCGACGCGTTCGAACAGCTCGCCGACAGCGACCTGCGCGACGCGTTGATCGCCGCGATCACCGCGCTGCCCGAACGCGAGGCGCAGGTGATCCAGCTTTATTATGTCGAGGAGATGAACCTCGAGGAGATCGGCGCGGTCTTCGACATCGGCGCCGCGCGCGTCTGCCAGATCAAGGCATCCGCGCACGCCAAACTGAAACGCGCGCTGGCGCGGAAAGTCTGAGCCACGGCAATCGGCGGCCCCGTATCTGTATCGGCAGGGCCGAGGCCCGCACCGGTTCCTTCGCTGCATTGTGAGACTTGACGGGTCGAGCGACCGCTCCCCGTCGTCATCCTGACCCTCATCCTCATCCTCATCCTCATCCTCATCCTGACCAAGGCCGGGCTATTGCACCGTGCCCGGGGCGACGAAGGGATCGCAGAGCCATCGCTATCCCAGTCCACGGTCGCCCCGACGTTGCCCCCGGTATTCGGCGGGGCGCCCGGCGGTCTGCATCGGCGAGCGTTTCGCGTGCGCCGAGCCGGCTACCCCGAAAACCGTCCGTCATCCTGACGAAAGTCAGGACCCAGAGCCAAGACCGGCACCGCGTGTAATCCTGGGTCCTGACTTTCGTCAGGATGACGAGGACGGATAGGTGGTCATGAATAGGTAGCCACGGAGAGACGGCGGCGGATAAGCGACTACAGACAAATGCCCCGCCCGCCCCTCGCCCCGACGCACAAAAACCCCGGTGGCCAAAAGCCACCGGGGTCTGCGCATCCCGTTGCCGGGACGGTCCGACTGGCGCCGACACCCACATGGGGGGCGGTGCCGGCGCCGGGATCGGATTACTGAAGCAGCTTCAGCACGCCCTGCTGGCTCTGGTTCGCCTGTGCGAGCATCGCGGTCGACGCCTGGCTCAGGATCTGCGCCTTGGCGAGCGCCTGCGTTTCGGCCGAGAAATCGGCGTCCTCGATGCGGCTCTTCGCATCCGACAGATTGGTGATGTTCGTCGTCAGGTTGTTTACCACCGATTCGAGGCGGCTCTGACCAGCACCCAGCGAAGCTCGTGTCGTATTGACGGCAGTCAAAGCGGCATCAAGCGTGGCCAATGCGTCTTTGGCGGTGACGGCGGAACCTACCGAGATACCATTCGCGATGCCATCAGGACCGGCTGGGACATAGAAGGTGTCGTCAGCCTCAAGAGTCTTTTCGGTTCCGATATCTTCCTTCGTTACAAGAACGCCGGCAATCGTAGCTTCGTAGGCTACATCCTCTGCCGTCACCGTACGCTTTGTGCCAATGAGCGGATCGTTCGCGCCCAGCGGATCGCTCAAGCCAGCGTCAACAGTGCCTGCGGTTACGGTACCGCTCACCGGCACCAGATTGAGCTGGCTCACGGTCAGGCTTACCTGATCCGTAGAATTGGCACCCGTCTGGATCTGAACGCTATTTGCCCGCGTGGCATTGAATACGGAAACGCCGTTGAATTGCGTCTGCGAGATGTTGACGAGCTGCTTCTGAAGTTCGGCAACCTCGGTCTGCATGTTGGTGCGATCGGCATTCTGATACGTACCGGAAGCCGACTGAACGGCGAGTTCGCGCATACGTTGCAGGATGTTGGTAGCCTCGCCGAGAGCGCCATCGGCAGTCTGTGCCAAAGCGATGCCATCGTTAGCATTGCGAACGGCCTGGCTCATCCCCTTGATCTGTGCATTCATCGACGACGAAATGGCGAGGCCGGCGGCGTCGTCCTTGGCCGAATTGATACGCTTGCCGGTCGACAGACGCTCCATCGCAGTCGACAGCTGCGAATTCGCGCTCATCGACGCATTGGCGGCGCGCAGCGACGAGATGTTGGTCCCGATAACAGTCATGAGTGATCTCCTTCATGCCGGCTATCCCGCCGCCCCCATGGCGAAGGACCGAGCCGTCAGGATGGGTAACGGCCGCCCCGCGCTGGGCTTTAGGAAAAAAATCTGCGCCTCGCGCACCGGCGTGGCGCGCTCCCGTACACGCGCGCGCGAACGCGCCCGGAAATAGTTTGCCGCGATGCGGCACGATTTAACCGGGAATTTACCAGCAAGGCCGCATTCCCCGAATCGTCACAGGGGGACTTCATGCGTTCGATCTTTCCATCTGCCGCCGTCACGGCGCGCAAATACGCGCTGGTCTCGTCGCTGCGCGCGCAGGGCTTCGGGATCGGATCGCTCGAGACCGCCCAGCCGGGTGCGAACGACCTGTTCCTGGTCGCCGAGGGCGAGGCGGTCGCCTACCCCGCGCGCACCGTGGTGATCGGTTCCGAAGGCCGCCACGTGACCCCGTCGCGCAACGGTACGCCCGCGCGGATCAGCTTCGCCCCCGAGGACACCGCGGTCGGCAACGGCTTTGCCCGCGCGCTGATCGGCGGGCCCGACATGCCGACCGCCGCCGACCCCGAATCGCTCGCGCTGCTGGCCCTTGCCGAGCGCGTCGCCGCCGCTGACATCACCGTGCTGATCAACGGCCCGACCGGCACTGGCAAGGAAGTGCTCGCCCGCGGGATCCACAATGGCTCGCCGCGCAAGGACGGCCCGTTCATCGCGATCAACTGCGCCGCCCTCCCCGAATCGATGCTCGAGGCGATGCTGTTCGGTCATCAGAAGGGCGCGTTCACCGGCGCGTCGTCGGGCGGCGAAGGCTTTTTCCGCGCCGCGAACGGCGGCACGATCCTGCTCGACGAGATCGCCGAGATGCCGCTGACGCTCCAGGCCAAGCTGCTCCGCGTGCTGCAGGAGCGCGAGGTCGTGCCGCTCGGCGCGACCGTGCCGCAGCCGATCGACGTCCGCGTCGTCGCGTGCGCCAACCGCGATCTGCAGGGCGAAGTCGCCGCCGGCCGGTTCCGCGCCGATCTCTATTACCGGCTCGCGGTCTTCCCGCTGTCGACCAAGTCGCTCGCCGAGCGGCCGCAGGATATCCCCGCGCTCGCCGCGACGATGATCCTGCGCCACGCCGGCAACCGCAACGTCATCCCCTGGCCCTCGCGCGAGGCGATCGAGCAGCTGATGCTGCACGACTGGCCGGGCAATGTCCGCGAGCTCGAAAACGTGATCCAGCGCGCGCTGCTGTTCTGCGGCGGCGACACGATCGAGGCGAGCCACATCCTGTTCGACCGTCCCGTCACGATGACCTTCGCGCCGCGCACCGCCCCGGTCGCGCTGACGGTCGCGCCGCCGGTCGCGGTCGCCGCCGACACGCCCATCGACACGCCGACCGATACGCTCGGCAACATCGTCCAGATGAGCGAGTTCGCCGCGATCCGCGAGACGCTGAAGGCGTGCGGCGGCAGCCGGATCGAGACCGCGCGCCGCCTCGGCATCTCGGAGCGCACGCTGCGCTACCGTCTCGCCAAGGCGCGCGAGCAGGGTGAGGACTTCGCCCGCGTGATGTCGGCATGAGCGGCGTCAGCGGGATCAGCGGCGGCGCGATGAGCGTCGACCGCGTCATGGCGCTGCGCTCGCAGATCCTCGAGCGCAACCAGGCGCTCGCGCGTGCCAGCCAGACCGGCCCGACCGTCGCGCCGACCGAGGCCAAACCCGTCAGCTTCGGCGACACGATGGAAACCGCGCTGAAGAGCGTGAACGAGGGCCAGACGCAGGCCGCCAAGCTCAGCGAAAGCTATGAGCGCGGCGAGACCGTCGACATCGCCAAAGTGATGCTCGCGCGCCAGCAGGCCTCGGTCGGGTTCGAGGCGACGCTTCAGGTCCGCAACAAACTCCTGTCCGCCTACAAGGACATCATGAGCATGCCGGTGTAATGATATGAGCACTGCCCTCATCCCCGCTTCGCCGGCCAATGGCTCGGGTCTTCCCGAGAAATTCGCCAACCCGCTCAACCAGATCAAGACCGCGTTTGCGCAGCCGGCCGTGCGCCGCTCGCTGCCGATGGTGCTGATGATCGGCCTGATCGCCGCCGCCGCGCTCGCGTGGATGACGCTGTCGTCGCCGACGCAGAAGACGCTGTTCACCAACCTGCCCGATGCCGACAAGGCTGCGGTCACGTCCGCGCTGTCGACCGCGAACATCAAGAGCCGGATCGACGATTCGACGGGTTCGCTGACGGTCGCCGAGGAGGATTATTCGCGCGCCCGGATGCTGCTCGCGGGTCAGGGCCTGCCCAAGGCGGCACCCGGCGGCTACGCGATCCTCGACCAGCTGCCGATGGGCGTCAGCCGCGCGGTCGAGGGCGAACGCCTGCGCCAGGCGCGCGAATCCGAACTCGCGCGCTCGATCCAGGAGATCGACGCGGTCGCCGAGGCGCGCGTCCATCTCGCCACGCCCGAAGCGTCGGTGTTCGTCCGCGACAACGCCGCCCCCTCGGCGTCGGTGATCCTCAAGCTGCAGGGCGGCCGGTCGCTGAGCGACGCGCAGGTCGCCTCGATCATCAACCTCGTCGCCTCGTCGGTGCCCGGCATGAAGCCCGATTCGGTGACGATCGTCGACCAGATGGGCGCACTGCTTACCAAGCCCGACGGCAGCGACGGCGTCGGTGCGGCAGGCGACAAGCGGATCGAGATCCAGCGCCGCGTCGAGGACAAATATCGCGCGCAGCTGACCCAGTTGCTCACGCCGCTGGTCGGTGCGGGCAACTTCACCGCCGAGGTCCAGGCCGACGTCAATCTCGACGAGACTCAGGCGACGCGCGAAAGCTATGACAAGCAGGGCGTCCTGCGCGCCGAGACGGGCAACTGGACGGGCAACCAGAAGGACGGCGCCGCGACGCCGGGCGGGATTCCGGGGGCGCTGAGCAACACGCCGCCTCCTGCCAGCACGCTGCAGCAGCCACAGCCCGCGACCGGCAACCCCGGCACGCCGCAGCCCGTCGCCGGGGGCCCCGCGCCCGACGCGATGAAGCAGTCCGACCAGTATCAGCGCGCCTATGACCTGGGTCGCGAAGTGTCGGTGACGCGCGCGACGCCGGGCAGCGTGAAGCGCCTGTCGGTCGCGGTGCTGCTGCGCGATCCCGACAAGACGCGCCGCACCGCGATGGAGATCAACCAGATCACCGATCTCGTGAAAAGCGCGGTCGGCTTCGACCAGGGTCGCAACGACAACGTCACCGTCATCAGCCGCAAGTTCGCCGGCGCGGATGCGACGGCGGATGCCGGCCCCGCCTGGTACGACAATGCCTGGCTGCCGGTGCTGGCGCGCAACGGGACCGCGATCGTCATCGCGCTGCTCGTCCTGCTGCTCGGCGTGCGGCCGATCGCCAAGGCGCTGATGAAGAAGCGCGAGGATGCCGCCCCGCGTCCCGCCTTCGGCCAGGCGATCGAGGGCGCCGACGGCGAGGCCGCCGAGGGGCTGGGCGGTCCGGTCGTCGCCGCGCCGGTCAGCCTCGACCAGCTCGAGAGCACGCGCGGCTATGACCAGCGGATCGGCGCGGTGCGCGGCTTCACGCGCGACAACCCGACGCGCGCCGCGCTCGCCGTGCGCGACATGATCAAGGCGGACGCACGCTGATGGAAGGCTTGCGCACCTATACCGGCGTCGAACGCGCCGCCGTGCTGATGATGCTGGTCGGCGAGGAGGAAGCCGCGGCGATCCTCCAGAAGCTCGAACCCGAGGAGGTCCGCCAGCTCGGCGCGGCGATGTTCAAGGTCGCCGACGTGTCCGAGCAGGAGGTCGAGACCGTGCTCGACGATTTTGTCGACCGCGCGCGCGAGCGCACCGCGATCGGGTTCGACCCGCGCCCCAAGATCGAGGCGGTGATGAACCGCGCGCTCGGCCCCGAAAAGGCCGAGAGCGTGCTCGCGCGGATCACGCCGGCCGAGGCGGCGTGCGAGCTCGAACTGCTCGACTGGCTCGACGCGAGCGAGATCGCGGCGATGATCGAGAAGGAGCATCCGCAGATCGCCGCGGTGCTGATCGCCAATCTCGATGCGTCGGTCGGCGGCCAGGTGCTCGAGCTGATGCCCGACGCGGTCCAGCCCGACATCCTCCACCGCATCGCGCGGCTCGGGCCGATCACCCCCGAGGCGGTCGACACGCTGCGCACGCTGCTCGCCAACCGCACCGGCACCGGGTCGAGCGGCCAGGGCGTGACGCTGGGCGGCACGCGCGAGGCGGCGAAGATCCTGTCGGGCGCACGCAAGGCGACCGAACAGCGCGTCATGCCCAAATTGTTCAAGATCGACCGCGACGTCGCCAAGGCGATCGAGGAGGCGATGTTCGTGTTCGACAACCTGCTCGAGCTCGACGACAAGAATCTGGGCACGCTGATCCGCAACGTCGATGGCGAGATCCTGACCAAGTCGCTCAAGGGCGTCGACGAGGCGGTGCGCAACCGTTTCCTCGGCTGCATGTCGGCGCGCGCCGCCGACGGCATCCGCGACGAGATGGAGGCGCGCGGGCCGATGAAGCTCGCCGAGGTGCTCGAGGCGCAGAAGGCGATGATCGCGATCGCGCGCGGGCTCGCCAAGGACGGCACGATCATGATGGGTGGAGGCGAGGACGACTATGTCTAGTTTCGTCGCCGGCTTTGCCGCCCGTCATGACAATGCGGCCCAGCTGCTCGCGAGCGCGTTTGCGCCGCCGATGGGGTTCGCCCCCGCCGACATCCGCGACCGGGCCGCGCCCTCGCCGCGCCGCGCGAGCGGTTTCGCGCCACAGGCCGCCACCCCGTCCGCACCTGTGCCCCCCCCCACCGGCCCGAAGCATTTCAGCCCGGCCGACAAGGACAGCAACCCGACCGAGGGCTGGGATCCGCTCGATCCGGCCAGCGAGACCGAGAGCTTTCTCGATCCGCTCGCGGCGGCGCATGCCGCGGGCTATGCCGAGGGTCTCGCCGCCGCCGCGGCCGTGACGCAGGGCAATGCCGCGCGCGATCAGGCGCTGCTCGCCGGCCTCGCCGCCGCGCTCAACACCGACCGGGTCGATCGCGATCGCGTCGCGATGCAGCTGCGCCAGACCGTGCTGCTGCTCGTCGGCAAGCTGGTCGGCGAGATCGGCATTGCGCCCGACCTGCTCGCGGGCCGGATCGAGGCCGCGACCGATCTTCTCGCCGATTCGGCCGAGGCGGCGTTGCTGCGCGTCAATCCCGAGGATGTCGCGCTGATCGACGGCAAGCTCCCCAAGTCGATCTTCGCGGCGGGCGATGCGAGCGTCGCGCGCGGCAGTTTCGTGCTCGAAAGCGCGTCGACGATCGTCGAGGACGGCCCCGCCATGTGGCTCGACCAGCTGGCCAGCGCGATCGACCGCGTCGCCGTTCCCAAAAAGGCCGCCTGAGTGCTGAACCGCTTTACTGCCGACTATCTCGAAACGCTCGGCAACGCCGATTTCGTCGCCGCGCCCAAGGTCTCGGGCCGGCTCGCCTCGTTCGACGGGCTGTTGATGGAAGCGGTCGGCCTGACACTTCCCGTCGGGACGGTGTGCACGGTGGGCGAGGGATCCGCCAGCGTCGAGGCCGAGGTGATCGGCTTTCGCAACGGCCGCACGCTGTTGATGAACCTCGGCGGCCCCGCCGCGCTGCTGCCGCGTGCGCCGGTCAAGCCGATCGGTGCGCCGGGCGAGGCCGAGGTCGGCGCAGCGCTGCTCGGTCGCGTCGTCGACGGCGCGGGCAAGCCGATCGACGGGCTCGGCCCGATCCGCGGCGCCGGACGCTGGCCGATCGCGGGCAAGCTGCAATCGCCGCTCGACCGCGGCCGCGTGCGCACGCCGATGGACGTCGGCGTGCGCGCGATCAACGGGCTGCTGACGATCGGCCAGGGCCAGCGCGTCGGCATCATGGCGGGCTCGGGCGTCGGCAAGTCGGTGCTGCTCGGCATGATCGTCCGCGCCGCGCAGGCCGACGTGATCGTCATCGGCCTGATCGGCGAGCGCAGCCGCGAGGTCGCCGACTTTCTCGAGACCAAGGTCGCGGGCGCCGCGCGCGCGCGCTCGGTCGTCGTCGCGGTGCCCGCCAATCACTCGCCCGTGCTGCGCATCCGCGGCGCACTGCGCGCCACCGCGATCGCGGAAGGCTTTCGCGCCGAGGGCAAGCAGGTCCTGCTCATCATGGATTCGCTGACCCGCGTCGCGCATGCCGGCCGCGAGATCGGCCTCGCGCTCGGCGAACCCGCTTCCGCGCGCGGCTATCCGCCGTCGGCGATCGCGATGCTGCCCAACCTGATCGAGCGTGCGGGCGTCGACGTTCACACCGGCGGGTCGATCACCGCGATCTACACCGTGCTCGCGGACGGCGACGACGGCAACGACCCGGTCGTCGATTCGGCGCGCTCGATCCTCGACGGGCATATCGTGCTGAGCCGCCAGCTCGCCGAGCGCGGCGTCTATCCCGCGATCGACATCGGCCCCTCGGTCAGCCGCGTGATGACCGACATCGCCGACGGCGCGCATGTCCGCGCCGCGCGCGTGCTGCGTCGCAATCTGGCGACCTACGAGGAGAATCGCGACCTCGTGCTGATGGGCGCCTATCGCGCGGGCGCCGACCCGGCGATCGACAATGCGATCGCGTGTCACGGCGCGATCATGGAATATATCCGCCAGGATGCGGACGAAAAGGTGTCGCTCGACGATGCCGTCGCCGAGCTGATCGGCGTGTTCGGCAATGGCTGATGCGCGCGCGAAGACGCTCGCCCGGATCCACCGCGTCCGGACGCTCCAGCTCGGGCTGATCCGCGCCGACGAGGCGCGCGCGCACGACAAGTTCGCGAGCGAATCGGCCTTGTCCGCGCGCATCTCGAGCCTCGCCGCCGCGGTCGCCCCCACCCCCGAGGTCGCGGTCGCGGTTTCGCTCGGCGCGTCGGCGCACTACCGCGAACGCCTCCAGCAATCCGCCGATGCGGCGATCGAACGCGTCCGCTCCGCCGAATATCAGGTCGAGCGCGCGAGCGACGCGACGCGGTCCGCCAAGCGCGACCAGAGCGCGGTCGAAAAGCTCATCGTCCGCGCGCAGGCCGATGCCGCACTCCGCGAACTCCGCGCGCTCGAAGACGCGCCCTCGGTCCGAAAGATCCGGCACGATCCTTGCTGAGCACGGTGCGAGACGTCCGCATCCGAGAGACCGCATGATCCAGCCCGCGCTAGTGTCCCTGCCGAGCATTGCCCCCGCCGCCACGCCACGCACGGCGGGCAGCGACGGCGCGGGCGATTTCGGCGGGACGCTTGCGACGCTGCTGGGGTCGGGAACGGTGGACACCGCCATTCCCGGCATTGCCGTCCCGAGCAGCGCCGCCCCGAGCAGCCCCGTCCCGAGCAGCCCCGTCCCGGCCAGCACAATCACTTCGCCGATGATCGACGGCCTCATCCGGCAGCCCCCCGCCGTAACCGGCAAGGCCTTGCCGGTCACGGGGCCCGTGGTCGCGACGCGGGCGCTGCCGATGTTGCCCGAGCACGCCGCGATCGCACCGATCGGCGTCACGTCCCCGACAGCCGCTATTATCCTCGCAACTCCGCTGCCTGCAACGCCGCTGCCTGCGGGCCCACTGCGTGCGAGATCGCTATCCGCCCCGGATCTCCTGCCCCAGGAGCCGTCGGCGGTCGACGACGCCAGCGATACGCTGCTGACCCCGCGTCCCGCCCCACAGCCCGCCCCGAACCTGGCACCAACTCCGACCGGACAGGTGATGCTTCCACGTCGGGCTGCACGGCTCAGCGTGCCAGGCGATGATCGTCCGGACGTGCCGGCAGAGGCGGAGGATGCGGACGACGCCGGGACACCCGCCCCGCCGCTCGCCATGCAGGAGGTCATCCCGGCGGCTCCGCTGGTCCCCGCGGTCCTTATCCCGGTCCCCGTCGCGGTCGCGGACAATGACGCGATGCCGCGCGCCGGCGACGGACCGGGCAACATCCCGCGCGCGGTGGCTGGCGCCTCTGTGGCCATTGCCGCACCTGTTCCGCTTGCGAACCGCGACCCAAGCATTGCGCAGTCTCCGATGGGCGACACCCGGCCGCCCGATGCCGTCATCCCGACGGCGACCTCGAACGCAGTCCCCTCGCCCCTGCCCACCTCGACACCAGCCGCGACGCCGGAGCGATACGGCTTCGCGCACCTCCATGGTCTCGTCGAATCGCGCATCGATGTTGGCGGCGGTTCAGCGCGAGCGGCCCCCGCCCCCGACCTTCCGCCGCGATGGTCGACGCAGGACACGGCCCCGTCGAGAACCATCGTCGCGCAGCAGCCGCTTACGCTGGCCGTACAGCCCCCACCCGGCACCGTCGCATCGGCGGCGCATGTGTTCGGCGCGGCGATCCAGGCGGCGGCGCACGGTCGCGACGAGCCGGCGGATACGCCAGCGATCGGCCCCCTCGCCGCACCGGTGGCAACGCCCGCCATCGCGTCGATCGCGCATGCCGATCCGCAGGCGCCGCTCGACATGCGCCACGAGCGTTGGCCGACCGCGATGATCGAGCGAATCGAGGTGCTGCGCGATGCGGCGAATGCGACCGATACGCGGATCCGGCTGATCCCCGACGCGCTGGGCGCGATCGACGTATCGGTGCGCAAGGACGGCGACACGCTCCACGTCCACTTCAACGCCGAGCAGGCCGTGACGCGGACCCTGTTGCAGGATGCGCAGCCGCGACTCGCCGACCTCGCGGACGCGCGCGGGCTGAAGCTTTCGCAGAGCGCCGTCGAGACCGGCGCGGGCACCGGCCAGCACCAGCAGCGCGCCGCGACTCCGCAGCCGCAGCAGCAGCCCTCCGCGCCCGCGCGACGGCCGCGCGCCGATGGCGGCGCCGACATCGATTCCACCGACACACGCCTCGCGTGAACTGAAGGACCCCGCTGATGAGCGACACGACTGACACCCCCGCCGCGGCCGACGCGAAGGGCAAGAAGAAAGGCAAGCTGGGCAAGATGCTGATCGGGGGCGTCGCGCTGCTGGTGCTCGTCGGCGGCGGCGTCGGCGCGGGCGTCTATGCGTCCAGCGCCGGGCTGATCGGTGGCGGGCACGGCGCTGCGGCCGACGACGGCAAGCCCAAGCTGGTTCCGAAAAGCGAGCAGAAGCCCGCGTCCGCCGAGGGCGAAGGCGGCGGTCATGGCGGCGGCGAGGACGAGGCCCCGGCGGACGATCACGGCATGGCCACGCCCAAGGGCGGCGGCGGCGATCGTTATGCGTCGACCTATTTCGCGATGGAGAAGGAGTTCACCTCCAACCTCCAGGATTCGTCGCATTTCGTCCAGGTCGGCGTCGCGGTGTCGACGCCGTACGACAAGACCGTCATCGAGCACCTCAAGACCAACGAGATAGCGGTGCGTTCGGCGATCCTGATGACGCTCGGCGAGGCGACCGAGGAACAGGTCTTCACCGCCGACGGCAAACGCCGTTTGCAGAAGCAGCTGGCCAAATCGATCAACGACACGCTCACGCAGAAGGAAGGATTCGGAGGGATCGGTAACGTTTACTTTACCAGTTTTGTTGTTCAGTGACTCATGGTTAACGCCCCACCACCAACGAAGCGCGAGCGGCGCGAGCGGGATCGACCCGAGGTCGCGCATCACGGTGTGCTGGGGTCGACCAAGCTCAACCCGTTCGGCGATCTGCACACGCTCCAGCACCTGTCGGCGCGGTTCGCGCGCGCGATCCGCGGCGTGTTCGAGCCGCTGTTGCGTCAGGAAGTGCGCAGCTGGGCCGAACCGCTCGTCGTGCAGCGCTTTGCCGATTACCGCGCCGAACGCGCCGAGGGACTGGTCGCCTGGCTGCCGCTGGTGATGACCCCGGGCGCCGCGCAGGCGCTGTGCGTGATGGACGGCCGGTTCGTACTCGAACTGCTCGACCTGTTCTTCGGTGGCACCGGGTCGGTCGCGCCCGTTCTGCCGGCGGAGTTCTCGCCCGCGGGCGAGGCGATGATCGCGCGTATCGGCCAGATGATCGCGACCCCGCTCAAGACCGCCTGGGAGCCGATGGCGCGGTTTGACTTCACGCCGATGCGCGTCGAGACGAACCCGGCGATGATCGCCGATCTCGACGGCGAGGACGCGATGATCGTCACGCGCTTCGGGATCGCGGCGGGGGCAGGCAAGCCCGTGTTCCTCGACCTCGTCTATCCGGTCACCGCGCTCAAGCCGCACGCCCCGTCGCTCACCACCAAGGTGCTCGGCAAGACCGCCGAACCCGATCCGGCGTGGCGCAACGAACTGACGCGCGCGGCGATGAACATCCGCTTTCCGATCCGCTCGGTGCTCGCCGAGCCCGTCGTGTCGCTCCAGATGCTGATGGACCTCAAACCCGGCGACGTGATCCCGATCACGATCTCGGGCGACGTTCCCGTGATGGTCGGCAACGACCGGCTCGGCTGCGGCACGGTCGGCACGTCCAACGGCTTCGCGGCCATCCAGCTTACCTCCATTACCCGTATCGACGAAGGATTCGCAGCATGACCGACATGGCCGGTACTTTTCCGGTCGACGCCGCCGTGGCCGCCAATTTCAGGCTGCTGCAGGACGTCGATGTGAAGCTGACCGTCGAGATCGGCTCGACCAGCCTGACGCTGCGCGAACTGCTCGCGCTTAGCGAGAGCAGCGTGATCGAGCTCGATCGCCAGGCCAACGAGCTGCTCGACGTGTTCGTCAACGGCACGCTGATCGGGCGCGGCGAAGTCGTCACCGTCGGCGAACGCTTCGGCGTGCGGATGACCGAGCTGGTCAACCCCGACAAGTCGCTCGCGGCGCGCGGCTGATCCGATGCTCTGGTCCTATATCCTGAAACTCGTCATCCTCCTGCCGCTCGTCTGCGGGCTGATGGTCGGCTGCCTGCTGCTGTGGCGCAAGTTCGAGAGCCGGATGCCCGGCAAGCCGACGTCGCGGCTGATCGGCGTCAAGGAAACGATGATGATCTCGCCGGGCCTTCGGCTCGCGGTGATCGATTTCGAAGGCCGCCGGCTGCTCGTCTCGGTCGGCCGCGGCGGCGTGCACCTGATCGACAAGGTCGACGCATGAGCCTGACCGTCACGCGCAAGGGGTCGGGCCCGGCGCTGTTCACGCCGTTGCAGGCCAGGACGCGGTCGCGTGGCGCCGCGTGGCTGTGGGTCGGCCTCGCGCTGCTGGTCGCGCTGTTCCTCGCGATGCCGGCCTTCGCGCAGACGGTTCCCGCCCCCGCCAGCCCCGCGGTCGGCGACGCGGTCGACCGCGCACTCGGCCAGCTCGGCGGACAGGCGGCGGGCAATAGCGGGCAGAGCGGCTCGCTGTCGCTGTCGCTGCAGGTCCTCATCATCATGGGGCTGCTCACGGTCCTGCCGGGCATCCTGCTGATGATGACCAGCTTCACGCGGATCATCATCGTGCTGGCGATCCTGCGCCAGGCGCTCGGGCTGCAGCAGACGCCGCCCAACCAGGTGCTGCTCGGCCTGTCGCTGTTCCTCAGCTTCTTCATCATGGCGCCGACGATCACCCAGATCAACACGACCGCGATCCAGCCCTATGCCGCGGGCCAGCTCGCGGGGACGCAGATGATCACGACAGCAGGCGTCCCGCTCCACGCGTTCATGGTCAAGCAGACGCGGATCAAGGACGTCACGATGTTCGCCGAGATGGCGAAGTCGGGCCCCTATGCGTCGCCGCGCGACATTCCCTTCTCGGTTTTGCTGCCGGCCTTCGTCACCAGCGAGCTCAAGACCGCGTTCCAGATCGGCTTCCTGATCTTCCTGCCGTTCATCGTCATCGACCTCGTCGTCGCGACCGTGCTGATGTCGCTCGGCATGGCGATGCTGTCGCCGACGATCATCTCGATGCCGTTCAAGCTGCTGCTGTTCGTGCTCGTCGACGGCTGGGCGCTGACGATGGGCAGCCTCGCCAACTCGTTCGCGACCTGACCCGGTGGACGCGCAATATTTCCTGACCATCGCCAACCAGACGATGTGGGTGCTCGCGCTCGCCAGCGCGCCGATCCTGATCCCGGCGCTGCTCGCGGGGCTGATCCTCGGCATGATTCAGGCGGCGACGTCGATCAACGAGCAGACGCTGTCGTTCGTCCCCAAGCTGATCGTCGTCGCGGTGTCGATCATGATCTTCGGCAGCCTCATTCTCGGGCTGCTGAGCGACTTCACCGTCAGCATCTTCGAACGCATCCCCGATCTGGTGAAATAGGCAGATGTTGGGCTTCGGCCTCTCGATCGAGCCGCAGCTCTGGGCGCTGATCTTCGTGATGGTGCGAATCGGCGCGACGTTCATCGCCGCGCCGGTGTTCGGCAACGTGTCGGTGCCCGTCACGGTGCGCGTCACGCTGTCGGGCGCGATCGGCTTTCTCGTGCTCGCCGCGCACCCGATCCAGCCACCCGCGCAGATCTTCGCGACATCAACCGTGCTCGCGGTCGCGGCGGAAGCGCTGGTCGGGCTCGCGCTCGGCTTCGTGCTGCAGATCGCGTTCGCCGCGCCGGTGATCGCCGCCGAGATCATCGGCGGGTCGATGGGTCTGGGTTTCGCCTCGTCGGTCGATCCGCAGAACGGTCGGTCGAGCCCCGCGCTCGGCCAGTTCTTCTCGATCATGCTGACCCTGCTGTTCCTGTCGATGGACGGCCACCTCGTGCTCGTCGAGATGCTCGTCAAAAGCTATGACGTGATGCCCCCCGGCGCGGCGTGGCTCGGCGTCGACCGGTTGCGCGGCATCGCGTTCTTCGGCGGCTATGCGTTTCTCGCCGGGCTGCTGCTCGCGCTGCCGGTCGGCTTCCTGCTGCTGTGCCTCAACATCGTCGTCGGGATGATCAGCCGCGCAGCGCCCGCGCTCAACCTGTTCTCGGTCGGCCTCCCCGCGAGCCTCGCGGTCGGTGTCGTCGCGCTCGCGATCGGCTTCCCGGCGATGGGCGACTATATGGTCGTTATCATCCGCGAAGGCCTCGAAGCCACGCAGAGCCTGGTGCTCGGCTGATGGCGGACGAATTCGGCGAAAAGACAGAAAGCCCGACCGAAAAGCGCAAGAAGGATGCGGTCGAGAAGGGCGACATCCTCCGATCGCGCGACTTCGCCACCGCGCTCAGCATGCTCGCGGGCGTCGCCTGGCTGATCTATGCCGGCCCCTCGCTGATCGCCGCGTGCAAGGCGGTGATGGCGTCGAGCTTCCAGTTCGGACGTGCCGACGTCGAGGATTTCTCGCCCTGGCGCCCGCTTCAGGAGGCGGGGTGGAAGCTTGCGCCCTCGCTCGTCACGCTGTTCGTGGTCAGCCTCGTCGCCGCGGTGCTCAGCCAGGCGGGGCTCGGCTCGCTCGGCTTCAACGGCAAGCTGCTCGCGCCCAAGTTCACGCGCATCAACCCCGCCTCCGGCCTCAAGCGGATCTTCGGTCCGACCGGCTGGATCGAGCTCGGCAAGTCGCTGCTGAAGGTCGGCCTGCTCGGCACGATCGGCGGCTGGATGCTGTGGCAGGCGTCGCACACGACGATGGGGCTCGCCTCGTCCGCCGATCTCAACCAGGCACTGACGACGCTCGGCGGGACCTTCTCGTCGATCCTGATCGCGATGGCGTTCGGGCTCGTCGCGATCGCCGGGATCGACGTGCCGATCCAGATCATCCGCCGCCTCGGCAAGATGCGCATGTCGAAACAGGAGGTGAAGGACGAGCACAAGGAGAGCGAGGGCAATCCCGAGGCCAAGGGCCAGCAGCGCGCGAAGATGCGCGCGATGGCGAGCGGCAACATGCGCAAGGCGGTCGGCGAGGCGCATGTCATCCTGACCAACCCGACGCATTTCGCGGTCGCGCTGCGTTATGATCGCGGCAAGGACCAGGTGCCCGTCGTCGTCGCCAAGGGGCGCGGCGCGACCGCGCTGGCGATCCGCGAACTCGCCGCGGAAAGCCGCGTACCCGTGCTCGAATATCCGCTCCTCGCGCGTGCGGTCTATTACACGAGCAAGGAGAACCAGGAGGTTCGCGACGACCTGTACATGGCGATCGCCACCGTCCTCGCCTTCGTGTTCGGGCTGAACGCCGCGGCAGGCGGCACGCCGATGCCGCAGCCCGCGATCACCGTGCCGCTCGATGCGCGCTTCGACGAAAACGGCGTGAAACTTCCCTAAAGATCCGGCGCCCGCGGTCGTTACCTCTTTCGAGCGCGCGAGAATTACGGGTGCAAGGATTACCGGCATGGCCATTTCGACGACGAGCAGCACCGCGACGCCGACCCCGGCGGTAACGCCGACGCCGACCGCGGCGAGCGTTACGAAGAACGCGGCGCAGTCGCTGCTGACCTCGCTCAACGCCGGCTCGGGGATCGACACCGCCAGCCTGGTACCCTCGCTGGTCGAGGCGCAGTTCGCGGCCAAGACCGCGCAGCTGACCGCCAAGTCGAACACCATCACCACGCAGATCTCGGGCCTGAGCGCGCTCAAAAGCGCGATCTCGGGCTTCGCGTCGGCCTATTCGGCGCTGGTCAAGGGCGGCACGCTCACGAGCCAGCCGACCAGTTCGAACGCCGCGCTCGGCGTGAGTGCGCTGGCCGGCGCCAAGGTCGCGGGGCTGTCGTCGACGATCTCGGTCAACCAGCTCGCGGGCGCGCAGACGATCCGCACGACCGCGCCCATTACCGACCGGACCGCTGTGATCGGATCCGGAAGCTTCACGTTGACCTTCGGCGCCGCGACCTACGACGCCGCGGGCACGGCGATGACCGGCTTTACGGCGGGCAGCGGCACGCCCGTAACGTTCAGCGTCACCGATGCGAGCCTCGACGGGATTGCCGCTGCGATAAACGCGCAGGGCGCAGGCATCACCGCCTCCGTCGTGACCGACTCGGACGGCAGCGCCTATTTGTCGATGAAGGGCGCGACAGGTGCGTCACAGGCGTTCACGCTTGAGGCGACCGATAAGAGCAGCAAGCTCGCGGACTTCAACGTCGGTCCCGGCGCAACGAACACCAGCGTCACCGCGACCGCGCAGAATGCCAGGCTAACCGTCGACGGGATCGCCGTCGAGCGCGCGAGCAACACGATCAACAACCTCGTCCCCGGCGTGAAGCTCCAGCTCAACACGGTGTCGGACAAACCCATCACGCTCGGCAGCACGACCCCGACCGCGGCGTTGTCGCAGGCGATGTCGGACATCGTCGAAACGTATAACGAGGTGCTGTCGACGCTCACCGAACAGACCAACCCGATGACCGGCGTCCTGCGCGGCGACACCGCCGCGCAGTCGTTGCTGCGATCGCTCAAGACGCTGACGCTGACGCCGTTGTCGACCGGCGCGACCGCTGGCGCGCCGACGACGCTTGCCCAGATCGGCGTGGCGACCAACCGCGACGGCACGCTGCGGCTCGACTCGGCAGCGCTGTCGAGCGCGTTGCTGACCAATGCGGGTGCGATCGAGACGATGCTGAACGGTTCGGCAGACGGCAAGGCGGGGCTTGGCGCGGTGCTCGCGTCGTTCGCCGCCGCCGCGACCAGCACGACGACGGGGCTCGGCGCCTCGCAGACGCGCTACACCGCGGCCCAGAGCGCGATCCTCGATGCCAAGGCCAAGATCGCGGATCAGTCGGATGCGATGACGACCCGCCTGACGCAGCAATTCTCGAGCATGAATTCGCGCGTCTCGTCGTACAAGTCGATCCAGACCTTCCTCACCAACCAGATCGCGGCGTGGAACAAGAGCGACTCGTGATGTACGCGACGACCCTCACGCGCGATCCGTTCGCCACCTATCGCCAGATCGACGCGGTCGGCCGTACGACGACCGACGGACCGGGGTTGGTCCAGCTGCTCTACAAGGAACTCGTCGCGGCCCTGCGCGCGGCCGCCTGGGCATCCGACAACCGGCAATATGCGACCAAGAGCGACCGTGTGACGCGCGCGACCGCGATCCTGTTCGCGCTCGAGGCGGGGCTCGACTTCGAACGCGGCGGCGCGGTGTCGGAAACGCTCGCGCGCCTCTATGCCGGCGCGCGCAGGACGATCGTCGATGCCTCGCTCGGACAGGACGGCACGGTCTTCCGCACGACCGCGGACACGCTCGACGAGATCGCGCAGGCCTGGCGGACCGCCAGCGCCGCCTGACCGCTACCGATCGAACCAGTGCCGCTGGACGAAGTACAATACGATTCCCACCGCGATCAGCGTCGAGGCCCCAGCGATTGCATCGAACGCCCAGGGCTCCTCGGCAAAGGGCAGCCCCTTCACGTTCATCCCGTACAACCCGGTCAGGAACGTCAGCGGCAGGAACACCATCGCTGCGACCGAGATGATCAGCGAGCGATTGTCGATCTGCTCCGCGCGCAGGTCGGTCAGCGCCTCGTGCGTCAGCGCCGAGCGTTCACGGATCGATTCGAGTTCCTCCGCCATCCGCGCCGCACGGTCCGCCGCCGCCGCGAGATGCAGCCGGTCGTCGTCGCGCAGCCAGTCGCCCGGCAGCGCGGCCAGCTTCTCGAGCGCGGCGCGCTGCGGGTTGAGGAACCGGCGATAGCCGATCGCGGCGACGCGGACCTGGCTCACCGTCCGGCGAAGCGCGAACACGTGCTTGGCATCCAGCCGCTCCTCGCAATCGTCGAGTTCGTCGCCGAGCGCGGCGACCTCGGGGTCGAGATCGGTGGTGATCGCGGTCGCGAACGCGGTGATCAGGTCGCCCGGATCGCGCACGCGTCCCGCCTCGACTTCCTGCTCGACCAAGGGAATTGCGACCAGCGGCTTGCGCGTCAGCGAATAGACGCGGCCCTTGACCACCCAGATGCGCAGCGACGCGAGCAGATCGGACGAATCCATCTCCTCGCGCGTCCGCCCGCGAAGGTTGAGGAATGCGCCTTCACCGACCGCCTCGCACCGTGGCCGCGTCTCGGTCGCGGTCAGCGCGTCGATGACGTACGTCTCGAGCTTGGCCTCGTCGCGCAGCCATGCCTGCGCCTCCTCCTCGTTGGTCGACAGATGCACCCAGACCAGATCACCGCTCGCATCCGGCGCCTCTTCGACGGGAATCCGCGACGCGACGCCGTTGCTGACCTTGAACCCGAAACCGCTCAACCACCCATCTCCACATCGACGACCAGCCCTGGTCCCGTCCCGCTCGGCGCCGCATCGCACGCGATCCGCGCAGCATCGGCACGCGCGCGGTCGAGGATCGCGGGCGGCACGTCGGCGCGGTGATAGACGCGGTCCGCACTCGCGAGCGCGCGCGCCTGGCGCAGCGTCAGGTCGTCGGGATCGGGCGACGCGAGCGACATCCGCACCAGCGTTCCGTCCTGCACCGCCCCGCCGTCGAGCCAGCCGGCGACGTCGCGCGATGGCCCGAGCGGATCGAGCACGCCGCCGGGGGCCAACGCGTCGGCCAGCGCACGTCGCCGTGCGCCGCCGTCGGGAAACCGCGCGCGCATCGCGCCCCGCGCCTTTTGCAGCGCGCTGGCCAGCCCGCCCAGATCCGCCGGCACCAGCGCCTCGAGCCGCTGCCGGAGCGCCGCCGCCAGCCCGGCCGATGCACCGCCCGTGCCGATCGCGATCAGCACGGGCTCACGGTCGACGATCGCGGGCAGCGTGAAGTCGCAATGCTCCGACCGGTCGACCGCGTTCACCAGCACGCCGCGCGCCTTCAGCCGCACGACCGCCGCCAGCGCCTCCGCCTCGTCGTCGATCGCGACGATCGCGAGCGCCGCGACCGCGGCTTCGTCGGTGACGACCTGCGCGCCGGCGCGGTCGAGCAGCCGGCGTTTGGCATCCGCCGCCTCGCCTTCGCCGAGCAATATGACCGGGCGGCCCGCCAGCCGCACGAACAGCGGCAGGCTGTGCAGGCTCACCGCTTGAGCCATTCGGGCACGCGCTCGGCGGCCAGGATCGTCTCGGGCTCGATCCGGTCGGCGACGACCGCGAACCGGTCGCCATCGACCAGAACCTCGGGCACCAGCGCGCGGCTGTTATAGGTCGACGCCATCGTCGCGCCGTACGCGCCCGCGGTGCGGAACACGCCCAGATCGCCCGACTGCACGACGTCGATGTCGCGCCCCATCGCGAAGGTGTCGCCCGTCTCGCACACCGGCCCGGCGATGTTCGCGGTCATCCGCTCGCCACCGGGCTCGACCGCGACGAAGTCGTGATAGGCATCGTACATCGCGACGCGCGCGAGGTCGTTCATCGCCGCATCGACGATCACATAGGGGTTGGTGACGCCCGGCTTCACCCAGATGACCTTGGTCAGCAGTACACCCGCATTGCCCGCGATCACGCGCCCCGGCTCGAACATCAATTCGACGTCCCAGCCCGCGGTCGCGCGCGCGACCATCGCGCCATAGTCGGCCGGGCTCGGCAGCACGTCGTCAGGCCTGTACGGCACGCCGAGCCCACCGCCGAGATCGACCCGGCTGATCACATGCCCTGCCGCGCGCAGTTCGGCGACGAGTTCGCCGATCCGCGCATAGGCCGCCTCGAGCGGGGCGAGATCGGCAAGCTGGCTGCCGATATGGATCGCCACCCCGCGCAGGTCGAGCCCGTCATGCCTCGCCAGCCGGTCGAACATCGCCGGCGCCTGGTCGATCGGCACGCCGAACTTGTTCTCCTTGCGCCCGGTCGAGATCTTGGCGTGCGTGCCGGCATCGACGTCGGGGTTCACGCGCAGCACCGCCGGCGCGCGGATCCCGCGATCGCGCGCGAGTGCGGCGAGCACCTCGCCCTCCTCCTCGAGCTCGAGGTTGAACTGGCCGATCCCGGCATCGAGCGCGCGGGCGAGCTCGTCGCGGGTCTTGCCGACGCCCGAAAACACGATGTCCGACGCGGGGATGCCCGCGGCCAGCGCGCGCGCCATCTCGCCCGCCGACACCACGTCCGCGCCGTAACCCTCGTCGGCGAGCACGCGCAGCACCGCGACGTTCGGATTGGCCTTGATCGCATAGGCCAGATGGACGCGCCCCGCGCCTTTCAGCGCGTCGCGGAACACCTGTGCATGACGGCGGAACGTCGCGGTCGAATAGACATAGACGGGGGTCCCGACCGCCTCGGCGATCGCCGGCAGCGCGACGTCCTCGACATGGAGAACGCCGTCGCGATAGTGGAAATGGTCCATGCTTGCTTACAATCAGTTTGGCGGCGGCAGGTTGAATTCGTCGCTGCGCCGTTCGCGCGAATTCGTCAGCAACTCGTCGCTGCGCTCGGGGCGCTGCTGCGTCGTCGGCGTCAGCAATGCAGCGGGCGTCGGCGTGGTCTTGGCGCCATAGGGCGCCACGGGGAGCGATTTGCCGGGCTGGGGCTCAAGCCCGTCGGCGGCACCGCAGCCCGACAGCGTCAGACCGGCGAACGACAGCGCGAGGGTCAGGCGGGCGGTGAGGGTCAGGCGCGTCATTCGCTCGTCTCCCGTGCGGCGCGGATCGCGGCGCGTACATTGGCGGGCGCGGTGCCGCCGAAGCTCGTCCGGCTCGCGACGGACGCGTCGACCGACAACACGCCATAGACGCGATCGTCGATCCGCGCGTCGATCGCCTTCAGATCCTCGATCGACAGCGCATCGAGCGCGATCCCCAGATCCTCCGCGCGTTTCACCGCACGCCCGGTCACATGGTGCGCCTCGCGGAACGGCAGCCCCGCCTCGCGCACCAGCCAGTCGGCGAGATCGGTCGCGGTCGCAAAGCCCGCCTCGGCCACCGCGCGCATCCGCTCGGTCCGGAACGTGGCGCTCTCGACCATCCCGGTCATCGCCGCGATCGACAGCGCGAGCAGGTCGTGCGCCTCGAACACCGGCGGCTTGTCGTCCTGCATGTCCTTCGAATAGGCGAGCGGCAGCCCCTTCATCGTCACCATCAGCGCGGTCATGCACCCCATGATCCGCCCCGAATGCCCGCGCACGAGCTCGGCGGCATCGGGATTGCGCTTCTGCGGCATGATCGAGCTGCCCGTCGACCATTGGTCGCTGAGCGCGACGAAGCCGAAGGGCTGCGACGCCCAGAGCACGAACTCCTCCGCCAGGCGCGACAGGTGCAGCGCGCACTGCGTGGCGGCGACCAGATAGTCGAGCGCGAAGTCGCGGTCGCTCACCCCGTCGAGCGAATTGGTCATCGGACCGTCGAACCCGAGCGCGCGCGCGGTCATCTCGCGGTCGATCGGGAACCCCGTCCCCGCCAAGGCCGCGGAGCCGAGCGGCGAGCGGTTCATCCGCACGCGCGCATCGGCAAAGCGGCTGACATCGCGCGCGATCATCGCGTGATACGCCATCAGGTGATGCCCGAGCGTCACCGGCTGCGCCGATTGCAGATGCGTGAACCCCGGCATGACGCTCGCGGCATGCTCCTCGGCGCGCACGAGCAACGCCGCCTGGAACCCGCCGAGCGCCGCGAGCACCTGATCGATCGCATCGCGGACCCAGAGCCGGAAATCGGTCGCGACCTGGTCGTTGCGCGACCGAGCGGTGTGCAGACGCCCCGCGACCGGACCGATCGCCTCGGCCAGCCGCGCCTCGGTCTGCATGTGGATATCCTCGAGCACGAGATCCTCGACGACGCCGTTGGCGGCATAGTCCGCCGCGACGCGGTCGAGTCCCGCAGCGATCGTCGCGGCGTCCTCAGCCGACACGATACCGCGTGCGCCGAGCATCGCGACATGCGCCTTGGAGCCGGCGATATCCTGCTTCCACAGTCGCTTGTCGAAGGGGATCGAGGCGTTTATCTCCCGCATGACCGCGGCCGGACCCTCGGCGAAGCGTCCACCCCACATCGCATTGGAGCCGTCCATGTCCTCCCCTTCTCTGCTCTCAAGGGCGTCGATCGTCTGTCTCCTGGGTAGCGCAATGCTGGTCGCGGGCTGCGATAGGAAATCGCCGGCTCCGGAGCAAGCAAACGCGGCAGGTCCCGCCGCCGGCCCTGCTGCTGGCAACACCGCGACATCGGACGAAGTCGCCCCCTCGCCCGACGAAGCGACCGGCACCCCCGCCGCCCCGGTCGAGAAGATCGACCGCAGCCACAAGGGCGAGACGGGGCCGGCGATCAGCTTCACCGCCCCCGATGGCAAGGCCGTTACGCTCGCCAGCTTCAAGGGCAAGCCGCTGCTGCTCAACCTCTGGGCAACCTGGTGCGCACCCTGCGTCGCCGAGATGCCGACGCTCGACGCGGTCGCGGGCAGCCTGAAGGGCAAGGTGCAGGTTGTCGCGGTCAGCCAGGATCTGCAGGGTGCGGACAAGGTCACGCCGTTCTTCGCGCAAAAGGCGTTCACGACGCTCCAGCCCTATCTCGATACCAAGGCTGCGCTCAGCATCGCATATCAGGCGAACCTGCCGACCACGATCCTGTACGATTCGGACGGACGCGAAGTCTGGCGGATGCTCGGCGGTTATGAATGGAACACCCCCGCCGCCGCAAAGCTGATCGCCGAGGCGCGCTGAACGCGCTGAACGCCCCGCACGACGACGCACCGCTTCAGAGCGAACGCTGGAGCGGCGCGGCGTCGGCGGCGTGATCCTGCCCTGTCTTCCTGCGGGGTCCTTCGGGATCACGGATCTGGTACTTCCGATCTGCTGTACCGCTCCTTCACCTTGGTCTCGACCGCGATATCGGTGCGGTAGCGCGGCAACGTCTCGGCATCGGCGAGATCGGGAAAGATCACGACGCGCGCCCGCTGGCGGTGGCGGCTTTCGCGCAGAGCGGCACGAGACACAGCAGCGCGGTGAGCAGCCAGAAGGCGGCGGGCAGGCCGATGCCCTGCGCGACAAAGCCGATCGCGGCGGGACCCGCGAGGATCCCGGCGTAACCGATCGTCGTGACCGCGGCGATCGCGAGACCCGCGGGCATGACGGTCTGCTTGCCGGCGTGGCGGAACAGGATGGGCACGACGTTCGACGCGCCAAGACCGATCAGCAGCATCCCGAACAGCGCAACCGCTGCGACCGGCGCGAGCAGCATGACACCATAGCCGAGAAGCAAGAGCAGCCCGCCCCACAGCATCGTCCGCCGATCCCCGAGCCTGCCGACGATCGCGTCGCCGGTCAGGCGGCCTGCGGTCATCGCCACCGCAAAGACGCTGTAGCCGAGCCCCGCCTGCGTGACCGGCAGCAGCCCCTTGCCGCTCAGCAGCAACGCCCCCCAGTCGAGCATGGCGCCTTCTGTCAGGAAAGTGATCGCGGCGAGCGCCGCGAGCAGCACCACGATCCCGCGCGGGACGACGATCAGCGGGGTCTCCTCGGTCCTGGGTGTCGCGATCAGCCGGGGCGCGGCCAATGCGAGCGTCGCGATCATCAGGACCGATGCCGTGACGACCCCGGCGACCGGACTGATCTTCATCGACAGGACAGCGGTCAGCAGCGCGGATCCGACGAAGCCGCCGACGCTGAACAACCCGTGGAACCCGGACATCAAGGGCGTGCCGGCCTGCTTCTCCACCTCGACCGCATGCACGTTCATGCCGACTTCGATCACGCCGAGGAATGCGCCGAACAGCAGCAGCGCGATCGCCATGGTGGGCACCGTCGGTGCGAAGGCGAGAAAGGGCAGCAGGATCGCCTGCCCGATGCCGCCGACGAGAATTGCGGGTCGCGCGCCAAGCTTCGATGTCAGCGGCCCGGCAAGCTGCATCGCGCCGACCGAGCCAAGTCCGAGACACAGCAGCAGCAGCCCGAGCGATCCGTCGCCGATCGCCAGTCTCTGCTTGGCAAGCGGAACGAGCGGCGCCCAGCAGGCAAGCCCGAAGCCCGACACGAGAAAGGCCAGACGAGTCGCAAGGCGCGCGCCGGAAGTGGGGTTTTTCACGGGTCCTATCCTCGGATCAGGGCTGGGCTTGCGGGGCGGCGCGCGCAATCGTCGCGCCCGCCTCCGTCAGATCGCGCACGATGTCGGTATCGGCGTCGTGTTCGACGACAATCTGCTCCAGCGCATCGACGCCACACACGCGGTGCGGGGCGTGTCGACCGAGCTTGTCGTTCGTCGCAAGGACGATCGTCCTGCGGCTCCGCGCGACCAGCGCGCGTTTGAAAACGGCGTCGGCGGGGTCGTACGCACTGACGCCCCCCTCGGCGGATACCGCGCACGCACCAAGCACGCACAGGTCGATGTTGAGGCGCGCGATCGCCTCGAGCGCCGTTCCATCGACCGCGCCGCCGACCAGCCGGTCGATCATCCCGCCGATCACCAGCAGATCGATGGCATCACGATGCTGGACCGCGGCGGCGATCGTGACCGAGCTCGTGGCAATGGCAAGATCGAGTTGTGGCGGCAGCCTCTCGACAAGCGCGAGATTGGAACTGCCATTGTCGACGAAAACGAAACTGCCCGGTTCCAAGAACCGAAGCGCGGCGTCGGCCAGCATTTGCTTGCGCTGCACGTCCTCGCCGACGCGTGTGGCCATCGGGGTCGCCCCCTCGACGATCGGCAAGGCGCCGCCATAGACGCGGCGACACAGGCCCTCCGCCGCCAGACTGCGCAGATCGCGCCGGATAGCATCCTCGGAAACGCCGAACTCCCTGGCCAGCGCGCCTGCACGAACCGGTTGGCCCGAGGCGAGGCGGGCTAGGATCGTGTCAATACGGCTCGAGGGAAGGTCGCTTGACATCCACCGTCCCTACCACTGCAAACGTGCACAAACAAGAAGACCCCAACGGTCATCATGCAACATCGGGTATCGCCTGTCCCCAAACGGGCTTGGACGGCCGTCTCTCGATCGCTGGCAAACGCCGCCGCCAGATCGCATCGGCGACAACTGAAAGCGTGTCATTACGCTTGCGCCGTCATCTATCACGCTGGAGCTGTCATCGCTTCGATTGATTATTGGCCAGCGCTATGGTCCATAGCGATATCAGCCCTTGGACAAGAGTACTTCGATGAAGATCGGTCCCGCTGCCATTATGTGCACGACAGTCCTGATGACAAGCGCGTCAGCTAGCTTGAATGCTAGTCCCTCTAAGTACCGCGCGCCGATTCATCACAGGGCGCGGGAATGTCGCATGCCTTTGGGTTGGGACACCGTAGCAGCCCGCAAACCGCAATTCGTCATCTTCGGTGAAGTACATGGAACACGGCAAGCACCTGCCTTTGTTGGTGATGTCGCATGTGCGCTGGCTGCACGTGGCGAACGCGTCCTTGTTGCCATTGAACATTCGGCAACCGAGAATGCCATTTTGCAAAAAGCTTGGAATCTGTCGGATGCGCATTTTTTTGGCGCATTGAAGAGGTCAGGATGGTCTGACCCGAACGACGGCACCAGCAGCGAAGCAATGTCGACCCTCCTCGTCCGGCTACATCGCCTGGCAAATCGGGGTCAGTCGATCGACATGGTTGCGTTCAATGGCGCGCGAGACGAGGCGCAGAGTCGCCAGTTTTCAAATCTTCCCGGCCAGGGACCGCATGAGGCGGCACAGGCCGACAATATTCTGATCGCCGCGAAGGCGCGCTCATACGACCGGGTCCTTGTTCTGGTTGGCAATGCCCATGCGCGTAAACGTCCGATCGCGCGTGCTGGTGCGTCGTATGAGCCCATGGCAATGCGGCTAGGTTCGCCGTCAGATACTGTCACCCTCAATATGCTGACCGCGGGTGGAACAGCCTGGAATTGCGTTTTGAAGCCGGGTGTAACGCCCGACCCTGGCGTGGCGATTACGCCGAAAGATATCGCATGCGGCAGCTACCCCTTCCGGGGGCTCGCGGATCTGCATCGCCCCGCGTTTATCAAACTCGGCGCGTTACCCGGCGCTGAGACAGATCCTGACTACGACGGAATTTTCTGGCTCGGTAAAGTCAGCAGCTCGCCGCCATCAAACTAAGCGAGCCAACCGGTGTCTGAGGTATCGTCCGCCAAGTGAAAATACCTCGAGGTGCAGCTTTCTCGCTATCTACCGAGCCCGGAACATTCCCGAAATTCGATCCTTTTTGGGAAAAGCGGCAGCCGCGCAATGTCGACTATTGCCACTCGCCTTCCTGAAGGCGAACCGGACGCTTTCCTCTGATCACGACGTTCAAGACGGACTGAGCCGACAGGAGGTATCTACAGGCAAGGCGCGCCGCAACGGCGTCGAATTTGCGATCGAGGGCAGGGGCGGATCGGGCGTTTCGATACGCTTTACGGCGCGCGTCGTTTGGAATGCCAGCCGACCGAACTATTCGGCGCTGCGGATCGATCGAACCTCGTTTTCCCAGCCATCCGCGTGAAGGCATCGCCACCCGGCGCCTATAGCTAATGACCGACTATAAGTTGCTCAAACTGGCGAGCGCCGTCGACCGGTTCAGCAACAGCGACGTTCGGGACGAAACCGGGCGCGCCGGACGCCATGCGAGGCAGCAGGTTCAGGCTCAGGCCGAATACGACCTTATTCCCAAGGTCGTCGCGCTGGACATCGGTCATGCCAGGACGTTCAAGGGGCACTTCTTCCGCGATGCGCCGAACGCCCCCGACCCTCGGGATATCAACGACGGTTTCGTCGTAATGATGTTCTCATTCTGAAGGGCTTCGTCCGGCAGATTGGCACCCGGATCACCCCTCGCTCTCATCCACGGTCAACGCGTAGCCGCCACCTCGCAAACCTCATCGCTGGCACCGATCTTTCGCAACAAGTCACTTGAAGGCCCCGTTCGAGCACCCCACGAAAGTAATGGTGAAGCACCACGCGCCGCTGCCCCGCAGCGGTCTGCAAAGCATCCAGCGGCTTCATTCAGGCCAACGCGCGGCAACTATCGAAGGCGGTCGCTACGACAAACGACCACCGAGGCCCGGCCTTCGTTGCCCATGCCTCCGACGCCGCGGCAGCATCCGCCTCTTTGCTGCGTGCCCATCTCGACGCCGTAAGGCAGCAAGTCGCCTTCGGCACCCTCTCCGGATAGCGAGACCAGCGGCCCCGCGTCATGATCCTTGAACGCTACGATCGCCATCGGCCAGTCGACATCAAATGGTGGCAGCATGACTTCGCGAAAGCGTTCGATCTCGAATTTCGGACAGTCCAAGCCGCCAGGGCCTCGAGGTGGACTACGTCATGCTGGTCAACGTCACTGAAGCCCTGATGGGGTTCCCGCGCCGGAAGACCGACGATAGCGTGCTGGATCTCGCGATGGCTGAGCCAGGCCCGTTCCCGATGTCCGAGCGGAGACGCCTTCGTCGATAGCGAAATCGAAGATCCTCCGAGCCAGGGTGGAAGGATCAAACTGCCCATGATGCCGGAAGATGATTGCCCGTTATGCGACAACGGCACGCTGATTCTCAGCAAGTCTGGACTGCACGAGCCCTTCTCAGGATGCTCCAGCTATCCGAAATGCCGCGGCATTCCGCTGCCAGACGTCGAATCTGACCACATATAGAAGCCGTCCATATTTACCTTCAAATTACGATCCCGTAAGTCTTGGTGGTATCTATGTCCCCGTTTGCGATCGTAAACCATTTACGGTTATCGCTCCGCATCGTACCTCACTATCTTATCGCTAAAACAAAGGGCGCTTCGGCATGCTTTTAATGACGATCGCGCTGCTGGTTCAGAACCAGACGCCCGAGTCGCGGCCATCTCAGGCGGATCCGCACCAGGCGACGTTCGACGCCGATGCCGCGCGTGCATCGCGGCAAATACGCGGGGACGTGTCGAAGGACAAAGGCGAGCCACTTAAATCCGAAGTGCCAATCCTCGATCCGATCGAACACCCATGGCGTTCCACCACCGACGCCGAGATGCGGGCACGTTCGAGCTATTGGGCCCCGGTCGGGTATCGATACCACAGATCGGCTCGGGCGGACCTGGATCATGACGGCAAGCCCGATCTAGTGGAATTCGTGACCAACGGCGTTCAGAGCGGCCTACGCATCACCTATGCAGCTACAAGGAAACCGCCACGTATCGTCGCGCGAACAAAGGACAACTGGACCGACGAGGCGATCTACCCGGCAGGACCGAACGGGGTGCTGATCAACCAACCGGAGACCAACGTCTACTATGTCTATCAGCGCGGGAACGAGATGCGGGCGAAGTTCTTCGGCGACTAGGCTCGAGCAGCGGAGATGGCGTCGTGATCGGTCAAAGCCTGCCGGTTGTTCCACGACGAACCGCAGCCGCTCGGCGTCGGCACTACACTAATGCCCGTACGGCACCGCCGGGCCGGTAAGCGGCCGCGGTGCCTGTATCGACTGAGAAATCTGGCCACCCCAGAACGCCTGTTGGCAAACTTCGGGGCGCGACGCCTAGCTGCTGACGGTGATGAAGCGACCATTGGACCTCAGGCGTGCCGGTCAAAGCATGCCGGAGGTCCATCGATCAAAGTCGGCATGACCGACGGTGGCGGGTATCAGATCACCCGCGCTCGGCAGTGTGAATAATCACATTCTGAGGACGGACGGCAAGAAGAGACCATACCATCGCCCCGACCCAGCCGATCACCGACCAGCCAAGCAGAACGTTCAGCGCAGTTATCGCGACCTTGTTATGATGGCCTCTGACCCAGGCGACAATCGATGGTATGAAGTATAGACACAATATGATGATCATGAACGAGGACATTTGGCTTCCTTTTATAACAGCGGTCGTCATCAAATCGTCATTTCATGAATAACACATGAAGACGTCTAATCTTAGGAAGAACCCGATCAATTCCTCCCCAGATCAAGTCATGCGGCCCTCTTCGCCTTCCCGGCATTGGCCATCTGCAAGCCATATGGTTTGTAGTCGCCGCCAGGCGTCCGGCATACGTACTGCGAGGGTAAGGCCGCCTGCACGTTGTTGGTGCCCGCGATGGATCCGCTGATCGAGCGGCAGTCCTGATCCGCGCCGACGAGGACAGGTGATTCCATCTTCGCACCGTCGAGCGACATGTAGCGGACGGGTTGCAGCCGGACGGCGTCGATGTTCTCGCTTGCACCTGCACGCCCTTCGAAGGTCGTCATGCTGGTGCCGTCGTCGGCGGCGAACGTCGTACGATACGGCGCGTCCTGGAAGGTGGCGGACGCCATCTGCGCCGCAATGATCCGGTCAGCCCGCTTGGCATTGGACAGGATCACCGCACAGATCCCCACACCCGCGGCGGCACCGATGGCGGCACCGGTTGCGGCGCCGCCCTTTCCGATCGCCCTGCCCGCGAGAGCGCCCAAAAGCGCGCCACCGAGGACGGAGCCGACACATTTGCCTCGCGCCTTCTCCACCTCGGTCTTCGCGTACTTGATCTTTTCGGCATGGGCCACGCCGATGGCCACGTTGCCGAACGGAAGTGTCATCGCGAGCAGCAGTGTCATCGATCGTCTTGTCATAGTCATCTCATTCCCCCTTTTACGTCTTACGAGCGTTTCATTTGGCCTTGCCGGTGATCGCAATCCCCTGACGCCCCTTGTCGGCGCCGATATACACCCCCTCATCGGTTGCCTCTCCGGTCAATGTCCCGCCAGCGATCTTCAAGGCGAAGTTCCGCATGCCGCCAAACGGCATCTCGTTACCGAACTCCGGCTCTCCGCCCGGCTGCGGGCTCCAAGCCTGCGCGAAACCGCCCCGATCCGATCGGATCTCGCAGTCCTCCCCTGAACAGGCGATGCTGCCCGTCATCGGGATCGCGAACGAGGGGGTACCGAGCAGCGTCAGCCATGAAGCGGTCAGCTTGCCTTTCCCGTCGTCGCCGATCCGAACGTCCGCCAATTCGTCACCGGATGGATACGCCGCCTTGGCCGAGAAGCGCCACATCCGCGCCGGCGCTGGCGAGGCGTTGCCCATCTTCTCCGGTCCGTAGGATAGAAGCCGCCCCCCCTGCGCGAGCCAATAACTCTCGAAGAAATCCCTGCCAGCAGCGCTTCTGCCCGCCGGAAGCACAACGTGGACATCGACCTGGGGCAGATCCGCTGCGGCCTTGCGGCCGGCCTCCGCACCGGCCTTGCGCAACGCAGCCGAATCGCCAGCGGGCAGATCCAACTCGCTGAGGTCGGATACCAGCACCAGCCGCTGCACGCGGTCGTCGCCATCGAATATGCCCTTCGAAGCGCGCAGGCCGGCAAGGAACGGCGCCGCATCAACAGGACCGCTCGACGATCCAGGCTTGTCCGCCGCCAGAGCTCCTGCCGCGACCATGCCGCCAATCAGCTGGGTCCGGAAGTTCGACGCCTGGTCATCGAGCTCCCTCGCGGTACCCGATGAGAACATGCTGCCGATTCCCCCTTCCCTCTCCTGGGCGTCCGCCATCTCTTGCGACGACAGGCCAGGGATGCAGCCGACGAACGTCGTCTGCGCCGCCGAACCGTCCGCCGGCACCACGGCGATGGTGATCTGTTCCCGGGCGGCGCTCGTGCCGGCAGGGAGGGCGACAGCCGGGTCGGCGATAGCAAGAATCAGATCCCGGAACGCCTTGTTCTGTTCCGAAAAGCCTACCGCATCAGCGGCTTTCTTGAGCGCCTTGGCATCGACGAAGATCAGCGTCCTGCGAAGCGGCGCCTTTTCGCCCTTCAAATCGCAGGCGGCTTCGGCTCGAATGGTCGGCCCGCCGGACTTCGTCGGTGGGGCACTGGAACCGCCATCGCAGGCGACGAGCAGCAACGAGACGGACGATACGGCACCGACCAGCAAGGTACGGCGTGATCGAGCATGAATCACAGCTGGACACTCCGATACAGGTGGATGGAACGCGCAGCGAAGTCGTTGGGGGTAATCGTCTCCACCATCGCGCCGGCGTGCCTATCCCCCGCAGGACCGGTGAAGCGGAAGTCCGGATCTCGGCTGCAGATCCGGTCCACCAGATGGTTCTGATACGCGCGAAGAAGACCGACCACCTCGGAATCCTTGCCCGTGATCTGCCCCGCATCATGCGAGATGACTACATTGTCGGGCTGAGAACGCATCTGATTCGACTTGCGCCCGAGATCGTCGATACGACGCTTGTGGCTCCGGTCGATGTCGGCAAGTTTCGCGCCGAGCTCCTTTCCGTATAGCCCGTCCATCTCCGATTTCAGGTGGAGATACTTCTCCGCTTTCTTTGCGTATTCCGGGTTTTCATCATGCTGCAAATACGTGAACGCCGCACCGACAGCGTACACGATCAGGTTGCCCGCGAGCAGGCCCGCCGTCTGCGCGATAACGTTCGGCGGCGTCATACCGAGCACCAGCGCCGCCTCGATCTGCGCAAGAACCGTCGAGTAACGGGCATAGCCGACGGCGGTCATCGATATCACGAGCAGCGCCATGGCGATCGCCATGAGGCGCATACCCTTCGATCTCTGTTCGTCGTCGTCAGGCCGCATGTAGAACTGGTAGGCCTTCAGGAATACGCCCGTCATGTATGAGGACACCGCTACGGCCAAGGCGACGACAAGCGAAAGACCGGCCGCGATCGCGGGCACCCCCGACAGCTTGAAGAAGCTGCTGTAGTTCATGAAGAACTCGGGGATCATGATGACTGCCGGTACGCCGTAGACCAACAGCTTCGAGGGCACCTGCGCGTCCCGGCCCCCGAGATCGCTGCGCAGCCTCAGATATTCCGTCTCCGCCACCTCAAGACGATCAAGCCTTCCTCGTTGCTTCTCGTAGAAGGTGTTCGTTTCTTGCGCCTTGCGCACCGCCCGCTCTCGACCGATCATGTCGCGTTCGAAATCTTCGACGAAACCTTCCGCCCCGCCCTGGAGGCGCACACGCTTCGCGGCGCCGAGCACCTCGTTGAGCGCGTTGGCACGAGGCCGTGCCACATGCGTTGACAACCAGGCATTCATCTCCGGCGTGAGATTTGCACTCATAGCACCCGATTGACCGTCACCGGTCAGACTGATGCTGCGACCATTGCTCTCTCGGTCGGCTCGCGCGAACAGGTCGGCAGCCAATGGCCCCGACGGTGCCAGGTCCATGTCGAGATACGTCTTTATCGGCACTGCTTCCCCCACTTCATATTGTTCGCCCCTAGTAAATTTACAGATCAACGCGGACGGGCGTCGCACGACGCGACACCGGATCGATCCTGATCCTTCTGGATGCCGTCGGGACGACGCTGACGGAGCCTCCGCCGTCCGGCCTCACCGCCGCGACGACCGACCCCGACGGGGTCGCTCGCTTGCGTCGCGTACTATTCGGGGCAACTCCGTCCGTGCGAGGACGGCCCGGATCAACCCGGACCGGCGGGCGCCGCACGATCTCGACGGCCTCGTAGTCCCGCTTCAGGTTCAGTTGCGCCTTGCAGCGGTCGGCCTCGGCCTTGGTCCGCGCACGGCACAACTCGGCCAACTGCTGGTCCGCCATCCAGACCCCTACGGCCTCCGGCTTCGATGCGAACAGGAACTCGATGCGCCGGTTCTGATCGAACGCCTCTTCATCGTCCCCGGGCACCAGCGGCATGTCTTCCCCGAAACCAATCCGCCAGATGGAACTGTAGGCCACGCCCTCTTCGAAAATTGCTTCAGCCAGAGTGTTCGCGCGATCAATCGACAACGCTTCGTTGGGCTTAGCGTCGCCCCGCTTGTCCGCGTGACCGGCTACGAAAAGCGCAACATCGGGCGGTTCTCGTCTCAGACTCTCAGCGACGATCGTAACCAGTGGCATCGCCTCCGGCCGCAGCGTGCTCTTTGCGGTGTCGAAGAAGACATGGTCGGGAAACACGACCCGCAGCACGGGCACATCCACGCCGAAATCGTTCGGAAGACGATCCGCAGGAATCACCCCCTCGAAGAACATAGGCTGGCGGCTGGGTGGCAGCGCGGCGGACAGGCGAACGAGGCGCTTGATTCGATCGCAGTGCTCCATCCGAACGAACGCCTGCCAGGACTGCATGCCACCTCGGCTCGTCGGACCTTTCAGGTCTCGACAGTCGACTGGCACCGATCGGACCTGCGTCATCGCCTGTGCCGAGGCGACGGACGGCGCCAAGGCGCATGCCGGAACCATCGCAAGCGCCATCGCCCACGCAACAGGGCCGCGCCGGGTTCCACCCCGGACGTTCGATTTGTCAGCCCCCACGATTCCCCCTTTTTCGCCCGACGAGATGCTTCGCACTCGACAATTTGCCCAGCGCAACACACGCATGATTTGACCGACCTAAGCCCCTAATTATGAACATTCGTTCAAGAGATTTGGAACAACGGTCCGCGCAGAGCCAGATAATCCGCCCTATCATCCCTACTTCGTGCTTCCCCTTATCCGATCTTCCTCAGTCTTAGGACCGGCGATGTCCTGCCGTTCCGAAGGTGGGGCCGGCGGAAATCGAACCGCGGCATGGTGCGTATCCTCGCAGTTTGGCGATCTGCCATGTGATGGTCGCCACTCGGAATTTGCTGGTTCGACTGCGATACTGGCGTACCCACCGCTGCGACTGAACGATGCCTTGGTTTATCATGATGAATAACCATGTCATCGCGACGCAGGGCGGCTCGCTTCGCGATGGGTCAAACATTCATGACCGAAGCGATAGCGGATGCTATTTCTTCCCCAGTCATGATCCGTCGTACCATTATTTCGACTTGATCGCCGTTCGGCACAGGCACGATGTCGTTAGTTTTGGCATAATCCCATAACGCACGCTTCGCGGCATCGCGCTTCAATTTGACGGGTTTGGTAGCATCGGACACGTCAAGCTTATCTTCCAGGAAGGATTGGAAGCTCGGCGCGACAGACGACCAGTCGTACGCGAAGACCCTTACCCGCTGCTCGAGCGGATCATACGTGTCGGAATACGCTTTTCCGACCTCGCCGGTGCTAGTGTTCACGATCAGACACGAGAGGTCGGGATGGCACGTCTCATCCGTAAACGTCCGCAGGATGGACAAGCGGCGCGAAACACTCCGAGGGATCAGGGTTTTGATCAATGGATCATCGGGGTGGCGCGCCTTGGCCTCGTTGGCCAGTTCCAGATAAGTCATCAGCGCACGGCGCCCCGCAAGTTCGATCAGAATCGGGTAGAACGCCGCGACGATCCTCAGGTCCTTCTTCGTCATATCGGTACGGGTCCGCTAATCGAAATCAGATGGAAACTTGAAAGTTCAGGAGACGCTTGGCCGTGGCAGCGAACTCTGCGGCTTGATTGGCGTGGAATTTCGACCTTTTGAGTGAAACGGCAAGCCGAAGCTCATCCTCAGCTTGCGCTTCGTAGAACGCCTGATCCCTAACCGTCATAAATGCCCCCCGCCCTGCGGGATTTTTGATAAGGCCATTCCCGCCAACAATCTGTCCGGGAAAAACCCGGGTAGCGGCAAACGTGAAAGCAGGGATAGCCAACCGCGCAGAGCTAATCGCTCGACGCGCCCTTATCGTAGCGTCGAAACCTTTCGGATGCTGACGCCTCGAAAATCGCGATCGCGGAAACGGTGCGTATGTCATCGAGAAGCGGGTAGCTAATAGCTGGTATGAATATCGCGCAGCGCGCCCTGTTCTTTGTTGCTGCATCTCGGGCAAGCGAGGTCTCGTCCTGACCTTCGTCAGCAAACGTACGGGTCCGACCGGCGCTAAGATATTAAGAAAATAGAACGGTGCATAGAGAGTCTACAAGCCATTACAGGATCTGATTAACCACCAGCCAATACTTCAAACGGTGCATAATGGTCGCGCAGCGGTCGCCGCCCGTTCCCAGGGGCACGCATCCGCCAATGCCTCACCGTCGCTTGAAAGCAGACAGGGGGTTTTCTTTCCAATCGAGACCTTCGCGAGCGGATCGCCGGCCATCAAAATCGGTCGTTGGCAAAGAGGAATCCGCGTCCGAAGTTGGGAGGCAAGGTAAAGGGCGTGAGCGTCCGATTGCGGGCCTTAGGGACCGCTGCGGCCAACCGTTCGCGTACCATTCTTGGCAGCATACAAGGCTAAACAGCCCCTTGATCAGGCAGGATATGGTCGCGCCCGTACCTTTATAAGGCGGGAAGCGCCCACCTCGTCCCAGCGGCGTTACCCCTAACCAGGCCGCCCAACCCCACCTCGCCATACGACGATCTGCCGCCGCCAAGGTGAAGCACACCCAAGGCATGCTCCCGCCACGGAGGTCCGGTTTCGCTGTCAAAGGATGAAGCGTGTCCTTTGACACATAAACCTGACCGCTCACGTCAGAACAGAACATGATCTGTCAAAACCAGCTGACAGAATTGTTGACCGATCACGCAATTTTTTGACAAGATTTTGTCCTAGACGATCACCCAAGCCCCTGCCCCTCCGGCATCTCGCGTGGCGGATTGGCGAATTATGGGGTCGAAGCAGTAGCAAGCAGCGCCTGGTACGAGCGGCGTGGTGGCAATTGACTACCCGGCGGCTTCGCGCCCCGATGTACTCTCGCTCACCAACAAATAACATGGCCGCGATTTATCGCTGACCGAGGTTGAAGCCCGTAGCTAACGCACGGCACCTGATCGCGCTTGCCATTCCGATCTTCCGCCAGAGCATGCTGAGACATGACACGGCCCCGTATCATCCTGATGATCGTGCGATGGCCGAGTCGGGTGCCGCCCTTACCATTTTTGGCAAGACGCTCACCTAGGCACGCCCGATGCGGGCCAAAGCTGTCGCCGCCTCTCTTAACTCCGCTATGAAGGGCGAGGCTTCGGCTACGCTGAGTAGCCCCTAGATTTCTGGACGCCTCGGGTCCTAATTTTGAGGACAGGAGGCGACGATGGGGAAACCCAATTT
>NZ_CEEDCZ010000004.1:0-303667 GCF_979253475.1 Sphingomonas sp. AC449 | reverse complement strand
TTCGTCATCCTGACGAAAGTCAGGATCCAGGGTTGCTGGCTTCGGCGCTTGTGGCTCTGGATCCTGACTTTCGTCAGGATGACGGGGAGGAGGAAGGCCGTGGTTTCCCGCGTCAGGATGACGGGGGAGGGGGCCTCTTGCGTTGGCTTCCGGTCGTCGGGGCGGTAACAGGGGGGATGACCATGAATTCCCCTGCTATCTCCTCGCCTGAGTCCGCATCCATCCCGCCGCGCGCCGAGCAGCGGCCGTACAGCTTCGCCGCGCATGGCGAGACGATCGAGGATCCCTATGCGTGGCTGAAGGATCCCAAATATCCCGAGGTCGATGACGCGGACGTGCTGGCGTATCTCGCCGCCGAGAACGCCTATTTCGAGGCGCAGATGGCGCCGCACAAGGCGCTGACCGACACTTTGTATGAAGAGATGAAGGCGCGGATCAAGGAGGACGAATCCTCGGTCCCGCAAAAGGATGGCGACTGGCTCTACTGGACCGCTTACGAGACCGGCGGGCAATACAAGAAATGGTGGCGCAAGCCCGTTGCGGGCGGCCCCGACGAACTGCTGCTCGACGAGCCCGCGCTGGCCGAGGGGCATGAATATTTCCGGCTCGGCGCGTTCTCGGTCAGCAATGACGGGCGCTATCTCGCCTATGCGATCGACGACAATGGCAGCGAGCGGTTCGAGGTCCGGGTCAAGGACCTGAACACCGGCGAGCATCTGCCCGACGTCATCCCCGGCATGCTGAGCGAGATCGTGTGGACCGCGGACGATGCGGGCTTCCTCTACGGTCTGGCGAACGAGCAGTGGCGGACCGACAATGCGCGGTTCCACCGGCTGGGGACGCCGATCAGCGACGACGTCGTGCTGTTCCACGAGAAGGACGAGGGCTTCCGCGTCGGCGTCGGCGAGACGAGTTCGCGCAAGTGGATCGTGATCGCGACGAGCGACCATGTGACGAGCGAGATCTATCTGCTCCCCGCGCACGAGCCGCTGGCGGTGCCGATCCTGGTGTCCGCGCGGAAGGTCGGGCGCGAATATGACGTCGACGAGCATGACGGGACGCTGTTCATCCACACCAACGACGTCGATCCGAACTTCCGCCTGTGCACCGCACTGGTCGAGGAGCCGGGCGCGTGGACCGAGCTGATCCCGGCCAGCCCGACCTTCTACATGACCGGGGTGGAGTGCTATCAGGACTTCTTCGTGGTCGACGGGCGCGAGGACGGGCTCGATCAGATCGCGATCCACCGGTACGAGACGCCGACCGAGGGCAAGCGGATCGAGTTTCCCGAGGCGAGCTATGTCGCCGGGCTCGGCGATAACCCTGAGTATGACATGACCGTGCTGCGGCTCGGCTACGAGTCGATGGTCACGCCGGGGACGGTGTATGATTATGACGTCGATACCGGCGAGCGGACGATGCTCAAGGTGCAGGAGATCCCGAGCGGTTACGACGCGGCGAAATACGCGACCGAGCGGCTGAAGATCACCGCGCGGGACGGGACGGAGATTCCGGTGTCGATCGTCTATCCGGCGGGGTTCGTGCGCGACGGGTCGGCGCCTGTGTTCCTCTATGCGTATGGCGCGTACGGCTATGCGATCCCGCCGGGCTTCTCGACCGGGCGGATGAGCCTGCTCGACCGCGGCTTTGCCTATGCGATCGCGCATATCCGCGGCGGCGATGACCTCGGCCAGCAATGGTATCTCGACGGCAAGCTGGAGAAGCGCGAGAACACGTTCAACGATTTCGTCGATGTGGCCAAGGCGCTGGTCGACGCGAAGTGGACCTCGGCGGGGCGGATCGCGATCGCGGGGCGGTCTGCGGGTGGCGAGCTGATGGGCGCGGTGGTCAATTCCGACCCTGAGCTCTGGGGCCCGGTGATCGCCGACGTGCCGTTCGTCGACGTGCTCAACACGATGCTCGACGCCGAGCTGCCGCTGACGCCGGGGGAATGGCCCGAATGGGGCAATCCGATCGAGGATCCGGCGGCGTTCGCGCTGATCCGTTCCTATTCACCGTACGACAACGTCAAGGCGCAGGCCTATCCGCCGATGTTCATCAGCGGAGGGCTGAACGATCCGCGCGTGACCTATTGGGAGCCCGCGAAATGGGCGGCCAAGCTGCGGCTGATGAAGACCGACGACAATGTGCTGTTGCTCAAGACGAACATGGGCGCGGGGCATGGCGGCAAGTCGGGCCGGTTCGAGTCGCTGCGCGAGGCGGCGGAGGAGCATGCGTTCGTGCTGTGGCAATTGGGCGTCGCTGGGTGAGACCTGGGTCGCGTGACGCCGCCGAGAAGGGGGTGTTCACGCGATGGCGCGAAGGCGCGAAGAAGATTGGTTCGCGCGGAGGCGCGGAGGCGCGGAGATAGAGTAAGAATGTCGTGCTTTTCTGCTCTGCGTCCTCCGCGCCTCCGCGCGAAAACTCTTAATCTTTGCGCCTTCGCGCCTTCGCGTGAACAAAGGTCGCTTGCCGCGTGACGATCGAGGCGTTGGTGGCGCGCTATGGCGTCGTGGCGATCTTTCTCGGGGCAGGGGTCGAGGGGGAGGCTGCGGTCGTGACGGGCGGGGTGCTGGCGCATCAGGGGCTGGTGTCGCTGGCGGGTGCGATGGCGGCGGCGGTGATCGGGTCGTTCGTCGCGGACCAGCTGTTCTTTGCGGGCCGGCGGTATTTTCGCGAGTCGCGCCCCGTTGCAGCGATCCGGCGGCGGTCGGCCTATGCGCGCGCGATTGACCTGCTCGAACGCTATCCGCGGCGGTTCATCTTCGCCTATCGCTTCGTCTACGGGATCCGCACGGTCAGCCCGATCGCGATCGGGACGAGCCGGATTTCGCAGCGCCTGTTCCTGGCGGTAAACCTCGCCGCGGCGATGGTGTGGGGCTGTGCGTTCAGCGCGATCGGCTATGCGTTCGGCAACGTCATCGAGGAGATGCTCGGGCGAATCGGCACCGGGCGGCTGATCCTGCTCGGCGCCGCGGCGCTGCTGGCGGTCGGCGGCGGCTGGTTCGCGTGGCGGAAATGGCGGGAGCGCAGCACATGACCTTCACGATGACGATCACCGCGGCCGAGACGGATATCGACGAGCTCGGGCACGTCAACAATGCGGTCTGGGTCCAGTGGATCCAGCGGATTGCGACCGCGCATTGGGAGGCGGTCGCGCCCGCCGAGCACAAGGCCGCCTATGTCTGGGTCGTGACGCGGCACGAAATCGACTATCGCGGCAGCGTGGTCGCGGGCGAGACGGTGACCGGCGAGACCTGGGTCGAGGGCGGACCGAAGGGCGCGCGGTTCGACCGGCATGTGCGGTTCGTCGGCGATGACGGGCGCGTGAAGCTCGACGCGGTGACGACATGGGCGCTGCTCGACCGCGCGAGCGGGCGGTTGCTGCGCGTGCGGCCGGAGATTGCGGCGCCGTTCTTTGACGGGGCGGGCTGAGGGTTTGGGGTGAGGGTTTTGGCCTCACTGGCCCCCACCCTTCCCGCGGCAAGCGCCGCGGGCCCCTTCCCTCTCCCCCGAGGGGAGAGGGCGTTAGCCTGAGTTCCTTAGACCCGTCGCGATCGCGTTGATCGACAGCAGGATCGCCTCGCCGATGCGTGCATCCTCTTCGCCCGCGCGGCGGCGTTTGATCAGTTCGATCTGGAGCAGGTTGAGCGGTTCGATATAGGGCAGGCGGAGGCGGATCGACGCCTCGAGTGCGGGATGTTTTTCGAGCAGGCGTGACTGGCCGGTGGCGTCGAGCAGCCCGTCATGCGTCTGCTGCCAGCCGTCGCGGATCCGGCCGAAGACGGTGTCACGCAGCGCCCGGTCCTCGACCAGCCCGGCATAGCGTTCGGCGATCGCCATGTCGGACTTCGCCAGCACCATCTCCAGATTGGCGAGCGCGGAGGCGAACAGCGGCCAGCCCTGCGCCATGTCGCGCAGCAGCGCCTTGTCCTCGAACCCGGCAAGCGCCTGGCCGACGCCGTACCAGCCCGGCAGCATGACGCGCGCCTGCGCCCAGCTGAACACCCAGGGGATCGCGCGCAGATCCTCGATCCGGTCCGACTTGGTGCGGCTGGCGGGGCGGCTGCCGATCTTGAGCCCGGCGATCTCGGCGATCGGCGTCATCTGGCGGAAGACGGTGCGGAAGCCCCGGTCGTCGCCGTTGCTGCCGTAGACGAGGTCGCGATAGCTGTGGAACGCGGTGTCGCTGAGGCGGTCCATCGCGTCGCAGAAGCGCGTGGTGTCGGCGCTCGAGAGGCGTTCGGGCTCGAGGCTGGCGAGCAGGGTCGCCGAGGCGATCGCCTCGAGATTGGTCATCGCGGCGTCGCGCGTGCCGTATTTGGCGGCGATCACCTCGCCCTGTTCGGTGATGCGGATACGGCCTTGGACGGTGCCGCTGGGCTGCGCACGGATTGCCGCGAACGCCGAGCCGCCGCCGCGCCCGACCGCGCCGCCGCGGCCGTGGAACAGCTGCATGCCGACGCCCGCCTGTTCGAACACGGGCCTGAGCGCGGTCGAGGCCTTGGACAATTGCCAGGTGGAGGTGAGGTAGCCGCCATCCTTGTTGCTGTCCGAATAGCCGATCATCACTTCCTGATGACCGCGCGCGGTCGAGATGGTGGCGATTTCAGGGAGCGCGAACCATGCGGTCATCACCGCGGGCGCGGCCTCGAGATCGCCGATCGTCTCGAACAGCGGGACCGCCATGATCGCCGCGCTGGGCGTGTCGCCCGGACGGTAGAGCCCGACCTCCTTCAGCAGCAGATTCACCTCGAGCAGGTCGCTGACCGACTGCGCCATCGAGACGATGTAGTTGGTGATGCAGGCGGGGCCATAGGCGGCATGCGCGTCGGCGGCGGCCTGGAGGATCGCGAGTTCGCCCGCGGTCTCGTCGCTATAGGCTGCAAAGCGGGTGGTGAGCGGGCGCGCATTGGCGAGTTCGCGGCGGAGCAGCGCGACGCGCGCCTGCTCGTCGAGCGCGCAATAGTCCGGCTCGACGCCCGACACCTTGAGCAGTTCGGCGACGACGCGTTCGTGGACCGCGCTGTTCTGGCGCAGGTCGAGCGTGGCGAGGTGGAAGCCGAACGTCTCGACCGCGCGGATCAGCCGGCCGAGCGCGCCGCCGGTCTTGAGCGCGGTGCCGAGCCCGTGCGCGAGCGTGACGAGGTCGGCGCGCAGGTCCGCGGGGCTGGCATAGGCGGCGCCCGTCAGGCGGCCGGGACGCGGCGCGGGCTTGCCGGTCAGCGCCTGATGAGTCGCGGCGAGACGCGCGTATATGCCCGACAGCGCGCGGCGATAGGGCTCGTCGGCACGGCTGGTCGCGTCGTCGCCGCTCGCCGCGGCGAGCGCTTCGATTGCGGGGTCGGCGGTGGCATGTTCGGTCGAGATCGAGAGTTCGGCGCCCAGCGCGTGGACCGCCTCGCAATAATAGCCGAGCACCGCCTCGCTCGCCTTGGCAAGCGCGGTCCGTAGCGAGTCGGCGGTGACATAGGGATTGCCGTCGCGGTCGCCGCCGATCCAGCTGCCGGGCTTGAGGAAGCTCGGCGTGCGTTCGCCGAGCGCGCGGTCCCAGCGCTGGTAGAGTGCGGGGAGCGCAGGGAGGAAGACGTCGCGCAGATAGCTGAGTGCGGTATCGACCTCGTCCGCGACGTAGAGCCGGTCGCGGCGTAGCACGCGTGTCTGCCACAGCAAGGCGATCTGGCGGAGGATCGCGTCCTCGACCTGATCGCCGTCGGGGGTCGTATCGCGCCCGGTATCGCGCAGCAGCATGAGCTCGGCGATCCGGTTGCGGTGGTCGATCATGCTCTTGCGCCGCACCTCGGTCGGGTGCGCGGTGAGCACGGGGACGATCAGCGCGTGATCGAGCAGCGCGCGGACCTGCGTGCGGTCGATCCCCTCGGACTCGAGCCGGGTGATCGCGGCGGCAAGGTCGGCGCCCTCCTCGGCGGCGATCCCCTGGCGATCCTCGGCGAGATTGGCGAGCATCGAGAACAGCATGAAGCCGCGCACGAAGTCGAGCGTCTCGTCGAGGCTGAGTTTCTCGAGGCTGAGGTCGACCGCGCTGTGATCGCCGTCGCGGCCCGCCGAGGCATCGCGGTGGCGCTCGACCGAGGCGCGGCGGATCGTCTCGGTCGCCTCGAACAGCCGGTCGCCGCCATAGAGCCGGATGACGTCGCCGAGCAGCGTGCCGAGGAAGCGGATGTCGGGATTGTTCGCGATTGCGGGAAGACTTGCCATCCGCCCTTGCTGCGCTGCGACAGGGATCAGGTCAACCGTCGACGCTTCGGCGTGCGATGAATTCAGGCTGCGCCGAGGCGTGTTTGCGACATCAAATTACGGCTGCTGACGTTTGCGCGATTCGGCGCGTTCCTCCGAGGTGACGGTGCCGTCGCGGTTCAGGTCCATCCGGTCGAACCATTGCAGCGTCCCCTCGCTCCATTCGATCGCGGTGATCACGCCGTCCTTGTTGCGGTCGAATGCCTTGATCCGCGCATTGGGGGAGGGCAGCTCGTCCTTGGTGATGCGATCATCGGCGTTGCGGTCGAGCGTGCGGAAGCGGCGTTCCATGCTGGCGCCGAAATCGAGCCGCGAGGTGACCGAAGGGGGCACGAACCCGGCCGCGCCGGCATCCGCCTGGGCGCGCTGCGCGTCCTTGTCGCCGCATCCCGCGACGACCAGACCCGCCGCCATCACACCCAAGATCACCCGCATCGATCAGTCTCCCAAGACCCACTTCGCGCAGCCGATCGCCCGGTCACGCTTCGAGTTCAATGTCCCAGTAAAGCCAATCGTGCCAGGTTTCGTGCAAATAATTTGGCGGAAAACTGCGACCATGCTCGTGCAGATGCCAGTTGGTCGGACGAATCGGCTCGAGATGGAGCGGCATCGCCGCCTGGCGCGGCGTGCGTCCGCCCTTTTTGAGGTTGCACGGTGCGCAGGCGGTGACGACATTCTCCCATGTGGTGCGCCCGCCTTGCGCGCGCGGGATGACATGGTCGAAGGTGAGATCGCGCAGCTTGCCGCAATATTGGCAGGTGAACTTGTCGCGCAGGAACAGGTTGAAGCGGGTGAAGGCGGGAAATTGCGACGGTTTGACGAACTGCTTGAGCGCGATCACCGAGGGCAGCTTCAGCGCGAAATTGGCGCTGCGCACCTCGCGTTCGTAATTGGCGACGATATCGACGCGATCGAGGAAGACGGCCTTCACCGCGGTCTGCCAGGGCCAGACGCTCAGCGGATAATAGGAAAGCGGCGTATAATCGGCATTGAGCACGAGCGCCGGACACCCATCCGGGTGGCGTATCAGGTCGGGGTGAAACACGGCTCCTCCCACAGAATTCCCGAAACCGCTATCGCGCACCGGGATGACGGCATCATGACAGCACGGCGTGGGACATGGGGTCAAGTCCGGTGAACGGCGCGACATTCGTCACGACGCGGTTCGCGCCCAGTCCGACGGGGCGGCTGCACCTGGGGCACGCGATGTCGGCGATCCGCGCGCACGACTTTGCGCGCGCGCGCGGCGGGCGGTTCCTGCTGCGGATCGAGGATATCGACGTGGGCCGCAGCCGGCCCGAGCATGTCGCGGGAATCGTGGAGGATCTGCGCTGGCTCGGGCTCGACTGGGATGATCTGTCGTTCCAGTCGGCGCGGCTGGCGTCGTATCAGGCGGCGCTCGAGACGCTGAAGACGCGCGGGTTGCTCTATCCGTGCTTCTGCACGCGCGCGGAGATCGCGGCGAGCCTGTCCGCGCCGCATGCGGGGGACGCCGCGGTCTATCCGGGGACGTGCCGGCGACTGACGCCCGCCGAGGCGGCGGCGCGGATGCACGACGTTCGAATGGGGGGCGCGCATTGCTGGCGGATCGACATGGCGGCGGCGCTCGCAGTCACGGGGCCGCTCCGGTGGGAGGATGCGCGGGCGGGGACGGTATGCGCCGATCCGGGCGCGCAGGGCGACGTGGTGCTTGCGCGCAAAGACGCGCCCGCCAGCTATCACCTCGCGGTGACGCTCGACGATGCGGCGCAGGGCGTCACCGACGTGGTGCGCGGCGACGACCTGTTCGCGGCGACCGATGTCCACCGGCTGTTGCAGGCGCTGCTGGGTCTGCCGACGCCGCGCTATCACCACCACCCGCTGATGCTGGGGGCTGACGGGGAGCGGCTGGCCAAGCGCACCGGCGCGCCGTCGCTCGCGGCGATGCGCGAGCGGGGGGAGGACGGGCTTAAGGTCGCGGCGGGGGTGCGGGCGATGCTGGCGGGGGATGCTCCCCACCTGCCGTCATCCTGACGAAAGTCAGGATCCAGCGTTACCGAGGGGCGGTGTGTTTGGCCCTGGATCCTGACTTTCGTCAGGATGACGGGTGGGGGTTGTGGAGCGCTGGCCATGCCCCTCGTCATCCTGACGCAGGGCAGGATCCACGGTTAGACGTGCGGCGTGTTTGGCTCTGGGCCCTGACTTTCGTCAGGGTGACGATTTTGGGTGCGGGTGCGTTCAGGTCGGGGCGTTCGACCAAGCGATCAGTACAGGCCGGGGACTTCGCGTTGCGGGGTCGTGGGGCGGTCGGGGAGGAGCAACGTGCGCGTCGGCAGATCCGTCGTCGGGGCGGGGGCGCTGCCGCGCGCCGACGCGGTGATCGCGGTGGCGGTGACCGGCAGGCAGCTGCGGCCCGCGAGGAAGTCGATCGCCTGCCGCGTCGAGGCTTCGCGCGGGTCGCCGAGCGGATAGCGGATATCGTCCTCGGCCCGGCAGCTCGCCTCGACCGTACCGGCGAGCCCGTCATAATAGGCACCCTGACGCGCGGCGTTCTGCGTCGCCAGCGCGACCACGCGGAGACGGTCGTCGCAGGCGGCGCGGTCGAGCCCGATCTGGCCGACGGGCTTGCCATAGGTGTTGGTGCCGATCAGCCCGGCATTGCCGTGCAGATACGGGATCATCGCGTTGATGACGAGCTCGCTCGCGGATGCGGTGCCGCCCGTGCCGATGAACGCGATGCGCGTCGGCGCGATCGATTCGGGCTGCGGCGCGAAGAAGCGCGTCGTGTTGTTCGCGGACTTTTCGGTGCGGTAGGTCGTGTAGCTCGAGACTTCGGACGTCGCGCGGTTGCGGCCGAGCAGGTCGGTCATCAACTCGGCGATCGAGATCAGCCCGCCGCCATTGTAGCGCAGGTCGATGACGATATCGGTGACGTTCTGCGCGCGGAAGCCGGCGAAGGCGGCGCGCAGCGCGGGGTCCGCGGTCGAGATGAACGTCCTGAGATTGAGATAGCCGTAGCTGCGACCACCATCGGTGATGACCTTCGCTCCGTAGCGCGTCGAGACGGGCAGCAGCGCGAAATCGGTCTTGGCGAGCGTGACGGTGCGCGTCCCCTGCGCATCGCTGATCTGCAGCACGCGGCTGGTGCCGACGCTGTTGGGCCCCAGCGCGGCCGAGACGCCCGCGCCACCTTCCGCGGCGAAGATCGCGCTGACGGTCCGCAGCGTGGCGGCGCTGGTTCCGATCGCGACGATCTCCGCACCGCGATCGATCTGCGCCGCAAGCGCGGCACCGCCTTCGAACGATTCGATGATGAAGGCGCGGCGCGCGGTGCCGTCGATGCCGAGACGGAACCCGAAACCCGCATTTTCACCCGCCTGATAATAGGCGTCCTCGTCCCTGATCGACGTCAAATAGGTGAAATAGCGGTCGCGGCGCTGGCCGCGGGCGGTGGCGGTGAGCGCGTCGATATAGCCGTCGACGGTCGTATAGGGCGTCGGGTCGAGGCTGGCGGGGAGCGTTTCGGGGAACAGATACCATTCGCGCAGCTGCGCCGCGGCCCAGTCCTGTCGTTCGCGCAGGCTGCACCCCGTACTGGCCGTGGGTGTCGGGGTCGATCCCGCAATCGCGCCCGTACCCGCCCCGGTGCCCGCCGGCGCGCTTGCGAGCATCGAATCCCCGCCGCACGACGCGAGCAGTGCCAACAGTGCCAGGCTGACGCCGATCCGCCGATTACGCATGTAGAGTTTCCCCTGTTCCTCACAACTTAGCGAGGGCAAGCCATGCTGTCTGCGGGTAAATTGCATCCGCTGTGGTGGTCAAATCGCGGGGTCGTCGGGGCTATTCGCGGGCGGCGGCGGCCGGCCATTGCGGGACGCTCCCGGCGCGCCTAGATTGTCGTCATGAACACCTTCCTCGTCCTCCTCCTGATCGCGGCAATGATCGCGACCGTCGTGGCTCTGGTGCGGGGGGTGGTGACGTTCCTGCAGGACCAGTCCGCACAGGTGAAGGACGGCGGCCCGAGCGCTGCGTCGCTGAAATCGAACCGGATGATGCAGCAGCGGATCTTCTTCCAGGCGATCGCGATCCTGATCGTCGTGCTGATCCTGTTCGCTGCCGGCCGGACCTGATTTCGGACGCGACGACGATGGTGAAGCTGAACAGGATCTACACACGCACCGGCGACACGGGGAGCACCGGGCTGGTCGACGGGTCGCGCGTGTCGAAGGCGTGTCCGCGGATGCAGGCGATCGGCGACGTCGACGAGGCGAACAGCGCGATCGGCGTCGCCGCGGTGGCGCTGGGTGAGCACCCGATCGCGGCGGCGCTCGAGCGGATCCAGAACGACCTGTTCGATCTCGGCGCGGACATCGCGACGCCGGGCGACGATTTCGCGCCGTCCGAAATGACGCTGCGGATCATCGGCACGCAGGTCGAGCGGCTGGAGAGCGAGATCGACGCGATGACCGCGCAGATGGCGCCGCTGACCAGCTTCATCCTGCCGGGCGGATCGCCGGGGGCCGCCGCGCTGCATCTGGCGCGCGCGATCACGCGGCGTGCCGAGCGCGCAGTGGTCGCGGTCGACGACCCGATCAATCCAATGGCATTAGCGTATGTTAATCGCCTGTCGGATTTCCTGTTCGTCGCCGCGCGTGCAGTGAACCAAAATGGCGCGAGCGACGTTCTGTGGAAACCGGGGGCAACGCGCGGATAGCGCTCCGTATCGCTGCATCCTTTTACAGGGCCGTGCCGTGCGCACCGCTCGCGCGAGGACAGTCGATGCCGAACCCCGTCCCCTCCCTCAATCCCGCAGATGCGCGCCAGACCGACGTGCTCGGCAAGCGATTCACCGCGGTCCGCGACCTGTCGCTCGCGCTCGCCGCGCCGCTGTCGGACGCGGATGCGACGGTGCAGTCGATGCCCGACGCGTCGCCGACCAAATGGCATCTCGCGCATACGAGCTGGTTCTTCGAGACGTTCGTGCTGCGCGATCATGTCGCGGGGTACCGGTTGCACGACGAGCGCTTCCCGTTCCTGTTCAACAGCTATTACGAGGCGGAAGGCCGGCGGCATGCGCGCGACCGGCGCGGGATGATCACGCGGCCGACGCTCGACGAGGTCCGCGCGTACCGTGCCCACGTCGATACGGCACTGATCGCGGCGCTGCCCGACCTGCCCGAGGCGGCGCGCGAGCTGGTGGCACTTGGGTGCCATCACGAGGAGCAGCACCAGGAATTGCTGGTGACCGACATCCTCCATCTGTTTTCGGAAAATCCGCTCGAGCCCGCGGTCTGGGCCGCGCCGCGCAAGGTACCGGTCGAGATGCCGGGCGCGATCGGCTGGATCGAACGCGACGCCGGGATTGCGCGGATGGGGCATGACGGCGAGCCCTTCGCGTTCGATTGCGAGACGCCGCGGCACGACACGCTGCTGACGCGCCATGCGATCGCCGACCGGACGGTGACGAATGGCGAATGGGCGGCGTTCATCGCCGATGGCGGCTATAGCGAACCGCGCCACTGGCTCGCCGATGGCTGGGCTTGGGTGAAGGCGGAGCGCATCGTCGCGCCGATGTACTGGGAAGAGCGCGACGGCGGCTGGACGCGGTTCGGGCTCGACGGGCGACGCGCGATCGACCCCGCCGCGCCGGTCACGCATGTCAGCTTCTACGAGGCGGACGCCTATGCCAGCTGGGCGGGCGCGCGGCTGCCGACCGAGGCCGAATGGGAGGCCGTTGCGGCCGATTATCCAGGCGATGGCGGCAACCAGATGGATGCGGCGGGCCCGGTCGAGCCGCGGCCGGCACGTGCCGGCGACCCCGCCTTTTTCGGCGACGTCTGGGAATGGACGGGGAGCGCCTATCGGCCCTATCCCGGCTTCCGCGCGGTCGAGGGTGCGGTCGGCGAGTATAATGGCAAGTTCATGAGTGGGCAGTTCGTGCTGCGCGGCGGGAGCTGCGCGACGCCGCGCGGCCATGCGCGCGCGAGCTATCGCAATTTCTTCTACCCGCACCAGCGCTGGCAGTTCACCGGCGTCCGGCTCGCCAAGGATATCTGATGTTGAAGCGTGAAATCGAAGACGGCGAGCAGAGCCTGGCCGATCCCGCCTTTCGGGCGGACGTGCTCGACGGCTTTGCGCGGCGGCCGCGCGCGATTCCGGCGCGCTGGTTCTACGACCGGCGCGGGTCCGAGCTGTTCGAGGCGATCACCGATCTGCCCGAATATTATCCGACGCGCACCGAGCGATCGATCCTCGAGACCGCGTGCCCCGAGGTCGCCCAGATTGCGGGCGCAGGGCGTGCGGTGGTCGAGTTCGGGTCGGGGTCGTCGACCAAGACGCCGATCCTGCTGAAGGCGGTGGCGCCGTCGGTCTATGTGCCGATCGACATTTCGGGCGATTTCCTGCGCGAATCGTCGCGCGTGCTTGCCGACCAATTCCCCGAGCTGCTGGTCCTGCCGTTCGAGGCGGATTTCATGAGGCCGCTGGCACTGCCCAAGACGATCGCGGACACGCCCAAGCTCGGCTTCTTCCCGGGATCGACGATCGGCAACATGATCCCGCTGATGGCGGTCGACCTGCTGAAGGCGATGCGTGCGTCGCTCGGGATCGGCGCGATGCTGCTGATCGGGATGGACCGGATCAAGGATCCGGCGGTGCTGGTCCCCGCCTATGACGATGCACAGGGCGTGACCGCGGCGTTCAACATGAACCTGCTCGAGCGGATCAACCGCGAGCTCGATGCCGACGTGCCGGTCGAGGCGTTCCGGCACAAGGCGGTGTGGAACGACGACCGCGCGCGGATCGAGATGCACCTCGAGGCACAGCGCGACGCGGCGTTCACGATCGAGGGGCGGCCGTTCGATATCGCCGCGGGCGAGACGATCCACACCGAGAACAGCCACAAATACGGGTCGCGCGATGCGCGGATCCTGTTGCGGTCGGGCGGGTGGACGCCGATCCGCGAATGGACCGATCCGGCGGGGCTGTTCTCGCTGTACCTGGCGGAAGCGCAGGCGGAGCGGCCGGCGCCGTAAGTGCGGGAGGACACATGTTGTCCGTCACCCCAGCGAACGCTGGGGTATCGTTCCGCAGGGGCGACGGGGCTTGAGCCGCGGGAGACCCCAGCTTTCGCTGGGGTGACGTACTTCAATGAAGGGGGCGCCGCGCGACGCCCCCGCACTGTGATCAGCGGCCTGCGGCGTCGTCCGCGTTCATCGGCTCGTCGCCCTGCTTCTTGGCCGCTTCGTAGCGCTCGATCGCCTCGATCGTGATGCGCTTGGCTTCCTCGGCATCGCCCCACTTGCCGACACGGACCCACTTCGTCTTCTCGAGGTCCTTATAGTGGGTGAAGAAATGCTCGATCTGCTCGAACACGATTTCGGGCATGTCGGCACGCTCGCCGATATTGGCGTAATACGGGAACACCGCGTCGACGGGGACGCAGACGAGCTTCTCGTCGCCGCCGGCCTCGTCCTCGAGGTTGAGCACCGCGATAGGGCGCGCGCGGACGACGCAGCCGGGGATGAACGGCGAGCGCGCAATCACGAGCGCGTCGAGCGGATCGCCATCGGGGCTGAGCGTGTGCGGCACGAAGCCGTAGTTCGCGGGATAGCGCATCGGCGTGTGCAGGATGCGGTCGACGAACAGCGCACCCGACGCCTTGTCGAACTCGTACTTCACAGGCTCGCCGCCGGTCGGGACCTCGATGATGACGTTGAGGTCTTCGGGCGGGTTCTTGCCGGTCGGGATGAGATCGATGCGCATGGCGGTCCTTTCAGAAATGACGGTGCCGGCGCTCCACCTCGGGGAGAGCGGCCGGCACCGGAAGATAAAGTGGCTGTCAGCGCGGCATCAGCAGCCTGTCGAGCCCACCGTCACCTGTACCCACCTTCTCGAGCCGCGGATAGCGCGGGCCGTCATGGTAATCGAGCGAGATGTCGCGAAATCGGTCATTGTTCTTCACAGTAAGCCGGATCGGCAGCTTCGTCCCCTGTGCCGCCAGGATCGCCGCCTTGATGCGATCGGACGAATAGGACTCGCCATTGACCGCCTCGATTTCGGTGCCGATGTCGATCCCCGCCTTGAACGCGACGCTGTCCCAGATCGTCGCGGTGACGACGCCTTCCTTGTTGACGACCATCCCGAGCGAATAGCTGACATCGGTGCCGCGGCTCTTTTCCGCCTGTTTGAGATACGGGCTCTGCACGGGGCCGTAGACGAGCTTGTAGCCGTTCATCGCAAAGCCGTTGATCGGCGCGGGCTTGCCCGTCTCGGTCAGCCGCGTGTTGAGGAAGCCCGCCCAGTCATAGGGGAGGATGCCGTTGAGCGTCTTGGCGACCTCGTCGAACGTATAGGTGACCTCACCATAATCGCCGTTGCGGATGCCGAAGAACGCCTTGGCAAAGTCGTCGATCGACTTCTTGCCGCCCGACTTCTGGCGGAGCATCGCGTCGACCTCCATCCAGACCATCAGCCCTTCGTTGTAATAATCCTCAGACCGCTGCCAGCTGGTCCAGCCCTTGGGACGGCGTGCGGAGATGACCGGATCGTTGGTCGTGTCGACCAGCGGCCGCCACTGGCGACCCGGCGCGGTGTCGTAGATGCCGAGGATCGAGGCATAGCCGTCGAGCGTGTCCTGCTTGCTGACGAGCCCCGAGCGCGCCTGGAGCACATAGCCCCAGAACTGCGTCTGGCCTTCATAGACCCAGAGCAGCGAGTTGCGCATCGGCGTGCGGAAATCGGGCGTCCACAGGTCGGCGCCGCGGCGGAACTTGCCGTCCCAGCTGTGCGAGAATTCGTGCGGCAACAGGTTGCGCGCCGACGCGCCCGTCTCCCATTCGGTGAAATAGCCGGGGCGGACGCCGTTTTCCGAGCTGCGATGATGTTCGAGCCCGATCCCGCCGAGCTGGTCGGTGATCGAGAGCAGGAATTCATAATGGTCGTAATGCTCCGCGCCGAACGTGCGCGCGGCCTGCTCGACGAGCCGCTTGTGCGCGTCGATCTGTTCGGGCTTGGCGGCGAGCTGGTCGGGGCTGTCGGCGAAGACGTTGAGGTCGACCTTGGGGCTCAGCGGCCAGACCTTGCCGTACTTGCCCGCGAGGATCGGCGAATCGACGAGGATCTCGTAATTGGTCCGGTCATAGGCATAGGTCGAGCCGGTGACCTTGGCGGGCAGCGCCCCCGCCGCGGTCCAGCCCGCGGGATAGGTGACGGTCATCTTCACCGGGATCTGACGCGTGAAATATCCCGCCGGATACAGGCTGACCGAGTTTGGCTGCAGGCTGATCATCGTCGGGGTCATGACGATGCGGCCCTGGTCCGCCTTGGTCGCCGAGATGAACTGGAAGGTCGCGTCGAGCTGCTTCGTGCCCGCGGGAACGTCGATGTGGAACGCGAAGACGTCGACCGGGTCGCGCGTCCAGGGCAGGATTCGGCCGTTCGCGCGGATCACCAGCCCGGCGAGCTTCTCGATCTCGCCGCGCGGCGAATGCGCGCCGGGGAGCCATTTCGGGAACAGCAGCGCCATCTTGCCCGACGTCGCGACGGGGATCGTCTCCTTCACGCGGAAGATCCCGCGCTCGGTATCGGTCGCATCGACATCGAGGAGCAGCGTGCCGGGATAGGGCGTGTCCCGCGCGGCGGGGATGGTGTCGACGAACGGAACCGGCTGCGGTGCGGTGTTGCCGGCGGGGACTTGCGCGACCGCGGGAAGTGCAGACGCGAGCAGGGATGCGACGAGAAGCTTGCGGATCAAGGAAAGGCCTTCCGGCTGAGAGACGATGGCACAGCGTAATCGCGCGAAAGGCCAGTCGTCCAGTCCTTTACCGAGGGCAATTAGGTCGGTTTTCCTACGCGTCCCCCGTCATCCTGACGAACGTCAGGATCCAGGGTTGCGGGCGGTGGCATGTCTGGCTCTGGATCCTGACTTTCGTCAGGATGACGGGAGAGGCAGCGTCAGCTGCTGCCGAGCACGTTGATCGTGAAGGCGAGCACGCCGATGTTGAAGACGAACGCCGCCATGCACTGGCCCAGCGCGACTTTTCGCACGCGGCGCGACGTGATCTCGACGTCGGAGGTCTGAAACGTCATGCCCAGCGTGAACGCGAAATAGGCGAAGTCCCAGTAATCGGGCTCGGCGCACGACGGGAAGTCCAGCCCGCCCGCATCCTTGCCGTCTTCGCCGTCGCTGTAGAACAGATGCGCGTAGTGCAGCGTGTAGACCATGTTGGAGAAGAGCCAGGCGAGCACGAGCGTCGCGACCGAGATCAGGATCGCGACGAGATCGGTCTTGCCCTGCAACTCCTTCGCCACCGCGACGAGCACGACGATCAGGATCGTCCCGCTGAACGCGAGCAGCACCGCGCGATTGGCGTCGTTCTCGTCCGCATAGCGGCGCATTCGCTCGGCGGTCGCGTTGCCGAACAGAGTCGCGACGGTGGCGAGGAACAGGATCGCGGCGATATCGAACGCCGCCATCGTGCCGCGCCCCAGCCCCAGACCGACTCCGAACGGGGGGATCAACGCGACGAGGCCGATCGCGAAGACGATCGCGAACAGGACGAAGCGCGGCGGCGCGACGCGCTGGCCAAGCCCCCAATATCGGACGGGATTGCTCATGGCACGGCGCTAGCGCTTCGCAGGCACGTCGCCTAGATACGCGCCATCATGGCCAGAATAGAAACCCCGCGCCGCGTCCGTGGCACCCAGGACATTTTCGGTGACGAGCAGCGCCGCTTTGCGCACGTGCTTGCGACGTTTGAACGCGTGCGGGCGCTGTACTGCTTCCAGCGGATCGACATCCCGGTGTTCGAATCGACCGCGGTGTTCGCGCGCTCGCTCGGCGAGACGACCGATGTCGTGTCGAAGGAAATGTACAGTTTCGAGGATCGCGGCGGCGATTCGCTGACGCTGCGCCCCGAATTCACCGCCGGGATCGCGCGCGCGTATCTGACCGAAGGCTGGCAGCAGTTCGCGCCGCTCAAGATCACGACGAGCGGCCCGGTGTTTCGCTACGAGCGCCCGCAAAAGGGGCGGTTCCGGCAGTTCCACCAGATCGACGCCGAGGTGATCGGTGCGGCGGAGCCCGCGGCGGACGTCGAGCTGCTGGTGCTCGCGGATCAGCTGCTGCGCGAGCTCGGCATTGCCGAGGGCGTGACGTTGCAGCTCAACACGCTGGGCGACGCGGCAACGCGCGAGGCATGGCGCGCGGCGCTGGTCGCGCATTTCGAGGCGCATCGCGGGGATTTGTCGGAGGACAGCCTGACCCGGCTCGAAAAGAATCCGATGCGGATCCTCGATTCGAAGGATCCGAAGGACCGCCCGATCGCGGACAGCGCACCCGATATCGACGCGTATCTGACGCCCGAGGCGCGTGCGTTCTTCGACGCGGTGACTGCGGGGCTCGATGCCGCGGGCGTCGCGTGGGAGCGCAATGCGCGGCTGGTGCGCGGGCTCGATTACTACCGCCACACCGCGTTCGAGTTCGTGACCGACCGGCTGGGCTCGCAGGGCACCGTGCTGGCCGGTGGCCGCTATGACGGGCTGATCGGCTCGCTGGGCGGGCCCGAGACGGCGGGTGTCGGCTGGGCGGCGGGCGTCGAGCGGCTTGCGATGTTGCTGGACGAGCCGGCGGCGGCGGCGATCGATGCGGTCGTGGTGCCGATGGGTGCGGCCGCCGAGGCGCGTGCGACGGGTATCGTCGCGGACCTGCGGCGTGCGGGTGTGGCGGTCGAGATGGCGTACAAGGGCAAGATGAAGGCGCGGATGGCGAAGGCGGATGCGCTCGGCGCGCGCTTCGCGATCATCCTCGGCGATGACGAACTCGCCAAGGGCGTTGCGGCGGTGAAGACGCTCGGCGCGGGCACGCAGGTCGAGGTGGCGTTTGCCGATCTGGCGGAGGCGCTGCGTTGAGCCTGCCCGTCATCCCGGCGCAGGCCGGGATCCAGCGCCATGAAGGCTGCGCCCGGTTACCCTGGATCCCAGCCTGCGCTGGGATGACGGTGGCGGGAGTGCGCGCATGACCCAGATCTCCCCGGACCGGATCCGCGCGATCGAGGCGCGGCGCGACGAGTTGCAGGCGCTGATGTCGACCGGCGACCTGCCGTCGGACCGTTTCGTCGCGGTGTCCAAGGAATATGCCGAGCTCGAACCCGTCGCGCAGGCCGCGACCGAAGTGCGGCGGTTGCGGCAGGAGGCCGAAAGCCTCGCCTTCATGGCCGAGGATGCCGACGACGAACTGCGCGCGATGGCGTCGGAGGAGCTTCACGAGAATCGCACGCTGCTCGAGACCGCGGACCGCAAGCTCGCGCTCGCGCTCCTGCCGCGCGATTCGGCCGACGAGCGCTCGGCGATGCTCGAGGTGCGCGCCGGCACGGGTGGCGACGAGGCGGCGCTGTTCGCGGGCGATCTGTTCCGCATGTACCAGCGCTATGCCGAATCGCAGGGTTGGCGCGTCGAGATGATCTCGGGATCGTCGTCGGACGCAGGCGGCTTCAAGGAAGTCGTCGCCAGCGTCACGGGGCAGGGCGTGTTCGCGAAACTCAAATACGAGAGCGGCGTCCACCGCGTCCAGCGCGTGCCCGCGACCGAGGCGGGCGGGCGGATCCACACCTCGGCGGCGACCGTCGCGGTGCTCCCCGAGGCGGAGGAGGTCGACGTCAAGATCGACGACAAGGACCTGCGCATCGACGTCTATCGTTCGTCGGGACCGGGCGGCCAGTCGGTCAACACGACCGATTCGGCGGTGCGCATCGTCCACATCCCGACTGGCCTCACGGTGATCCAGCAGGACGAGAAGTCGCAGCACAAGAACAAGGCGAAGGCGTTGCGCGTGCTGCGGACGCGGCTCTACGAGGCGGAGCGCGACCGGTTGCATGCCGAGCGCGCGGGCGCGCGCAAATCGATGGTCGGGTCGGGGGATCGGTCGGAGCGGATCCGGACGTATAACTTCCCGCAAGGCCGCGTCACCGATCACCGGATCAACCTGACGCTGCACCGCTTGCCGGAGATCGTCGCGGGCGAGATGGACGAGCTGATCGGCGCGCTGGTGTCGCAGGACGAGGCAGACCGGCTGGCGCAGCTGGATGGCTGAGATCGGCCCCGCCCCCTCGCACGGGCGCGGGGGCGGCGGGGAAGTCCGTGCGGCGCTCGCCGCCACCGCCGCGCGTCTTGGATTCTCGGCGACGCCGCGGCTCGATGCCGAGTTGCTGATGGCGCATGCGCTGGGCGTCGAGCGTAACGCGATCCTGCTCGATCCGGATCGCTACGCGGTGCCCGACGCGTTTGCAGGGCTCGTCGATCGGCGCATGGCGCACGAGCCGGTCGCGTACATCACGGGCACGCGCGGCTTCTGGTCGATCGATCTGGCGGTCGGCTCCGGCGCGCTGGTGCCGCGTGCCGACAGCGAGATGCTGCTGATCGCCGCGCAGGGGCATTTCGGTGCGCGCGCGCCCGGCACGATCCTCGACCTCGGCACGGGCCCGGGCACGCTGCTGCTCGCGGCGCTCGACGAATGGCGCTCGGCGCAGGGGGTCGGGGTGGATTTCTCGCGCGCGGCGCTGGGCTATGCGCGCGCGAACGCCGCGACGCTGGCGATGGCGGACCGCGCGCGGTTCGTCTGCGGGCGCTGGGCGGGCGCGCTCGACGCGCGGTTCGACCTGATCCTCGCCAACCCGCCCTATATCGCGACCGATGCGGTGCTGCCGCCCGAGGTGCACGCGCATGAGCCGCATGCGGCGCTGTTCGCGGGGGCCGACGGGCTCGACGACTATCGCATCCTCGCGCGGCAGATTCCCGCGCTGCTCGCCCCCGGCGGTGCCGCGGCGATCGAGATCGGATCGACGCAGGCGGTCGCCGTCGCCGCGTTGCTCGAGGCGCAGGGGCTCCGCACGGCGCTGCATCACGACTATGGCGGCAACCCGCGCGTGCTGCTCGCAACTTGAATTAAGTGGCGCGGATCCGCATATTTCACTTGTAGGAAGGCCTTCCGGGCCGCTATCACATGGGCAGGGGCACGCAATCTCGACGAGATGGTCGTTTTTGAGCGTTGGCCCGCATCCTTCGCCTTAAAGTCGCTGCAGTCCGGCGGCTCTGGCAAGTCCGACGCATCGTCATCGATGCGCGGCGGGGGGTTTGCACCGCATTTCGGAGCACGACCAGATTTTGGTTCGACGACTGAGGACACAAGCTTGATCAACAACCGGCAAGCCGGCCGCCGTCGCGGTCGTGGCAACAATAATAATGGCGGCAGTGGTGGTGGCGGTCAGCGCCAGGGCGGCGGCGGTGGTGGCGGCCAGGGCGGCCGCGACACGGGCAACCGCATCGACAGCCGCGCGCGCGGCAACGCGAGCCAATTGTACGAGAAGTACAAGAACCTGGCGCGCGACGCGCAGATGCAGGGCGACCGCGTCAACATCGAATATTATCTGCAGTTCGCCGATCATTATTTCCGCGTGTTGAGCGAGACGCGCGCGCGCTTCGAGGAAAACCAGCCGCAGGCGCAGCAGCAGCCGCGTCGTCAGCAGCCGTTCGATCTCGATGGCGACGACGATTATGGCGACGAGGGCGAACCGATCCGCTCGGGCGAACAGCAGGGCGGCGAGCAGGCGCGCGAGCAGTCACGGGGCGATACGCAGCCGCGCGACCAGAATGGCGGCCAGCAGAACGGCCAGTACCAGAACGCACCCCGCCAGCAGCGGGATGCGCAGCCCCGCGAAGACCGCCCGCGCTACGAAAATACCCGCAACGAGGGTCAGCGCAATGACGGCCAGCGCAGCGAAGGCCAGCGCGAGGATCGCGTCCGTGGTGACGGCGCGCGGAACCAGCCGCGCTTCCAGTCGCGTGACGACCAGGGTGGCGACGAGCAGCCGCGCGAGACGCGGGGCGAGTATCGCGATGCGCCGCAGCGTGAGTCGCGTCGCGCGCCACGCAGTGCGCAGGCGCGCCACGCCGAAGCCGAGGGCGACACCGCACGGCCGGTGACGCCGGGGGACGCACTGCAAGCCGAAGCGACGCCGTTCGAGACCAGCCGCGGCGAGGCCCCCCAGGGCGGAACCGCGCCGGATACCGCCCAGCCGACCGAGGTCGCAGCATCCGAGGAGCAGCCGCGGCGTCGTGGTCGCCCGCGGCGTGACCGTAGCCTCGACGAGGCCCCCGTGTCGGCGGCGAACCCGGCCGACACGATGGCACCGGCCGCGTTCGACGCGGACCGTCTGCCCCCGTCGCTCGGCATCTCGACGCTGAAGGCGCCGACGCTGTCGCTCACCCCGTCGCCCGATGCTGCGCCGGCGACGGACCCGGCTCCCGCGAGCGAGGCTGCGTCCGAAGAAAAGCCGCGTCGCCGGCGCGTCCGCGTCGCGCCCGACGAGGTCCAGGCGAACTGATCGCGCACGCCGGCGACGTCCGGCGCGCCTGAACCGAAAAGGCCGGTATCGCAGGCGCGATGCCGGCCTTTTTCATGCCCCGCGATCAGGTGTCCGCGATCACCGGACAGGCGATCAGTCGAGGCGGGTCACGTCCTCGTCATGGCCGGTTCCCGAACTGAGGAAGGCCAGCCCCATCAACAGCCCTGCCATCATCACCGACCCGCCGACGCCGCCGAGTATCGCGAGCATCGTCACGAGGTGAAGCGGGCCCTGGATATGCGCCATCGCGGTGATCACCGCGGCCGCGCACGCCGCCGCCGCCAGCGTCATCCACGCCATGATCGTCCGGAACCGCGCCCAGGCGAACGCGGCATAGCCCGGGTCGCCAAGTCCGCTCGGCTGTGGGGACGGGCGAGCGTCGGGCGCTGCGGCGGAGGGGGCATGCAGGGGACCGGTCATCGCTTCCCATTGCCGCGCAAACATGGTTTTCTCAAGCCACGCGCCCGCAGAGGCGATGACGGCCAGCAGGACTGGCGCAGCGAAAGGAGAGGCGAAATGACGATCGCGACGATTCTTCAGGGGCGGCAGCCAGGCGGGGTGGTGACGCTGCACCCCGATGCGACGGTGGCGGACGCGGTCGCGCTGCTTGCGGAACGGCGGATCGGCGCGGTGCCGGTGCTCGATAACGACCAGGTGGTCGGGATCTTTTCCGAACGCGACGTGATCCACTGTCTTCAGGCGCATGGCGCATCGGCGCTCGCGCAGAGCGTTCGCGACGTGATGACCGCCGCGGTCAAGTCGATCGCACCGGGCGAGTCGGTGATCGGCGCGCTCTCGCTGATGACGCAGCGGCGGATCCGTCATCTGCCGGTGATCGAGGGCGGCCGGCTGGTCGGGTTCGTCTCGATCGGCGACCTCGTCAAATACCGCATCGACCGGATCGAGGCCGACGCCGCGGCGATGCGCGCGTATATCCAGTCGACCTAGGCGTTCGTCGAAGCCGCGGTCCGCGCGTCGGCCGACGGGGTTCGATCGGCGTGACCGCCGTGGATCGCGCCATGGCAGGACGCGCGAAGATTTCATGTACTGATATGCATCAATAACCTTGGCACTAATCCTGATTTATTCTCTCAACCATATTTCAAACATTTAAAACCAAAACGGCTTCAAGAGCGATCTTTAGGAAGCCGATTTTGAGATACAGTCTGGGGCGGGTCACGTCGCTGCCGCGCGATGTTCGCGGCAATACGTTGATCCTCTTTGCGTTTGCGCTCCTGCCGCTGATGGGGATGATCGGCGGCGCGCTCGACATGAGCCGTGCCTATCTGGCGAAATCGCGTCTCCAGAACGCGTGCGATGCGGCGGTGCTCGGCGGGCGCCGCGCGATGGCGGCGTCGACGTTCGACACGTCGGCACGCGACTCGGCGAACCGGTTCTTCAGACTGAACTTTGCCGAGGGGCAGTACGGGACGACCAAGCCGACGATGGACTATGATGTCGGGAACGACATGATCGTCCACGGCAAGGCGGGGGTCGTCGTCGAGACCGCGATCATGAAGATATTCGGATACACCCGGATCCCGATCGAGGCGACCTGCGAGGCGCAGCTCCAGCTGCCCAACAGCGATATCATGTTCGTCCTCGACACCACGCTGTCGATGGCGGAGACCAATTCGGGCGATACCAAGTCGAAGATCCAGGCGCTGCGCCAGTCGGTCACCGATTTCTATACCACGCTCGACAATGCGCAGTCGCCCGCGTCGCAGGTCCGCTACGGGTTCGTGCCCTATTCCTCGACGGTGAATGTCGGGCTCCTTCTCAAGCGCGAATGGATGGTCGACAGCTGGGACTATCAGTCGCGCGAGCAGGACGGCTTCGAGGACAGGGCGGGGGGCACGCAGGGCGCGACCGTCACGACCAACAGCAACTATTCGCCGTGGAGCGGGACCAGGACGGTGACGACGCAGCCGGGATCATCCGAGGAATGCGTCGCCCCGCCGAATGAAAGCTATTCGGATTCGACGAGCTATACCGCGTGGAACCCCTCCGCGTCGGCGCTCCCGCGGTCGCGGACCGCGACGCGGACGATCAACGGCTCCACGTACAGCGCGTCGCGCAACAGCAACGGCGTGTGCACGATCACGAAGACGACGTTCGAGGCCTATCGTCAGACCTATGACCAGACGGTCGAAGCGAACCCGGACGCGGGCGAGGAAACGAATGGCCGGCGCGTCTATTACTGGAACTACAAGAAGATCAATTATCCGCTCGCCAGCCTGAAGGGCGCGTCCGGGACGGGGCTGGTCGGCGGCGGAAGCCTGTCGACGATGCTCGGCAACAACTTCACCGCGCGGACGATCAACTGGGGCAATGGCAGCCAGGGCGCGTGCATCGAGGAGCGCAAGACGCTGCGCCCGTACGAGACGGGAACCGCCTATGACCTCGACGTCGACCTCGTCCCGATCCCCGGGAACGCCGACACGCAGTGGCGCCCGTTCCTGCCCGACCTGGTCTGGGCGCGGTCGGTGTCGAACTATGGTGGCGCGACGATCAGCGGCTGGCAGCCCAACACCGTGTCGCACGTCTCGAACAACTATATCGCGCTGGGGTCGTACAAGACCGATTTCGCGGCCTGCCCATCGACCGCGCGAAAGCTGGCCGCGATCCGGACGTCGTCGGACAAGGCGGCGCTGACGACCTATCTCAACGCGCTGGTCCCGCGCGGGCGGACCTATCACGACATCGGGATGCTGTGGGGCCTGCGGCTGATGTCCGCCGAAGGGCTGTTCGCGAAGGAAAACGCCGCGGCGGCGAACGGCAGCAACATCTCGCGCCACCTGATCTTCATGACCGATGGCGATACCGAGACAAACATCGCCGATTACGACGCCTATGGGCTGTCCGCGCTGGATCGGCGCCGCACCGCTACGGGAAGCCTGCCGACGAAGTCCGAACAGGACAGTATCGTCGAGGACCGGCTGGCGCGGCTGTGCACGATCGCGAAGGAAAAGAAGAACATCACCGTCTGGGTGATCGCGTTCGGTACGACGCTGACATCGCTGCTGTCCGACTGCGCCTCGCCCAATCGCGCGTATCAGGCGAACAACGCGGCCGAGCTTAACACGACTTTTGCCGACATCGCCGCGCGCATCTCGCAATTGCGGGTGACGCACTGATGCGCCGCCCCGGCCGGCGCGATACGCGGGGTGCCGCGATGATCGAATTCGCGATCGTTTCGCCCGTTCTGATGCTGTTGATCATCGGCGGACTGGCGTTCGGGCACAGGCTGTACGTCAAGTCGGTGCTCGAGGGAGAGATGCAGAAGGCCGCGCGCGACACGAGCCTCGAGGATGCCGGGAGCGACGTGCGACGCGCTCTGATCCAGGACCGCGTGCGGATGCAGGTCCTTCGCGTGATCAACAGCGCCCGCGTCGAATTCGAGCTGACCTCGTTCCACGATTATCGCAACGCGCAGAACCGGGTCGAGGAATATGTCGACAGCAATCACGACGGCCGCTGCAACAAGGGCGAAACCTATGTCGACGCCAACAATAACGGCGCGTGGGACCTCGAGGGCGGCACCGAGGGCGTCGGCGGGTCGAAGGACGTCGTCCTGCTGACCGCGACGGTGAGCTATGCCAGCTTCCTGCCGATGGTGCAGGGCAACGGGATCCTGAAGGTCGTGTCGAGCACGTTGCTCCGAAACCAGCCGGCGAGCGACCAGGCGCCAGCCCCGCTGCGGACCTGTTCGTGACCATCGTCAGTTTTATGCGATCGGCGCGGCTGGTCCGCGACACGCGCGGGCTGGCGCTGGTCGAGTTCGCGCTCGTCCTGCCGGTGATGATCACGCTCGTCTTCTACGGCATCGAACTCGCCAACTATACGCTGACGCGGCAGCGGATCAGCCAGCTTGCGCTGCAGGTCGCGGACAACGGGTCGCGGATCGGTATCCAGGAGATTCTGCGCAACCGCCCGATCACCGAGACGCAGATCAACGACCTGTTCACGGGGGCCGCGTTGCAGGGCGGGACCGTCGACATGAGGGGCAAGGGGCGGATCATCCTGTCCGGCCTGACGGTCAACAGCGGCGGCGGCCAGTGGATCCAGTGGCAGCGCTGCTATGGCGCGATGGCGTTCGCCTCGCACTACGGCAGGCAGGGCGAGGGCGCGCAGGGATCGGGGTTCAAGGGCATGGGGCCCGAGGCGAACAGGGTGACCGCGACGAGCACCGGCGCGGTCGTCTTCGCCGAGGTCGCGGTCACATATTCGCCGATCATCTCGACGATGTGGGCGCCGTCGCCGACGATTTCCGAGATCGCGTCGTTCGCGGTCAGGGACGACCGCGACACGTCGGGCACCGGCATCCAGAACGACGAGAAGGTGCCCGTGTCGACCTGCCCCTGAGCCCGGAGCCCGGAACGATCGGCGCCGCGTGCGTCAGAACTCGCGCACCACGCGCACGCCGAGACGGGGGCGGAACGGGCCCTGATGGCCCCGCTCGGCGCCGAGCCCCGCCTGAACCGACAGCCGGCCCGCAAAGGCGCGATGCCATTGCGGCATGAACAGCCAGTGGCGGCTGTCGCCGGTCTGGCGGTTGATCTCGAACCCGATAACGGTGGCGGGATCGAGATCCCAGAAGGTCGTGTGATTGACGAGCAGCCCGGTCCCCTCGGACTTGCGAAGCGTGACGTCGCCGACGCCGACCATCGTCATCGTGCTCAGCCGATCACCGAAGCGGTTGCCGAGCAGATAGAGCAGGCTGCTCGACCAGCCGCCGTCGCGGCGATTGTGCAGCCCGAGATACTGCACGCCGTGGATGCTGCGACCGCCGCGAAACGTTCCGAACGTCCCCTGAAGCCCGATCTTGTAATCGGTCGGGCGGCCGTTGATGAACGGCAGTTCGACCTCGACCGCGAACCCGTTGGCGACCGCATATTCGACTTCGGGCGCCCATTCGACGTCGCGCGATGTGCCGCTCAGATTGACCTGCGCCAGTGTATTGGCCTCGAGCTCGCCGCGACGCGCGCCGAGCGGGCGGATCATGTCGAACACCATCGGCTCGGGAATATTTGGGACGGGAGCGGGCGCGGTGGCGTGCTGCGCGTATGCGGGGGTGAGGGTAGCGAGACCGAGCGCAAGGCCGGTGGCAAGGCGAGGCGGCGCAGCGCTGTGAAGCGCACGGGGGATCATGATGACGGCATTCCGATCGACGGGCAAAGGACAGCGCCGTCATCGCCGCACCGACTTACGCCGACCTTACGCGCGCCTCGCGGATCTCGTGGAGCGCGAACGCGAGCATGCCGATCGCCAACGGAACGAGATAATAGATAAGCCGATAGGCGAGCAGCGCCGCGAACAGCGTCGCACGGTCGACCTCGGGCAGGCTGACGAGCATCACCGCCTCGAACACGCCGACGCCGCCCGGCGCGTGCGTGATCAGCCCCGTGACGATCGCCACCAGATAGCCGAGCAGCAACGCGGGAAACAGGCCCGCCGCCGAATCGGGAAGCAGGACCAGCAGCGCGGTGGCGGCGAGCAGGATGTCGATCCCCGCGAGCAGGATCTGGAGCGCGGCCTGGCGGACGCTCGGCAACGGGATCGTGCGGCCGAACGCGACGAGCGTCCGCCCGCGGTACCAGTGCAGCGCGAGCACCGCGGCGCCGAGGATCGCGAGCCCCGCCGCACCGATCGCCGCATGCGCGGGATAGGTTAGCGTCATCCCCGCGATCGCGACGTCGCCTGGCTGCAGGATCAGGCCGAACCCGAGCAGCGTGAGGATGCCCGACCAGAAGGTGATCCCGGTCAGCACCATGATGTGCGCGACCTCGCCGATGCCGAGCCCCGCGGGACGATAGATGCGCAGCCGCGCGGTGCCGCCGGTCAGCAGCGCAAAGCCCAGATTGTGGCTGAAGACATAGCTCGTGAACGAGGCGAGCGCGGCGCGGCGATAGCGGACCTGACGCCCGATGATCCGGAGCGCGATCACGTCATACCCGGTCAGCACGACATAGCTGAGCGCCGTCACCGCGGCGGCGGCGAACAGCCGGTGCCAGCCGATCCGCGCCAGCGCGCGCTGGATATCGTCCCAGTCGATCCCCTCGAGCAGCCGGACCAGCGCGGCCCCGGCGATCCCGACGACGACGATCATCACGATCGCGATGGCCACCGTGTGCGTCGACCGCGCCTGCAGGATCGGCGCCTTCAGGACGCTACGCACGCAGGCGACCGCGACGTCGTGTCTGGTTGGTCCGTAGTTGGTGCGTCATAGGATCGGTTAGCGCCTGATCCGCCGGGTTCGTTCCGTCACGCCGCCATGCGCCATGTCGTGCCCGGTCACGGATCCGGGCGAAAGCGAGCCGGAGACAGACGATCCGGGGGCAAGCAGCGCGCGATAGGCGTCGACGACCATCGCCGACGCGCTGTCCCAGTCATAGTCGCTGCTGGCGGCGCGTGCGTTGCGCGCCATCGTTCGCCGCAGATCGCGAAAGCCCGCAAGCCGTCGGACCGCGGCGACGGCTTCGTCGAGATCGCCCGCCGGATAGAACAGCCCGGTGCCTCCCCGCAGCAGGTTGCGGCCGCTCGGGATGTCGACGCAGACGCTGGGCAGCCCCGACGCCATCGCCTCGAGCGTGACATTGCCAAAGGCCTCGGTGACGCTGGGATTGACGAAGACGTCCGCGCTGGCGACCGCGCGCGCCAGCGCCTCGCCGGTGAGGCTGCCGGTGAAGCGCGCGATCGGCAGGCGACGCTCGAGCCACGCGCGCTCGGGGCCGTCGCCGACGACGAGCGGCCTGATCGCTATCCCCGACGCGCGGACGCGGTCGACGATGTCGGCGAACAGCGCGGGGCCCTTTTCACGGACGAGCCTGCCGAAGAACAGCAGCACGACGTCGTCCTCGGCAAAGCCGTGCGATCGCCGCCAGTCCTCGTCGCGGCGCGCAGGCGAGAACAGCGCGCGGTCGACGCCGCGTCCCCACAGATGCGTGCGGTCACCCAGCGCGGTCGCGGCGAATTCCTCCGCGATCGGGCGCGTGGGGACCAGAATCGCGTCGCTGCCGTGATAGAAGCGGTCGAGATGGCGCTCCATCAGCGGCCGGATCAGACCCGCGCCATAGAATTGCGCATAGGTCTCGAACCGCGTGTGCAGGCTCGCGGCGATCGGGATGCCGAGCGACCGCGCGAGCCGCTGCGCCGCGACGCCGGTCCAGTCGGGCGCGGAGACGTGGACGATCTCGGGGCGGAACGCGGTGATCTCGCGGCGCAACGCCGCGGACAGCCCGAGTCCGAGGCGATAGTCGCCGCGCCCGGGAATCCGGACGGATGGCACCGAGACGAGCGTCCCCTCGGGCTCGAACGCCGCGCGGGGCGCGGTCGGCGAATAGACGCGGACGTCGGTGCCGCACGATTCGAGAAACCCGACGAGCCGGTTGAGCGCCTGATTGGCGCCATCGCGGAGATAGTTGTAGTTGCCCGAGAACAACGCGACCCGCCGCGGCGCGGCGCCGGTCGATCGAACCACGTGCCCGGCGATGCGTGGCACGGCGGCACGGGCGGGGGCACGGATCGGGTCGCGCGACGATATGGAGGCGGTTTGCCGTACGGGATTGGAACTGAGATCGAGCATGAGGCAACTCTGATTGCGGGGCGCGAGCGCGCCGCCGGTGGTGAGCATGACGGCGCGGGCGGGCAGGGGGCGGCCGCACCCGACGGTCGTCGGGTTCCCGGTCGGGCGGCGCGCGAAGGCCTGGGTCGTGGTCGCAACCCGGACCAGACGGGGCGCCGTGACGGGGGCATCGGCCGGCCCCCGATCGGGAACCGATTGCGAGGAACCGCCGGCCTAGTGCGGCTCGCTTACGCCAACCTTACGCCGCCGCCGGTCGCTGGCGTTCGCTGCGCAGGCAGGACGGCGCGATGAGGGTGCTGATCGTCGAGGATCACGGCGACCTCGTCACGATGCTGGTCCGCCTGCTCGACGAGGCGGGCTATGCGTCGGACTGTACCGCGACCGCCGCGGACGCGCTGCTGGTGCTGTCCTATACGCGCTATGCGGTGGTGATCCTCGATCTCGGTCTGCCCGATGCCGATGGCCTGTCGGTCGTCAGGACGATGCGCGCGCGCGACGACCGCACGCCGGTGATCGCGCTGACCGCGCGCGCGAGCGTCGCGCACCGCGTCACGGGGCTCGAGGCGGGCGCGGACGACTATCTCGCCAAGCCGTTCGCGCCCGAGGAACTGCTCGCGCGGATCCAGGCGCTGCTGCGGCGCAGCGGGACGATCGTCGACCGGACGATCGAATGCAGCAACCTGTCGTTCGACCCGGCGAGCAGCGAGGTGACGATCGACGGCACCCCGACGATCCTGTCCGCGCGCGAACTCGACGTGCTCGGCGCGCTGATCCGCCGCGCGGGCCGCGTCGTGAGCAAGCAGCATCTCGAACATCTGCTGTTCGGGATGGATGGCGATCTGGGGTCGAACGCGGTCGAGGTCTATGTCCACCGCCTGCGCCGCCGCCTTGGCGACGCGCGCGCGGGGGTCGATATCATCACCGTCCGCGGCGTCGGCTACATGATGGTGGACCGCAGCGCATGAGCGCCAAGCCGCGGTCGCTGACCGCGCAGATCCTTCGCTGGCATGCGATCGCGGTACTGATCACCGCGATCGCGGTCGCGGGCGGCGTCTATGCGTTCCTCGATGCGACCGCGACGACGATCCAGCGCCAGACGCTCCATGTCCATGCGCAGGCGGTGCGACAGGGGCTGTCGCGCGATGCGCAGGGGCGGCTGCGGTTCGCGCGCGACACGACCAGCTCGGCGGTGTTCGCGCCCGGCGGCGGCTTTGCCTATCTGATCCTCGACCGTCGCGGCCGGATGATCCTCGCGTCGCAGACCGCTTCGGTCCTGCCGACCGCGGCGATCCCGATCGGCCCCGAGGAGCGGTTCTTTCGTCGCCAGTCGCGCCGTGCCTTCTATGTCGGGACGAGCATGCCGGCGGTGATCGGCACGCGCGCGGGCGACCCGGTCTGGATCGTAATCCTGCAGAATCTCGCGCATCCCGACTATATCGTCGACGACCTGCTCGCGCAGTTCCTGTTGTACGGGATGGCGATCGTGACGCCGCTGCTGCTCGCGCTGCTCGCGATCGACGTCGTGATCATCCGGCGTGCGGTCCGCCCGGTGCGGCAGGCGTCCGCCTCGCTCAGGACGGGCGATGCGCTGCCGCTCGACCTGCGGCTCGCCGACGACCGGCTTCCCGCGGAGGTCCGCCCGCTCGCGCGCGCGGTCAACGCGATGCTCGAGCGGCTCGCGTCGAGCTACCGGATGCAGCGCGACTTCACCGCCGATGCCGCGCACGAGCTGCGCACGCCGATCGCGGTCGCGCGGTTGCGGGTCGAGGGCGTCGCGGACCCGGCGCTGCGGACCGCGTTGCGCGCGGACCTCGACAGCCTCGGGCGGATCGTCGAGCAACTCCTCGAGATCACCGAACTCGAGACGGTGGCGCTGGACATGGCGGCGCCCGTCGATCTCGTGCAGGTCGCGACCGATGGCGTCGCGTCGATCGCACCGCTGGCGTTTCGCGCGGGCAAGACCATCGCCCTGTCCGCCGCCGCGGACTCCGTGCTCGTCGCGGGGCACGCGGCGTGGATCGGCAAGGCACTCGGCAGCCTGCTCGAGAATGCCGTCAAGCACAGCGGCGACGGGACCAGGATCGACGTGCGCGTGTCGCGCGACGGGACGCTGGCGGTGTGCGACGACGGTCCGGGGATCGGCGCGCAGGACCAGTCGCTGATCTTCCACCGGTTCTGGAAGCGCGATCGGTCGGCGGGGACCAATACGGGGCTTGGCCTGGCGATCGTCGCGCAGGTTGCCGAGGCGCATGGCACCGACGTCTCGCTACGGTCGCAACCCGGCAGCACGGTCTTCGCGATCGCCTTCACGCCGCTCGGGACGACGGGGCCCTGACAGCGTCCGGCGGGCGCGGATAACCTGCGTCACCCCGCGTCCATTCGGCCCGTTTCGGGTTTGATCTTCGTTAACCTCTTCATGCGACTGGAAAATAAACCCAAAAAGCGACGATCGTGGTCTTCCTCTTCAATCTGCACTTCCACCATTCCCTCTCCCTCGTCGCGGTGGCGATCGGCATCTGCCTGACCGCGGGATGGTCGGTCGCGATGCTGGTGACCGAGCTGGGCGAGGCGCCCGCATCGCGCGCGAGTGGCAACCGGGCGATCCCGTCGGCACGCGCGCCGCTCGACTGGCGGCATGCAGCGCTCGCGCTCGCCGCCGGGCTCGGCGTCTGGGCGACGCACTTCATCGCGATCCTTGCCTATCGCCCCGACCTGTTGCTGCGGTACGATCCGCTCGTCACGACGCTGTCCGCACTGGTCGGGATCGTGCTGGTCGGTGTGCCGATGGTCGTGGTCACGCGCGTGCGGTCGCGCATCGCGCGGAGCATCGCCGCCGCGGCGGCGGGCGCGGGGATCTGGGGCATGCATGCGGTCGGCCTGACGGGGATGATCGACTGCGCGCATTTCTTTTCCTGGCCGACCAACGTCGCGGGGGCCGTCGCGGGCACCGTCGTGCTGGCGTCGTGGCAGGTGCGCCGCCGCTGGGCGAAGCCACGGCTGGCTGCGTGCCTGCTGTTCGCCGGGGCGGTTTGCGTCACGCATTTCGTGTCGCTGTCGGGCGATATCGTGATCGGCAGCATCAACGACGTTCGCGCCGGGCTGATGTCGGCGGGCTTGGTGGCGGCGTGCATGACGTTCGGCGTGTCGGCAGCGTGTCTTGCCAGCCTGCTCACGTTCGCGCGGTTCCGCTCGACCCGCGAGGAAGAGGCGCTCGCGCTGAAGGCGGTGATGGAGAGCATGACCGACGGGCTGGTCTTCATCGACGGCGACGCGCGGTTGCGCCATTTCAACCGGCGGTTCCTCGACCTGTTCGATCTTCCGGCAGGGGTGATCGCGCTCGGTGCCTCGATCGACACGGTCCTCGATGTCATCGCGCGGCATCGCAAATGGTCGCCCGAACTGCGCGCGTCGGTCGGCGACGAGATGCAGCAGTGGGTTGCAGGGGACGCCGATTTCGACCGCGAATGCGTCATGGAGGACGGCCGCATCTACCAGATGCAATCGCGCGCGGTCCCGCCGCAGGGTATCGTCCTGACGTTCACCGACATCAGTGCGGAGCGCCGCGCGCTGAGCAACCTGACGCATCTCGCCTATCATGACCCGCTCACCGGTCTCGGCAATCGCCGGTCGCTGCGCGAGGAGAAGGAGGCGCGGATCGCCGTCGGCGCGCCCTTCTCGCTGCTGCTGATCGATCTCGACGACTTCAAGCGGATCAACGACGCGTTCGGGCATTCGGTCGGCGACACGCTGCTGATCCACGTCGCGGCCGAACTGACGACGCTGCTCCCCACGGGCAGCTTCATCGCGCGGATGGGCGGCGACGAGATCGCGATCCTCACGCACGCAACGGGTGCGGCGGCGACCACGCTCGCCGATTCGATCGTCGCGCGCGTGACGCGGCCCGTCGTCCTCGACGGCTGCCGGCTGATGCCGAGCTGCAGCGTGGGCATCTCGATATTCGACGGCGATTCGACGCCCGGCGAGCTGATGAAGCGCGCCGACATGGCGTTGTACGAGGCCAAGCGGCTTGGTCGCAAACGGTCGCAGGCCTATCTTCCCGGGCTGGCCGAACGCCTCGTCGAACGCCAGCGGATCATCGATGATCTTCACGAGGCGGTGCAGAATGGCGGATTCGAGCTCGCGTTCCAGCCGTTCGTCGATCTCGCCTCGGGCAGGACGACGGGCTACGAGGCGCTGATCCGCTGGAACCACCCCGCGCGCGGTTGGATCTCGCCCGACATCTTCATTCCGATCGCCGAGGATTGCGGGCTGATCGAGGAGATCGGCCGCTGGGTCGTGATGGAATCCTGTCGCCATCTCGCGGGATGGTCGTCGCATTTGCACGTCGCGATCAACATCTCGGCCAGACAGCTGAAATCCGATGCGGTGCTGCACAGCCTCGCTCAGGCGATGCTGGTCCACGGCGTCGCGGCGGACCGCATCGAGGTGGAGATCACCGAAACCGCGCTGATCGCGGACGCGGCGCTGACCGCGTCGATGATCGACCGGATCCGCCGGATGGGGATCCGCGTCGCGCTCGACGATTTCGGGACGGGCCATTCGTCGCTCGCGCATCTTCGCGACTTCCGTTTCGACCGGATCAAGATCGACCGGAGCTTCGTGACCAGCGCGGCGACTGATCCGCGGTCGATGGCGGTGCTGCGCGCGACGGTCGGTATCGGCAAGGAACTCGGCGTGCTGACGCATGCCGAGGGGGTCGAGACGCAGGACCAGCTCGACCTGTTGCGCGCGGTCGGCTGCGAAGCCGCGCAGGGCTATCTGGTCGGACGGCCGGTGATCCCGTTCAGCGACGCGGTCGTCGCCGTTCCCTATGCGGTTCCGTATGTGCTTCCCTGCCCGGCAACGCCCATCGCGCCGCCATCCGCAGATCCGGCCGACGCGATCGCGGCCTGAGCCGACGCGGGGCGACGTCAGAGCATCGGCGGTCCGAACACCGACCAGCCGGTGCGGTGGCTGATCATCTCGAGCGCGCGGACGCCGAGGATGCTGTTGCCATGCTGGTCGAGATTGGGCGACCAGACCGCGATCGCCGCGGTTCCGGGGACGATCGCGAGGATCCCGCCGCCGACACCGCTCTTGGCGGGCACGCCGACGCGCAGCGCGAAGTCGCCCGAGCCGTCATAATGGCCGCAGGTCATCATCAGCGCGAGCACCTTGCGCATGCGTAACGCGACCGCGTCGCGCGCCGCGTCATCGGGCGACCGCCGGGTGGCGGCGAGGTACAGCCCCGCGCGTGCCAGCCCGCGACAGTCGAGCGTGATCGCGCAGTTGCGGACATAGGCCTCCATCACCGCATCGGGGTCGGACAGTAGATTGCCGTGGTGACGCATGAAGCTCATCATCGCGCGGTTGAGGTCGCCGCCTTCCTGTTCCGACGCCATCACCGCTGCGTCATGCGACAGGCGTTCGGGCGCGGCGCGGTTCCGTACCAGCGCGGTCACCGCATCGCGGCCGCTGTCGTTCGCGCCGTTCTCGACCAGGATGTCGACGACGACCAGCGCGCCCGCATTGACGAACGGGTTGCGCGGGAGGCCCTTGGTCCGCTCGAGATCGATGATCGAATTGAACGGATCGCCCGACGGCTCGCGCCCGACCCGCTCGAACACCGCGTCGCCGATCGCCTCCAGCGCGAGATCGAGCGCGAAGAGCTTGGAGATGCTCTGGATCGGAAACCCCGTCGTCGCCGCGCCCGCGGTCAGCACCGACCCATCCGGCAACGCGATGGCGATGCCGATCGGTCCGGGCGCCGCATCCTCGTCCTTGCGCTCCGCCGATGCCTCGATCTCGACGGCCTTCGTCTCGATCTCGGCGACGACGTCGTCGATGATCCGTTGGATAGCGTTCGGCATGCCGGTCCTTTCGAGATACCCCCGGGGGTTCCTCGGGACAGTCGGGGGTCAACGCCCGGAGGCGCCGGCATGATCCGCAGGCGCCGCGCGCGCGTGCGCGGCCGGTATCATCGCGCGCTTGCGGCCTGTCCCGCGGTCAGCAGGTCGGCGACCATCGCTGCCGGGCCCGCCGCGGGCAGCGCCTCGATCGCACGCCCGAGGCGATCGGGATCGACCGTCCCGACCGGCGCGGTCAGCATCGCAAAGACGGGGCCGGTCGGCAGCGTGGCGAAGGCGCGCGCATAGCGGCGGTTGAGACGCTGCAACGCGGGCTCGCGGCCGAGCATCGCGAGCGCGATCGCCTGGCGAAGGACGATGACCTGCGCCGCCTCGGTCAGCGGCCCGGCGGGCAGCATCGCCTCGCCGCTCTGGACGAGCCGCGGCCAGTCGCGCGCATGCCATTGCAGTTCGGCCCCGACCGCGCGTGCATCGCGGCTGTCGGCGAGCACCGCGAGCGCCTCGGCATGCTTGCCGAGCAGTTCGAGCGCGATCGCCTCGACCCGGCGGCGATCGTCGAGGATCGTCTCCGGATAGGGCACCATGCCCGTCTCGCGCAGCACGCGGACCGCGGCGTCGGGCATGCCCGCGAGGATCCGCAACGTGGCGATCCGGACCGCGAGCGGTCCCTGCTCGACGTCGTGCTCGACGCCGCGCAACCGGTGTTCGAGCAACTCGGCGGCGCGCGCGTACAGCCCGGCTTGCTGCAGCCGGTCCGCGAGCATCCAGGCCATCCGGTCGCCCGGTGCGCCGGTCGGCACGAGATCGCGATACTCCCACAACAGACCCGCGGCGGTCGCCAGCGGGACGCGCGAGTCCGCAGCGAGCAGCCCGACGAGATGCGCCTGGACCATCGCCGACAGCGGCACGGCATCGGCGCCGGTCTCGCAATAGCGCAGCAACGCCGCGCCCGTCGCGAGGATCGCGGGTTCGTCGTGACGGCGCAGCGCGAGCGTCAGCGTCGTGGTCAGCGCGCGACGTTCGGTCGGTCCGCCGCGCCAGCGAAACTGGAGCGCGGCCAGCTGGCGCAGTGCGGCGCCCGGCGCGAGCGAGCGGTCCGCCAGCCCGGTGTCGATCACGCCGAGCGTACCTGCGGCGCGCTGTCCGGGATCCGCGGCGCGGCTGGCGAGCGCGAACCAGCGGCGGGCTGCGGCGGGGTGTCCCGCCGCGAGCTCGGCCTCGCCGCGGAGCAGCGCCGCCTCGGGATCGGCGGCCGCAACGGGCTGAAGCCAGGCGATGACCGCGGCGGGCCTGCCCGCATCGATCGCGGCACGCGCGGCGGCGAACAGGAACGGGCGTCGCGCCGACGCCGTGCGCGCGTTGAGCGCGGGCAGGGCGCAGTGCAGCAGCGTCAGCGGCGGTGGTGCGGGCGCGGCGCCGGCCCGCGCGCTGGCGAGGCTGCGCAGCCGCCAGAGGCAGGTCTCGGTGTCGGTGTCGAGCGCGCGATCGTCGAACGCGGCAATCGCGGCGTCGCGCCGGCCGAGCAGCGTGAGTGCGATCCCGCGCGCGCGTCGCCATGCCGCCACGCGCGCGAGCGCCGGATCGTCGGCCGCCATGACATCGAGCACGCCCAGCGCGTCGCCGCCGCGGTCGCGCGCGATCAACGCCTGTGCATAGCGCCACCGCGTCGCCTGGCGGGTCGCCGGGGTCGCGCCCGCCAGCGCACGCCATGCCGCGGCTTCGCCCAGCGTCGGCCAGGCCGCAGGACCATGACCGAGCGGCTGGCGTGACAGCACGGCCGCGAACGGAGACGGCGCATGTCGCGGCGGTGGGGGCGGCGACGAAGCGGGCGGCGACGAAGCAGGCGGGGGCGGATGGTCGGCGCGAGCGGGCACTGGCGCGTGTTCCGCTGCAAGGGCCGGCGCCGCGATCCCCAGCACTATTGTCGCCGCGAGCAGGGCGCGTAATCGCATCACACGATCGCCAGCGTGACCGCGATCGCACCCGCCGCCGCTGCACCGAGAAAGAGCAGCGTGGAGATGATCGTCGCGCCGCGCGTCGTCGGCGTGCCGTCCCGTTCGGTGGGCTGTGCCGACGCGGGTGGCGCGATCGGGCGGGCGGGGGGGCTGTCGTTGCGACGGCGCGCGGCAGCGTCGCCGGCGTTGGCGACGATTTTGACCCGCGCCGGCTTCTGATCGTGGCTCATCGCGCTCCCTGTCCCTCTGCTTCGCCTATTATAGAGGGATGAAGCCGCGCACCGTCGGGCGGCGGACGGTATTCCATCGCCGCCGGACAGGCGCGGCGATGAAGCTGGAGACTGACCCAATGCACGCGTTCGGCCTGTGTCCCTCGCCGCGATCCTGCGCCCGCTGGCTCGGTGCGCTGGCCATCGCCTTATCCTGGAGCGCGGCGGCGTCGGGATCGAAACCTGGCGGGCATTCCGGGGGCGGCGAGGGCGGCGCGGCGGCACCGCATTTCGTCGCGATGGCGCCGCTCGACGTACCGATCGTCGAGGGCGACCGGGCCGATGGCCGGCTGAAGATCACGCTGGTGCTGGAGGCGACGGATGCGGCAGGTGCCAGCGCGCTCGAGACGCGGCTGCCCGAATGTCGCGAGGCGGCACTCGCGGCGAGCATCGAGTTCGCGCGGTTGCGCGCGTCGCCATCCTCGCCGGTCGATGCGCAGCGGCTGGCGAACGATCTGTCGATCGCGCTGCGGCCGGTCGATCGCGCGATCGCCGCGGTGCTGCTGGTCGAGGTATCCGCGCGGCGCGCCTGACCGGATCAGCCGGCTGCGGCCCGGTTCTGCTCCATCGCGGCCTGCTCGATCGGGGCCTGCTCCATGCGGGCCTGCTCGATACGCACCTTTTCGAGACGGGACGGGCGACGGTTGCGTGGCGCAGGGCGCGTCGGTGGCGTCGATCCTGCCACCGCGCCCGACAGCGGCCGCGCCGCGCGTCGACACGTGAAGTCGTGCATCGTCACGCCGTCGATCCGTGGTGGCTGGAGCAGCAGCGCGATGCAGTCCGCGATTTCGGGATCCTGTTCGCTGCCGATCGTGTCGACGACGTCGTCGATCGTCATCCCGGGTGCCGCCATCGCCGCCGCCGCCGCCGCGCGCCACAGGACGCTCGGATCGGACACGGAAAGCGACAGCGAGACGCGGTAGTCCATGGTGGCATCCTCTCCTGGCAGGCGGCCCTTGTTCCGCGCCGTCCTGCTGCAACCAGCCGGTGCGACCTTCTCCGGGGCGCTCCGAGCGTGTCGTCGGGGATCACCCGCCGACGCACTGACCAATACGCCAATCCACCGACGCTTGAAGTAAGGGAAAATCCCTAGGCGGACCGCGCCGCCTCGAAACGCGAAAAACCGGAGCAGCCCTTGCAGGCTGCCCCGGTTCCCCATGTCCCGGCCGGTGCGTCTTGGGGGACCCGGCCGGTCCGTGTGCGCCCCGGCTTACCGGAACAGCGACGTGATCGTCTGCGGCGCCTGATTGGCGATCGACAGAGCCTGCACGCCAAGCTGCTGCTTGACCTGCAGAGCCTGCAGCTTCGCCGATTCCTTTGCCAGATCCGCGTCGACAAGCTTGCCAACGCCGCTTTCGATGGCGTCCGACAGCTTGCTGGTGAACGTCATCTGTGCGTCGATCTTGCGCGATCCCGAGCCGAGATCGCTCAACTTGGTGTTGAGCGAGCTGCCGAGCGTATCCAGGGTATCGACCATCGCCTTGGCCTTTGCCGCCGTGTCGATTTCCGAGTCCTGGCCGAGCACACCGGTGCCAGCACCCGCGGACGCGGTTTCCGTCGCCGGCAGGTCGATTTCCTGGTTGGCGATGGAGAGCGTATCGGGATCGTAGGTGTCGGTGCCGGTTGCCTTGTTGGTCAGCGACTGCAACGCACTCACGGTGCCGCCGCCGGTCTTGAGCAGGTTCGTACCGTTGAACTCGGACGAGTCGACGATCGTGCTGATCTGGTCGCGAAGGGCGGTGAAGTCCTTGTTGTACGCAGCGCGGCTCTCGTCGCTGATGCCATCGTCCGACGCCTGCTTGGCAAGCGTCTTCATCTGGTTGACGACGTCCGAGATCTGCTCTGCGCCTGCGACCGCAACGTCGGCCACGCTCTTCGCCCGGCTGAGCGACGAGCTGACCGCCTTCAGGCCACCCAGATCGCCGCGAAGGCCCTGGGCGATCGTGAAGGCCGCCGAATCGTCCTTGGTCGATGCGACGTTCAGGCCGCTGTTGATGCGGCTCTGCACGACGGACAGACCCTTGCTGGTCTCGTTGAGGGCCTGGAGGGCCGCCATCGCGCCAACATTGGTATTAACGGACATTCCCATGATATTCTTCCTTCTGGAATAGTCGGTCGCTTCTGCGTCCTTGAGCCGTACGGCGGCTCGCCGACGGGGCGGTCAGGTCCGACCCGCCCCTTATTCTGGGAAGGAATCCGGACACTTGGTCGCGGTGCGCGGATTATTTGCAGCGCGCATCAGAACGGGAACAGCGCGTCGTAGATCTGCTGCCCCCAGCGCGCCTGTTGCGCCTGCGTCAGCTGTCCGCGGCCGCCATAGCTGATCCGCGCCTCGGCGATCTGCGTGTGGCGGATGCTGTTGTCGCGGCCGATGTCCTGCGGTCGCACCATCCCCGTCACGATCAGCTCGCGCAGCTCGTAATTGACGCGGATCTCCTGTCGGCCGCGGATCATCAGGTTGCCGTTGGGCAGCACGTCGGTGACGATCGCGGACATCGTCATGCTGATCGTCTCGGACCGGCTGATGTTGCCCGACCCGTTGAACTGCGACTTGGAACTCCCCGCGATCAGCGGATCGGGCTTGGCGATGCCGAGTCCGAGCGCGGCGGACAGCCCCGCATTCTCCGAGCCGCCACGCGTGCGCGCGGTCGTGTTGCCGACCTCGGCGCGGTCGGCGACGTTGATCCGGACGGTCAGGATGTCGCCCTTGTGCGACGCGCGCTGGTCGCCGAGGAACGCGCCCGCGCCCGCGCGGAACAGCGAGGCATCGGGGGGCAGCGCCGCCATCGCGGGCGGAGGCTCGCGGCGGCGGGGCTGGCCCAGCGAGTCTTCGGTCAGCGGTGTGTCGACCGCGGTCATCTCGCTGAGCCTGGGCGCCTTGCCGATCGTTTTCAGCTGGCCGAGCGTGCCGCATCCCGACACCGCGGTCGCGCCCGCGAGGATCAGCAGCAGCGTGGACGTCCTGGTCATCGCATTCCCCTTCGTCATTGGCCGGCGATCCGGACGCTGCCGGCACCGTCGACGACAGCATCGACGCTGTGGTTGGTCGACAGCGCGACGACGCGGACGACGTCGCCCATCCCCCCCGCGGCGAGCGCGCGGCCTGCGGTGCTGATCGCGAAGCCGCGGCCGCGCAGCGACAGCGTGATCGCCTCGCCGCGGTGGACGAGCCGCGGCGTGACGAGATCGCCCGCGCGCACCACGCTCCCCGCGGGCAGCGCGCGCACCGCCTCGCGTCCGCTCGCCTCGTCGGGCCCCAGCGCACCGTGCGCGGTCGCTGCGGCGCGGGGCTGCCGATCGAAATCCGCTGCGGCGAGGATATCGCCGCGCGCGACCGGGTGCAGCAGGATCGCGACCTGTATCTCGGTCGGGTCCGCGGCCAGCGCCGGCGCCCCCGCGCCGCACGCCACCGCAACAAGCGCCAGCGTGCGGGCGACGGCAACGCGCACGCAGCTCATCGCAGCTGGCTCGACGTGGCGAGCATTTCGTCCGCGGTCTTCACCACGCGGCTGTTCATCTCGTACGCGCGCTGCGCGGTAATCAGCGCGGTGATCTCGGAGACCGGGTTCACGTTCGACGCCTCGACGAAGCCCTGCAGCGTGTCGCCGAACCCGGGCTGGCCGGGGGCCCCGATCGTCGCCTGGCCCGAAGACGCGGTCTCGAGGAAGATGTTGCCGCCCTGCGCCTCGAGCCCCGCCTCGTTGACGAACGTCGCGAGCTGCAGCTGTCCGACGGTCTGCAGCGCGGGGGTGTTCGCCAGCTTGACCTGGACCTCGCCAGTCTTCGAGATCGCGACGTCGACCGCCTCGGGCGGGATGACCATCGCGGGCTCGACGCGGAGACCGTCGGCGGTGACCAGCTCGCCCTGGTCCGACAGCTGGAACGAGCCGTCGCGCGTATAGCCGATCTGCCCCGATGGCAGCGTGACCTGGAAATAGCCGCGGCCCTGGATCGCGATGTCGTAGCGGTTGCCCGTCTGGTTCGGCGCGCCCTGTTCGGTGATGCGGTAGACGCCGCCGGTCTTCACGCCCGCGCCGATCTGGATCCCGGTCGGGACCTTGGTCTGCGAATCGCCGCCCGCCGCCGAGCCGGGCCGCGTTTCCTGCTGGTAAAGCAGGTCCTGAAACGCCGCGCGCTGGCGCTTGAACCCCGTGGTGTTCATGTTGGCGATATTGTTCGAGATGACGTCGACGTTGGTCTGCTGGGCCAGCATCCCGGTGCTGGCGATCGAAAGCGTGCGCATGTCGCGGCCTTTCTGGTGGGGGTCTGGAAGGGGAGGGTCAGCCGAGCTTGCCGAGCCGGTCGATCGCGCGGCGGCGCATGTCCTCGATGTCCTGCGACATCTTCATGCTCGTCTGGTACGCGCGCAGGATGTCGACCATCGCGGTGGTCTCGACGATCGGCTCGACGTTCGATCCCTCGATCCCGCCCGTCCTGAGCGTGGTTTCCGCGGCGCCGAGCTCGCGTCCGCCGGTCGCCGCCATCAGCCCGTCGCCGCGCGGGCTCACGCCGCGTTCGTCGTCGAACACCGTCACCGCGATCCGCCCGAGGACGCCGTCCTTGGCGGTCACCGTGCCGTCGGTGCCGATCGACAGCGTGGACAGCTGTTCGGGCGGTACCGTGATCGGCGTCCCGCCTTCGCCAAGGATCGGCAGCCCGCCGGCGGTGGTCAGTTCGCCGTCCTGGCTGATCCTGACGAACCCTGCGCGCGTATAGGCGGTGCCGCCGCCGGGCGCCGCGACCGCCAGATAGCCCGGGCCGTCGATCATCAGGTCGAGCGCGCTGCCGGTCGCCTGGAAGCTGCCCGAGGCGGTGTCGTGCATCGCGCCGTAATCGAGCACGTACGAGGTCGTGCGCGCGTTCGACGGCGCCGATGGTGCGCTCGCCGCCGGGCTGTCGTCGCGCGCGACATATTCGCGGAACACCGGCCGTTCGCGGCGGAATCCCGCGGTGTTCATGTTCGCGATGTTGTTCGCCGCGACGTCCAGCCGCCGCTTGAGCGCCTGTTCGTGGCTGAGCAGAACATAGGAGGAGATATCCATTCCGGCCGTTCCCGAAAAAACCGATTTCATCGGCCGCTAGGCAAAATCTGCCTGCTGCCCGTCCTATAATAGGCGGGAATGCGAGAGCCCGGTTCGCCCGGGCCCGAGAATCACCGGGGACAAGGAGACGCCGTGTGGCGGACGACACCAGTATCGAGCCGGCCGAGGGCGACGCGATCGTCGTCACCACCGCCAAGCGCCGGATCACGCGCAAGACCGCGATCATCGGTGCCGTGGCCGCGGTCCTGCTGCTCGGCGGCGGCGGCGGCGCGTACATGATGTTCGCAGGCGATGCGCCGGCCGAGGCCGAGGCGCCGGCCGGCGCGCACGGTGGCGGCGGCGAGGCGGAAGCCGAGGGCGGGCACGAGGGCGGCCACGAGCCGTTCGACGTGCCGCCGATCATGGTCAACCTGCGCTCGGTCGATGGCGCCGCGCATTTCCTCAAGGTGCATGTGATGCTCGTCCCCGGCCCGAAGGCGACCGAGGAAAGCCTCAAGGCCAGGCTGCCGCTGGTGCTCGACGCGTACCAGCCGTTCCTGCGCGAGCTTCGGCCCGAGGATCTCGCCGGATCGGCCGCGGTGTTCCGGATCAAGGAGGAGCTGTTGCTGCGCGCGCGCGAGGCGCTGGGCGAAGGCCAGGTCGACGGCGTCCTCGTCCAGGACCTGATCCAGCAATGAGCGACGGTTTTGCCGATCTCGACGATTTCGCGCTGCCCGATCCGCCCGTCGCGGGGCCGATGGGCGGCGCGTTCGACCAGGCGGGGATCGATGCGCTGTTCGGCGACGTCGGCCCTGCGCGCGCGCGCAGCGGGCTGAAGGCGGTCATCGAATCCGACGTCATCACCTATGAACGGCTGCCGATGCTCGAGGTGGCGTATGACCGGATGGTCCGCCAGTTCGCGACGTCGATGCGCAACCTGACCTCCGACGCGATCGACGTCAGTCTCGAGGAGGTCACCTCGATCCGCTTCGGCGATTTCATCGGCCGCGTCGCGCTGCCCGCGATGATCGGCGTGTTCCGTGTCGAGGAATGGCGCAATTACGGGCTGATCACGGTCGATTCGAGCCTGATCTACGCGGTGGTCGACGCGCTGCTCGGCGGCCGGCGCAGCGGTGCGCGGCCGGTGATCGACGGGCGCGGCTTTACCGGAATCGAGACCGGGCTGGTCGCGCGGATGATCAATCTGGCGCTCGACGACCTCGGGGCGGCGATGCACCCGATCACGCCGGCGACGATGACGCTGGAGCGGATCGAGACCAGCCCGCGCTTCGCCTCGATCGCCGGCCCCACCAACATCTGCACGGTGGCGACGTTGCGCGTCGACATGGACGGGCGCGGCGGCTGCTTCAACGTGCTGCTGCCCTATGCGACGATCGAGCCCGTCCGCTATCTGCTCGCGCAGCGGTTCATGGGCGAGACGCTCGGGCCTGAGAATATCTGGGGCGCGCACATGGCGTCCGAGATCCGCAACACGCAGGTCGCGCTCGACGTCGTGCTCGGCGAGACGTCGATGACGCTCGGCGACGTCCGCGCGCTGAAACCCGGGCAGACGATCAGGCTCGGCCGCCGGCCCGACGAACCGCTCGAGGTGCATGTCGGCGGCGTCCCGCTCGCGCGCGCGACGATCGGCCAGCGCCGCAGCAACATCGCCGTCCGGCTTGCCACCGACGTAGCCAGAGGACCTTTGACATGAGCTTCGCCACCGCCACCAACATCGTCACCATCATCCTGTGCGCTGCCGTCCTCGTGCAGAGCATGCGGATGATGCGGTCGCTGCGCGCGGTGCGCGGCGGCGCGATCGCCGAGATGGTCGCCGCGCTCGACACCGCGACCGGCGAGGCGCGATCGGTGCTGTGCGAGCTGAAGACCGCGCTCGGCGGATGCGTCGACGTCGCCCGCCCGCTCGGCGAAGCGCGCGAGATCGCCGACGAGCTCGCGGTCATGATTGGTATCGCCAACGCCTCGGCGGACCGGATCGCCGAGGTCGCCGGGGCCGCCTCGGCGGGCAGCGACACCGCCGCGCTGGACCGCGCCGCGTGATCGGTCGTCCCTCGCTGCTGGTGATGACGGCGGTCGCCGCGGGGTTGGCGACGGTCGCCAACGCGGTCGGGCTCGCGGGTGCCGACGAGGCCGGCGCGCCCGCAAAGATCACGTCGCGGCTGGGCGTCGCGATCGCCGACGATACCTCCGCGCGCGACCAGGCGGCGACGCGGCGCGGGCGGACGCTCGACCTGCGTGAACAGGCGGTGCGCGCAGCGGAGATGCGTCTGAAGGCGAGCGCGGGCGCGTCGAACCCGGCGGCCGCACCGCCCCCGGCAACGGCGACGGCGGGAACCCCCACGCCCGACCAGTTCGACGATCTCGCCCGGATCTATCAGGCGATGAAGCCCGCGGCGGCGGCGCCGGTGATGGAACAGCTCGATCTCGACGTGCAGATGCGCGTGGCGCAACGGATGCGCGAGCGGTCGACGGCGATGATCATGGCGGCGATGACGCCCAAGGGGGCGGCGGCGCTGACGATGGCGATGGCACGCCGCCAGGCCTATGCCCGCCCGCCGGCCGGCAAGCCGCAGGGTCAGCCGGGGGCGGGGTCGGCGTCCTCGGGAGCGGGGCCGAGATCGGGGAGCGCGCGACCGCGCTGACGCGGGCGTCGCGAACCGGGTCCGGTCAGCTGGTCGCGGCGGCCCGGTCGGCCTGCGCGCGCTGCCACGCGACGATATCGGCGAACGAGAAGATCGCGTGGAAGGCATAGCCTGCTCGATCCGCCGTCGCCCAGCGCAGCGTCGCCTGGCGCGGCGGCAGCCCCGCGATCGTGATCCGGACGACCGAATCCGTCGCGCCCTGCACATCGCCGATCAGGCAACACCCCGATTGCGAGAGGTTGTGGAGGCGCGCGCTCATCGTCCGCCCGTCGTGCCAGAGCGTCGCGGCGGCATCGGCGGCGATCCGCGGTGCGCGCGGCGTCAGACCGGTGCCATCGTCGCTGGGACGCAGGAAGCTCTCGACGTCGATGCTCGCGTCGAAATGGATTCCGATACGCGTTCCGTCGTTCCAGGCGACCTTGCCCTCGACCACCGCGAGATTGCGCAGCTCGATGCGGACGCGGTCGCCGCGAATCAGTCGCGCGTCGCACTCGACGTTCATGCCGTTGGCCGAGATGTTGCGCGCGCGGCATAAATGGTCGCCGGTCGCCGCGCTCAGCCGCCCGATCAGCAGGATCCGCGTCAGCCGGTCCTCGCGCGGCGCAAAGGTTCGCGCCGGTTGGGCTTCAGCCGGTATTGCTTCAGAATATGTAGGCGGATCAATAATGTAGGTTGGTATGGCTACGGGATCGGCATCGTTCCGCGGCTCCGGCACCAGCGGATAGTGAGCCTGTTCGATCATCCCCGGGTCCCCTTCATGCCGGCTCGGCCTTGGTGATTGCGACTTTTCGCACTGCACCACGACCGAACGCGTCAACCGCCGCAGCGCCCACGACGCGCTGCAATTCCGCGATATCGGGTAGCATGCCATCGGGGCCCGCCGCCAGTGGAACACGGTAGGAGCGCATGTTTATGGCATGTCGGAGCAGCGGCAGCCGTTCGGTCACCCCCGGCGCCTCGTCGATCGCGACCTCGAGCCCTGCGTCGAACCGGACATAGCCCGTAAGCCGGCGATCGCGCAGCACGAGCGGCGCCAGCATCTGATCGACGGTGACGAAGCTCGTCTCGACCACGACCGGCGCGGCGGGCTTCGCCGTCGCGGAGGGGGTGACGAACCGGCTGGTCGCGACCGCCGCGCCGCCGCCCACGCCCACGCCGGCGACGAGCAATAGCAGCGCGCGCACGATCGGTTTCATAGGCCGGTCCTCAAAACCTGAAGCTCGCATCGGTCGGCAGCGACGACGCCGTCGCCTTGGCGACGATCGTGATCCGCCGGTTTTCCGGGCGATCGGGCTGATCGGGATAAACGGGCTTGGTGTCGGCCATCGCGACCAGCTCGGCAAAGCGTCCGGCGGGAAGTCCGGCCGCGATCATCGCGGTGCGCGCCGCGATCGCGCGGTCGCCCGACAGCCGCCAGTTGCCGTCGCCGCCGCGCGCATCGGTATGACCCTCGATCGCGATCGGCGCGTCCGACTTTGCCAGCCTGGTCGCGACGCGGGCGAGCAGGTCGCGGGCAAAGCCGTTGAGCTCGGCGGTCCCCGGGCGGAACATCGAATGCGCGGCGGTATCCATCAGGCTGATCCGCAGCCCGTCGCGGTCGCGCTCGACCTGAGTCGCGACCCGCCCGCGATCCTCCGGCGGCAGGCTGTCGATCGCGATCCGCATCTCCTGCGCGAGCACGCGGAGCGAGGCATCGGGGATCGTCGCGGTCCCGCCGCGGGCGACCACCGCGACCGTGTCGGGGGTGTCGCCGCCGCGGGCCGGGCGCGTGCCGACGCTGGCGCCGGTCCCCGCGCCGTCGGCACCCGCCGATCCGGCACCGCCGCCGCCGCTGCTCGGCGTGAAATATTCGGCAAGCCCCTTCAGCCGCGACTTGTCGGGATTGCTGATCAGCCACAACAGCATGAAGAACGCCATCATCGCGGTCACGAAATCGGCATAGGCGACCTTCCACGCGCCGCCATGATGCGCCGCCCCGCCGCGCTTGATCTTGCGGACGATGATGATCGGACGCGTGTCCGCATTGTGGGCCGCCACCGGATCAGCCCGCCTTGCCGAGCGCCGCGCGCAGCCGCGCCTGGACCGCGCCGAGCTTCACGGTCGTCACCGCATCGTGCGAGCCGACGCCCGCCGCCATCCGGTCGAGCAGCGCCGCGCTCTCGTCGGTATACTGGACGAGCAGGTCGAACGCCTGGAGCTGTTCGACATAGTTGGTCGCGAAATGGTCGTCGCAGATCAGCAGCTCGGCAAGCTGTTCGATCAGCTTGCGGACGTGGCGCAGCTCCTCGGCCAGCGCCGACTGGAGAAGTGCCGCAAGAGTGTCGGAATCGGCCATGTTCGGTTCGCAATCGTGGCTTGAAGAAAACGGGGTCAGAACAGTTCGACGTCGCCGTCGACAAGCGGCATCGGCGCCAGGATCGGTACCGGATCGGCGACGAAGCTCGATCGGGTCTTGCCTTCGTAGGGAAGGAATTCGAGCTTGCGCGCGCGACTGCCGCCGACGTCGACATGGCCGATCGCGATATTCTCGGTCTCGATGAAGCGGCGCGCGAACGCGGCGTTGCTCGACCCGATCTTGCCGAGCCCGGCGATGATGTTCGCGCCCCCGTAGATGTGCGCCCGCAGCGCGTTGCGCGACGCGCCCGCCTTCATCATCGCGTTGATCAGCAATTCCATCGCGTGGATCCCGTAGCGCGACAGCTCGCCGGGACGGACATGCTGATCCGCACCCGGTTCGCCGAGCAGGAAGTGATTCATCCCGCCGACATGCGCCGCCGCGTCGTGGAGGCACACCGCGATGCACGAGCCGAGCAGCGTCGCGATGACCGCGCCGGGCCGCGCGACCGCGACATGCTCGCCCTGGACCAGCGTGATGCGGTGCCGGGGCGCGAGCGATCCCGGCGGGCGCGGCGGCGCTTCGGAGAGGTTCCCGGGCATCAGGACAGCGGACCGAACACGCGTTCGATCTTGTCCTTGAGCGAGGCCGGTGCGAACGGCTTGACCAGGTAGTTGTTGACGCCGAGCGCCGCCGCCTTCTGGACGACCTCGCGGTCCGACGATCCGGTCAGCATGATGAAGACCGTCTTGCCGATCACCGGATCGCCGCGCACCGCCTCGAGCAGCTGCAGTCCGTCCATGTCGGGCATGTTGTAGTCGGAGATGATCAGGTGGACGCGCTCGGTGCGCACCGCCGCGAGCGCCTCGGCGGCATCGCCCTTGTCGCGCACGTCGCGGAAACCGAGATCCTGCAGCGACCGGCGGATCATCGCCCGCATGCTCGCCTGATCATCGACCACCATCACTTTTATCTGGGATGCAGCAGGCATCGTTCGTGGTCCCGTTTCTACTTGCCGCACGCCGCGAGGATCGCCTCGGGCAATGCGGTCAGACTGAGTTCGCGTTCCACCGCACCGCGGGCGACCGCCGCGCGTGGCATGCCATAGACGACGCAGCTGTCCTGCGACTGGCCGAAGGTCCGGGCGCCCGCATCGCGCATCGCCCGCAGTCCCTCCGCGCCATCCGCGCCCATGCCCGTCAGGATCACGCCGATCGCCCCCGGCGCGAGCCGCGCGACCGAGTGGAACAGCGTGTCGACCGCGGGGCGGTGGCCGCCGACGGGATCGCCCTTGACCAGCCTGATCGTCCGCGCCGTCGTGCCCGCAAGCTCCATGTGCATCTCGCTTCCAGGAGCAATATAGACGGTGCCGGGCACGATCGGGCGGCCGTGCGTCGCCTCGGTGACGGTCATCCGGCATTCGCGGTCGAGCCGTTCGGCAAAGCTGGCGGTGAAGGTGCCCGGCATGTGCTGGACGACGAGGATCGGCGGGCACGCGGCGGGCAACGCGCCGAGCAGCGAGAACAGCGCCTCGACGCCACCGGTCGATGCACCGATCGCGATCAGCGCATCGGCACGCGGCGTGGCGCTGACGGGCATCCGTGCGGGTCGCGCCGCGGTCCGCGCGCGCACCGACGACCGCCCCGCCGCCTTGACCGTGTCGCGGAGCAGCTGCGCGTTGCGCGCGAGATCGGCGGGGTCCCCGGTCGGCTTGGCGATACAGTCGACCGCGCCGAGCCGAAGCGCCTCGATCGTCGTCGCGGCCCCGCGCGCGGTCAGCGTCGAGCACATCACCACCGGCATCGGCCGCAGTCGCATGATCCGCTCGAGAAACGAGAGCCCGTCCATCCCCGGCATCTCGACGTCGAGCGTCAGGACGTCGGGTTCGAGATCCTTGATCATCGCACGCGCGCTGTTGGGTTCGGGCGCCATGCCGACGACCTCGATATCGGGATCGGCCGACAGGATCCGCGACAGCACGACGCGGATCGCGGCGCTGTCGTCGACGATCAGCGTTCGGACGCGCGCGGTCATGCCGTGCCTCCCTGCTTGACGTAGATCGTCTGCCCGCAGCTCTCCATCGTCCGCGTCGCGGGGCCGACCAGCCGCTCGGAATGGCCGATGTAGAGATGGCCGCCGGGCAACAGCATCTCGGCAAGCCGGTGCTCGAGCTCTGCCTTTGCCTGTTCGTCGAAATAGATCATCACGTTGCGACAGAAGATCGCATCGTAGCGCTGCCGCATCGGCCATGCCTCGAACAGGTTGAGCACGCGTGCGGTCACCATCTCGCGGGCTTCGGCGGCGATCTCGAACTCGCTGCCGGCGGGCCGCACCCAGGCCTTGCGATAGGCGGCGGGGATCGGCGCGACGACGCTTTCGGGATAGACGCCGCGCCGGACGCTCTCGACGACGTGCGGCGCGAGGTCGGTCGCGAGCAGCTTCACGTCCGCACCGCGCAGCCAGGCCGCGCTCGCGCGGTCAGTGCCGAGCAGGCACATCGCGATCGAATAGACCTCTTCGCCGCTCGAGCAGCCCGCGGACCAGATCCGGACCGGGCGCGTCCGTGCGGCGGCTTTGATCGCGGGCATCGCGACGCTGCGGAAATGCTCGAAATGGTGGTTCTCGCGGAAGAAATGCGTGTGGTTGGTCGTCAGCGCGACGACCATCGCGGCGCGCTCGGCGGGATCGCGTGCAACCAGCTGGACATAGTCGCGGAAGCTGTCGAGGCCGTGCATCCGCAGCCGCCGCGACAGCCGGCCATGCACCAGCGTCTTCTTGGCGATTACCAGATGGATCCGGGCATCGCTCTGCATGATCGCGGCGATCGCGGCGAATTCGGTATCGCCCAGTGGCGGCCCGCCGGGGAGCGCCTGATCCGCCGATCCCGCCCCGCCCGGTCCCACGCCGCCCGCGGCCGCGTCGATGGCCGCGGTCGCGGTCATGCGGCGATGTCCAGCTGGCGCGTCAGGCTGAGCGCGTCGAGATCGAGCAGCAGCACCATCAGGCTGTCGCTGCCATTGGTGCCGTCGGCAGTCCGCGTCTGCGTCTTGACCAGTCCGGCGATGACGCTGGGTTCGCCGATCTCGACATCGGGGGCAGGGCGGATGTCGCTGTCCTTGATCAGCACGATGTCGGCGACCTCGTCGACCAGGAACCCGGCCTGCTTGCCGGCGATGTTGACGACCAGGATGCACGAGCGCGCGTGGATCACGCTCGGCGACCAGCCAAGCCGCTCGGCGAGGCCGACGACGGGGACGACGGTACCGCGCAGGTTGGTGACGCCCTTGATGAAGGACGGCACGCCGGGAAGCGGGGTCGGCTCGTCCCATTCGCGGATCTCGATCAGCGATGCCATGTCGATGCCGAAGGTCTGCTCGCCGAGCGAGAAGGTGACGATCTTGCGTTCGCCGGGGGTGTCGATCGTGCTCATGCGGCCAGTCCTTTCGTGACATAGCGGTTGGGGGTCTGCGTGGCCGGGCCGACCAGCGCTTCGATATCGAGGATCAGCGCGATCGAGCCGTCGCCGAGGATGGTGGCGCCGCCCAGACCGCGGATCGGGTGGAGATTGCGGTCGAGGCTCTTGATCACGACCTCGCGGCGATCGTCGATCGTGTCGACCAGCAGCCCGACATGGCCCGCGGTCTCGGTCTCGACGATGATGACGAGCGACTCCTCCGGCCGGCGGGTATCGTTGTCGCCGAGCCCGAAGGTCCGCGTCAGGCGCCGCACGGGGACATAGTTGCCGCGCAGTTCGATGACCTCGCCGGTCGTCGTGGTCGGCTTGACCTGGCCGCGTTCGGGCTGGACCGTCTCGACCACGTTGGCGAGCGGCAGGACGAAGCGCTGCCCCGCGAGCCGGACGATCATCCCCTCGAGGATCGCCAGCGTCAGCGGCAGGATCATCGTGAAGGTCGTGCCCTTGCCGGGCGTCGAGCTGATCTCGACGCGGCCGCCGAGCGCCTCGACGTTCGACCGCACCACGTCCATCCCGACGCCGCGGCCGGAGATGTTCGAGATCGTGTCCGCGGTCGAGAAGCCGGGCGCGCAGATCAGCTGGTCGATCTCCTCGTCGGTCATCACCGCATCGGCGGCGACGACGCCCTTCTCGACCGCCTTGGCAAAGACGCGCGCGCGGTCGATGCCGCCGCCATCGTCGGCGACGCGAACAAGGATGCGCGCGCCGCGCTGTTCGGCGGACAGGCGGATCGTCCCCTCTGCGGGTTTGCCAGCGGCGAGGCGCACCGCGGCGCTCTCGATCCCGTGGTCGACCGCGTTGCGGATCATGTGCGTCAGCGGATCGCCGATCTTCTCGATCACGCCCTTGTCGATCTCGGTCGTCTCGCCCGTCGTCTCGAGCCTGATGTCCTTGCCCGTCTCGGCGGACAGGTCGCGGAGCATCCGGGGCACGCGGCTGAACGCCTGGCGGATCGGCTGCGCGCGCAGCGACATCACCGTGTCCTGGATCTCGCGCGTCAGCCGGCTGAGCTGCGGCAGCTCGACGCGTTCCTGGTCCTTGGGGCTCAGCCGGTCCGCGAGGATCGAGCCGCGGATGACGAGTTCGCCGACGAGGTTGAGCAGCATGTCGAGCTTGACGAGCTCGACGCGGATGCTCTGCTGCGGGGGTTCGGCGACGCGCGCGGGTTCCGGCCTGTCCTCGACCGCGCGCACGGGTGCCGGCTTTTCGGGTGGCGGCGGCGCGGCGATGACCGGCGCTGCCACGACCGCAGGGGCGACGACGTCGGCCGCGGCTGGCGCCGGCGGGGCGACGGTCCCGGTCGGTGCCGGACGTGCCGCATATTCGGGCGTGACCTCGACGATCGAGCCCGGTGCGACGAAGTCGAACGAGTCGAGGATCGCCTCCTCGGCGACATGGCCGGGGATACGGATCGTCCAGCCGAAATAGCTGTGTTCGGGATCGAGATCGCGCAGCGGCGGGAGCGCGTCGAGATCGACCGCCTCGACCACGCCCTCGAGCAGTTCGAGCTCGCGGACGATCAGCAGCGGTTCGCTGCCATTGGCGAGCGCGGCGTCGGACGGCACGAAGCGGACGTTCCAGGCGATCGGTCCGCTTGCGGCAGGCTCGGCAAGCGCGTCGTCGAACGGGTCGTGCGCGATGGGTTCGAACCCGAACGGATCGAGCGGTTCGAGCGCGACCGTCACGGGTTCGAACCCGAACGGATCGACGTCTCCCCCCGCCGTCGGTGCGGCGCTCATTGGGGTGATCGTCGGTGCGGGCGTCGGGGTGGGCGCAGCAGCGTGATCGGGGGCGCCACCCTGCGCGAGGATCGCGTCGAGCGCCTCGAGCACCACGGCGTCGTGCGGCAGCCCGGCAAGCCCCTGCGCGAATGCGACATGATCCGACAGCACGTCGAACGCCTGCAGCATCACGCGCGTCACCCCGGGCGACGGCGCGATCCGGCCCGCGCGCACCTCGTCGAGCACGTTTTCGAAACAGTGCGAGAAGGCGGTCAGCGCGGCATGGCCGAACGCGCCCGCGCCCCCCTTGATCGAATGGACCGCGCGGAACACCGACGCGATCGTCGGCGCCGACACGTCGCCGGCATCCATCGCCGACAGGCCGGCTTCGGCGGCGGCGAGGCCCTCGGCGCATTCCTCGAAGAAGATCGCCTGGATATCGTCGAGTTCGTCGCTCATGGGCACACCCGGCGGATCGCGGTGCCGAGCTTGGCGGCGTCGAACGGCTTGGTGATCCACCCGGTCGCACCCGCCTGGCGCGCCCGCGCCTTCTTGTCCTCGGAGAATTCGGTCGACAGCACGAGGATCGGCACGCCGCGGAATTCGGGTTTCGCGCGCACCGCCTCGATCAGTTCGAAGCCGTCCATCTCGGGCATGTTGATATCGGTGATCAACAGGTCGGGCCGGACCTCGTCCATCCGCGCGAGCCCGTGACGCCCGTCATTGGCCGCCTCGATGCTGTAGCCCTGCGCGGTCAACGACACCTTCAGCAGCATTCGCATGCTGGCCGAATCGTCGACGGTAAGGATCGTCTTGCTCACAGTGTTGCGTCCTTCTCGATAAGGCCGATCGCGCCGGCCAGCCGACAGCGGGTGACGCGGTCGACAAAGGCGGGGCTGGGATCAACGATGGCATAGGGCTGGTGCCGCGCGACCGCCTCGCGGCGCGCGGCGACCAGGATCTGCAGCGCGGCCTGGCCGATGCTGTCGACCGCGTCGGCGCGCACCTCGATCCCGCCGTCGAGGTCCGCGGCGAGCACGAGCCGGACGCGCAGATCCTCCGCGGCGACCGTGCCGCAATGCGCGGGCAGATGCACCGCGCGATCGACGAGCGAGTCGAGCGGGGGCGGCGGCGGGGACGACAGCGGCGGCAAAGGCACCGGATCGGTAACGGCCACGGGCTCAGGCGGGGATGGGGTCATTTTTGGCCTCTTCGAGAGCGGTCTCGAGTTGCTGGAAGGTCGGCGCCTTGGCCGACGGGGTCATGCGGCGGCCGATCTCGACCGCGATCCGCAGCGTCTCGTCGGCGGGCGCGTGGCAGTGCGGCAGCGTGCGCGAGACCGATTTGAGGATGTCGATCGCCGGATAGCGGCCCCGCTCGGCGATCCGGCGCGTGATGACGACATGGCCGTCGAGGATGCCGCGGACCGCGTCGGCGACGGGTTCGTTGTGGTCGTCGCCATCGACGAGCACGGTGAACACCCCCGTGATCGATCCCTGGCCACGGTCGCCGGGCCCCGCGCGTTCGAGCAGCCGGGGAAGCTCGGCAAACACCGATGGCGTATAGCCCTTGGTCGCTGGCGGCTCGCCGCTCGCCAGCCCGATCTCGCGCTGCGCCATCGCGAAGCGCGTCACCGAATCCATCAGGCAGAGCACTTTGAGCCCCTGGTCGCGGAAATGTTCGGCGATCGCCAGCGTCGTCCATGCCGCCTGGCGGCGCATCAGCGCGGGCTCGTCCGACGTCGCGACGACGACGACGCTGCGCGCGAGCCCTGCCGCGCCGAGATCGTCCTCGACGAATTCCTGCACCTCGCGGCCGCGCTCGCCGATCAGCCCGATCACCGCCACGTCGCAATCGGTCCAGCGCGCGAGCATCGACAGCAGCACCGACTTGCCCACGCCCGACCCGGCGAACAGCCCGAGCCGCTGACCGTCACAAAGCGGCACGAACAGGTCGAGGGCGCGCACGCCCGTCTCGAGCTTGTCCCCGACGCGCGCGCGGCTCGCCGCGGCGGGCGGTGCGGCGCGGACCGCGCGCGGCGTCATGCCCTGCGGCAGCGCGCCGAGCCCGTCGACGGGACGGCCGAGCCCATCGACCATCCGTCCGAGCCAGCTGTGCTCCGGGTACAGCGCGACCTGTCCCGCGGCGAGGAACGCGCGGGTCCCGGTCGCGAGTCCCTGCGGATCGCTGAATGGCAGGCAATGCGCGATCCCGGAATCGAGCGCGGTCACCTCGGCGTCGAGCATGCCCGTCGGTAGCGCCATGCTCAGCCGCGCGCCGATGCTTGCCGCACCCCCCAGTCCCGCGACCTCGATCAGCGTCCCGCGGACCGAGGTGACGATGCCGTAATGCCGTTCGAGCGGCACGTCGCGCAGCGCGGCGCGTGCGATCGCGAGCGGATGCACCGACGGATGCCCCCGTGGATTCAGCGCGTCATGCCGCGACATTCTGCAACCGTCCCAGCGCCTCCGCCTCGTACGCGATCAGCGAACGGCAGGCGGCCAGTGCGCGGTAATATTCGCCGGTCGCGATCAGATGCGCGAACTGCGTGCAGGCGAGCTTGGCGGGTTCGGTCTCGAACGCGTCGAGCAGCTCGGACAGGCGCGCGACGACGTCGTCGTGATGTGCGACCCGGTGGCGGTCGTCGATATACGCCATCATGCATGCCAGGTAGAGCCGTCGCGCGGGGCTGTTCGCCTCGCCGGGGGTCATGATCTCGCGGCCGCGCAGGATCGCTGCGGGGTTCTCGATGATCAGGTCGCACCGGCGGCCCGCACGCAGCACCGCCCCGTTCACCACCATCTGTTCGCCGTCACGCAACGTGATCCGCAACGTCATCGCATTCGCTCCCGTGTTCGATAGGATGCGTTATAGGATGCATTGCGTCCGCGCGGTCGCGACCGGCAGTTTTTGCCGCCCCGGATCGGCGCGAGAAATCGGTGCGTCGCCAGACCGATAGGCCGCGCACCCTCCTATAACGATGCAAATGGAGTGCCGGTGCGCTCCGATCGTCCGGGAGATACCCACCGTGAGTCTGTATTCCGCCCTGTTTGCCGGCGTGTCCGGTCTGTCCGCCGAGTCGAGCGCGATGGCGTCGGTCGCCGACAATATCACCAACATCAACACGGTCGGATACAAGGCGGTCGACAGCCAGTTCAGCACGCTCGTCGGCGACGGTCGCGCGGGCAGTGTCTATGCCGCGGGGGGCGTCGCGGCCCAGCCCAAGACGCTGATCTCCAAACAGGGCCTGCTCCAGGCATCGTCGAGCTCGACCGATCTCGGGATCGACGGACCGGGCTTCTTCGTCACGCGCACCGGCGCCGGCCCCGCCAGCGGCGTCGCATTGACGCGCGCGGGCTCGTTCTCGCCCGACAAGGACGGGTTCCTCAAGAACACCGCGGGTCTGTACCTGCAGGGCTGGCGGCTCGACGCGGCGGGTGGCTATGTGAATACCGGCAATGTCGGTTCGCTCGAGCCGATCCGCGTCAGCGACCTGACCGGATCCGCCGCCGCGACCAGCCGGCTTCAGATCCGCGCCAATTTCCAGTCCACGACCGCGGCACAGCCCGGCTATGCGTCGGGCGACATCGCCGCGGGAACCGCGACCGCCGACTTCAACCGCTCGTTCGACGTCTATGATCAGCAGGGCAACGCGCACCGGCTGACGCTGGGCGTGGTCAAGACCGGGTCGAACACCTGGGCTGGCGAGATCTATGCGGTCCCCGCAAGCGACGTCGGCGCGGCCAACGGGCTGCTCCGCGGGGGCACGATCAGCTTCAATCCCGATGGCAGCCTCGACATGGCGGGCAGCGACGCGGCGTTCTTCACGCCGTTGCAGCCGGCATGGACCAATGGTGCGGGCGCGCAGCCGATCGCGCTCGAATTCGGGTCGGACGGCGGCCTTGCCGGCTTCACGCAATTCTCGAGCGCGTCGTCGGTCATCACCTCGTCGGTCGATGGCGGGACGCTCGGCAATGTCTCGTCGATCAGCGTGTCGCGCACGGGGCGGGTCAGCGCGCTGTTCGAGGACGGTACCAGCCGTGCGATCTTCCAGCTGCCGATCGCGACCGTCCCCAACCCCGACGGCCTCAGCCGCGCGACGGGCAATGCGTACTCGATCTCGGACGAATCGGGCGCGTTTGCGATCAACCCGCCGGGGTCGCTCGGTGCGGGATCGATCGACTCGTTCAAGCTCGAGGCCTCGACCTCGGATCTGGCACTGGAGTTCACCAACATGATCCGCTTCCAGCGTGCGTACAGCGCATCGTCGAAGATCATCACGACGGTCGACGACATGCTCCAGGAAGTCAGCAACCTGAAGCGATGACCGCGCGCGGGGATAAGGGGAGGGCGTCGTGTCGCTGAGCGAGATCCTGTCGTCGGCGCTGTCCGGGCTGGGCGCGTCGCAGGCGGGCATCCGCACCGTCTCGAACAACATCGCGAACGTGAACACGCCGGGGTACGCGCGCGAGACCGTCGCGTTGCAGACCGGGATCACGTCCGGCCGGGTCAGCGGCGTGGTCGTCGGCGAGCCCGGGCGCGTCGCGGACAAGTTCCTCGAGGCGACGGTCTACACGCGCGGCGGGGACGCCGGGCGCGCGGCGGTCGAGGCTGGCTATCTCGACCGGCTGCAGGCGCTGCTCGGCGCGACCGGATCGGAGACGGCGCTGCCTGCGCGGCTCGACGCGATCACCACGTCGGCGATCGCGATGACGGGCGCAAGCGGGGGCGCGGCGATCGCCGGTCCCTTTGTCGGCGCGGTCGAGGACGCGATCGGATCGATGCGGCAGCTCGGTAGCGACGTCGACCAGCTGCGCGGCGATATCGAGGGCGAGGTCGGCGACACGGTCGGCCGGATCAACCTGCTGCTGCAATCGATCGACACGCTCAACGCCTCCGTCTCGCGGCTGCAGGGGCTCGGGCGGAACTCGGCGGGGCCGGCCGACCAGCGTACGAGCGCACTCGAGGAACTGAGCGGGCTGATCGGCATCACCGCGCGCGAACAGGCAAACGGGCGCGTCACGATCGAAACGGCGACCGGGCTGCCACTGCTCGACCAGCGGCTGCGGCAATTATCCTATCCGACGAGCGGCACGGGTATCGCGCAGCCGCATTATCCGGGAATCGAGCTGCGGTTCGCGGATCATGACGGGACGATCGGCGCGACGACCGGGACGACGCTCGACACGCCCGCGACGGGCGGCAAGCTCGGTGGGCTGCTCGATCTGCGCGACCGGCAGCTGCCCGCGTTCAGCGGCAGGATCGACACGCTGTTCGCCGGGCTGGCGCAGACCGTCAACGCCGCCGCGAACAGCGGCACCGCGGTGCCCGCGCCCGCGTCGCTTGCAGGCCGCGCGACCGCGCTGTCGGGCAGCGATCGTGCGGGCTTCACCGGCGCCGCGCTGGTCGCGGTCACGCGCGCGGACGGGACGATGCTTGCGAGCACCACGCTCGATTTCGACGCGCTCGGCGCGGGCGCGACGCTCGACGACGCGGTCGCCGCAATCAATGCCGGGCTGGGCGGCGCGGCGACCGCGCGCTTTGCCCGCGGCGTCCTGACGATCGACGCGACCGCGCCGGGGACCGGCATCGCGGTGGCGCAGGATCCTGCAAGACCGAGCGCGCGCGGCGGCGTGGGGCTGTCGCAGTATTTCGGGCTCAACGACCTCATCCGCAGCGACGCGGCCACGCTGACGCCATCAGGATTTACCAGTGCGGATCCGCATGGCTTTGCCGCGGGCGAGACGGTCGATCTCGCGTTGCGCGATTCGGCCGGGCGGATCGTGGTGCGGTACAGCCTGATCGATGCGGCGGGGCCGACCTATGGCGATCTCGTCACCGATCTCAACGCAGGCCCGCTTGGCCATTATGGACGGTTCACGCTCGACGATGTCGGCCGGCTGCGGTTCGCCGCCAGCACGACCGCGGCGGGCGCGACGCTGTCGGTGGCGTCGGACGATACCGACCGCGCCGGGACCGGGCGGTCCTTCTCGTCGATCGTCGGCCTCGGCAGTGTGGGCGCGGGGGCAAGCACGGGATCGGGCACGGGCGCGGCGCTGGCCGGGGCAGGCGTGCGCCGGGACATCATGGCCAACCCCGCGCGGTTGCCGCTCGCCCGGCTCGAGCCCACCGCGATCGGGCAGAAGGCGCTGGGACCGAGCGATCGCCGCGGCGCGACCGCGATGGTCGACGCGCTCGCAGCCGCGGTCGATCTCGGCGATGCGGGCGCGATGACGATCACGCGCTTTTCGGCGGTCGTGCTGGGCGATGCCGGATCGGCCGCCGCGCGTGCCGCCGACCGCGCCGACCAGATGACGGCGCGGCGCGACGACGCGATCAACCGGCGCGATACCGTGTCGGGGGTCAATATCGACGAGGAGCTCGGCCAGATGGTCGTGCTGCAGAACAGCTATGCCGCCGCGGCGCGCGTGATGACGACCGCGAGCGCGATGTACGACACCCTGCTCGAGATGATCCGCTAGACCAAGGACGACGACCGATGACGCGCATAGCCACGATCCCGCTGCAGCGAACCCTGTCGGGGGCGGTCCAGCAGGCGCAGCGGCGTCTTGCCGATACGCAGCTGCAGCTGAACAGCGGCAAGAAGGCGAAGGACCTCGCGGCGCTTGGCGGCGCGGCGGTCCGGACGCTGTCGGCGCGCACCGCGCTCGCCACCCAGGCGGCGCAGAGTGCCGCGACCAGTCGCCTCGGCACCACGCTGTCGCTGTACGAGGTCAACATCACCGCGATCGATACGGTGGCGAGCGATCTCAAGACGCAGCTGATGGCCGCGGTCGGCACCGGTTCGACCGCGACGCTGCCCGGGTCGATCGACAGCGCCTTCTCGCAGATCCGCAGCGCGCTGAACGCGACCGACGGATTCGAGCCGCTGTTCGGCGGGGCGCAGGGTGACGAGGTCCCGTTCAAGCCCGCGACGCTCGCCGATACGGTCGGCGTCACCCCGGAATCGGCGTTCGGCAATGACGATGTCCGCGCGGCCGCGCCGGTCGGCGGCGGTGCCACGCTCACCTACGGGATCACCGCGCGCGATCTCGGCAGCGGTCTGCTCGCCGCGTTCCAGACGCTCGCCGCGGCGGGCCCGATCGGTGACACGCCGACCGCGGCGCAGCGCGACGCGCTGAACAGCGCGATCGGGCAGATCGACGCCGCGCTGCCGCAGGTGCGCGGACTGAATGCCTCGAACGGGTTGCGCCAGACGCAGATGGCGACGCTCGCATCGCGCGCCGACGACCGCGCCGCGCTGCTCCAGAAGCTCGTGTCCGACAACGAGGATGCCGATTACGGCGAGATCTCGATGGCGCTGACGCAGCAGAAGACGATGCTCGAGGCGAGCTATGCGGTGTTCGGCCAGGTCTCCAGCCTCAGCCTCGTCAACCATCTGCGCTGACCGGGGCGGACCCGGCGCCCGATCCGGGATCGCGCCCGCAATGCTCGCCAGCGACGTGCGGGGTGGCGCCAAGGTTGCACGCATGTCCGGCGCGATTTACGGCGACGTTTTCCCGTTCGGTCCGGAGACTGTATCTTGAGCACGCCTACCTATGACGTCGTCGCGATCGGCAATGCCATCGTCGACATTCTGAGCACCGCCGACGACGCGTTCATCGCCGAGATCGGTGTCGCCAAGGGGTCGATGCAGCTGATGTTCTCGTCGGAAGAGGCCGATGCGCTCTACGCCAAGATGGGCCCCGGGCTCGAGGTTTCGGGGGGGTCGGCCGCCAACACCGTCGCCGGAGTCGCCGCGCTCGGCGGCAAGTGCGGCTTCATCGGCCAGGTCGCCGACGACCAGCTCGGCCAGGTCTTCGCGCATGACGTCCGCAGCATCGGCATCGAGTTCGCGACGCCGGTCCGCGCCGGCGACCCGACCACCGGCCGCTGCCTGATCTTCGTGACGCCCGATGGCCAGCGGACGATGAACACCTTCCTTGGCGCAGGCCAGTATCTGCCCGCCGCGGCGATCGACACCGCGATGATCGCCGACAGCGCGATCCTGTATCTCGAGGGCTATCTCTGGGATCCCGAAGAGCCGCGCGCCGCGATGCGCGCCGCGATCGATTGCGCACGTGGCGCCGGCCGCAAGGTCGCCTTCACGCTCAGCGACGTGTTCTGCATCTCGCGCCACGGCGGCGATTTCCGCACATTGCTCAGCGACGGGCTGATCGACATCCTGTTCGCCAACGAGAGCGAACTCGCGGCTCTCGCCGAGACCGAGGATTTCGACGCCGCGGTCGTGAAGATCTCGGCGCAGGTCCCGACGCTGGTCGTCACGCGGGGCGAGCATGGCGCGTGCGCGATCCAGAACGGCACGCGCGCCGAGGTGACGGCCGAGCCGATCGCCAAGGTCGTCGACACGACCGGCGCGGGCGACCTGTTCGCGGCGGGCTTCCTCCACGGCCAGGCGCAGGGCCATGACCTCCACGCCTCGCTGAAGCTCGGTGCGGTCTGCGCGGCCGAGATCATCAGCCATGTCGGCGCCCGCCCGATGGTCGACCTGAAGGCGCTGGCTGCCAAGCATATCGCCTAAGTCCGCGGGACCAATCCTCCCCCGCAAGGGGGAGGTGGCGCCGAAGGCGACGGAGGGGGCGGCAGGCGATCCCTCAAGTTCCGTATCCTCCCCCTCCGACCGGCAAGTGCCGGCCACCTCCCCCTGGCGGGGGAGGATCAGGGCGCTGCCATCTGACAGCGGGCCACGCACAAAAAAAGGGCCGCGGGAGCTTCCTCCCGCGGCCCTTTTTGCGTCCCGTCTCAGTGGCTGCCCGGGGGCGCCATGTCGATCGGCTCGCCGCCATCGGCCATGCCGCGCCCCAGATAGCTCTTGCGGTAGCCATAGCAGAAATAGATCACGAGGCCGACCGCGCCCCAGATCGGCAGCACCGCCATCGCCTCGTAGGGAAGCGAGAAGTACAGCCCGATGCAGCCGACGATCGTCAGCGGCGCGACGATCCAGGCCGCTGGCGTGCGGAACGGACGATGCCGGTTCGGCTCGCGCTTGCGCAGGATCAGCAGCGCGATCGCGACCATCATGAATGCGTAGAGCGTCCCTGCGTTGGCGATGTCCGCGAGCTGCCCGACCGGCAGGAACGCGGCGGCGAACGCGACGAACACGCCGGTGATCGCGGTGACGATATGCGGCGTCTTCCACTTGGGATGCACGCGGCTGAGCACTTCGGGCAACAGGCCGTCGCGGCTCATCACGAAGAAGATGCGCGTCTGGCCGAACATCAGGATCAGGATGACCGATGGCAGCGCGAGACCGGCGGCATAGCCCATCCAGTTGCCGACATTGGCATAGCCGACCTGACGCAGGACATGCGCCAGCGCCTCGTTCGAGCAGACCAGCGCCTGCGCATTGGCGGGGATCAGGCAGGCGCGCGCGAGTTCGGCCGACCCGGTGGTGAACGGCACGCCGTCGGCCCCGAACAGCGGCTGCCCGCCGATCGTGCCGATCGCGCCCGCTGCGACCAGCATGTAGAACACGGTGCAGATGCCGAGCGAGGCGATCAGCCCGATCGGCACGTTGCGCTGCGGATCTTTGGTCTCCTCGGCCGCGGTCGAGACCGCGTCGAAGCCGACATAGGCGAAGAAGATCGTCGCCGCCGCGCCGACCACGCCCAGCCCGTTGCTGCCGAGGATGCCGGTGGGGAGGAACGGCTCGAAATTGCTGCCATGCGTCTTGGGCAGCGTCAGCGCGACGAACGCGGTCAGCGCGACGACCTTGATCGTCACCAGCACCGCATTGACGCGCGCGCTCTCGGTCGTGCCGATCATTAGCAGCCAGGTGATCAGCAGCGAGATGACGACCGCGGGCAGGTTGATCAATCCGCCGGGCATGTACGGCCCGTGCGACAGCCAGGTCGGGAGTGTTATCCCGAACGTCTCGTGCAAGATCGAGCCCGCGAAATAGCCGGACCAGCCGACCGACACCGCGCTCGCGGCCACCGCATATTCGAGGATCAGCGCCCAGCCGACCGTCCAGGCGAGCAGCTCGCCCATGACCGAATAGGTGTAGGTATAGGCGGAGCCCGCAACCGGGGCCATCGCCGCGATCTCGGCATAGCAGAGCGCGGCGACGACGCAGACCGCGCCGGCGACGACGAAGCTCAGGATCATGCCCGGCCCGGCCTTCTGCGCGGCGGCGGAGGTCAGCACGAAGATGCCCGTGCCGATCACGCAACCGATGCCGAGCATGGTAAGCTGGAACGCGCCTAGCGATCGGTGGAGCGACTTCTTCTCCGCCGTCGCCAGGATGGCGTCCAGTGACTTAACGCGACCAAAAATCAATTCGGTTCCCCCCGGGGATTGCGAGGGCCGGTCCACTGGCCCCCTTGCTCAAGCCGGGAAGCCTAATGGCAATTTTATTACGTGCAATGCTTTAGTGGCGGAAAGCCGCGCTATCAGGCCAGCATCGCGCCGAGTGGACGTCCGCCAAAGATATGAACGTGCAGATGCGGCACTTCCTGGTGCCCGTGCTGGCCGATATTGGCGAGCAGGCGATAGCCCGGCTCGACCAGCCCCGCGGCGCGCGCGACCGTCCCGACCGCGCGGATGAACCCGGCGATCTCCGCATCGCCCGCGCGCGCGGAGAAATCGTCCCACGAGACATAGGCGCCCCTGGGGATCACCAGCAGATGCGTCGGCGCCTGCGGGTTGATGTCGTGGAACGCGATCGCGAACGCGTCGTCATAGACACGGTTCGACGGGATCTCGCCGCGCAGGATCTTCGCGAAGATGTTCTGGTCGTCATAGGGCTGGGTGGCGTCGATCGGCATGGGGCTTGCTCCTTGGCACACTGGCCCCGCCTATACCGTTCGTCCCGAGTAGCCGTCGAGCCTGTCGAGACGGCGTATCGAGGGACGGCGTCCGGGGCATGTCCGTCGATACGGGCTCTCGGCTTCGCTCGATCCCTACTCGGGACGAACGGAGCAGATCACCCCGTCCGCGCAGCCTTCTCGACCAGGCCGCCGACCCCTTCGCGCCGCTCCAGCTCCGCCCGCACGTCGTCGAGGCTCAGCCCGGCATCCGCGAGCAGCACCGCGAGATGGAACATCAGGTCGGCGGCCTCGGGGACGATGCTCGCCTCGTCGCCCGAACACGCTGCGATCACTGTCTCGACCGCTTCCTCGCCGAGCTTCTGCGCGATCTTGGGGCGGCCGCGCGCGAACAGGCTGGCGGTGTAGGAGGTGTCGGCGGGCGAATCGCGGCGGGCGCGGATGGTCGCCTCCAGGCGGTCGAAAACGGGGTCTGCCATGTCGCGCGTGCTGACGCAGGCGCGGGGGCGGGTCAATCCTTTGCGCGCGGCGGCCGCTTCAGGAATCGCTTGCGCAGCGCGCGGCGGACCAGCCAGACGCCGATCGCGGCGACCGCGAACAGCGCGATGTCCGACGTCTCGGGGCCGGTGCGCGGATGCACCACGCCGCTATGCCCCGACTGCACCGCGACCAGCGGCAGCGTCGCCATACCGGTCAGGCCGACCGCAAGGGGGTCCGCACTGGGATCCCCGCAGCCGCCAACGCGGCGTGCGCGTCGCCGATCGACGCCTGGCCGAAGTGGAAGATCGATGCGGCGAGGACGGCGCTGGCATGGCCGTCGCGGATGCCGGCGACCAGATCGTCGAGCCCGCCGACCCCGCCGCTTGCGACCACCGGCACCGCGACGCGGTCGGCGATCGCGCGGATCAGGTCGAGGTCATAGCCGCTGCGCGTGCCGTCGCGGTCCATCGAGGTGACGAGCAATTCGCCCGCGCCGAGCTCGGCGAGCCTCACCGCATGCGCGATCGCGTCGATCCCGGTCGCGCGCCGGCCGCCATGCGTGAACACTTCCCAACCTTCGCCCGAGCGTCGCGCGTCGACGCTGGCGACGCAGCACTGGCTACCGAAGCGCTCGGCGATGTCGGCGACGAGCTCGGGGCGCTCGACCGCCGCGGAATTGACCGCGACCTTGTCCGCGCCCGCCAGCAACAGCGCGCGCGCATCGTCCGCGGTGCGCACGCCGCCGCCGACGGTCAACGGCATGAAGCACACCGCCGCCGTCCGCCGCACGACGTCGAGGATCGTCCCGCGGCCTTCGTGGCTCGCGCCGATATCGAGGAAACACAATTCGTCCGCCCCAGCGGCGTCATAGGCGCGCGCCTGCTCGACCGGATCGCCGGCGTCGCGCAGCTCGACGAAGTTCACGCCCTTCACGACGCGGCCATCGGCGACGTCGAGACACGGGATGACTCGGGCGCGGACGGTCATGCGCTTGCCCGAAGAATTTGGTCACGCGGAGACGCGGAGACGCGGAGACGCGGCGGAGCCGCTAAGAGTGATTCACGCGAAGGCGCAAAGGCGCGAAGAGGGAGAAAGGCAGAGCAGGACTTCTGCTTACCCTTCGCGCCTTCGCGCCTTCGCGTGAACCCATATCTGCCTGCGGCGCCAAAAAGCTCTCCGCGCCTCCGCGTCTCCGCGTGAACCCTCATGCGGCCTTCGCCACGCTCAAAGCCGCCGCGAGATCGAGCCGCCCGTCGTACAGCGCCCGCCCGGTAATCACGCCCTCGACACCATCTCGCACGTGCAGCGCCAGCACATGGATCTCGGCAATCCCCTTGACCCCCCCGCTAGCGATCACTGGAATGTCGACCGAGCGCGCGAGGTCGACGGTCGCCTCGACGTTGCAGCCCTTGAGCATCCCGTCGCGCCCCACATCGGTGAACAGCAACGACGCCACGCCCGCATCCTCGAACCGCCGCGCGAGATCGACCGCGCTCGTGGTCGAGACGTCGGCCCAGCCCTTGGTCGCGACCATGCCGTCCTTCGCATCGACCGCGACGACGATGCCGCCAGGGAAATCCTTCGCCACGCCGCGCACGAAGTCGGGATCCTCGAGCGCGGCGGTGCCGATCACGACTCGTGACACGCCCAGGTCGAACCAGCCCTCGACATTGGCGCGCGTACGAATCCCGCCGCCGAGCTGCACATGCCCCGGAAACTGCGCGACGATCGCACGCACCGCGTCGCCATTGACCGAGGCGCCGGCAAACGCACCGTCCAGATCGACGACGTGCAGATGCTCGGCACCTGCATCGGCAAACAGCATCGCCTGCGCGGCGGGATCGTCGCCATAGACGGTCGCGCGGTCCATATCTCCCTCGGCGAGGCGGACGACCTGCCCCGCCTTGAGGTCGATCGCGGGGAAAACGATAAGGCTCACGGCCGCCACTCCAGGAAACGTTCGAGCAAGGCCAGGCCGTAGCGCTGGCTCTTCTCAGGATGAAATTGCACACCGATCATCGTGTCGCGCCCGATCGCCGCGGTGACGGGGCCGGCGTGATCGGTGGTCGCAAGCACGTCGGCGCCTTCAAACGCGAAGCTGTGCAGGAAATAGGCCTCGCCCGGCGCGATCAGCGGATGCGCGGTGGCCGGGACCACGTCGTTCCAGCCCATATGCGGCACCTTCGCGTCCATTGTCCCCGGCTCGAGCCGTCGCACGCGCCCGGCGACCCAGCCGAGCCCGGCATGCGTCCCCATCTCTTCGCCTGCCTCGGCCATCAACTGCATGCCGACGCAGATGCCGAGGAACGGCGCGCCCTCGTCGCGCACGCGCCGGTTCAGCGCCTCGACCATCCCCGGCACCGCGCGCAACGCCGCCGCGCACGCGCCATAAGCGCCGACGCCGGGCAGCACGATCCGATCGGCCTTAGCGACGACATCGGCGTCGGCCGTGACGATCAGGTCGCTACAGCCCGCGGTGCGCAGCGCGTTCTCGACCGAATGCAGGTTCCCCGCGCCGTAATCGATCAGCGCGAGCGTCACAGCATCCCCTTGGTCGACGGAATCGCGTCGGCCTTGCGCGGGTCGATCTCGATCGCGGTGCGCAGCGCGCGCGCGACGCCCTTGAACGCCGCCTCGGCGATGTGGTGGTTGTTGGTGCCGTACAGCGTCTCGACGTGCAGCGTGATACCCGCGGCCTGCGCGAAGCTGTGGAAGAAATGCTCGAACATCTCGGTGTCCATCGTGCCGAGCCGCGTCTGCGAGAACAGGTCCTTCCACACGAGCCAGGGCCGCCCCGAAATATCGAGCGCGACGCGGGTCAGCGTCTCGTCCATCGGCGACAGCGCATCGCCGTACCGCGCGATGCCGCGCTTGTCGCCGAGCGCCTGCGCGAACGCCTGGCCGATCGCGATGCCGGTATCCTCGACGGTGTGATGCTCGTCGATGTGCAGGTCGCCCTTGGTGCGGACTTGAAGGTCGATCAGCGAATGGCGCGAGAGCTGTTCGAGCATGTGATCGAAGAAACCGACGCCGGTCTCGACGTCGTAAACGCCGGTCCCGTCGAGGTTTATGGTGACGTCGATCGCCGTCTCGGCGGTGGAGCGGGAAATCGTGGCGGTGCGCATTCCGACTCCCATAACGGACCGTACGGCGCATGCAATCTTGACCGCCATCCGAATACCGCTACCCAGAGGGAATGAGTGATGGACTGCCCGATAGCCTGATTCCGTACGACGAGATCGTGCAAGAAGCCCTGCGTGCCGTCGTCGGCCGCGTGCTTGGCTCCGTGTCGGAGGCCGGCGGGCTTCCCGGCGAGCATCATTTCTACATCACCTTCAAGACGCAGGCGCCCGGCGTCGACATCCCCAAGCGGCTGATCGAGCGTTTCCCGGACGAGATGACGATCGTGATGCAGAACCGCTATTGGGACCTCGTCGTCGACGATACGCGCTTCTCGATCGGGCTGAGCTTCAACCAGGTCCCGTCGAAGCTGGTAATCCCCTATTCGGCGATCACCGCGTTCCAGGATCCCGCGGTCAGCTTCGAACTGCGTTTCCAGGCGCAGGAGGGCGCCGACGAGGCGCTCGGCGAGCATGACGAGCCCGAGAATGACGGCCCCACCGCGGTGCCGATCGAAGACGGCTCGAACGTCGTCGCCGTGGATTTCAAGCGGAAGAAGTGACACTTTCTCCCTCTCCCCCCGGGGGAGAGGGAAGGGGCCCGCCGCGCTTGCGGTGGGAAGGGTGAGGGGCATGAGGCTCCGTGCCCCTTCGACAAATCCCCTCTCCCTTCCGTCGCCTGCGGCTCCTCCCTCCCTCTCCCCGAAGGGGCGAGGGATCCAGCGCACGCCCCGGAAGGTTCTCTCCCCATGACCACCCGCACAGAAACCGACTCGATCGGCCCGATCGAGGTTCCCGCCGACGCCTATTGGGGCGCGCAGACCGAGCGATCGGTCGAGAATTTCCCCTTTGGCACCCGCGAACGCATGCCGATCGAGATCGTCCACGCGCTGGCCCTCGTCAAACAGGCCGCCGCGCGCGTGAACCGGTCACACGGCCTCGACGCCAGCATTGCCGACGCAATCGATTCCGCCGCGCAGGAAGTCATCGACGGCAGACTCGACGACCAGTTCCCGCTCGTCATCTGGCAGACCGGCAGCGGCACGCAGTCGAACATGAACGTCAACGAGGTCATTGCCGGCCGCGCCAACGAGATGCTGACCGGCACGCGCGGCGGCAAGTCGCCCGTCCACCCCAACGACCATGTCAACATGAGCCAGTCGTCGAACGACAGCTTCCCGACCGCGCTCCACATCGCCGCCTCGCTCGCCGCGACGCGCCGGCTCTTCCCCGCGCTCGACCGGCTGCGGACCGCGCTGCAGGCCAAGGCGGATGCGTGGACCGACATCGTCAAGATCGGCCGCACGCACCTGCAGGACGCGACGCCGCTGACGCTCGGGCAGGAATTCGGCGCCTATGCCAATCAGGTCTATCGCTGCGGCCGCCGGATCGAGCCGGGCGTCACCAACGGGACCAACCGGCTCGCGCAGGGCGGCACCGCGGTCGGCACCGGGCTCAATGCGCCCAGGGGGTTCGCGGAGGATTTCTGCAAGGCGGTCTCCGAGCTGACCGGCCATCCGTTCATCCCCGCGGAGAACAGCTTCGAGGCGCTCGCGTCGAACGATCCGCTCGTCCATCTGTCGGGCACGCTCAACACGCTCGCGGTCGCGCTGACCAAGATCGCCAACGATATCCGCCTGTTGGGCTCCGGCCCGCGCTGCGGATTTGGCGAGATCGACCTGCCCGCGAACGAGCCCGGCAGCTCGATCATGCCCGGCAAGGTCAACCCCACGCAGTGCGAGATGCTGACGATGGTCGCAGGCCAGGTGATGGGCAACCATGTCGCGGTGACGGTTGGCGGGATGCAGGGGCATCTCGAACTGAACGTGTTCAAGCCGCTGATCGGCGCGAACGTGCTCCGCTCGATCGACCTGCTCGCGACCGCGATGGAGGGCTTTGCGGAGCGCTGCGTCGACGGGATCGAGCCCAATCGCGACCGCATCGCCGACCTGCTCGACCGCTCGCTGATGCTGGTGACCGCGTTGGCGCCCGAGATCGGCTACGACGCCGCCGCGAAGATCGCCAAGCACGCGCATGCTGATGGGCTGACGCTGAAGGAGGCGGGCCTCGCGCTCGGCCTAGTCGATGCGGAGACGTTCGACCGGGTGGTGCGGCCCGAATCGATGCTCGGCCGCTGAACCTTTCCCCGTCATCCTGACGAGAGTCAGACCCAGAGCCAAACGCGTTGCGCGTCGTAACTCTGGACCCTGGATCAAGTCCAGGATGACGGGTGGTGTGTACGTCCTCCCCACCGTCATCCTGACGAAAGTCAGGATCCAGGATTATTCAGCGAGACGATCGTGGCTCTGGGGCCTGACGTTCGTCAGGATGACGGATGGTGGTGGGGCCGGGAACCCAAACGTCCCTCGCGCGCTAACCCGCCACACGCGAAGGAGAAATTACGTGGGCGCAACGACCATAGGCGCGCTGATCGGCGCAGGCATCGACTCGCTCAGCGGCGACGACGGCAATGCGGACGGCGCGATCATCGGTGCGATCACCGCCAACGTACTCAAGATCGTCGTGCCGCTGGCCGTGACCTACGCGATCGGCTGGGCAGTGCTGCGCGGTGCAGCGGAACTCAAGGATCAGGTTTTCGGAGAGGTTAAGTCATGATCGGACGTATCATCAGTGCATTGGTTGGCCGCGAAATGGGTCGTCGTGACGGTTCGGGTGGCGCATCGGGCGCGGTCAAGGGCGTGGTCGCAATGGGGCTGATGCGCCGCATGGGGCCGCTCGGCATGATCCTCGGCGGCGGCTATGCGGCCAAGAAGGCGTATGACCGCAACAAGGCGCGCAAGTCGGGCTACTGATCCGCCGTCCGAATGACACAAGCGGGCCGCGCATGGGTTGACGCCCATGCGCAGTCCGCGGCAAGGGCGCGCATGCCCCACACACTTCCGTCCGACCCGCATGGTTTTCGTCGCCGCGGAGTCCTGTTCGTCCTGTCCTCGCCGTCGGGCGCCGGCAAGTCGACGATCGCGCGCCGATTGCTTGCGGACGAGCACGAGCTGGAAATGTCGGTCTCGGTGACGACCCGCGCGATGCGCCCGGGCGAAGTCGACGGCAAGGACTATCATTTTACCGATCTCGAGGGCTTTCGCGACATGGTCGCGAAGGACGAATTCCTCGAATGGGCGCATGTCTTCAACCACCGCTACGGCACGCCGCGCGCGCAGGTCGAGGAGATGCTGGCGGCCGGCAAGGACGTGCTGTTCGACATCGACTGGCAGGGCGCGCAGCAGCTGTTCCAGATCGCCGGCGGCGACGTCGTCCGCGTCTTCATCTTCCCGCCCTCGATGGAAGAACTCCACCGCCGCCTCACCAGCCGCGGCACCGACTCGACCGAAGTGATCGACGCGCGCATGTCGCGCGCCGCGAACGAGGTCAGCCACTGGGACGGCTATGATTACGTCCTGGTCAACGACGACGTCGATAGCTGCATCCGCGGCGTGAAGACGATCCTCGCCGCCGAACGCCTCAAGCGCTCGCGCCAGACCGGCCTGATCGGCTTCATCCGCCGCCTGACCCGCTGACCCCGTCATCCTGACGAAAGTCAGGATCCAGAGCCAAACGCGTCAGCGTCCACGGCTCTGGCAGGATGACGAAAGGCTAGAGCATCCCCAGGAACGCCACGCCGCGCGCGAACTCCTGGCGTTTGAGTTCGCGCAGCTCGGCGGCCTGCCAGTCCTCGCCCCACATCTCGATCGACCAGTCCTCGTCGATCCCCGCCGCCGCCCAGGCCGCATCCGCGTCGAGTCGGCCCTCGATCAGCGCCAGCCCGATCACCAGCGATCCCGTCAGCGTCACCACCGGCGACAGCCCCGCGAGCCGGAAATCGTCATACGCCGCGACCGCCTCGTGCAGCCGCGCGATCGTCGCGTCGGGTTGCGCAACGTGCATCACCCCCGCGGTCACCGCGAACGTCACGTCGTACCGGCCGCGCGCCCAGTCGAGCAGCGGGTCCCACGCCGCCGCCTGCCGCTCGACGAGCAACGGCGGCCCCTCGGCGCGGTAGCAGAGCAGGTCGCTCTCGCCATACGCCGCCAGCCGCGCGGCAAATTGCGTCGGGTTGTTCGCGATCGGATCGGTCGCCGCATTGGCGAGCCCCGTCAGCGGCATCGTCCGCGGATCGATCGTCTCGCCGACGGCACGCCACTCCGCCGCGACCGCCTCGGCCAGCGCCGCGGTCGGCAGCGCCAGTGGCCGCCGCCCGGGCGTCCGCACCGGCTTGCCGTCGAGCGTCACCACCCGGTCGGCATCGATCGCAACGTCTTTCCAGAACCGCTTCATTGGGGTGGACTCCGCCAGCGATGCGCGAGGCTGCGCGGCACGGTCGCGATCATCGCCATCGCCGACAGCACGATCGCCGTCCCGAGGATCTTCGGCCCCATATCATGCGCGCGCGCGATCAGGATGAGGCCGAGCAATGCGCCTGCGACCCCCGCCAACCGCACGACGACCAGCACGAGCCAGCGCCGCTGCGCGAGTTTTTCGGCGTCGGTCATGGCCGCGCGACCATGTGCAGCAGCTGCGGTACTGCGGTCGCGACGACGTCCGCCCCCGCATCCGACAGCTCGTGGACCGCGTGATAGCCCCAGGCGACGCCGACCGCGCGCACCCGCGCCGCGCGCGCCATCGCCATGTCGAAGCTCGTATCGCCGATCATCGCGGTCGTCGCCGCGGTCGCGCCCGCTTCGGCGATCGCCGCGAACAGCATCGCCGGATCGGGTTTCGACGGGTGACGATCGGCGGTCTGCAACGTCACGAACCGGTCGGTGATCCCGTGCGCGGCAAGGATATGCGCGAGCCCGCGGTCCGACTTGCCCGTCGCGACGCCGAGCATCCAGCCATCGTCGGCGAGTGTCGTCAGGACCTCGGCGATGCCGTCGAACAGCGGCTCGTCGGCCAATTCGCCGCTCGCGCGCATCGCATGGAATGCGGCCTTGTAGTCGGCGGCGAGCGACCGGTGCAGCGCGTCGTCGGCCTGAGGCAGCAGCACCTGCATCGCCTCGACGAGGCTGAGCCCGACGATCCGGCGGATCTCGCCACGCGGCGGCGGGACGAGCCCGGCCTTCTCGAACGCACGCTCGCACGCGACGCAGATATTCGCTTGGCTGTCGACGAGCGTGCCGTCGCAATCGAACACGGCAAAGCGGATCATGAGAGTTTCCAACGCATTCCTGCCTCGTAGATCAGCTGGGCGGACGAGGGAACGCCAAACCGGAACGCGGCTCGTCCTCGACGGTTCGTGTCGCAGACTTCAGGAGATCCACGATGGCGCACGCACCGACCGACACTGCCCCGAACATCTGGGCCGCCGCTGCGGCAGGGCTGGTCGCGGGGCTTGCCGCGTCGTTCGTGATGGATCGTTTCCAGGCGGGGGTCGCCGCGCTGTCGTCGTCGGACAGCGACGCGGAACCCGCGACCGAAAAGGCGGCGGACAAGCTGTCGCAAGCGGTGGTGGGTCACGATGTCCCCGACGATCGCAAGCCGCTCGCCGGGCAGGCGGTGCATTACGCGCTCGGGGCAGGGCTGGGGGTCGTCTACGCGGTCGCGGCCGAATACCGCCCGACGGTGACGGCGGGGTACGGCACCGCGTTCGCGCTGGCGAACACCGCGCTGCTCGACGAGGCGGCAGTGCCTGCGGTGGGTCTGGGTGAGGCCCCCTGGAAGACCGCGCCGTCGACGCATCTGTACAGTGTCACGTCGCATATGGTGTTCGGGACGGTGACCGAAGGCGTGCGGCGGCTGCTGCGCGGGTGGATGCGGTAAGCCAACCCGCGCCTCATCGTGTTCCCCCGCGAAGGCGGGGGCCCAGGAATCCAGCAGAGCCGACGATCGCGGCCCCTGGACCCCCGCCTCCGCGGGGGAACAAGTAGAATGTGGCATCCCCAACCCACACCACCCCGGCGAAGGCCGGGGCCCAGGTGGGGGACATTGGTGACGAAGGACTGCCCTCGATTACGCCCACCTCTCCAACTGGACCCCGGCCTCCGCCGGGGTGGTGTGAGTGGAGCGGGGCAAGTTTCCTCGCTAGATCACCGCGAACCAGGTCCCGTACGAGGCCCACTCGGCTTCCCCCCCGGACGACCCCGCCCGCCAGGCTTGGCGCCTTCGACCCGCGGCCCGCTCCGCGGCGCGCCGAACTTCGAGCCCGCACCCGTCCGCGTGCCACCCGTCTTCGGCCCCGCGGGCTTCCCACCTGGTGCCTTGACGTCCTCCACAACACCGCGGCCGCGCCGCTCGCCACGCCGTTCCTTGCGCACCGACTTCGCATGCGCCCGCGCGCGCGACTTGATCTCCTCGCGCGACGGCGGCGTCTTCTCATCGAGCACGAGCGCGTCGCCGAGCTTCTCGTCGAAGCCCAGCTGTTTCAGGCTTTCCGCGAAATGCGTCGGCAGGTCGGCGGTCACGTCGATCGACCCGCCATCGGGATGATCCACCCTGATGCGTCGCGCATGCAGATGCATCTTGCGCGAGATCCCGCCGGTCAGGAACGCCGCCGCGCCGCCATATTTCCCGTCGCCGACGATCGGATGCCCGATCGCCGCCATGTGCACGCGCAGCTGGTGCGTGCGCCCCGTGAACGGCTGCAGCTCGACCCACGCCGCACGGTTGCCCGCACGCTCGATCACGCGGTAGCGCGTCCGCGCAGGCGCGCCCTCGGCCTCGTCGACGTGCATCTTCTCGCCGCCCGTGCCGGGCTGCTTGCCGATCGGCAGCTCGATCATGCCGTCCTCGATCGACGGCACGTCGACCACCAGCGCCCAATACACCTTCCGCGCGGTCCGCCCTGAAAACGCCTTGGCGAAGAACGCCGCCGCGCGTGACGTCCGCGCGACGAGCAGCGCGCCCGACGTATCCTTGTCGAGCCGGTGGACCAGCTTGGGCCGGCCCTCGTTATCGTACTGGAGCCCGTCGAGCAGCCCGTCGACATGCTGCGTTGTCTTGGTGCCGCCCTGAGTCGCGAGCCCCGGCGGCTTGTTGAGCACGAACGCCTGGAAATCCTTGTGGATCACCATGCTCTGCGCGAGCTCGGTCTCTTCGTCCGACAGGATGACGCGTTCGCGGACGCGCCGGGGTTTGTCCACATCGGCCGCAGCCTTGTCGGCCTCGGGCGGGGGCACGCGGAGCATCTGCCCCGCCGCGATCCGGTCGCCCGGCGTCGCGCGCGCGCCATCGACGCGCAGCTGCCCGGTGCGTGCCCACATCGCCACCGTCGTGAAGCTCGTCTCGGGCAGATGCCGCTTGAACCACCGGTCGAGCCGGATGCCGTCATCGTCGAACCCGACATTGTATTCGCGGAAATTCGTATCGCTATCGTTTTTGCCCGCGGTCATGCGACGGCCCTTACTGCGGAGAGACCCGCGAACAACGCGGCGATCGAACCGATCACCGACACCAGGATATAGCCGAGCGCGAGGCCCGGCGCGCCACGCTCGGCCATCGTGACGACGTCGAGCGAGAAGGAGGAAAAGGTCGTGAACCCGCCGAGCACGCCGACGCCGATCAGCAGCCGCCAGCCCTCGGGCGCCGCATTGCGCGCGAGCACACCGACGAGCACGCCCATCAGCAGACCGCCGACGAGGTTCACCGCCAGCGTGCCGAACGGATAGCCCGCGCCGAGCAGCCCGGTCATCGCGCGACCCGTCAGATAGCGCGCGCCGGATCCGACCGCACCACCGACCATGACGTAAAGAAGGGGAGACATGCCCGCGCCCTAGCGCGAATCGCACAAAACGGAAAGCAGCGTTGGCGGGGCGCGCGCGGCACGGCCTGACGACGTGTCAGCGTGGCTGCCCGGTCGATCCTGCGCGCGCTCCGGCTTCGGCCCGTCAGCGTCCCGCGTTCGATACCAGGTCGACGTCGCTCCCGCCGTCTGCGCGCGGGGTCACGTACACCACATACGCATCCTCGCCGCGAACGCCGCCCAGCACGTGCTGGCGTCCATCGGTGCTGTGCCCCGCGGAATAGCCCGCGGTGCTGGCCTTGGTGTAGTAATAATCGAGCAGCCGCTGGGTCGCCGCGCCGCTCGAAAAGCTGACGACGCGCAGGCGGCAGCCCTGCTGGTCCGCACCCGCCGCCTCGGACAGCCGCGCATCGGGATAGAGCGGAAGATCGGCCGGCAGCCGGTTCGCCCAGCCCGCGCCATAGCCGATGGCGCGCGCGCAGGCCGCGGCGTTCGGCGTCCGTTGCCGTTCGGCGAGCGCGCCGAGCGTCAGCGCGCCGTCTGCGGCCTTGCAGTCGGGACAGTCGGTCGAGGGGGCAGGCGCACGCTTCAGCGTCCGCGGATCGACCGGATCACCGCGGCGGATGGTCATGTCGGGCGGGATCGCGCTCGTTGCGGGGCGGGTCGGCGGGCGGATCACGTCGTCGTTCGAGGACTGCGCCAGTGCCGGGTCGACCATGATCTGATCGGCAAGCGCGGCGCGGAGTGCCGGGTCGTCCGCATTGCCGTTGGTCAGCTCGGCATCGAGACTGGCAAGGTCCTGCTGATCGACCGCGGGCTTGTCGCACGCGATCAGTGCGAGCGGGAGGATCGTCGCCACGAAGGGGAGGGAGCGTATCATCACGCGGACCTTATGCACCGGCGGGCGTGAAGAAAGCGTTTTTGGTCGGGAGAGCAGGAGAGAGGGGTTCGCCGCGCTTGTCTTGTCGCGGGCGGCGCGACTCGCCATGTTCGGAGCATGCTCAATATCGTCTCGATCCTCATCGGCCTCGTCACCCTCGCACTGGGCCTCGTCGCGTTCATCCCGCTGCTCGGATGGATGAACTGGCTCGTCATTCCGATCGGTATCGTCGGCGCGTCGGTCGGTGCGCTCTCGTCGGGCAATGCCGGGCGCAACCTGAATATCGTGCTGATCATCATCTTCGCGCTGCGGCTGATGCTCGGCGGCGGCATCATCTGATTCCATGAAAAAGGGCCCGGTGTCGCCACCGGGCCCCATCACGTCGTGTATCGCGCGGATCAGCGGCAGCGCACGTTGCCGCGATCGATCGACTGGCCGAGCACGGCGCCGCCGCCCGCACCGATCAGCGTGCCGAGCAGCTGCGACCCGCCGCCTGCGATCACGTTGCCGAGCGCGCCACCAGCGAGCCCGCCGATGATCAGCCCGGTCGTGCCATCGTTGCGGCGGCAGTAATAGCGGCCGTTGCCGCCGCGATAGATGCGGTCGTTACGTCCGAGCCGACGCTCCTGATAATAACGGCCATCACGGTAATAGCGGTCGGCGAAATAGCCGCGCTGGCCGCGCTCGAAGCGGTTATGGTCATAGCCGCGATAGTTTTGCCAGTTGCGCCCGTCGTTGCGGCGATCCTGGCGGATGTCGCGAATGTCACCGCGGCGATCCTGGCGCGGGTCGCGCACCTCGTCGCGATACTCACGACGTGCATCGCGCACGTCACCGCGCGAATCGGCGCCGCGTACGTCGCGGCGATAGTCGCGACGCGCATCGCGGACCTGGTCGTTATACTCCTGATTGGCGCCGCGAACCGTGGACTGTGCGGTGGCGGGAAGCGCGCCGAATGCAGTCGCCGCGAGTGCTGCCGAAAGAAGCGCGATACGCATCATGTGTCTCCTGACTGTCTTGCGCGATGAACGGCCGGCTGCCGTCCGGAGTTGCGTGAACCGCAAACTACCATTCGTTCAGCCGGCCGTCAGGGACACGTCGTCCGATCAGGCGAGCGTGTGCTCGAGCGTGATCTCGGCGTTCAGGACCTTCGACACCGGGCAGTTTGCCTTGGCATCCGCGGCGATCGCCTCGAATTCCTCGGGCGAGATACCCTCGACCTTGGCGTTCAGCGTCAGCGCCGACTTGGTAATCTTGAACCCGTCGCCGTCCTTGTCGAGCGTCACCTTCGCGCTGGTCTCGAGCGTGCCCGCCTCATAGCCCTTGCCCGCGAGCGCGAAGCTCAGCGCCATCGTGAAGCAGCTAGCGTGCGCGGCGGCGATCAGCTCCTCCGGGTTGGTACCGGGCTCGTTCTCGAACCGCGTGTTGAAGCCATAGGGACTGTCCGAGAGCACGCCCGACTGAGTCGAGACATGGCCCTTGCCGCTCTTACCGAGGCCGTCATATTTGGCCGAACCGCTGCGTGTGGTCATCGTTCTTCCTTCCAGGACATGAAAAAGGGGCGCGGCGGTTTCCCGCGACGCCCCTCCTCAACGCGCAACTCGCCAAATGGCGGCGCGCGATTTTAATTAGCGGCAACGACGGTTGTTGTTGCTGCTGCCCTTGTCGATCGCACGACCGGCGAGCGCACCTGCGGCGGCACCACCCAGCGTGCCGAGCGTACGGTCGCCACGTGTATCGATCGTCCGGCCGAGCAGGGCGCCACCGACGCCGCCGATGATCGTACCCGTGGTACCGTTGTTCTTCTTGCAATAGACGCGGCCATCGCGCCCGCGCCACTCACGCTTGCCGCGCTGTGCATCCGCCGCCGAAATCGGCACTGCCATCGTCGGCAGGACAAGGGCGGTCGCGCTCAGTGCCATGATCAACTTACGCATCGTTTTTACTCCCATTTGAATGATCTGTTTGCGTAACGGTCGGACTTTACCGGCGGTTGCATGAACTCAAAACAACGTCGCGTTCATCCAGCGCAGTACGGGCCGCGTGCCAACTTATCCCCGCTATCCACAGGCAGTTTTCCACACGACACGCCGGGGCGAACCAAAAAACGCGCAGGTCTCATCGGCATCCAGTCGCGATCCCGGCTTGTGCGCGACGCGGGAGCGGGTACGCCGCTGGCCATGCTGCCCGTCGCCATCCTCCCGCCCGAAATCCTCCCCGCCGCCGCGCGCTGGCTCGATCTGGCCGGGCTCGCCGTGTTCGCCGCGTCGGGCGCACTCGCCGCGGCCAAGCGCGGGCAGACCTTCGTCACGCTGATCTTCTTCGGGCTGATCACTGGCGTCGGCGGCGGGACCGTCCGCGATCTGCTGATCGACGCGCCGGTGTTCTGGATCCACGACGCGCGGGCAGCGACCATGTGCCTGTTCGTCGCGACGCTGATCTGGACGACGCCGGCGCGGTGGTGGCGCGACGAGGCGCTGGGCTGGTTCGACGCGGTCGGGCTCGCCGCCTATGCGGTCTTTGGCGCCGCCAAGGCGCTGGGCTACGGCGTTCCACCGGTGCCCGCGGCGCTGATGGGGGTCATGTCCGCCTGTGTCGGCGGGATCATCCGCGACGTGCTGGCGGGCGAGCCGTCGATCCTGATGCGCCCCGAACTCTACGTCACCGCCGCCGCGCTGGCGTCAGCGACCTATGTCATCCTCGTCCTGCTGGGGCTCCCCGTCGGCTGGTCCGCGGTGATCGCGGCGAGCGCAGGGTTCACATTGCGCGCGCTCGCGATCCGCTATCACCTCGCGCTACCCGCCTATGCGGAGCGCGCCGACCCGTAAGCGACGCGTCAGAACCCGATCCGCGCGAGCAGCAGGTCGAGCAGCCGCGCGTCGCTTACATCGCCCGCGCTCGGGCCGATCCCGCCGCATTCGAGGCAGGTCGCCTGGATCGACCCCGCGCTCGCCAGCCGCTTCATGTCGCCCAGCGCACGCGCGACCATCTGGCGACGCTCGATCGCGATCCGGCCAAACGCGTCGCTGCCGGTGGTCGTGTCGTCATCGCCGGCATCGAAGTCGCTGGCGAGCCGCGCGAGGAAGCCCGGCGGCTTTTCGAGATATTCGGCATGCACCTTGGCCGGGTCGAGCCTGGCGCGCTTCGCCGCCTCGTCGATCGCGTCCTTCAGCGTGCCGAACCGGTCGACCAGACCAATCTGGCGTGCGGTGCCGCCATCCCAGACCCGGCCCTGCGCGATCGCATCGACGCGCGCCGGGCTGAGATGGCGCGATGCCGCGACGCGCGCGATGAACTGGCGATAGCCATTCTCGATCCCCGCCTGGATCAGCGTGTCGAACATCGGCGTGGTGCCGCCGACGATATCGGGCTGCCCCGACAGCGGCGTCGTCTTCACGCCGTCGGTGGTGATGCCGATCTTGGCGAGCGCATTCTCGAACGTCGGGATGATCCCGAAGATGCCGATCGACCCGGTGATCGTGCCCGGCTCGGCGAAGATCGCGTCCGCGGGGGTCGACACCCAATAGCCACCCGATGCCGCCATTCCGCCCATCGAGACGACGACCGGCAGGCCCTTTTTCTTCGCCTCGAGGATCGCGAGCCTGATCTGCTCTGACGCCAGCACCGAGCCGCCCGGCGAATCGACGCGTACGACCAGCGCCTTGAGGTTCTTCTTGGCCAGCCCGTCGAGCATCGCCTTCTCGATCGTCTTGCCCGCGGCGGTGCCCGCGCCGCCCTCGCCGTCGACGATGTTGCCTGCGACGGTCAGCACGCCGATCGCATCGCCCCCCGTCGGCAGCGGGTTCGCGCGGACCCAGGCGTCGTACGTGATCTTCGCATAGGCGCCGACCGGCTTGCCGGTCTCGACGCCGGCGATCTCGGCCACGCGTTTGCCGAACGCGGTCCGGTCGCCGAGCTTGTCGACGATCCCCGCGCGCAGGTTGGCGGTCGCGATATCGCCGTTGGTTGCCAGCACCGCGGCGTCAGGACGCGCGACGAATTGCGCGATCTGCGCCTTGGGCCGCGACTTGGCGACCGCCTCGCGCCACTGGTCGAACAGCGTGCCGTACAGCGCCTGGCTCGCGGCGCGCGCGTCGTCGCTCTGGCTGGTGCGCGTATAGGGCTCGACGAACGACTTGTAGCGCCCGACGCGGTAGACGTGCGTGTTGACGCCGAGCTTGTCGATCAGCCCCTTGTAGAAGATCTGGTTGCCGCCCGGCCCCATGAAGAGCGTCCCGCCGAGCGGGTTGACCCAGATCTCGCTGGCATTCGCCGCCAGCCGGTATCCGCCATCGGTATAGGCGGTGGCATAGGCGAGCACGGGCTTCTTGGCGGCGCGGACGCGCGCGAGCGCATCGCCGATCTCGCCCAGCGCGGCGGGATACGCGCCGGTGAACCCGTCGAGGTCGAGCACGACCGCCTTGACCCGGCTGTCGGTCCGCGCGGTATCGAGCGCGCGGACGACGTCGCGCAGGCGGAACTGCTTGGGCGTGTTCTGTCCCGACAGCGACGCGAACGCGGCGGGTTCCGCGGGCTGCTCGACGATCGAGCCATCGAGGTCGAGCACCAGCGCGCCGTCCTTGATCGCCTTGGTCCCCGGCCGCGCGTTGAGCGCCGCGAAGACCAGACCGAAGAACAGCAGCATCGCGATCAGGACGAGTGCGTCCTTGATCCCGACCAACAGCTTCCATGCGCCGCGTACCAGCTTCACCTGCGTCTCCTCGTACCGGCCATGCCGGTTGATCCGATGCCGGCGATGCCGGTTTTGCCGCGACGATAGCCGTGTGTGTCATGCGGGAGCAATACGCTTATCCAATTCCGGGCCCAGCCGATCCGCGGGTCCTGAACCTGATCCACCGCGGCCGTCCGGAAGCGGCACCCCCCACCGTCATCCTGACGAAAGTCAGGACCCAGAGCCAAGCAGGGCAGCGCTGTGTAACCCTGGATCCTGACTTTCGTCAGGATGACGGGGGAGGGGGCGGCGTAGCTCCTCAGCGCCCCCCGCACACCGCTCGCACCCGTCGACATTACCTTCACGGCCCGCCGCCGCCCCGCCTGCGCACCGTCACCGCAATATCCCACCCCCCCGTCATCCTGACGAAAGTCAGGATCCAGAACCCAGCAGGACGACGCCGGCCCCGCGGCTCCTGACCAAGCACCACGGGTCGTCCACCCGGCGTCGCGCGCAGGGCATATCGCGGGTGCCTCCCTGCACAAATCCGGCTAGGGGCGAGCGGGTGATCGAACCCGTTCCCATCGCCACCGGTCCGGCGCCGGCCGACGCCCGCGCCGAATTCTACGCGCTGCTCCGGCTGGCCAGCCCGCTGGTCGGGGCGAACCTGATCCAGATGGCGGTGTCCGCGGTCGACGTGATCTTCGTCGCGCGGCTCGGCACGGTCGATCTTGCCGCCGCGACGCTCGGCGTGTTCGTCTTCAACCTGCTGATGTTCGCGCTGATCGGGCTGACCAGCGCGGCGGCGCCGCTGATCGCCGCCGAACTCGGCCGCCGCGCGCATGCCGTGCGCGAGGTCCGGCGCAGCGTGCGGATGGCGCTGTGGCTCGGGATCCTCGGTTCGCTCCCCGTCATCCTAGTCCTCACGCAGGGCGAAACGCTGATGCGGCTCGCCGGGCAGGACCCGGAGGTCGCGCGCCGCGCCGGCCGGTTCATGACGATCATCGCCTTTGCGCTGCTGCCCGGCGTGCTCGCGGGCGTCATGCGCACCGCGGCGGCGGCGCTTGGCCGGCCGGGCTGGGCGTTTCTCGTCACCGGGCTGTCGCTGCTCGTCGGGATCGCGGGCAACTGGCTGCTGGTGTTCGGCAATCTCGGCTTCCCCGCGCTCGGGCTCGAGGGCTCGGCGCTCGCCAGCGTCGCCAGCCTCGGCGTGATGATGATCGCGTATGGCGTGATCCTGACGACCGACCGGCGGCTGCGGCGCTTCCACCTGTTCGGCCGCTGGTGGCGGACCGAATGGTCGCGCTTTCACGAGATCGTCCGGCTCGGCACGCCGATCATGCTGACCTGGATCTTCGAAGGCGCGCTGTTCGGCGGCGCGGCGCTGCTGATGGGGCTGATCGGCGTCGCCGAGGTCGCGGCGCACGCGATCGCGCTCAATATCGCCGCGGTCGCGTTCCAGGTGCCGTTCGGCGTCGCGCAGGCGGCGACGATCCGTGTCGGCATGGCGTACGGCGCACAGGACCGCGTCTGGATCGGCCGCGCGGGCAATGTCGCGCTGGTCGTCGGGATCGGCTTCATGGCGGCCAGCGCGCTGCTGATCTGGGCGGTCCCGCGGCTGATGATCGGCGTCTATGTCGATCCCGACCTGCCGCAGAACGCGGTCGTCGTCGCGCTCGCGCTGCGCTTCCTCGGCGTGGCCGCGGTGTTCCAGCTCGTCGACGGCGCGCAGGCGGTCGCGGCGGGCGTGCTGCGCGGGCTGCAGGATACCCGGACGCCGATGCTGATCGCGCTGTTCGGCTATTGGGTGATCGGCTTCGGCACCGCGATCCTGCTCGGCTTCCGCACGCCGCTTTCGGGCGAGGGGGTGTGGTGGGGGCTGTTCGCAGGGCTCGCGGTGGTATCGGTGATGCTGCTGTGGCGCTGGTCGGGGCGTGATCGGCTGGGGCTCGTCTCGGCCTGACCCGCGGATTGTACCGATTGACGCGATTTTCGATTGGACGCCCGTTGACGATGCCGGGGACGCGGCACATATGACGGCTGTTGGCACTCGATATCGTCGAGTGCCAGAAATCTGTCACAAACCTAAAGGACATGGATCCCATGAACTTTCGTCCGTTGCACGACCGCGTGCTGGTGAAGCGCCTCGAAGCCGAAGAGAAGACGGCTGGCGGCATCATCATCCCCGACACCGCCAAGGAAAAGCCGCAGGAAGGCGAAGTCGTCGCCATCGGCACCGGCACCCGCGCCGAGAACGGCACGATCACGCCGCTCGACGTCAAGGCCGGCGACAAGATCCTGTTCGGCAAGTGGTCGGGCACCGAGGTCAAGGTGAACGGTGAGGACCTCCTCATCATGAAGGAATCGGACATCCTCGGGATCGTCGGCTAACCACCTTCCCGTCGCCCCGGCGCAAGCTGGGGTCTCCCAATTACTGCAAGACCCCAGCGTCCGCTGGGGTAACGCAAAAATTCTGAAAGGGCAGCTGACATGGCTTCCAAGGACGTAAAATTCGGTCGTGACGCGCGTGAGCGCATCCTCCGCGGCGTCGACATCCTCGCCGACGCAGTCAAGGTGACCTTGGGCCCCAAGGGCCGCAACGTCGTCATCGACAAGAGCTTCGGCGCACCGCGCATCACCAAGGACGGCGTTACCGTCGCCAAGGAGATCGAGCTCAAGGACAAGTTCGAGAACATGGGCGCGCAGATGCTGCGCGAAGTGGCCTCGAAGACCAACGACATCGCCGGTGACGGCACGACCACCGCGACGGTTCTGGCGCAGGCCATCGTCCGCGAGGGCATGAAGTCGGTCGCAGCGGGCATGAACCCGATGGACCTCAAGCGCGGCATCGATCTCGCCGTCGTCAAGGTCGTCGAGGACGTCAAGGCGCGTTCGAAGCCGGTTTCGGGTTCGAAGGAAGTGGCGCAGGTCGGCATCATCTCGGCCAATGGCGACCGTGAAGTCGGCGAGAAGATCGCCGAAGCCATGGAGAAGGTCGGCAAGGAAGGCGTGATCACCGTCGAGGAAGCCAAGGGTCTCGAATTCGAGCTCGACGTCGTCGAAGGCATGCAGTTCGACCGCGGCTATCTCTCGCCCTACTTCATCACCAACCCCGAAAAGATGACCGTCGAGCTTCAGGATCCCTACATCCTGATCCACGAGAAGAAGCTGTCGAACCTGCAGGCGATGCTCCCGATTTTGGAAGCCGTCGTTCAGTCGGGTCGTCCGCTCCTGATCATCGCCGAGGACATCGAGGGTGAGGCGCTCGCCACGCTCGTCGTCAACAAGCTGCGCGGCGGCCTCAAGGTCGCAGCGGTCAAGGCACCGGGCTTCGGCGATCGTCGCAAGGCGATGCTCGAGGATATCGCGATCCTGACCAAGGGCGAGATGATCTCGGAAGACCTCGGCATCAAGCTCGAGACCGTCACGCTCGGCATGCTCGGCACCGCCAAGCGCGTCACGATCGACAAGGACAACACCGTCATCGTCGACGGTGCCGGCGATCATGACTCGATCAAGGGCCGCACCGAAGCGATCCGTCAGCAGATCGAGAACACGACCAGCGACTATGACAAGGAGAAGCTCCAGGAGCGTCTCGCCAAGCTCGCCGGTGGCGTTGCGGTGATCAAGGTCGGCGGTTCGTCGGAAGTCGAAGTCAAGGAGCGCAAGGATCGCGTCGACGACGCACTGCACGCAACCCGCGCAGCCGTCGAAGAGGGCATCGTCCCCGGTGGTGGTACGGCTCTGCTGTACGCGACCAAGGTCCTCGACGGCCTGACCGGTGCGAACGAAGACCAGACGCGCGGTATCGACATCGTCCGCAAGTCGCTGACGGCTCTGGTTCGCCAGATCGCGCAGAACGCGGGTCATGACGGTGCGGTGGTTTCGGGCAAGCTGCTCGACGGCAACGACTCGAACATCGGCTTCAACGCCGCGACCGACACCTACGAGAACCTGGTGGAAGCCGGCGTGATCGATCCGACCAAGGTCGTCCGTACCGCGCTGCAGAATGCAGCATCGGTCGCAGGCCTGCTGATCACGACCGAAGCGGCCGTGAGCGAAATGGCCGAAGACAAGCCCGCCATGCCCATGGGCGGCGGCGGCGGCATGGGCGGCATGGGCGGCATGGACTTCTGATCTTGGACCGGGGCAGGACAACCTGCCCCGGACACAAGATCAGAACGGCCGGCGGGCTGGGCGGCGAAAGCCCCCAGTCCCGTCCGACGAAAAGGGCCGGCTTTGCCGGTCCTCCGTTGCGACCAAGACGACCCAAAGCAAAAGGGCCGGGGATCGCTCCCCGGCCCTTTGTCCGTTTCGAGTATTGACGAAAAAGCCTCAGCGGTTCTTCATCGCCGCGATCAGCTTCTTCACTTCCTGGCTGCGACCGCGCGGCATGATCAGCACGTCGTTGCCGCTCGCCACGACGATCAGGTCCTCGACCCCGACGAGCGCGACCTTGACGCCGTCGCTGCGCACCAGACAGTTCTTCGTATCGATCGCCAGCACGCTGCCGTCGCCATCGCCGCGATGCGCATTGCCGTCCGCGTCACGCTCGCTGATCGCATGCAACGCGTCCCAGCTGCCGACGTCGTTCCAGCCCATCGCCACCGGCACCACCGCGACGCGGTCCGCCTTTTCCATCACGGCATAGTCGATCGAGTCATCGGGAGACGCGGCGAAGGCCTCGGCATCCGGATAGATCCGCGTGCCTTCGCGACGGGCGAGCCTCATCGCATCGGTCGTCGCGACCAGGATGCCGGGATCATGCTGCGCGAGCGCGGCGAGATAGGCGTCGGCACGGAACAGGAAGATGCCGCCATTCCAGGCATGATCGCCCGAGGCGAGCATCGCCTGCGCCTTGTCGAGCGGCGGCTTTTCGACGAACCGCGCGACGCGGTGGACGCCCGCGGCCAGTTCCTCGCCGACCTGGATCCAGCCATAGCCGATCTCGGGTGCGTCGGGCGCGATGCCGAACGTCACCAGCCAGCCCTGCGCGACCATCGGCAGCGCCGCGGCGATCGCGGCGTGGAAGGCGGGCAGGTCGGCAATGACGTGATCGGACGGCATGACGAGCATCGCATCGCCGCTGCCGGCACCCGTCTCGCCCGCGGCGATCGCCGCCAGCGCGATCGCCGGCGCGGTGTTGCGCCCCGTTGGTTCGAGGATCAGCGCCTGCGCCTCGGCACCTGCGGTCTTCAGCTGCTCCTCGACCAGATCGGCATGCGCGGCATTCGCCACGACGATCGGCGCGGCGAAGCGTTCGCCCCGGGCGCGGCCCGCGGTCAGTTGCAGCATGCTTTCTTCGGCGGTAAGCGCAAGCATCTGCTTGGGCATCTCGGGTCGCGACATCGGCCACAGCCGTGTTCCGGAGCCGCCTGACAGAATCACCGGAATAATCGTTCGAACCGTCATGCATCCTCCATCGGCCATGACCTATAACGGCCATTCCGGCCCTGCCAATCGTCAAGCCCGCCAGCTTCGGATCATATTCAGAGTTTGTTGGTGAAATTCTGTCAAACGAACGCCCACGTGTCGGTTGCGTTTACAGACACCCTGTCGGGATGCGCCAAGCCATGGTCAGGCTCTTCAAACATTACGTCCCCTATGCAGTCCTGCTGCTTGGCTTCGTCGACGCGATTCTCCTGATCTGCGCCGCCGAGATCGGCTGGGTCGTTCGCGCCCGGCAGATCGGGATGGAGGTCGAGCCGATATCGACGCGCGTTGCGCAACTGGTGACGTTCGCCGCCTCGCTGCAGATCGCGCTGATAGCGGTGGGCGCCTATGGTGTGGCGTCGTTCCTGTCGTTGCGGTTTGCCGCGGCACGCCTTGCCGTCGCGTTCTCGCTGGGCGTCATCTTCCTGTCGCTCATCTTCTTCCTGGTACCGGCATTGACGTTCTGGCGGTCGAACCTCCTGTACGCGACGGTGATCGCAGCGGTGCTGCTGGTGACGGTACGGGCCGTACTCGGGCGGGCCTTTGGCGGCGATACGTTCAAGCGGCGTATCATCGTGCTGGGCGCGGGTAAGCGGGCGGCGCGGATACGGGTACTTTCCGAACAGCCGGGCATCAACTTCGTCGTGGCCGGGTTCGTCGCGATGGGAGAGCCCGGCGCGGTGATCGACGGCGCGATTCCCCGCGAGGACATTCCCAATCTTTCGGCGCACATCGTCGATCACAATGCGAGCGAAGTCGTGCTCGCGCTCGAGGAACGGCGTAACGCGCTGCCGCTGAAGGACCTGCTGCGCGTCCGGACGACCGGCGTCCAGGTCAGCGAGATTTCGAGCTTTCTCGAGCGCGAGACCGGGCGGATCGATCTCAACAGCGTCAACCCGTCCTGGCTGATCTTCTCCGACGGGTTTGCGAGCGGCCGGATGTTGTCGAGCGTGTTCAAGCGGGCGTTCGATATCGTCGCCAGCCTGATCCTGCTCACGATCACGCTCCCGGTGATCCTGCTGACGGCGCTGGCGATCAAGGCGGAGTCGCGCGGGCCAGCCTTCTACAGGCAGCGGCGGGTCGGGCTGTACAATCAGGATTTCGATATCCTCAAGCTTCGATCGATGCGGCAGGATGCGGAGGTCGCGGGCGAAGCGGTATGGGCGGCGGAGCAGGATCCGCGGATCACGCGCATCGGCCGGCTGATCCGCAAGGTGCGGATCGACGAGCTGCCGCAGACATGGACCGTGCTGCGCGGAGAGATGAGTTTCGTCGGCCCAAGACCCGAACGGCCGCAGTTCGTCGACCAGCTCGAGGAGCAGCTACCCTATTATGCCGAGCGGCACATGGTGAAGCCGGGCATCACCGGCTGGGCGCAGATCAACTATCCCTATGGCGCGTCGATCGAGGATGCCCGGCACAAGCTCGAATATGACCTCTACTACGCCAAGAACTACTCGCCGTTTCTCGACATGCTGATCCTGTTGCAGACGCTTCGGGTGGTGATTTGGCCGGGCGGGGCGCGGTGATGATGGCGGCGGGGATATTGTGGAGCCACGCGTTTGCGGGGCTGTTGTTCGGGTTGTTGACGGTCATGCAGGCGCGGCGTCCGGCGGGGACCTGGCCGCGCGGGGCGTTCGTCGCGGCGCTGGGGTTGAGCGCGTTATGCGCGCTCGCGGTGTCCGGGATCGGCGCGGGCGACGTCAGCACGCGGATCGCCGAGAGCGCGCGCAACATCGCCTGGCTGGGCTTCATGTTCGCGCTGGCGCGACGCGACCGGGCCGCCACGCTCGCGCTGAGCGCGGTGTATGTCGCTGTAATCGCAACCGCCGTGATCGCCGCGGGGATGGCCGTCGTCGCGCTGGTGCCGATGCCCGAGAGCGCGCTCGCCGCGCTCGACAGCGCGCGGCTGGTCTTCGGGATGATGGTCGCGGTCAGCGCGCTCGTCCTCGTCAACCACCTCTATCAGGCGCATGCCGCCGCCGCTGCGGGCGCGGGGCGGATACGCCTCGTCCTGCTCGCGTTGGGGGTGCTGTGGACGGTCGATCTCGTGACGTTCGGGGTGAGTTTGATAGGGACGACACAGGCCGGTGCCGTGATGCTGACACGGGGCCTGGTGATGATCGGTGTGGCGTTGGCGCTGCTCGTTGCGGTCAATCGCAGCGGCGATGCACCGCTGGCGCTGTCGCGGCCGATCGCGACCCGCTCGCTCGGCGCGATCGCGCTGATCCTCTATGGCGGGATGACGCTGGTCGCGACGCAGGTCGCGGACAGCTATGCCGGGCCCTATGCGCGCCTCGTCCAGACCGCGATCATCTGCGGATCGACCGCCGCGCTGCTGACGCTGCTGGCGACGCCGTGGCTGCGCGCGTGGACGCAGGTGACGGTCGCCAAACACCTGTTCCGGCATCGCTATGATTACCGCGCCGAGTGGCAGCGTTTTACCGACACACTCGGATCGCCGGGCCGGACCGCCGAGACGCTGGAATGCCGCGTCATCAAGGCGGTCGCGGACATCACCGCATCGCCTGCGGGGCTGTTGCTGGTAGCCGATGGCGATCGCGACGGCGCGCTGCGCACGGCGACCGGCTGGAACTGGCCGCATGGGGGGCATGACGCCGATCCCGACGCCGTAGTCGCGCTGCACCTGCACGAACGCGCGCACATCGTCGAACTCGATTCGGTCCGCAACGGCAGCGCCCCCGACGAGACGCGGTCGCGTATCCCCGGCTGGCTGCTCGCGTGTCGCGAGGCGTGGGCGATCGTCCCGCTGGTCCACGGCGGCGCGATGGTCGGCGCGATCGTACTCGCGCGGCCGCCCGTCGACCGCTCGCTCGACTGGGAGGATTTCGACCTGTTGCGCGTCGCGGGCCGCCAGGCCGCGAGCTATCTGGCGGAGGATCGCGCGCACAGCGCACTCGCCGATGCGCAGCGCTTCGACGAGTTCAACCGCCGCTTCGCGTTCATCCTCCACGACATCAAGAATCTCGTCAGCCAGCTGAGCCTCGTCGCGCGCAACGCCGAACGCCATGCCGACAACCCGGAATTCCGCATCGACATGATCGCGACGCTGAAGGAATCCGCGGACCGCATGAACATCCTGCTCGCGCGTCTGTCGCAGCATCATGTCACGCGCGACGAACCGGTGCAGCCGATCGAGGTCGGCGCGCTGATCGAACGCGTCGCGGCAACGCACCGGCTGCTGCACCCCGTCACGACGCGGGTATCGGCGGCGACGTTCGCGACCGCGCAGGCGGGGCGGCTCGAACAGGTGCTCGGGCATCTCGTCCAGAACGCGATCGAGGCGAGTGCGGCGGGGGACGCGGTCCTGCTGTCGGTCGAGACCGCCGGGCGCTCGGTCGTCGTCGACGTCGTCGATCACGGATGCGGGATGAGCGCGGGGTTCGTCCGCGACCAGCTGTTCAAGCCGTTCGTCTCGTCCAAGCCGACGGGGTTCGGGATCGGGGCTTGCGAGGCGCTGCAACTCGTGCGCGAGATGCGCGGAACGCTGGAGGTGAACAGCCATGAGGGAGAGGGGACGCGGTTCCGCATCCGCCTCCCGATCGCGGACGTGATGGAGGTAGCGGCATGAGCGGCGACGGCTCTTCGGGCGGGGCGCGGCCGGTCTTGCTGATCGTCGAGGACGATATCGGACTGCAGCGTCAGCTACGCTGGGTCTATGACGGCTATGAGATCGTCGTCGCGAGCGACCGGGCGCAGGCGATCGACGCGGTCCGCGCGCATGAGCCCGCGGTCGTCACGCTCGACCTCGGCCTGCCACCCGATCCCGACGGCGTGACCGAAGGCTTTGCGACGCTGCGAGAAATCCTCGCACTCAAACCCGATACCAAGGTCATCGTCGCATCGGGGCACGGTGCCCGGCAAAGCGCGCTGACCGCGATCGCCGACGGCGCCTGGGATTTCTATGCCAAGCCGATCGATATCGATGCGCTCGGACTGATCGTCGCACGTGCGTTCCACGTCCATGCGCTCGAGGCGGAAAACCGGCGGCTTGCGGCGCGTAACGCCAATGCGGGCTTTGGCGGCCTGATCGCGGCGTCGCCCGAAATGGCGGCGGTGACGCGGACGCTGGAGCGGGTCGCCCCCGCCGACGTCTCGGTGATGCTGCTCGGCGCGAGCGGGACGGGCAAGGAACTGCTCGCGCGCGGGCTGCACGATGCATCGCCGCGCGCGCAGGGCCGGTTCGTCGCGATCAACTGCGCCGCAATCCCCGAAACGCTGCTCGAAAGCGAGCTGTTCGGGCACGAGAAGGGCGCGTTCACGGGCGCGATCAAGACGACCGAGGGGAAGATCGAACAGGCCGCGGGCGGCACGCTGTTCCTCGACGAGATCGGTGACGTTCCGCTCGCGTTGCAGGTCAAGCTGCTGCGCTTCCTGCAGGAGCGGGTGATCGAGCGCGTCGGCGGGCGCAAGGCGATCGCGGTCGACACGCGGATCGTCTGCGCGACGCATCAGAATGTCGACGCGATGGTCGCGGCGGGGCGGTTTCGCGAGGATCTCTATTACCGGCTCGCCGAGATCGTCGTCCGGATTCCGACGCTCGCCGAGCGCAGCGGCGATGCAGGCGTGCTGGCGCGTCACTTCATCCTCAAACATGCCAAGGCGATGAACACAGGGGTGACCGGTCTCGCCGCCGATGCGCGCGCCGCGATCGACGGCTGGGGCTGGCCCGGCAACGTCCGCGAGCTCGAAAACCGGATCAAGCGCGCGGTGATCATGGCGGACGGCAAGCTGATCACCGCAGCCGATCTCGATCTCGACGGCACCGCCGACGACGCGGATGCGCTGAACCTGCGCGCGGCGCGCGAGGTCGCCGACCGCAAGGCGATCCGCCGTGCGCTGGCGCGTGCCGAGGGCAACATCTCGGGCGCGGCGCGGATGCTGGGGATCAGTCGGCCGACGCTGTACGATCTGCTCAAAAGCTACGACCTGCATGGCTGATACGCCGTATCCCCTGCTCCGGCGGAAGCGCGTGGTCCGGTGGACGCGCGTCTTCACGCCGATGCGGCTGCGGTTGCTGGCGATCGCGCTGCTCGCGCTCGTGGTCGTCGCGGGCGTTGCGGTTCTCGCGACGCGGAGCCCCAAAGTGGATGCGCGAACGGCGCTCGCCGATGCGCGAACGACGCTGGCCGCGGGCAATTACAGCGCGGCGCGGCGCAATGCGCAGGCCGCGATCGGCGCGGCACCCGCGATGGGTATCGCGCACGCCGTGCTTGCACGCGCCGACCTCGAGCTTGGCGACGGTCTGGCGGCAGAGGCTGAACTGGTGCGCGCTCGCGACACCGGGGTCGCGGCGGACCGGCTCCATCATCTGCAGGCGCAGGCGCGGCTTCTCCAGGGGGATCCCGCCGGCGCGATCGACGCGGCCGACCAGGCGGGGCCACGCTACGCCGCTGATGCACAACGCGTTCGCGCGCAGGCGATGGCGGCGCAGGGCGATACCGTGGCGGCGCGGGCGATCCTGCGGCGGCAGGTCGAAGAACAGCCCCGCGACGGCGCGGGCTGGACCGCGCTCGGCCGCCTGGCGCTCAATGCAGGGGACGTCGGGAGTGCCGCCGCCGCCGCGGCGCAGGCGGTGGCGTTGCTGCCACGCGAGCCCGCCGCGCTGACGATGCAGGGCGAGGTGGTACGGCTGCGGTACGGCCTGATCGCGGCATTGCCGTGGTTCGAGCGCGCGTTGGCGACCGATGCCTATTATCACCCGGCGCTGATCGAATATGCGGCGACGCTGGGCGATGCCGGGCGCTATGCCGACATGCTCGCGGCGACGCGGCGCGCCCAGCTGGCGCGGCCGGGAAGTCCGCAGGCGCTGTACCTGCAGGCGGTTCTCGCCGCGCGCGCCGGGCGGATCGAGCTCGCGCGGTCGCTGCTGCAGAAGACCGGCGGCGCGATCGACGGCCTGCCCGGTGCGATCCTGCTCAGCGGGTCGCTCGACTATGCCGAGGGCAAGTTCGAACAGGCGAGCGCGATGTGGCGCGGCCTGGCACGGCAGCAGCCGCTGAACGTCGGCGTCCGCCGGCTGCTCGGTGCGGCATTGCTCCGGTCGGGCGATCCGCGTGCGGCGCTCGACATGCTGCGACCGATCGGTGCGCGCGGCGATGCGGACAGCTATGCGCTGACGCTGCTCGGGCGCGCGCTCGGCGCCGTCGCCGAGACCCCCGACGATGCGGCGGCCGTGGCGGCGTATCTCGACCGCGCCGGCCGCGCCGCGACGGGTGCGTCCGAGCCGTTCTGGATCGACGACCAGATCGGGACGCTCGAGGCCGATGTCGCGCGCACTCCTGACGTGCCGAGCCTGATGCTCGCAGCGATACGCGGTCGTGCGCAGGCGGGCGATCATGCCGGTGCGATTGCCCGCGCGCGGACACTGGCCGCTGCGAGTCCGGGGGCGCCCGCCGCGCTGCTCGCGCTGGGGGACGCGCTGAGCGTGGCGGGGCGCTACCGCGACGCGGCACCGGTCTATGCGCGGGCGGCAAACCTGCGGTTCGACGAGCCGGTGATGCTGCGGCTGGTCGATGCACTCGGGCGGGCCGGACAGACCGAGCCGGCCGCGACCGCGCTGGCGCTCTATCTGTCACAGAACCCGCAGAGCGTTGCCGCGCGGTGGATTCTTGGCCGCCTGCAGCTCGGGGCGGGGCAGGCGGCGGCGGCGATCGAGACGCTCGAAGGCGTTCGGCACCAGCTCGTCAACCGCGATGCGCTGCTGCTGGCGGATCTGTCGCGTGCCTATGGCGCGGTGGCGGCGCGCGAGGGCGAGGATGGCGAGGATGGCGGGGGGGGCGATGCGGTCGCGCTGCGCTATGCACGCGCCGCCTATGCGCTCGCGCCGATGAATGCGGCAGTGGTGGATGCCTATGGCGTCGCGCTGGCAGCGGACGTCGAGGCGGGCCCGACGGCACGCGACGGCGCGCGGCAGCTTCTCGAGAAGGCGGCAAGGCTCGCGCCTGGCGACGGGGTGATCGCCTCCCATCTGGCGGAACTGCGCTGACGCTTGTGTGATCCGGCGCGCGTCGTCACTACCGCGCGATGACCGATCCCCTCGACCGTATCGCGGCTGCTCTCGAGCGGCTGTCCCCGCCACCTCCTCCGATGGTCGATCTGTGCGCGCACCCGGCCTATGTCTGGCGTGAGGGCGTGCTCGACATCGCGCGCGGCTTTGCGCCGGTGGCGCTCGACCTGCTGGTCGGGATCGACCGGCAGAAGTCCGCGCTGCTCGAGACGCTCGGGCGACTGGCGCGCGGGCATGCGGCGCATGACGTGCTGCTGTGGGGGGCGCGCGGGACGGGCAAGTCGGCGCTCGTCAAGAGCGCGGTGGCGGCGGTGCAGGCGGATGCGGATGCCGGGCTGCCCGCCGGTGCGGGTCTTGCGATCGTCGAGGTGTTCGACGTGCGGACGCTCCCCGATCTGTTCGTGCGACTCGCAGGGGTCGCACGTCCGTTCGTCGTGTTCGTCGACGATCTGGGGTTCGAGGCACCGGGCGAGGCGCGGACGCTGCGATCGATGCTCGAGGGCGGGTCGGAGCCTCGCCCGGCGAGCGTCCGGCTGGTTGTGACCGCGAACCGCCGGCACTTGGCGCCGCGCGACATCGCCGAGCAGGAAAGCGCGATCAATCCGCGCGATGCGGTCGACGATCATCTGGCGCTGGCGGATCGGTTCGGGCTCAGCCTCGGCTTCCACGCGCTCGATCAGGACGGGTATCTAGCGATCGTCGCCGGCTATGCACAGCGTCACGCGCTTGCCTATGATCCCGCTGAGGCGGTGAACTGGGCCACGCGCAGGGGCAGCCGCTCGGGGCGCGTCGCGTGGCAATATGTCGTCGATCTGGCCGGGCGTGCCGGTCGCGCGCTGCGATAGGCGCTATCGAGACAGGAAAAGTTGGGACCGGGGCCAGGCCCCGGTCCCGCAAACAGCTTAGTTGCTGTCCGAGTTGTCGTCGTCCTTGACGATGGCGATGACGCCGATCGCAACAACGCCGGCGCCGATCAGCGCTGCGATGATGCCACCACCAGCGAGCTCGCTCTTCTTCGACGTCGCCGTGCCGACGCGTGCGTTCGAAACCGACAGGCTCGAAGCAGGGTTGGCAGGTGCTGCAACGGCAGCAACCGAGGTCGACATCATGGCAAGCGCGAGGGCGCCACCGGTCAGGTTCTTAAGGTTCATAGAAATCTCCAAGACTTACAACTACGGTATGCTGCAACGCCGCAATGCCGTTCTGGTTCCCTATAGGAAAAAAGCGCGGAAGGCGAGCTTACCCTTCTGCCTGTTCGGCGAGCGTCAGCCAGCGCAGTTCGGCCGCCTCCTTCTCCGCCCGCGCCGCCTCGATCGCCGCGGTCAGGCGCGTGAACGTCGCATGATCGCGCATGTACAGATCGGGTGCGGCAAGCTTGGTCGCATCGGCGGCGATCTGCGCGTCGAGCGCCTCGATCCGCTTGGGGAGCAGCTCATAGTCGCGCTGATCCTTGTAGGTCAACTTGGCGCGCGGTGCAGGAACCGGCGGCGCGGTCGCGGCGACCTTCTTGGACGCGCGCTTGCCGGTGGTGGTCGAGGCGCGGCGCTTTTCCCAGTCCTCATACCCGCCCGCGACGACGTCGACCGTCCCCGAACCGTCGAGGCCGAGCGTGATCGTCACGGTCCGGTCGAGAAAGTCGCGATCATGGCTGACGATCAGGACGGTGCCGTCATAGTCGCCGATCACCTCCTGCAACAGGTCGAGCGTCTCGAGGTCGAGATCGTTGGTCGGCTCGTCGAGCACCAGCAGGTTCGACGGCTTGGCGAACTCGCGCGCGAGCAGCAGGCGTGACCGCTCGCCACCCGACAGTGACCCGATCTTCGCGTCGACCATGTTGGGGTCGAACAGGAAGTCCTTGAGATAGCCGTGGATATGCTTGCGCACGCCAAGCACGTCGATCCATTCGCCGCCGTCGACGACGACTTCGCGCACCGTCTTCTCGGGCGCCATCAGGCTGCGCTGCTGGTCGATCACGACCGCGTCGAGCGTCTTGGCCAGCTTGATCGTGCCGCTGTCGGGCTCGATCTCGCCGGTGAGCAGCTTGAGGAGCGTCGACTTGCCCGCGCCGTTGCGGCCGACGATGCCGATCCGGTCGCCGCGCGTGACGCGCAACGTCAGGTCGCCGATGATCGTGCGGTCGCCATAGGACTTGGTGACGTTCTTGGCGTCGATCACGACCTTCGACTTGGTGTCGTCGCTGCTGGTGGTCAGGTTCGCCGAGCCCTGCGGTCCGATCATCGAGGCGCGTTCGGCGCGCATCTCGTGCAGCTTGGTCAGGCGGCCCTGGTTGCGCTTGCGCCGTCCGGTGACGCCGCGGAGCAGCCAATGCTCCTCCAGTTTCAGCCGTGCATCGAGCTTCTCGGCCTGGCGCTGTTCCTCGGCGTACACCTGTTCGGTCCACGCCTCGAACCCGCCGAAACCGATCTCCGCACGCCGGATCGCGCCGCGGTCGAGCCACAAGGTCTGCTTGGTGAGGCGCGTCAGGAAGGTACGGTCATGGCTGATCACGACGAACGCGCCGCGGAAACGCTTGAGCCAGTCCTCGATCCATTCGATCGCGCCGATGTCGAGATGGTTGGTCGGCTCGTCGAGCAGCAGCACGTCCGGGTCCTGCGCGAGCGCACGGACGATCGCCGCGCGGCGACGCTCGCCCCCCGACGCCGAGCCCGCCTCGCGCGACAGGTCGATGCCGAGCTGGTCCGCGATCGAATCGGCCTCGTAGCTGACGGGCGCATCGTCGCCCGCCATCACATAGTCGCGCAACGTCGCGAAGCCGCGCAGATCGGGTTCCTGCTCGAGGATCACGACGCGCGTGCCGGGGACGATCGTCCGGCGGCCCTCGTCGGCGATGACGCTCCCGCCCAGCAGCTTCAGCAGCGTGGTCTTGCCCGCGCCGTTGCGACCGATCAGCGCGAGCCGGTCGCGCGGGCCGATATGGATGTCGAGGTTGCGAAAGAGCCATCCCGACCCCTGGACGAGGCCGAGGTCTTCGAATGCTAAGATTGGTGCTGCCATGTCCGCGCCACGTAGGGGGGCCGAGTGATGCAGGCAAGTTACACTGTGCCATCGTCGTGCCGCGCACCGCCATTCACAGGCTGTTCAATGCCGGATGGCTATGCCACGCCAATGAAGATGCTGTTGTTTCTTGCAACCCTTGCCGCCTTTCCGATGACGATGCCGATGATCGCGGGTGTCGCCACGGCGCAGGCGCCCGATCAGCGGCGCGGCGACCAGCGGTCCGCGTTCGAAGCGCGCAAGACCGGACGGTCGCTGCCGCTGCGCGAAATCGAGGCGCGGGTGATCCCGACGATGCGGGGCGCGCAGTATATCGGCGTCGACTATGATTCCGGCAGCGCCATTTACACGCTCAAGTTCCTGCGCGATGGAACCGTGATCTGGGTCGATGTCGATGGCCGCACTGGCCAGATCGTCGGTCGTACGGATCGATGAGGAGTCGACCGGCGTCGCGTCGGTCGCGAGCATTTCAAGCGAGAGGATTATCATGCGCGTTCTGATCGTCGAGGACGAGCCGAATCTCGGGGCTCAGCTCAAGAACACCCTCGAAGGCGCCGGTTACGCGATCGATCTGGCGGTCGATGGCGAGGAAGGGCATTTTCTCGGGTCGACCGAGAATTACGACGCGGTCGTGCTCGATCTCGGCCTGCCCGAGGTCGACGGGCTGACCGTGCTCGATCGCTGGCGGAAAGAGGGCAAGGTGATGCCCGTGCTGGTGCTGACCGCGCGCGACAGCTGGTCGGACAAGGTCGCCGGGCTCGATGCGGGCGCCGACGACTATGTCGCCAAGCCGTTCCAGAGCGAGGAACTGATCGCCCGCCTGCGCGCGCTGATCCGTCGCGCGAGCGGCAACGCCTCGTCCGAACTGACCGCGGGCGACATCCGCCTCGACACGCGCAGCGGCAAGGTCACGCGCGCGGGCGAGCCGGTGAAGCTGACCGCGCAGGAATACAAGCTGCTGAGCTATCTGCTCCACCACAAGGGCAAGGTCGTCAGCCGCACCGAGCTGATCGAGCATATCTACGATCAGGATTTCGATCGCGACTCGAACACGATCGAGGTGTTCGTGACGCGGATCCGCAAGAAGCTGGGTCAGGACGTGATCACGACGATCCGCGGTCTCGGCTACAGCCTCGAAGACCCCGACGCCTGATCTGCGCGATGCCGACGGGAGCCCGCGCGTGACCGATACGCCCGCCGTCGCGGTCGACCTGCCGTTGCACGTCCAGGCGCGCGCGAAGGGATCGCTGTCGCGGCGGATGATCCTGATCGCGGCGATCTGGATCACCGTGCTGTTGAGCGCGGGCGGCTATGCGCTCGACCGCGTTCTGGCGACCGCGGTGACGCGCAATTTCGACGATCAGCTCGAATATGTCCTGCGCTCGCTGCTGAGCTCGTCGGAGATCGGGCCGGAGGGCGAGGTGATCTTCACGCGCGACGCCGCGGCGGATCAGCGCTTCCTCGAACCCGGCTCGGGGCTCTACTGGCAGGTCTCGGGCGCAGGGCGCGAGGATTTCCCGTCGCGCTCGCTCTGGGATCGGCGGCTGGCGTTCGGGTCCGCGCACGACGACCGCAACGTGCACACCTACGATAGCAAGCAGTTCCGCGATGAATCGCTGCGCATCGTCGAGCGCGACGTCGTCCTGCCCGGGTCGAAGATCCATTGGCGCTTCCAGGTCGCGCAGGCGCGCGACGGGCTCGATGCGCAGATCACGACGCTGCGGCGGACGCTGGTGCGCAGTTTCGCGTTGCTCGCGGTCGGGCTGATCGTGCTCGCGGCGTTGCAGACCTTCTATGGGCTGTGGCCGCTGCGCCGCGTCCGCGAGGAGATTGCGCGGATGCGCGCGGGCCAGTCGAACCGCGTGTCGAGCGCGATGCCGATCGAGGTCGCGCCGATGGTCGAGGAGCTCAACGCGCTGATCGAGCATAACGAGCGGCAGGCGGAGGAAGCGCGGCGCCACGCGGGCAATCTCGCGCATGCGCTCAAGACGCCGCTGACGGTGATCATGAACGCCGCGACCGCGCAGTCGGACGACCTGGCGGATACCGTGATCCGCGAAGCGCGGACGATGCGGCGCCAGGTCGACCATCATCTCGCGCGCGCGCGCGCCGTCGGTCGCCGGGGATCGGCGCACAGTCGCGCCGACGTCTGGCCGAGCCTCGAATCGGTCGAGCGCGCGGTCGCGCGTCTCTATCGCCACGTCCGGATCGACATCACCGGCGACAAGTCGCTCAAGGTGCATGTCGAACGCCAGGATCTCGACGAAATGCTCGGCAACCTGATCGAGAACGCCGCGAAATATGGTGGCGGGAGCGTGTTCGTGACGGTCGGCGCACAGGCGGGGTTCGTCGAGTTCCTGATCGAGGACGACGGGCTGGGCATCCCCGAGGAACAGCGCGTGCGCATCTTCGACCGCGGCGTCCGGCTGGATACGGGGAAGCCGGGGACCGGTCTCGGCATGGCGATCGTCCGCGACGTCGCCGAGATCTACGAGGGGACGGTCGGGCTCGAGGAGAGCGAGGACCTCGGCGGCCTGATGGTCCGGTTGCGGCTGCCCGCCGCCAGCTGACCGGCGTCGTACGGGGTCTGGGCTGGTGGTCGGAGATGCCGCTGGCGTGACGGTTTCCGCTCAAAAGCGGACCTATCAGGTTCGCCTTGGGTTACCCCTTCGCGGCAATATCCTCTGCCTGCTGCGCTGACAGAACCCTGAGCGGTATGAAGTTCATCATCGCATCGCTCTGACGTAGTATGATGATCTCGTTTCCTTTGATGATCCTCACAAAGTCGGCCCATTGAAAACTGGAATTGGCCCGAGAGGATGAGAACGAAATAGCCTCGTCAGACCAGCGCACGGTAGTGATATCGTGCAACGACTTTTGCTGATTGTAGACCCGATTAACTTGCCGAGGAAGTCGGAGATAAGCCGATAGGAGGATGAGAGAAAGTAATATTGTCCAGTATGTGACACCAATTGCATCGCCGATTGCAGTCGATCCAAGCTGCCACGTTGAAAATACATCGGCGGTCACGATCCTGAGGACTAAGCCGCCTAAAGCGTATGACCTTGCGACCCGCTTAGACTTAACGGTCGCAACGAAGTTCAGCCGATTTGCGGCAAGCAGGTCTTCTGCAGTGGGCTGAAAAGCGATCGAGTTCATACAGCGATGATGCCTTTGAACGATTGTCGATGCAACGGCAGCTTTCCACCAAATCCGGTCATTCCGCTTCCGCTCATTATTAGACGTACAGTCGTGTCGAACTGTCAACCGAAAGCGATCGTTCGCAGGGCTGGTTAGCCTTTTCTCGATCGTGGTCGGCATGTACATTCGGTTGTCGATCGACGTGTCTCACCCTCAGCGTTCCATCCAACTGCCGTTGCTCAACGTCGCCCGATATGATCATCCGGAACTCACAGAGACTTATGTCGGCAGTAGATGCTGGTTGAATAGACTCTTCAGCAGGGTTGCAGCCTTGGCAATCGGGATCAAATATTACGCCGTAAAGAGCAGACTTGTCTTCTATGCGGGCCAACGGGCCGTCATCGCCGTAGTGAACTATTTGGACGGGTTACCGGGCGCGCGCTCAGACTGAGGCCGTAGACCGTCCCGGGATCGCGTCCGAGCCTGTCGGTGCCTCACGATGCGGGATGACCGTGCGCCATCATGCCGTCGAGCTTGCTCTTGGGCAGATTGATCAAAAGCCCGTTCTTGTTCTTTGCAAAAGACGGGAAATCCACCTCGACGCTACCGATCGCGCTCGTCACGACCGCAAAGTCTTTGCCGACGGTCTCGACCGTGCCGACGACAAGGCCCTTTGCGTCGTGGACTTCAAGCCCTTGCACGATCTCCTTTGGCCGCACCGGGACAGGCCGCATCGTCAGGCGATTGGAGTCGGTGACGCCGGCCTGGAAATCACGGAAGGTCTGCTGGCGGTTGAATTCCCCCGGACCGCTGTCGTTTGGGCCGGCTGACTGCGCCGGAGGGCCTTGTTGCGCCTCGACTCCGGGTGTCGATGCGAGAACAGACGCGATGATGCCAAGAAAGAGTCCACGCATTTCACCCCCCCCCTCACTATTTTATGCCGTTATCTTATCCCGATTGCGAACTATCGACAATGCTGGGGGCGGTGGGGCGGCGCGGCAATACTTGGCTATTTGATACAAAATCAGTGGAAGATCGGCGTTTTAACTATTGGGTGGGATGCGGTGCGGTGCGCGGCTGTTGGGCACGTGGCCTCGGCAATCCGGCCGTTTGAGACCTGTTGCAACCGGCTTCCTCCTCGATATTGACCAAGCAGCATATAAAACATATATGGTCCGTATCGTCGGTGGGACCGGAAGGTGAATATGGGAATCGTGAAGATTGACGACGCGCTGCACGAGGAGGCGCGCCGGGCCAGTGGTGTCATGTGCCGGTCGATCAATGCGCAGGCCGAGTTCTGGATGAAGATCGGGATGCTTGCCGAGGCAAACCCGACCTGGTCGTTCAACGATATCGTCGTGGCGCAACTCACCTCGGGCCACGTCCGTGGCGTCGAAGCGGTGGCCGCCTGACATGGTGAAGACGCGCGAAGACCTTGCGCTGATGCGCGTGTCGGGAAAGCTGCTGGCATCCGTCTTCCAGATGCTCGACGGGCAGACGTTGCGCGGCATGTCGACGTTGCAGATCAACGATCTGGTCGAGCAATTCATCACGGTGGATCTGGCGGCACGGCCGGCGAGCAAGGGGCAATATGGCTTCAAGTTCGTGCTGAACTGTTCGATCAACCACGTCGTCTGCCACGGCGTGCCCGATGCGGACGCGATCGTTCGCGACGGCGACATCATCAATCTCGACATCACGCTCGAGAAAAATGGCTTTATTGCGGATTCAAGCAAGACCTATCTGGTCGGGACCGCGTCGCCCGCCGCAAAGCGTCTGGTGCGCGTCGCGCAAGAGGCGATGTGGAAGGGGATAGCGCAGGTGCGGCCGGGCGCGCATGTCGGCGATATCGGCTTTGCAATCGAGCGTCATGCCAAGAAGAACGGCTATTCGGTCGTCCGCGAGTTCTGCGGGCATGGTATCGGGCGCGAGATGCACGAGCAGCCGGACATCATGAACTTCGGCCGGCCGGGCGCGGGCGTGCGGCTGTGCGAGGGCATGGTGTTCACGATCGAACCGATGATCAACCAGGGCTCACGCAAGGTCTCGACCGAGGAGGACGGGTGGACGGTCGTGACCGACGACGGCAAGCTCTCGGCGCAGTTCGAGCACACGGTCGCGGTCACGAGCGACGGGGTGGAGGTTCTGACGCTGCGCCGTGATGAGGCGCCGCCAGCGCGCGCGGCCTAGACAGCCGCCGCGCGTCAGGCCGCGAGTTTCAGGTCCTGCATGACCGCGGCGGTGATCGACAGGCTGCGCTTGCGCGCTTCGTGGTCGAAAATCGCGCTGGTCACCATGACCTCGTCGACGCCGGTGCGTTCGACGAACGCGGCGATCCCGCGCGCGACCTTTGCCGGGCCACCGACCGCCGAGCATTGCAGCACGTGGTCGAGGATCGCGTTGCCCTGCGGCCCCAGCGTGTCGCGGTAATGCGCGACGGGGGGCGGCAGCTGGCGCGGGTTGCCCGTACGCAGCGCGACGAACGACTGTTGCTGCGAACTGGCGAGCAGTTCGGCCTCCGCGTCGCTGTCGGCGGCAGAGACGTTGAACCCGGCCATCACGTGCGGCCGCGACAGGAACGCCGATGGCTTGAAGTCGCGACGATAGATTGCGAGCGCGCTGTCGAGCGCGTCGGGCGCGAAATGCGACGCGAACGCATAGGGGAGCCCGAGCGCGGCCGCGAGCTGTGCACCGAACGTGCTTGATCCGAGCAGCCACATCTCGGGCTTCGCGCCGGCGCCCGGGGTCGCGGTGATCCCGGTCTGGCCATCGTCGGCGAAATAGCTCTGCAGTTCGAGCACGTCCTGCGGGAACGCGTTGGCATCGGTCTCGAGCGTGCGGCGCATCGCGCGCGCGACGCGCTGGTCCGAACCCGGCGCGCGGCCGAGGCCGAGGTCGATCCGCCCCGGGAACAGCGCGTCGAGCGTCCCGAACTGTTCCGCGATCGTCAGCGGCGCATGGTTGGGGAGCATGATCCCGCCCGACCCGACGCGGATCGAGCGCGTCGCCGCAGCGATATGCGCGATCACCACCGCGGTGGCGGCGGAGGCGATTCCGGTCATGCCGTGATGCTCGGCGACCCAGTAGCGCGTGAAGCCGACGCTTTCGGCGTGGCGTGCGAGATCGGCGGCGTTGGCAAGAGCCTGGGAAACCGTGCCGCCTTCGACGACAGGGACAAGATCGAGAAGCGAATAGCGTGTCATGAAAGACGAGATGGGTGCGCGCCCCGCCGACATCCACCCCTTGTTTCTCTATCGCGCGGCATAGCGGGGCTGTGCGTGGGCGTTGCGGTGACCGAGCCTGCTTGCCCCGACCGGGCGGGGTGCCTAGAGGTTCGCCGCGATGCTTGCCCGCCTTGCCCCGATCCGCAACTGGATCTTCGACCTCGACAACACGCTGTACCCGGCGAGTGCCGACCTGTTCTCGCAGGTCGATGCGCGGATGACGGCGTTCATCCAGGACCTGCTGGGGCTGGAGCATAACGAGGCGCGCCGCGTCCAGAAGGGTTATTTCCACAATCACGGCACGACGCTGTCGGGATTGATGACCGAGCATCACGTCGATCCGCACGCGTTCCTCGCGCATGTCCACGATATCGAGATGGACGTGCTCGAGCATGATGCACCGCTCGTCGCGGCGATCGCCAAGCTGCCCGGGCGCAAGCTGATCTTCACCAATGGCGACGTGCCCTATGCGCTGCGGATCCTCAACCGGCTCGGCCTGCGCGACAGTTTCGAGGCGATTCACGACATCCACGCGATGGACCTGATGCCCAAGCCGCATGCCTCGGCCTATGCCGGGTTCTGCGCGCGGTTCGGCATCGACCCCAACGAGTCGCTGTTCGTCGACGACATGGTCCGCAATCTCGCGCCCGCCAAGGCGATCGGCATGACGACCGTCTGGGTCGACAACGGATCCGAACAGTCGCCGGGTACCGAGCGCGACCATATCGATTTTACCGTCCCGGTGCTCGCGCCGTGGCTGGAAAGCATCTTGGAGATAGCATGAGCACGCTGCAGACGATCATCGACGCCGCCTGGGACGACCGCGCAAAGCTGGGGTTCGACACCAGGGGCGAGGTCCGCGACGCGGTCGATAGCGCGCTGGCGATGCTCGATGCGGGCACCGCGCGCGTCGCCGAGCCGACCGGCGGTGAAACCGGCGGCGGCTGGCAGGTCAACCAGTGGCTGAAAAAGGCGGTGCTGCTGTCGTTCCGGCTGAACGACAATGTCGTGATCGACGGCGGGTCGGCGGGCGCGCCCGCGTTCGACAAGGTGCCGTCGAAATTCGCCGGCTGGGGCGAGGCCGAATTCCGCGCGGCGGGGATCCGCGTCGTACCCGGCGCGGTCGCGCGCCGCGGCAGCTTCATCGCCAAGGGCGCGATCCTGATGCCGAGCTTCGTCAACATCGGCGCGCATGTCGGCGAGGGCACGATGGTCGATGCCTGGGCGACCGTCGGCAGCTGCGCGCAGATCGGCCGCAACGTCCACCTGTCGGGTGGCGCGGGGATCGGCGGTGTGCTCGAGCCGCTGCAGGCGGACCCGGTCATCATCGGCGACGGCGCGTTCATCGGTGCGCGCGCCGAGGTCGCCGAGGGCGTCCGCGTGGGCGAGGGCGCGGTCCTGTCGATGGGCGTCTATCTCGGCGCGTCGACCAAGATCATCGACCGCGAGACGGGTGAGGTGTTCAAGGGCGAAGTCCCCCCTTACGCGGTCGTCGTGCCCGGTTCGATCGGCGGCGGTGACGGCAAGCCCGCGCTGTATTGCGCGGTGATCGTCAAGCGTGTCGATGCGCAGACGCGGTCGAAGACGAGCATCAACGACCTGTTGCGCGACTGACCGGCGGCGCGCTGATGCCGGCGCCGATCCTGCTGGTTATCGTCGCGGCGTACACGCTGGCGATCGCATGGCGGGGGCGGACGTTCCGGGTACGTCTCGCGCTGCCCGGCCGCGGGACGCGCGGGCACAGGATGACCGCATGGGCGCTGGGGCTGGCGGTATCGTTCGCGCTGCCGGCGGTGCTCGGGCTGGCATTGCTGGGGCAGGGTCCGCTGGGCGCAGGTCAGCCCGCGGCGATGCGGGTGATACCCGACGACTGGCCGCTGCTGCCGACCACTCCGCTGGTGCTGGGGATGGCGCTTGGCAGCATCGTCAATGCGGCGATCACGCACTGGCGGTGGCGCCGCGGGAAGACCGCGTTCGAGATCGCCCATCTGCCCGACGTCGCACCACAGGCGCGCTCGGAGCTGTGGCCCGCCACCGCGTTGTCGCTGTGCGCCGGGGTGAGCGAAGAGCTGTACTTCAGACTGTTCCTGCCGCTGCTGATCGCGACGGTATCGGGCGATGCGGTGATGGCGACGATCCTGGCCACGCTCCTGTTCGGCGCGGTGCATCGGTACCAGGGCGTGCGCGGCATGATCGCGACGACGATCGTCGGCGGCGGGCTGGCCGTGATCTACGGGCTGACCGGCGCCCTGTGGATGGCGATCGCGCTGCACGTCGTGATCGACCTCAACGCTCTCGTGGTGCGACCGCTGGCGCGCGGCGCGTGGCGACGGTCCGGCGCGGAGGGACGCGCGTAGGGGCGAGCGTCCATGGGGCAGGGACTGACACGCATGCGATCATGCGGCGAGCATCGACGGGGGCGCCGGGCAGTTCATGCCCCCCGGCCTCTGCCGGGGGGGCGTTTTCACCGTCAGTTCTTCATCCGCCAGCCGGTCCTGAAGATCCACGCGATCACCGCGAGGCAGGCGACGAGGAACCCCGCAGTCACCGCAAGGCTGACGCCGATCGCGACGTCGCCCTTGTCGAAGAAGCTCCAGCGGAAACCGCTGATCAGATAGACGACGGGATTGAACAGGCTGAACGTGCGCCAGGGCTGTGGCAGCATGTCGATCGAGTAGAACGCACCGCCGAGGAAGGTCAGCGGCGTGATCAGCAATGCGGGCACGAAATTGAGCTGCTCGAACCCGTTCGCCCAGACGCCGATGATGAACCCGAACAGGCTGAACGTGACCGCCGTGAGGAGCAGGAAGGTCAGCATCGCAAACGGGTGTGCGATCTGCAGCGGGACGAAGCACGCGGCGGTCGCGAGGATGATGAGCCCGATGATCACCGACTTGGTGGTCGCCGCACCGACATAGCCGATCACCATCTCCATCGCCGAGACGGGGGCGGACAGGAGTTCGTAGATCGTGCCGGTGAATTTGGGGAAGTAGATGCCGATCGACGCATTGGCGATGCTTTGCGTCAGCAGCGACAGCATGATCAGACCGGGGACGATGAAGCTGCCATAGCTGACGCCGCCGACTTCCTGCATCCGGCTACCGATCGCGCCGCCGAAGACGATGAAATACAGCGACGTGGTGAGCACGGGCGTGACAAGGCTCTGCCAGAGCGTGCGCAACCCGCGCGCCATCTCGAAACGATAGATCGCCCAGATACCGTGCAGGTTCAGATGGGGGGCGTTCATGCGCGGTCTCCGACGAGATCGACGAAGATGTCTTCGAGGCTCGACTTGCTGGTTTCGAGATCCTTGAAGCCGATGCCGAGTTCGGCGAGCTTGCGGAGCAGCGAAGGAATGCCGGTATGGTCCGCCTGCGCATCGAAGACGTAGCGCAGACGCTTGCCCTCGTCCTGAAGCGACAGGTCCCATTCGGCGAGGTCGGGCGGGATCGTGTCGAGCGGCTCCTGCAGCGAAAGCTCGAGTTCGCGCTTGCCGAGCTTCTTCATCAGTGAGGCCTTGTCGTCGACCAGCAGCAATTTGCCCTTGTTGATGACGCCGACGCGGTCGGCCATCTCCTCGGCCTCTTCGATGTAGTGCGTCGTCAGGATGATCGTGGTGCCGCCTTCGCGCAGGCGGTGGACGAGCTTCCACATGTCGCGGCGCAACGCGACGTCGACGCCCGCGGTGGGTTCGTCGAGGAACAGGATCTCGGGCTCGTGGCTAAGCGCCTTGGCGATCAGCACGCGGCGTTTCATCCCGCCCGACAATTCCATGATCTTGGCATGGCGCTTGTCCCACAGCGACAGGTCGCGAAGCACCTGTTCGATATACGTGCTGTGGCCCGACCGGCCGAACAAGCGGCGGCTGAACGTGACGGTGGCGAGTACCGTCTCGAACATGTCGACGTTGAGCTCCTGCGGGACGAGCCCGATGCGGCTGCGCGCCTGCTTGTAGTCGTGGATCGCGTCATAGCCGGCGACCCTGATCGTGCCGGCGGACGGCGTGACGATCCCGCAGATGATGCTGATCAGCGTCGTCTTGCCCGCGCCGTTCGGTCCGAGCAGCGCGAAGATCTCGCCCTTGCGGATGTCGAGATCGACGGGGTGGAGCGCGGTGGTGCCGCTCTTGTAGGTCTTGGTGACGCCCGCGACGGACAGGATCGGTTCAGTCATTGGCACCCCTTTTTCGAGAGGGGAGATGGGGGCGGCGGGGACATATTGATAGGGGCCGTCAGCGCCCATTGCCGTCATCCGGGGCTCGACCCGGGATCCAGAGCCACACGCGTTCCGGTTGCGGCTCTGGATCCTGACTTTCGTCAGGATGACAGGGGTCAGCCGGCGCGCGCCGCGGCGACCGCCTTTTGCAGCTCCTCGAGCGGCAATGCGCCGGACAGGACGCGGTCGCCGACCACCCAGCTCGGGGTGCCCGTCACACCGAGCTTGGCGGCGGTTTCCATGTTCTTTGCGATTTCGGCGTCGGCGGTCTTCCCGAAGCCCGGCTGTGCCGTGTCGACGCCCGCCTTTGCGGCCGCCGCAGCGATCGAGGCGTCGCTGACCGGGCCGCCGGCGTAGAGCGCGTCGTGGAAAGTGGCGAACTTGCCCTGCGCCGCCGCCGCGAGGCTCGCGCGTGCGGCAACGCGGCTTTCGGCGCTCAGCACCGGGAGTTCGCGGAAGACGACGCGGACCTTGGGATCGGCCGCGATCAGCCTGGCGATCGTCGGCAGGCTCGCGCGGCAATAGCCGCAATTATAGTCGAAATACTCGACCAGCGTGACGTCGCCCTTGGGATTGCCCGCCCAGGCGCTGCCGAACGGCGTGACGATCGCGGCGCGGTTGGCTGTCACCGTCTTGCCGGATTCGCGGTCGCGCAGCTTCTCCATCGCCTCGGGCAGGATCTCCGGGTGCGCGAGGACATAGTCGTGGACGATCGCCTCGACCTGCGCGCGTTCGACGCCGCCGCCCTGACGGTCAAAGCCCCACACCGCGAGCCCGCCGAGGATCGCACCGGCCACCGCGATCGCGGGCAAACTGAATCTGTTCATCGGCGGCGCTTATACTGCTTTGGATTGTCGTCCATCTCGTTTTGCGCGGTCATCGCGATGTCCTGCGCACGGATCCAGTCGGGAGTGTTCGCGGGGATGTTCGCCAGCGCATAGCGCGCACTCGACGACGCGGTGCGCATGTCGCCGCCCATGCTCGCGCGTTCGGCGGTGGCGAGCGCCGCGCGTGGCGTGTCGCCAGTGAGTTCGTACACCGTGCCGAGCTGCATCCAGGCAAACGGGTTCTGGTCATCGCGCGCGACCGCGGTCCGGAGCACCCTGGTGGCTTCGGGATAATTGGCCTTGTTCTCGGTCGCGATCAGCGCGTGGCCGAAGGTCGTCGCGATCAGCGGGTTGTTGCGCGATCCCTCGGTCGCCTCGCGCAGCGGTACGAGCGACTCGACCGGCTTGCCCGCCTCGAGCAGGATCTGCCCCTTGATCTCGAGGAAATAGGGATCGTCGGGCTTCGCCTTGACGAGCGCGTCCGCCTCCGCGTCGGCTTTCTCGGGGTAGCCCGACTTGTGATAGGCATAGGCGCGCGCATAATGCGCATAGATCGACTGGTCGCTCGGCGGATAGCTTTGCAGCGTCCGCGGTGCGGGCATGACATAGCCCGCGAGCTTCGCCTTCACGCGGCGGAAGCGCTCCTCCAGCGCGGCGTCGGGTTTGATCGCCCAGGCCGGCGATGCCTGAAGATCCGCGGTCAGCGCGGAGACGCGTTCGCCCGAGAGCGGATGCGACTGCATGTACGGATCGATATTGGCGGTGCCGTAGCGATATTCCTGCTGTTGCAGCTTCTTGAAGAAGCTCAGCATGCCGCGACCGGTGACGTTGGCCTCGCGCAGATATTTGGCGCCGCTGGCATCCGCGGTCGATTCCTGCGTGCGGCTGAACGCGAGATAATTGCCCATCGCGGCCTGCTGTCCCGCCGCCATGATCCCCGCGCCCGCCTCGCCGCTGCCCGCCGCCATCGCCGCCAGGCCGAGCACCATCGAGAGCAGGTACATTCCCATCGCGGGCTTGGTACCGCGGTCCGAGAGGACGACATGGCCGTCGGCGATGTGACCGAGCTCGTGCGCGATCACGCCCTGCACCTCGTTGGCATTGTCCGCCGCCTGCAACAGCCCCGAATGGACGTAGACGGTCTGCCCGCCCGCGACGAAGGCATTGATCGAGTCGTCGTTGATCAGCACGACCTTGACGTCGCGCGGCGACAGGCCGGCGGCCTTGACGAGCGGCGCCGACATCTCCGCGAACATCGTCTCGGTCTCGGCATCGCGGAGGATCGACTGCGCGTGGGCGGGTTGCACCCAGAGCAGCAGGGCGGCGGTCGCGGCGGCTACGAAACGCTTCATATCGGGCGTTATCGTCGATCGGGGGCGGGGGGGCAATGGCGCAGCGCCAGCGTGTACGGTGCCGTTCGGGCGGTTGGGCGCGGGCGCAGGTGCTCCAGAACGGCCCGCAACGAAAAACGGGCGCGGCCTTTCGGTCGCGCCCGTCTGTCAGGTGATGCGTGCCAGCGTCAGCCGAACGTGCGCTGCCACCAGCCACGGCGGGGTGCGCCGTCCGGATCGTCATTACCATTGCCGCTGCCCGTATCGGCCTGCGGCTGGACCTCGACCTCGGGTGCCGCCGTCTCGACGGGGGCGGCAAGTGCGTCGGTGGTCGGCGCGGCATCGCCTGCCTCGATCACCGCGGTCTTGCGCGGGCGACCGCGCGGCTTGGCGACCTTGGCAGGGGCCTCCTCCGCGGCGGGCGCTTCGGCGACGGGCGCGACCGCCACGTCACCCGCCTTGCGACGCGTGCGCTTCGGCTTCGGCGTCGAGGCTTCGATCGTCTCGGCGGGCGTTGCGCTCACCTCGTCCATCGTCGCGTCGGCAACCGCCTCGCGACGACGACGACCCGCCTTGGCACGTGGCTCAGCCGCAACGGGCTCGGCCGCAACGGGCTCCGCGACATCGGCCACGGCGGGCTCGACCATGGCGGGCTCGGCAACCGCGTCTTCGACGCCAGCGCCGGTATCCGCCTCGGCCTCGACCTCGGCAACGCGCGGCTTGCGGCCACGACGGGGCTTCGGTGCGGCATCGGCAACCGCCTCGGCGATGTTGCTCGCGGCAGCCGCAGCACGCGCGCGTGGACGACGACGCATCTTCGGCGCGTCGGCCGCGTCTGCGGGTGCTTCGTCGGCCACGGTGCCCGACACAACCGGTTCGGCAGGCACATAGGCCTCGTCCGTATCCGTCGCGGTGCGATCAGGCTCGGGGGCGTCGGCGATCAGCGCGGCATCGTCGACGCTGCTGACGGCGATCGGCTGATCCGTACCCTGCTCGTTGCGACGTCCGCCACGGCGACCGCGACGACCACGACGACGGCGGCCTTCGCCTTCGCCGTTCGTCCGATCGGCCGGCGCCGCGTCATCCGCGGCGTCGTCTGCCACGCCGTCCGCTGCTTCGTCGAGCGCGCCGGTGCCGCCGATTTCGACGATCTCGCCCTCGACCTCGTCGATTTCCTCGACGTTGCCATCCGCCTCGTCGAACGTGCCGGTGTCGGCGATGCCTTCGGCTGCACCCTCTTCGCCGGGACGCGCACGACCGCGACGACCGCGACGGCGGCGACGCTTCTTGCCGCCTTCGCCGTCTGCGTCACGCGCCTCGCGTGCGCCCTGCTCGCGCCCGCCTTCACGACCGCCTTCACGGCCCCCCTCGCGACCCCCTTCACGACGACGCGGCTGCTCGGCCTCGGCCTCTTCGACCTCGTCCTCCTCGATCTCGTCCTCGATCTCCTCGGGAAGGTCGTCCTCGTCCTCCTCGATGATCTGCACGAACTTCGGCGGATGCGCGGGCGGCGGGCCGCTGGCCTCGACCGTCATGTGCGCGCCTTCCTCGTCCTGGCCGGGAATGATCTCGACGATCACGCCGTAGCGATCCTCGATCTCGGCGATGTCGGCGCGCTTGCGGTTGAGGATGTAGACCGCAGCCTCCTGGCTCGCGCGCAGCGTCAGCAGCGAGCCGCGACCGCGTGCGGCCTCGTCCTCGATGAGGCGGAGCGCGGAGATGCCCGACGACGATGCGGTGCGGACCAGGCCAGTGCCCTCGCAATGCGGACAGGCGCGGGTCGATGCTTCCAGCACGCCGGTGCGCAGCCGCTGGCGGCTCATTTCCATGAGGCCGAACGACGAGATGCGGCCGATCTGGATGCGCGCACGATCGTTCTTGAGCGCCTCCTTCATCGCCTTCTCGACCTTACGGACGTTCGAATTGTTATCCATGTCGATGAAGTCGATGACGACGAGCCCGGCCATGTCGCGCAGGCGGAGCTGGCGGCCGATTTCCTGGGCTGCCTCGAGGTTGGTCGCGGTCGCGGTCTGCTCGATCGAATGCTCGCGGGTCGACCTCCCTGAGTTGATGTCGATCGAGACGAGCGCCTCGGTCGGGTTGATGACGAGGTAGCCGCCCGACTTCAGCTGGACGACCGGATGGTACATCGCCGACAGCTGATCCTCGACGCCCGCGCGCTGGAACAGCGGCACGGGATCGGCATAATGCTTGATGCGCCGTGCATGCGTCGGCATCAGCAGGCGCATGAACTCGCGCGCCTGGCGGTAGCCGTCCTCGCCCTCGACGATGACCTCTTCGATTTCCTTATTGTAGATGTCGCGGATCGCCCGCTTGATCAGGTCGCTGTCGCCGTAGACGAGCGCGGGGGCCGACGCTTTCAGCGTGGCTTCGCGAATCCCGTCCCACAGGCGGGCGAGGTAATCGAAGTCGCGCTTGATCTCGACCTTCGAGCGCTGGAGTCCGGCGGTGCGGACGATGCAGCCCATCGACGGCGGCAGCTGCATGTCGGCCATGATCGACTTCAGGCGCTTGCGATCGCCTGCGTTCGAGATCTTCCGCGAGATGCCGCCGCCGTGCGACGTGTTCGGCATCAGCACGCAGTAACGACCGGCGAGCGATAGGTACGTGGTCAGCGCTGCGCCCTTGTTGCCGCGCTCCTCCTTGACGACCTGAACGAGCAGCACCTGGCGGCGATGGATCACGTCCTGGATCTTGTAGCGGCGGCGCAGGTTCATGCGACGCTCGCGCAGGTCCTCGACCGCCGCATCGTCGGCACTCGGCTTGCGCTTGCGACGCGGAGCCTCGCCAGCTTCGTTGCCCTCGAGCTCGTCGGCGACGTCGGGATCTACCCCGCCATCGTCCTCGAAGCCCTCGATATCGTCCTCGTCGTCACCCTCGTCTTCGTCAGCGTCATAGTCGGCGCGCAGGGCTGCCTCCTCGGCGGCATGCTCGGCCTCTTCGCGGAGCAGCGCGTCGCGATCTTCCTTGGGGATCTGGTAGTAATCGGGGTGGATCTCGCTGAACGCGAGGAAGCCGTGGCGATTGCCGCCGTAATCGATGAACGCCGCCTGGAGCGACGGCTCGACCCGCGTGACCTTGGCGAGGTAGATATTGCCTTTGAGCTGCTTGCGTTCGGCACTCTCGAAATCGAATTCCTCGATCCGGTTACCTTTGACGACGGCGATCCGGGTCTCTTCCCGGTGGCGTGCGTCGATCAGCATACGCGTTGTCATAATAAAGTCTCCGCGCGCGCGCCGGGCCTGATGGCAGCCGTCGCGCGCTTGATGGTGGGGCGGTCGGACACGGACGTCCTGAGCCGCGGAAGGTATGCGAAACTGCCTCTGCTCGGCGCGCATGCCGCGGGATCTGACCCTGCGGCGCCCGCACGACCGCGATCCCGTCGGCGAAGGCCGATCGGTGCGCGGGGCGGGGGGAATGCGTCATTCGAGCGTCAACCTGAAATTGCCGCGCCGGCGAGGATCGCAGGCGGGCGTTGAGACCGGCGCGTCGCTGTAAAAATTTAAGCGATGCACGGGTGCACGACAGGACTAGCACTGCATATCCGATCCCGCAACTGGCGCGGCGCGGGGACGTGTTGGGGCTTCGAGTACGCTGGATCCGGGGTCGGGGCCGGTGACGCACGGCTTTCGGATTTGTGGTGTGTCGGGATGCCAAGGGAAGAGGTTTTGCGGGTCGGGGCGTTTGCCGGGGCAGCAGGGAATTGCCGGTAAATCGCGGCAAACGGCAGGTTAACCCTACCCCGCAACACCCTTTTGCGGCGGCGTGGTCTAGAGGGAGCGGCGTGATCGAATGTACCGATCGAAAGGGTGTGGCATGGCTTTTCGCTGGACCGGCGGCGCGGTCGCACGGCATGGACGCAGGATGGTCGCGGTCCTCGCCCTGATGCTCGGTTGGCTGTCCGGCGTTCCCGCGCTCGCGGCGACGGTGCAGAGCGTCGCGATCGGCAGCGCGCGGATCGTCATCCGCTTCGACGCGCCGGTCGACCGGGCGGCCAGCGAGATCCTCACCGGACGGCAGCAGATCGCGGTCGATATTGCGGGCGTGACGCCCGGCGCACAGGTCAGGGCGGGGGGCGTCGTGACCCGCGTCACGCAGCGCCGGCATGGTGCGGCGGGTCTGCGGATGCTGTTCGACCTGTCCGAGCCGGTGATCGTCGTCGATGGCGGCTTCGACTCGGATGGTCGCGGACTGACGCTGGCATTGCGCCGCGTCGATGCGAGCGGATTCGCGCAGGCCGGGGTCGCCGGCCCGATCACCTTCTTTCCGCTGAGCTTCGTCGGGCGACCGGCACCGCGCTACAAGGTGTCGATCCCCGTGCCCGCGCGCGCGCGCGGCGTGGCGCTGCCGCGCGTCGAGGGGGACGATTCGCGACCGCTGGTGGTGATCGATGCGGGGCATGGCGGCGTCGATCCGGGCGCGATCGGCCCCGACGGACTGCGCGAGAAGGACGTGACGCTGAAGGTTGCCAAGACAATCCGCGATGCGTTGCTCGCCTCGGGCCGCGTGCGCGTCGCGCTCACGCGGAGCGACGACCGGTTCCTCATACTGCGCGAGCGGTACGGCGTGGCGCGCCGGTTGAAGGGCGACCTGTTCATCTCGATCCACTGCGACAGCACGGGATCCGAAGGCGCGACGGGCGCAACCGCGTACACGCTGTCCGAGGTCGCGTCCGACAAGGAGGCCGCGCGGCTTGCGGCACGCGAGAACAAGGCGGACGTGATCTCCGGGGTGAATCTGGGGGAGGCGCCGGCGGACGTGTCGTCGATCCTGATCGACCTGACGCAGCGCGAGACGATGAACGCGTCGGCGACGTTCGCGCGACTGCTGGGGCGCGAGGCGAAACCGCTGATGCCGCTCAAGGCCAATTTCCACCGGATGGCGTCGCTGATGGTGCTGAAGGCGCCCGACATGCCCTCGATCCTGTTCGAGACGGGGTATATCTCGAACCCGCAGGATGCAGCGTTCCTCGATAGCGCCGAGGGGCGGGAGCGGATCGCGCAGAGCGTGACGCGCGCGGTCGAGGTGCATTTCGCGCGGCGGATGGCAAACCGGTAGGGTTTCGGAGAGGGCCGCTCGCCCTTGTGGCGGGGGTTGCGGTTTCCCTCCGCCCCACATCATGGCACAAGTCGCCCAAATTGCTCTGGGGCTTACGACATGACCGACGCGACGCGCAGCAGCGCACCCCCGACGACCCCGACGACCCCGACGACAATGCGCGAGCTGACCTTCCGCGGGGTGGTGCTCGGCGCGATCATCACGCTGCTGTTCACCGCGGCGAACGTGTATCTGGGGCTCAAGATCGGGCTGACCTTCGCGACGTCGATCCCCGCCGCGGTGATCTCGATGGCGGTGCTGCGGCTGTTCAAGGATTCGACGATCCTCGAGAACAACATCGTCCAGACGATCGCGTCCGCCGCGGGAACGCTGGCGGCGATCATCTTCGTGCTGCCCGGGCTCGTCATGATCGGCTGGTGGCAGGGCTTTCCGTTCTTCACCACCGCGGCGATCACGATGTTCGGCGGCGTGCTGGGCGTGCTGTTCTCGGTCCCGCTGCGCCGCGCGCTCGTCGTCGACACGGTGCTGCCCTATCCCGAAGGCCGTGCGGCCGCGGAGGTGCTCAAGGTCGGCGCCGGCAGTCGCGAGGGCGGTGCGGAGAGCGCACGCGGGCTTGGCATCATCGTCGTCAATGCGCTCGTGTCGGCGGGGTTCGCGATCCTGACGCAGACCAAGCTCGTCGCCGCGGAGGCCGCGACCTGGTTCCGCGTCGGCGCGGGTGCGACGGGGATCTCGGGCGGGCTGTCGTTCGCGTTGCTGGGCGCCGGGCATCTGGTCGGGATCTCGGTCGGGATGGCGATGTTCGCCGGCGTGGTGATCGGCTGGTGGATCCTGCTGCCGATCCTCACCGCGGGCGGGAGCGTGACGGGCACCGCGGAGGTGATCGCCACGACCGTGTTTCGCTCGGACGTGCGGTTCTTCGGCGCGGGCGTGATCGGCGTCGCGGCGATCTGGACGCTGCTCACGATCGCGGGGCCGGTGGTCGGGGGTGTCCGCTCCGCGCTTGCCGCCTCGGCGTCGCGACGCGGCGGTGCGGTGCTCGCGCTCGAGGACCGCGACATTCCGATCGGGTTCGTCGGCGCTGCGTCGCTCGCGATGCTGGTGCCGATCGGCATCCTGCTCTGGACGGTGCTCGAGGGCGGACCGCTCGAGGCGTCGGCGATCGGGCTGATCGCGGGCAGCCTCGTGTTCATCCTCGTCATCGGCCTCGTGATCGCGGCGGTCTGCGGCTATATGGCCGGGCTGATTGGTGCGTCCAACTCGCCCGTATCGGGGATCGGGATCCTCGCCATCCTCGCGGCGTCGATCCTGCTCGTCGCGTGGTTCGGCCGCGCGGTCGAGCCCGGGACGACGCAGGCGCTGGTCGCCTATGGCCTGATCGTGACGGGCGTGGTGTTCGGCATCGCGACAATCTCGAACGACAATCTCCAGGACCTCAAGACCGGGCAGCTGGTCGGTGCGACGCCGTGGAAACAGCAGGTCGCGTTGCTGATCGGCGTGGTGTTCGGGTCGGTCGTCGTGCCGCCGGTGCTCAACCTGCTCGGCAGCACGCTGGGCTTCGCAGGCGCGCCGGGGGCAGGGCCCAATGCGCTCGCCGCACCGCAGGCGGCGCTGATCTCGGCACTCGCGAAGGGCGTGCTGGGCGGCAATCTCAACTGGGCGATGATCGGCTATGGCGCGATCACCGGTGTCGCTGTGATCGCGCTCGACGAATTGCTGGGCAAGGCGGGCAAGCTGCGGTTGCCGCCGCTTGGCGTCGGGCTGGGCGTGTATCTGCCGATGGCGGTGACGCTGCCGGTCACGATCGGTGCGGTGGTGGGGTTTGCCTATGACCGCTGGGCAGACCGCGCGCGCGACCCCGAACTCGCGAAGCGGATGGGCGTGCTGACCGCCACGGGGATGATCGTCGGGGAATCGCTGTGGGGCGTCGGCTTTGCCGGGATCGTGTACATGACCAACGAGGAAACGCCGCTGGCGCTCGTCGGCGACGGGTTTGCACCGATCGCGCTCGTTGGCGGAACGCTGCTGTTCGCAGTGCTGACCGGGATATTATACCGCCGCACCAGGGCGGCGTCGCGCTGAGGCGGGACGGCGGCGGGTAGAACACGCCGCCGCCGCCGCCGCCTCGGTCACCGCATCGCGGCGAGCATGTCGGTGATCTTGACGAACGCGAAGCCGATCGAGCTGTCGGCGATGCCATAGGGCAGGAACAGCGTGTCGCCGTGGCGCAGCGCACCGCAGCTGTAGACGACGTTGGGGACATAGCCCTCGCGGTCCTGATCCTTAGCAGCGAGGATCGGCTGTTCGGTCCGGCCGATCACCTTCGACGGATCGTCCTTGTCGAGCAGCACCGCGCCGATCGAATATTTGCGCATCGCGCCGACGCCGTGCGTCAGCAGCAGCCAACCCTCGTCGAGCTCGATCGGCGGACCGCAATTGCCGATCTGCACCAGCTCCCACGGGTAGAGCGGGGTCAGGATCTTCTCGCCGTCGTCCCAGTCGGTCAGCGTGTCCGACTTGAGCAGGAACAGGTTCTCGCCGTCCTGTCGGCCGATCATCATATACTGGCCGTTCACCTTGCGCGGGAACAGCGCCATGCCCTTGTTGCGCGCGGCAGGGCCGGTCATCGGCACCAGATCGAACGCGCGGAAATCGCGCGTGCGCATCAGCTCGGACTGGATGACCGAGCCGTTATACGCGGTGTAGGTGCCGATCCATTCATACTCGCCGTCGTCGTGCCTGAACCGGACGATGCGCAGATCCTCGAGCCCCTTCGACTGTGCCTGCGTGATCGGGAAGATCACGGTGCCGCTCAGCGTGCTGTCGCGGTGGCGATAGACGGTGACGGGGCCCTGCGGCATCTCGTCCTCGCCACTGCCGACCGCGTCGGTGGCGGTCGCGAAGGGCGGCTCGGGGGCGAGCTTCATCTGGTTTTCGCAGGTGATGATGCCCTCGCGGAACGCGACCGAGGAGATGTGTCCCTCGCCCACGGCGCGCATCGACATCAAGATGCGCAACGAGCCCGGCGGCATCCCCGACTGGTCGAAATGCGGCACAGCGCTGGGGTTCATCAGCGCGGCGGCGGCATAGCTGTATTCGTGACAGAAATAGGCGCCGATCAGCTGGCGCTTCTCGTCGCCGATGTCGGCACCGTTGAGCCCGAGCATGTCCTCGATCTCGTCGTAGCGCGTCATGAACACGCGCCGCGTCTGCCAGTGCCGGGCTTCGAAATCCTTGAGCACGACCTCGAGCTGGGTCCGTGCTTCCGCGCTCGTCATTTCGAGCACCTCGCCGACCAGCCGCTCGGTGCGGCTGGGGGCGCCGGCATTGCCCGCCCAGGCGATGTGGAACGGCCGGACGACGACCCGCGACGGGTCCGCGTGCAGCCGCAGCTGGTGGGTAAACAGGTCCATCGTGCTAATGCCTCGCGCGCCGTTCCGACCTAGGGACGTCGACGCTAGCGAGGCTATGCGACGACGCGCGAGGTCCCTGCCACGCTTTGGACTGCGTTTGATACCCCCGAAATCGCACAATTGGCCAATTGAAGCGCCAAAATCGACTCCGCGCCCTGATTCCGGTTCAATCCGGTCGGCATCAAACCGTCGAAGCACCCGCCATCGGCGACGCTCGCAAGCGGCAGATTGAGGTCGTTGCCGCCGAGGAACCAGCGATAGGCCCGCTCGGCCTCGTCGCGCCAGCGCTGATCGCCGGTCGCCTCATACGCCGCGGTGCACGCGTCGACCGTCGCCTGTGCCTCGAGCGGCTGCTGGTCGAACTGCAACGGATCCTCATAGGACCGGCCAAAGCTCTCGGTGCCGACGGCGCGGAAGCGGCCTTCGGGCGAGGTTTGCTTGGCGACGATCCAGTCGAGCGTCGCCAGACCGCAGTCGATCAGGTCCTGACGCCCGAGCGCCTGGCCCGCACGGATCAGCGCCTGCGGCAGACGGGCATTGTCATAGGCGAGGACGATCTCGAACCACTGCCATTCCGGACGGCGCGCCTTTTCCAGCAGTGCCAGATGGATGTCCGGGAATTTCGCGAGGATCGACAGCGACAGCTGGTGCCCGGGGCTGGCCTCGAGCATCGCGGCGGCGCCAAGCATCGCGAACGCCTGCGCCCGCAGGCTGCCGAGGTCGAGCGCGCATGATGCGGTCGAATCGTACATCGCGGTCGCCCAGTCACGATGCTTGGCAAGCTGCGCATCGCGCGCGGTGATGCCCAGCGCCCATACGGTACGACCGTTCGAATCCTCGGACCCGACATCCTCGCACCAGCTGCGGTCGAAGCGCATGAAGTTGCGGAACCGACGCTCGTCCGGGTTCCACGCATATTGCACGAACGACGCGTAGATCGTCGTCCACTTGTCGCGCAGGATCGGATCCATGTCGGGGATCGCGCTCATCAGCATCAGCGCGCGGCAATTGTCGTCGATGCAATAGCCGTGGCGACGATCGGGGATCGAATAGATCGAGTGCTGGAGCATCCCGGTCGAATCGCTCATCCGCTCGACCGCCGCGAAATCAGGCTTGAGCGGCTTCAACGGTGCCGATGGCTTGGCGAGGCGAAAAGGGCGTGCCGCGACCACCGCGCGGATCTCCGCCATCGACGTCTCGGCGAGCTGCGGCCAAATCATCGTACGACCGCGCGCATAGGCACGCTGCGACAGGCGAAGGCGATCGCGATCGCTCGAGAGCAGCGTATCGATCTCACGCGCGAATGCAGCGACGTCGCCAAACGGAACGAGCACGCCGTGGCCGTCCGCGAGGATCTCCGTCGCATGGACATAGGGTGTCGAGATGACGGGCTTGCCGACGCCGACCGCGTAGCTGAGCGTACCCGACGTGATCTGCGCGGGATTGGTATAGGGCGTCACATAGATGTCCGCCGCCTGCAGATAACCGAGCAATTCGTCATGCTCGACAAACGCGTCGACGAAGGTGACGTTGCCGGCGACGCCGCGCGCCTCGGCCAGCGCCTTGAGGCGATCGCGATAGGCCTCGCCCTGATGCGCGACGAGGTTCGGATGCGTCGCGCCGAGCACGACATAGAGCAGGTTCGGATGACGCTCGATGACCGCGGGCAGAGCCTCGATCACCGTCTCGATACCCTTGTTGGGCGCGAGCAGGCCGAAGGTCAGGACGACCTTGCGGCCTTCCCAGCCGAACTGCGGCTTGAGCGAGTCGGGGTCGACGAGTTCGCGATCGGGAACGCCGTGCGGGATCATGACGATCTGGCGCGGGCTGGCGCCATAGACGCGCTGCAGGATGTCGCGACCGCGTTCGGCCATCACGATGACGCGTGCGGCGCGGCGCAGCAGGCCTTCCATCACGCGGCGTTCGTCGGGATTGGGCTTTTCGAGGATGGTGTGCAGCGCGACGACGACGGGCAGCGTCGTGCGATCGAGCAGCGCGAGCAGGTAATCGCCCGCCGGGCCGCCATAGATGCCGTATTCATGCTGGACCCAGATCGCATCCGCGCCGCTGGCGTCGATCTTGCGTGCGGTCTCGAGATAGGCCGACAGGTCGGTCTCGGGGATCGTCCCCGACACTTCGGGGGGATAGGCGTACCGGCCGGGATGATCGTCCATCGCATAGACATCGACCGCGACGTCGGGAAAACGCGCGCGCATCGCGGTGAAGACGTCCGTCGTATAGGTCGCGATCCCGCACTGCCTCGGTAAAAAATTACCGATCAATGCCAGCCGCGTGATCTTGGTCCCGTCCGCCGGTAACGCCATACCCTGTCCCTTGTCTGTGCACGCATTTCGACCGAACCCGGTCGTGCGCACATCCCTAACACGCGACCGCACGCGAAAGTTGCAATCTTATTGCACTGCAACACAAACTTACGCGCTGATCGGGATCAATATCCGGGAATTACAAGGCGAGACGTTTCCGGTTGTCAGCCGCTCAGCCGCGGCCGCGGTATGGCGCGACGCCCTGATCGGGAAGCCAGAGATCGGCGGGGGGCGCCGAAGACTGCCAGAAGACGTCGATCGGGATTCCGCCGCGCGGATACCAATAGCCGCCGATCCGCAGCCACACCGGCTTCATCTCGTCGAACAGCCGCTCGCCGATGCCGACGGTGCAATCCTCGTGGAACCCGGCATGGTTGCGAAAGCTGCCGAGGAACAGCTTGAGCGACTTGGATTCGACGATCGTCTCGCCGGGAACATAGTCGATGACGAGATGCGCGAAGTCGGGCTGGCCGGTGACCGGGCAGAGCGAGGTGAATTCGGGCACCGCGAACCGCACCAGATAGGTCCGGCCGACGCGCGGGTTGGGCACGTAATCGAGCACGGCCTCTTCGGGCGAGGCGGGGAGGGCGCTGTTCTGGCCCAGATATAACGGGTTTGTAGGAGCGGTCATGGTTCGCCATGTAGGACGCGATGCCCGCCAAGAAAACCACGCTCGTGCCGATCCTCGGCGACCAGCTTTCGCTGCAGATCGCGTCGCTCAACGGGGCTGACCCAGCGACGACGATCGTGCTGATGATGGAGGTCGCCGACGAGACGACCTATGTCCGCCACCATCGCCGCAAGATCGCCTATATCCTGTCGGCGATGCGGCATCATGCGCAGGCGCTGCGCGATGCCGGGTGGACCGTCGATTACGTCGCGCTCGACGATCCGGAGTCGACGGACAGCTTCACCGGCGAAGTCGCGCGCGCGATCGCGCGGCACGATCCAGCGCGGATCGTCGTGACCGAGGCGGGCGAATGGCGCGTTGCAGCAATGCTCGACGCCTGGGAAACGCTGTTCGGCTTGCCGGTCGAGATCCGCGCCGACGACCGTTTCCTCGCCAGCCATGCCGAGTTCGAGGCGTGGGCCGAGGGGCGCAAGCAGTTGCGGATGGAGTATTTCTACCGCGAGATGCGCCGCCGCACCGGGCTGTTGATGGACGGCGAGAAGCCCGAGGGGGGCGAGTGGAATTACGATGCGGACAATCGCAAGCCGGCCAAGGCCGACCTGCTGATGCCGCGCCCGCTGTCCTTTGCCCCCGATGCGATCACGACCGAGGTGCTCGCGATGGTCGCGGCGCGGTTCGGCGAGCATCCCGGCAGCCTCGACGACTTCGATTTCGCGACGACGCGCGACGATGCGCTGCAGCAGCAGCGGCATTTCCTGACGCATGCGTTGCCGCGTTTCGGGGATTATCAGGACGCGATGCTGACCGACCAGCCGTTCCTGTGGCACGCGGTGCTGTCGCCCTATATCAATTCGGGGTTGCTCGATCCGGTCGAGCTGTGTCGCGCGGTCGAGGCGGAATATGCCGCCGGGCGCGTCCCGCTCAACTGCGCCGAGGGGTTCATCCGGCAGATCATCGGCTGGCGCGAATATATGCGCGGCATCTACTGGCGCGAGGGGCCGGAGTATGTCGAGCGCAACTTCCTCGATGCGACGCGCGACCTGCCGGACTTCTACTGGACCGGCGAGACCGACATGCACTGCCTGTCGCAGGCGATCGGGCAGACGCTCGACCATGCCTATGCGCATCATATCCAGCGGCTGATGGTGACGGGCAATTTCGCGCTGCTGATCGGTGCGGACCCCAAGCAGGTGCATGAATGGTATCTGGAGGTCTATGCCGACGCGTATGAATGGGTCGAGCTGCCCAATACGCTGGGGATGAGCCAGTTCGCCGATGGCGGGTTGCTGGGGTCGAAGCCCTATGCGGCGTCGGGCGCGTATATCAACCGGATGTCCGATTATTGCGGGCACTGCCGTTATGACGTGAAGCAGCGCGTCGGCCCCGACGCCTGCCCGTTCAACGCGCTCTACTGGGATTTCCTGGTGCGCAACGCGGACAAGCTCGACCGCAATCCGCGACTGGCGATGCCGTATCGCAACTGGGCGAAGATGAAGCCGGCGGACCGGGACGCGACGCTGGCGCAGGCGGCGGGGTTCCTCGCGCGGCTCGATGGGGAGGGGGAGTGAGGTCCTAGCCTTCGTCATCCTGACGAAAGTCAGGATCCAGGGTTACGGGCGTCGTGCTTTGCGGCTCTGGATCCTGACTTTTGTCAGAAAGACGGAGGGGGGCTTGTGCCGCGCCGTCATGCCTTCGTCATCCTGACGAAGGTCAGGATCCAGGGTTACGGGCGTCGTGCTTTGTGGCTCCGGGTCCTGACTTTCATCAGGATGACGCGAGGGACGGGCAGCGCTGACTTTCGGCCGGGGCGCGGTATAGGGTTGCGGACGGAGCTAGGGCTGGCGGTCGACCGGCCTCGCTTTGCGAGAGGCCTGGAAGGAACAGCGCGATGCCGCATTACGGCGATTACCAGAACGCGATCTACAACGCTGGCCTGAGCGGCGTGGTGCCGAAATTGCCGGTCGATTATGCGACGCTCGAACAGCGTGCGAGCGCGGCGATGCCGCCATCGGTGCTGGGCTATGTCCAGGGCGGCTGCGGCGACGAATTCACGCAACGCAACAATGCCGACGCATTCCAGCACTGGGGCATGACGCCGCGGATGATGGTCGATTGCAGCAAGCGCGACCTGTCGATCGAGCTGTTCGGGATGCGGCTGCCGAGCCCGGTGTTCATGGCGCCGGTCGGGGTGATCGGTATCTGCACGCAGGACGGGCACGGCGATCTCGCTGCCGCGTGCGCCTCGGCCGAGACGGGCGTGCCGCTGATGGCGTCGACGCTGTCGAACGATCCGCTCGAGCACGTGGCGGGGGCGCTGGGCGAGACGCCGGGGTTCTTCCAGCTCTACACGCCCAAGGACAAGGCGCTCGCCGAGAGCCTGGTCCGCCGCGCCGAGGCGGCGGGGTATAAGGGGATCGTCGTCACGCTCGACACCTGGGTGACGGGATGGCGGCCGCGCGACCTGAACGTCGCGAACTTCCCGCAGCTGCGCGGCGCGGTGCTGATGAACTATTTCTCCGATCCCGTCTTCCGCGCGATGCTCGCCAAGCCGCCCGAGGAGGATGGCGCGGCGGCGGTGCGGCAATGGGCGGGCGTGTTCGGCAAGGTGCTGACCTGGGACGACATGGCGTGGCTGCGCTCGCTGACGACGCTGCCGCTGATCCTGAAGGGGATCTGCCATCCCGACGATGCGCGGCGCGCGATCGATGCGGGAGCAGATGCGATCTATTGTTCGAACCATGGCGGGCGGCAGGCCAATGGCGGGATCGCGGCGATCGACATGCTGCCGGACGTGGTCGCGGCGGCGGGCGAGGTGCCCGTGCTGTTCGATTCAGGGATCCGGTCGGGCAGCGACGTGGTGAAGGCGATCGCGCTCGGCGCGCGCGCGGTCGGCGTCGGGCGGCCCTATGCGTATGGCCTCGCGCTCGATGGGGCGGCGGGGGCGGCGCATGTGCTGCGCTGTCTGCTGGCCGAGGCCGATCTGCTGATGGCGGTGAATGGCTGGCCGACGATCGCCGATGTGCGTGCGGCAGGCGCGGTGCGGATCTAGCGAGGCACGGCGAGGAAGGGGGCGAGCGCGTCCCAGGCGGGCTGCTTGGCGGCGCGGCCGATCGTGTGGAGCGGGCTGCTCGACGGCAGCGCGACGATCTGCGGGCCGAGCGTTGCGAGCCCCTGTCTGAGGCCGAGCTTCAACGCGGTGACACCGTTGAACGCGATCGCGCGGAGGTCGGGCAGGCGCGCGACGAGGTCGGCGACCGCATTGTCCTGCGCATCGAGGATCGCGGCGTCGGTGCTGCCGATGCGGTGCGCCGACCCGATCACGTCCCACAGCGCCACGCGCGCATCGCGCAGCGCGACCAGCCGCTCGTCATAGGCCAGCGCGACGAGGTCGCGCGCGACGACCCCCGACATCAGCGCCCAGAACTGGTTCTGCGGATGCGCATAATAGCGCGCTTCGGCGAGCGAGCGGTCGCCGGGCAGGCTGCCGAGGACGAGCAGCCGCGCATCGGCGGCGGCCACGGGCGGGAAGGAGGATTTGCGCGACATCGTGCGCGACGACGTGGCGATTGCGTGCGATCGTGCAAGCATTCTATGCAGACGCGCATGAAGATCCTGCTGTCCGCAAGCCTCGCCGTGCTCGCTCTTGCAAGCGCCCCCGCCACCGCCCGCCAGCTCACCATCGACGATGTCGTCAAGCTGTCGCGCGTGTCCTCGCCCGCCGTGTCGAAGGACGGTCGCTGGCTGGTCTGGGAACAGCGCGAGACCGATCTTGCCGCCGATCTCGGCCGGTTCGACCTGTGGCGGCTCGACTTGACCCGCAAGGGGGCCAGGCCCGAGCCGCTGATCGCCGAGGCCGATGTGAACGAGACCGGCGCGCAGTTCTCCGCCGATGGCGCGACCGTCTATTACCAGTCGGACAAGGGCGGCGGCGACGCGGTCTGGTCGATCGGGATCGCCGGCGGCACGCCGCGCAAGCTGACGAACTTCGCGGGCGGCTTTGGCGGGTTCAAGGTCGCGCCGACCGGCGACAAGCTGGTCGTGTGGGCGGATCGCAAGCCCGGCGCGCCGAGCCTTGCGCCCGCGATGGTCAAGACGGACCCGAATGCCGGGGCGGGGCGGACCTATGACCAGCTGTTTGTGCGGCACTGGGACACATGGTCGAACGGCGACCGGTCGCAGCTGTTCGTGCTGCCGCTGACGGCTGCGGGCGCAGTCGGCGACGGCGTCGCGGTGACGGGCGCGCTGATCGGCGATGCGCCGTCGAAGCCGTTCGGCGGCGGCGAGGAAGTGTCGTGGAGCGCGGATGGCAGGATGCTGTATTTCGCGCTGCGCGAGGCAGGGCGGATCGAGGCGACTTCGACCAATCTCGACATCTTTTCGGTACCGGCCGACGGCTCCGCGGCGCCGGTGAATCTGACGGCGGCGAATACCGGCATGGACAACCTGCCGACGGTGTCGCCCGATGGCCGGACGCTCGCCTGGTTCGCGATGGCGCGCGCCGGGTTCGAGGCGGATCGCCAAGTGCTGATGACGCGCGATCTGGCGAGCGGGCAGGTGCGTGCGGTGACGCAAGCCTGGGATCGGTCGGTCGCGTCGATCGCGTGGAGCCCCGACAGCAAGCGGATCTATGTCACCGCGGACGACACGCAGGAGACGCCGGTGTTCGCGGTCGACCCTGCGACGGGCGCGGTGACGCGGCTGACGCAGGAGGGGCATGTCGGCGCGGTCGTGCCGACGCCGAGGGGCGTGGTCGTCGCGATCAGCAGCCTGATCGCACCCGACGATTTCTACGCGCTGGCGGTGAAGGGCAAGCGGATGCCGAAGCCCGAGCGGCTGACGTCGGTCAACGCAGCCAAGCTCGCGGGCATCGACATGCCGAGCGTCACGCGGTTCAATTTCAAGGGCGCGAACGACGACACCGTCTGGGGCTATGCGGTGAAGCCGTACGGCAGCACGGGTAAGGTCCCGGTCGCCTATATGGTGCATGGCGGGCCGCAGGGGTCGAGCAACAACAGCTGGTCCTATCGCTGGAACCCGGCGGTGTTCGCGGGCGCGGGCTACGGGCTGGTCGCGGTCGATTTCCACGGATCGACGGGGTACGGCCAGGCCTTCACCGACGCGATCAGCAACAATTGGGGCGGTTGGCCGCTCGAGGACCTGCAAAAGGGGCTGGCGGCGGCGACCGCGAAGTTCGGCTGGCTCGATGGTGACCGGGCGTGCGCGCTCGGCGCGTCATACGGCGGCTATATGATGAACTGGATCGAGGGGAAGTGGCCCGACCGGTTCAAGTGCATCGTCCAGCATGACGGCGTCTTCGATGCGCGCGCGATGGCGTACGAGACCGAAGAGCTGTGGTTCGACGAGTGGGAGCATGGCGGCAAGACCTATTACGAGGACCCCGCCGCGTTCGAGAAATGGAACCCGGTGAACTACGTCGCCAACTGGAAGACGCCGATGCTGGTGATCACCGGCGAGAAGGATTTCCGGATCCCGTATACGCAGGGTCTGGCGAGCTTCACCGCGCTGCAGCGGCGCGGGATTGCGTCGCGGTTGCTGGTGAACCCGAACGAGAATCACTGGGTGCTGAAGCCGAAGAACAGCCTGCAATGGTATGGTGAGGTGATCGGCTGGATGGACAAGTGGACCGGGAAATAGGGCGGCTCACGGGTTGCCGGGGGCTGTTCCCCCTACGCCGTCATCCTGACGAAGGTCAGGATCCAGGGTAACGGACGCTGACGTTCCTGGCTCTGGATCCTGACTTTCGTCAGGATGACGGAAGGGGGCGGCCGCGCGCCGCCGCGCCGCCCTGCCGCTCAGTGCGCCTTGGGCTTCTTCACCGCGTGGAGGCCGAGCGCGATCGCGCCGCCGAGGATCAGGCCGACCACGCCCGACAGCGCGGCGTTGACCACCCAGTTCACCACGCCCTTGGCGACCGGCACCGCGGCGGCGGCGCCCGCGGCGGCGTCGTGAATGAAGTGCGGGATCGTCGTCAGCCCGAAATCCTCGATCCCGTGGACGATGATCTGCCCGCCGACCCAGACCATCGCCGCGGTGCCGACCACCGACAGCACCGACATGACGACCGGCATGCCCTTGACGAGCCCGCGGCCGATCGACTGCACGACCGCGCCGTTCCGCTCGGCCAGGTGCAGCCCGATATCGTCCATCTTCACGATCAGCGCGACGACGCCGTAGACGAGGATCGTGATCGCGACGCCGACCAGCGCGAGGACGATCGCCTGTTCCCAGATCGGTTCGGCGGCGACGTCCGACAGCGCGATCACCATGATTTCGGCCGACAGGATGAAGTCGGTGCGGATCGCGCCCGAGACCTTTTGCTCCTCCAGCGCCTTCGCGTCGGTCGGCGCGGCCTCCTCCGCCTCGGCATGCCCGCCGCCGAACGCCTCGAGGATCTTCTCCGCGCCCTCGAAGCACAGATAGGTGCCGCCGATCATGAGCAGCGGGGTCAGCGCCCAGGGCGCGAACGCGCTGAGCGCGAGCGCGGCAGGGAGGATGAAGAGCAGCTTGTTGCGGAACGAGCCAAGCGCGATCTTGCCGATCATCGGCAATTCGCGCTTGGGCGAGAACCCGACCATGTAGCGCGGCGTGACCGCGGCATCGTCGACCACCACGCCGATCGCCTTGCTGCCCGCCTTGCCGGTCGCGGCACCGATATCGTCGAGACTCGCCGCGGCGAGCTTGGTGATCCCGGCAATGTCGTCGAGCAGTGCGAGCAGTCCTGTGGGCATCGATGGAGTCCTTCGCGTGATCGGTATGAGGCGACAATAGCCGGTCCGCGGTACCGTGACAGAGATGTCATGCAACGGGTTTCGACCTTGCGCAAAGTGCGCGACGCGCGGAATGGTTGCGCGGTGACGCATATCGCGACGGGATCGAGCATGACAGACGACTTCATCACCAACCTGCCCAAGGCCGAACTGCACCTGCATATCGAGGGCAGCCTCGAGCCCGAGCTGATGTTCGCGCTGGCCGAACGCAACAAGGTCGCGATCCCGTTCAAGAGCGTCGAGGACGTGCGCGCCGCCTACAGCTTCACCAACCTCCAGACGTTCCTCGACATCTATTATGCGGGCGCGGCGGTGCTGCAGACCGAGGAGGATTTCCACGATCTGGCGCTCGCCTATTTCGACCGGGTCGCGCAGGACGGCGTCGTCCATGCCGAGATCTTCTTCGATCCGCAGACTCACACGAATCGCGGTATCCCGTTCGACGTCGTCGCCAACGGCCTGTTCGCGGGGATCGACGCGGCGCGGGCGAAGCACGGGATGAGCGTCGGGCTGATCATGAGCTATCTGCGGCATCTCGACGAGGAGGATGCGTTCAGGACGTTCGAACAGGCCGAGCCCTGGCTCGACCAGATGATCGGCGTCGGGCTCGATTCGTCCGAGATGGGACATCCGCCGTCGAAGTTCGCGCGCGTGTTCGAAGCATCGGCGGACGCCGGGCTGCTGCTGTGCGCGCATGCCGGCGAGGAGGGCCCGCCCGCCTATATCCACGAGGCGCTCGACATCCTGCGCGTCGACCGGATCGATCACGGCAACCGTGCGCTCGAGGATCCGGTGCTGGTCGCGCGGCTCGCGCGCGAGGCGATGACGCTGACCGTGTGTCCGTTGTCGAACGTCGCGCTGCGCAACGTCGACCGGATCGAGGATCACCCGATCGACCGGATGCTCGATCTCGGGCTGCGCGCGACGATCCATTCGGACGACCCGGCCTATTTCGGCGGGTATATCGGCGAGAATTACCGGCAGACCGCGCGCGCGCGCAACCTGTCGCGCGGGCAGGTCGTGACGCTGGCGCGCAACAGCTTTCTCGGCAGCTTCCTCGATGACGAGGCGATCGCCGGGCATCTGGCGACACTCGAGGCCTATGTGACGGCGAATCCGTGATCCGGCGCTTTCTATCGATCTTCGAGCCGTTCATCCTGATGCTGCTCGGTACCGTCGTGCTCGCGAGCCTGGTGCCGGCGCGGGGGCAGGCGGCGACGATCGTCGGCTATGTCGCCGACGTCGCGATCTTCCTGCTGTTCTTCCTCCACGGCGCGAAACTGTCGCGCGCGGCGATCTGGGACGGGCTGCGCAACTGGCCGCTCCACCTCGCGGTGCTGGGGGTGACGTTCATCGCCTTTCCCGCGCTCGGGCTCGGGCTGACCGCGCTGCCGTTCGTCGACGAGCGGATGGCGACGGGGCTGTTGTTCCTGACGCTGCTGCCCTCGACGGTCCAGTCGTCGATCGCCTTTACCGCGATCGCGCGCGGCAACGTCGCCGCCGCGGTGTGCAGCGCATCCTTTTCCAACCTGCTTGGCATCGTGATCACCCCCGCGCTGGTCGCGCTGCTGATGCGGAATGCGGGGAATGCCGGGGGGATGTCGATCGAGAGCATCGAGGCGATCGTGCTCCAGCTGCTGGTGCCGTTCCTCGCCGGGCATCTGCTGCGGCCATGGATCGGCGCATGGGTCACGCGGCGCAAGGCGATGCTCACGATCGTCGATCGCGGGTCGATCCTGCTCGTCGTCTATGGCGCGTTCGGCGCGGCGGTGGTCGAGGGGCTGTGGAGCCGGGTGTCGGTCGGCGACCTGATGCTGATCGGGCTGTTGAGCTGTGCGCTGCTGGTGATCGTGCTGGCGCTCACGCTGACGATGGCACGCGTAATGCGGCTGCCGCGCGAGGATGCGATCGTGCTGCTGTTCTGCGGGTCGAAGAAGAGCCTGGCGTCGGGGGTGCCGATGGCGGGCGTGCTGTTCCCCGCGGCGCAGGTCGGCGTGATCCTGTTGCCGCTGATGCTGTTCCACCAGATCCAGCTCGTCGCATGTGCAATCATCGCGCGGCGTTACGCTGATACAGCGGACCGCACCGCGCAGACGGCGGACCGGGACGCCGTGCGCGCCTGACGCGCGGCTGCGGTCCGCGTGGCCGCGGCGCGCGACGCGAATTTGCTTTTCGCGCCTCGGGGCGACATGATCGGGCGAGTAAATGAGTACCGCCTTCATGACCGATACCGCGATAGACCTGACGGACTGCGACCGCGAGCCCATCCATATCCCGGGCGCCGTCCAGCCGCACGGGTTGCTGCTCGTCGCCGATGCCGCAACGCTGCAGATCGTGGCTGGCGCAGGCGACATCGAGGGACGGCTGACCAGGGACTGGCTGGGCGCGGACCTCGTCAGCGTGATCGGGCAGGACATCCGCCAGCTGCTCGCCGAACTGCCGGGACGCGGCAGCATGACCGGGGCGGCGGTGGGTGCGCTGGTGCCGGGGACTGCCGAGCGGTTCCACATGGTGCTGCACGGCGGCGACGATCATGTGCTGGTCGAACTGGAGCCGGCGGCGCACGCGCCCGCGAGTGCGGCGACCGTGCTCGGCTGGCTCGATTCGATGGCAGGCGCGTTCGAACGCGCGGGCAATCTCCAGGCGCTGTGCGAACAGGCGGCGACAGCGTTCCGGACGTTGACCGGGTTCGACCGGGTGATGGTGTATCGCTTTCTCGACGACGAGTCCGGGCGCGTGATCGCTGAGGAGCGCGACCCCGCGCTGCACAGTTTTCTCCATCATCATTTCCCCGCGACCGACATCCCGAAGCAGGCGCGCGCGCTGTATATCCGCAACCGGACGCGCGCGATCCCGCATGCGATCTACGCGCCGGCGGTGCTGCGCCCGGCGGGCTTCGAGGCGCTCGACCTCAGCGACGTCGCGCTGCGCAGCGTGTCGCCGATCCATCTGCGCTATCTGACCAACATGGGCGTCGCGGCGTCGGCGTCGATCTCGATCGTCAAGGACGGGCTGTTGTGGGGCATGATCGCCTGTCACAACATGACGCCGCGCGGGATGGCACCCGATGTCCGTGCGACGGCGAGCACGCTGGCGAGCAGCCTCGCGCGGCAGATCCGCGCCAAGGAGGAAGCCGAGGGCTATCGCGAACGGCTGCGGCTGCGGTCGGCCGAGGATGCGGTCGTGCTCAAGATGACGTCGGAGGGGCGCACGGCGCAGACCGTCGCCGCGGTCCGCGACGATCTGTGCCGGATGCTGGGCGGGGACGGATTCGCGTTTGTCCAGGACATGCGCGTCGATTCGACGGGGAACTGCCCGAGCGACGCGGACGTGCTCGATCTCGTCGAGTGGGTCAGCCGCCGCGGTCCCGGCGACCCCGTCGCCACGCATCAGCTGTCGACGCTGTATCCCCCCGCCGAACGCTATCGTGCGATGGCGAGCGGCGTGCTGGCGATGCCGCTGATCGACGAGGGCGCGACGCTGCTGTGGTTCCGCGCCGAGCGCGTGACCAAGATCGAATGGGCGGGCAATCCGCACAAGGCGGTCTCGCATGATCCGCACGCGCAGCTGACCCCGCGCACGTCGTTCGCCTCCTGGACCGAGCAAGTGCGCGGCCAGTCGCGGCGCTGGTCGCTGGAGGAGGTCGAGGCGGCGTATCGCCTGCGCCGGACCTTCCACGACGCGTATTCGAGCCACCGGATGCGCATGCTCAACCGCGACCTGCAACGCACGCTGGCGGAGAAGGACCGGCTGATCGAGCAGAAGGACGTCCTGATGAAGGAGGTCAATCACCGCGTGCAGAACAGCCTGCAGATGGTGTCCGCCTTCCTCGCGCTGCAATCGAAGACCGCGGGCGACGCCAATGTCACCGCGCACCTCGCCGAGGCGCAGGCGCGGTTGTCGGCGGTGGCGCTGGTCCATCGTCGGCTATACCATGACGACCAGGTCCAGTCGGTCGATCTGGCGCGCTATCTCGAGGAGCTCGCGGTCGACATGCAGGGGACGCTCGGCCAGGACTGGGCGGCGCAGATGCGGCTCGATCTCGCGCCCGTGCTGATGCCCACCGACCGCGCGGTCAATGTCGGGCTCATCCTGACCGAGCTCGTCATCAACGCGAGCAAATACGCCTATGGGGGGGCGCCCGGCCCGATCCTGATCGCGCTCGAACAGCATCGCAACAAGATCCGTCTTATCGTCGCCGACCGCGGCGGCGGCAAGACGGGCACGCGCGTGGGGTTCGGCAGCCGGATGATGAACGCCGTCGTCGCGCGCCTGTCGGGTACGATCGAGCCGAGCGACAACATGCCCGGGCTGCGCGTGATCATGACCGCGCCGATCGAGGACTGAGCCGGGGCCGTTGGCGGTCGGGAGCGAGGGCGTGCTATGGGGCGACGGCCGTGCCGCCGGCAGGGTCGGCGCCGGCGATCGCCGCGGCGAAATGCCGCGCCTCCTTTGCGGCGGCGGAGCTCGTCGGGAGATAGTCGAAGCGTCCCTGCCGCCCGATAAGGTCGACGCCCCGGGCCTCGATCTCCTCGATCAACCGGCGGGATTCGTCCGATGCGCCGCGTCGGTAGATCGGGTAGGCACCCGGCGTCACGTCATGCCCGACCAGCAGCGCGTCGCCATCGAGCAGACGCGACCGGCGCATGTGCACGGCGAAATCCTCGAACGCGGCCTGTGCATCGGCGTCCCCCGACGTGAGCGGGACCTCGACGCCGAGATAGTCATAGCCATCGACCTGACCATAGACGCGCGAATGGACCGTCAGCCGCTTCCATGCGCCGTCGTTGGAGAAATTGCAGAGGATGCCGCTGGCGAAGCCCAACTCGCCCTTGAAGCTGACGTACAGCGTCAGCAGCGTGACCGACTGCAGCGTCGGCGAGGGCGCGACACCGCAAAGCCCGGCGGTGAGGTTGAGCGGCAATGTCGACACGACCCGATCCGCGGTCAGCGGATCGCCATCGGTATGGACCGCCATCGCGCCAATGCTCCCGTCGATCGCGGCGAGCGCGACATCGAAGCGGACGTCGACGCCCGTGTCGCGCAACTGCGCGATTGCGGTGGCGAAAAGACCTTCGAAGCCCGCGCGGGGGCGCACGACCGGACGCGCTGCGGGCCGTGACGCCGCGCGCCGTTTGCGAACGAGGCGGTCGGTCAGGCTCGAGATCCGGGCCGATCGCGCGATCCACGCCATGCGCTTTTCGGCGAAGGCGTAGTCGATGTCGTCCGCGGCGATCCCGAACATCCGGGTGATGTAGTTCGACAGCCCGGTGCGGACGAACAGCCGGCGACCGAGATAATAGCGTGCGAACGAGCCCGCGCTGACGGGCCTGTGCGAGACGATGCGCGCGTAGAGGAGCGATGCCAGATCGAGCAGCATCGCGGTGATCGGTTGTCGCAGCACGTCGTCGCGGATCGAGATCGGATAGGCGTGGATGCGGCCGGTCGGGGTGATCCGCGTCGCGGCGATCGCGACGGGCTGGCAGGTGCGCCCGGCCTCCGGAAACAGGCGGAAGAACGCGCCGTCGTCGAAAAAGATGAAGCTGCCGATGTCGAAGGTAAAGTCGCCGATCGTGCGGGATCGCTGGTTTCCGCCCGCCATCGCGGCGGGTTCGAGCAGCGTGACCCGCCAGCCCTGATCGGCGAGCACCTTCGCCGCGACGAGGCCGCTGATCCCCGCGCCCAGTATGACGACCGTTTTACCGGTTTGGTGCATGATCTTCGGTTCCGTGATGGGCGGGTCGAAGGTTGCACCGAAATGAACGGCTGTCGATAGCCGGGGCGGATACTGATCCGAGTCGGAGCCAAAACTTCCGATAGACTATGACTATCTATACAATGTTAATCGATTTACTGTGTATGGCGAGGCAAGGTCATGCCGCGCGACGGTAGAGGTCGAAGGTGGCGCGGGCGCCTGCGATCGCCTCGTCGATCCAGCGGTCGGTGCCGGCGCGCGTGGCGGCGTCGTCGAGCGCCGCGAGCAACGTGCGCCATTCGCCCGAACGATGCCGCGCGCCGAGATAGGCGGCGGGCAGATCGGCGGGGACCGATCGGGCAAGCATGATCCCGCCGAGCCGCGATCCCTCGACCACGTACAGCGCACCCCAGCCGGCGGCCTCGCCCTTGGGCAGCGCGAAACGCAACGGTGCCGGCGCGGGCTCGCCGAGCGCGGCAAGATCGTCGGCGAGGAGCGGCGCTCGCCGGCGAAAGTCGGGCAGGCCGGGTCGTGCGGCCAGCGCGGCTTCCGCGGCGGGCAGCGCGCGGGCATGGGCGCGCAGGAAGACCGCGTAACGGATCCGGTCGGCGAGATCGAACGCGCCATAGGCCGCATCGACGCGGTCATGATCGGGCGCGGTCGCGGCGCGAAGCGCGGCGACGGCGGTACGCGCCTCTAGCAACAGCGACCGCCGCCCTTGCCGCCGTAGCGCGCCTGTTCGCGGTCACGGAAGAACGCCGCGGCATCCATCGGCGGGTGCCCCTCATGATGCTGCGCCATATGCTCGAGATAGGCGGCATAGGAGGGCTGGCCGACCATCATCAGCGCGGTTTCGCGCACGCGGGCGAGGACGGTGCGGAAGGACCGTGTCATTCCGCGGGGACCATTGCGGGCGGGATCTCGCTGACGGTCGGGTGATCGACCTTGAGCGCGGCGCGGCAGGTGCGGATGCCGAACGCGAGGATCGAGACGACGACGCCGAGGAACAGCGCGATCAGCGCGGCGTCGATCCGGTCGTTGAAGATGATCCGCTGCATCTCCGCCATCGTCTTGGCGGGGGCGAGGACCTCGCCGCGCGCCGCCGCGTCCGCGAACTTGGAGGCATGCGCGAGGAAGCCGACCTTCGGATCGCTCGAGAACAGCTTCAGCAGCCCGGCGGTGATCGTGCACAGGCACAGCCATGCGGCGGGCAGGATCGTCACCCAGGCATAACGCTGGCGCTTCATGCGGAACAGCACGACCGTGGCCAGGATCAGCGCGACCGCGGCGAGCATCTGGTTCGAGATCCCGAACAGCGGCCACAGCGTGTTCACGCCGCCGAGCGGATCGGTGACGCCCTGGTAGAGGAAAAAGCCCCAGGCGGTCACGCACAAGGCGGTCGCGATGATGCCCGGGCCGATCGCCGAGGCATTGCGGAACGACGGCACCACGAGCCCGATCAGGTCCTGCAGCATGAAGCGCCCGGCGCGCGTGCCGGCATCGACCGCGGTCAGGATGAACAGCGCCTCGAACAGGATCGCGAAGTGATACCAGAACGCCTTCATCGCTTGACCACCGATCAGGTTGCTGAAAATCTCCGCCATCGCGACCGCCAGCGTCGGCGCGCCGCCGGTGCGGCTGATGATCGTCGTCTCGCCGACGTCGCGCGCCGCCTGCGCCAGCGCGTCGGGGGTGATCGCGAAGCCCATGTTGGTGACCGCGGCGGCTGCCGACGCGGCATCGGTGCCGAGCACCGCGGCGGGGCTGTTCATCGCGAAATAGATGCCGGGATCGAGGATCGTCGCGCCGACCAGCGCCATGATCGCGACAAAGCTTTCCATCAGCATCGCACCATAGCCGATAAAGGGCGCGTCACCCTCGCTGGCGATCAGCTTGGGCGTGGTGCCGCTGGCGATCAGTGCGTGGAAGCCCGACACCGCGCCGCACGCGATGGTGATAAACAGGAACGGGAACAGCCCGCCCGACCAGACCGGGCCGCTGCCGTCGATGAACTTGGTCAGCGCGGGCATGCGCAGCGGCGGTGCGACGACCGCGATACCGATCGCCAGCGCGACGATCGCGCCGATCTTGAGGAAGGTCGAGAGGTAATCACGCGGCGCGAGCAGCAACCAGACGGGCAACACCGACGCGACCGCACCATAGCCGACCATCAGGACGCACAGCTGCACCGGGGTCAGCGTGAAGAACGGGCCCCAGATCGCGGATTCGGCGACCTGGCCGCCATAGACGATCGCGAGCAACAGCCCGATGACGCCGAGGATCGAGACCTCGCCGATCCGGCCGGGGCGGATCCAGCGTGTGTAGATCCCCATGGCGAAGGCGAGCGGGATCGTCGCCGCGACGGTGAACAGTCCCCAGGGGCTGCCCGCGAGCGCACGGACGACGATCAGTGCGAGCACCGCGAGAATGATGACCATGATCGCAAAGGCACCGATCAGCGCGATCGTGCCGGCCACCGCGCCCATCTCCATGCGGATCAGCTCGCCGAGCGAGCGGCCGTCGCGGCGCATCGAGATGAACAGGATCATGAAGTCCTGCACCGCGCCCGCCAGCACGACGCCGGCGAGGATCCAGAGCGTGCCGGGGAGATAACCCATCTGCGCGGCGAGCACCGGTCCGACGAGCGGTCCGGCACCGGCGATCGCGGCGAAATGGTGGCCGAACAGGACGTTGCGGTCGGTCGCGACATAATCGAGCCCGTCCGCGCGGCGGATCGCCGGGGTCGGACGCGTCGCGTCGAGCTGCATGACGTTGCGCGCGATATAGCGGGCGTAGAAGCGATAGGCGATCAGGTTGACCGAGACCGACGCGGCGACGATCCACAGCGCGTTGACCTGCTCGCCGCGCTGGAACGCCACCACCGCGAGCGCGCACGCCCCGAGCAGGCTCATCGCGCCCCAGCCGATCTTTTCCCGTAGCGTCATGCGGTTGCTCCCCCGTCCGGTCCTTTTGTCAGCCATCGCGGATTTGGCGAGTGAGCGCTAGGGGGGAGCTTTGGGGGGGAGCCGCCTCAGACCTGCGAGTGGTGGCCCTTCAGCTCGTCGCCGACGATCCGGACGACATGGAGCACGTTGGTCGAGCCGGGCGTGCGGAACGGCACGCCCGCGAGGACGATCACGCGGTCGCCCGCCTTCGCCATGCCGTGGCGCAGCGCCATGCGCTTCGACTTGGCGACCATGTCCTCGAACGATTCGACGTCGCGCGTGTGCACCGCGTGCGTGCCCCACAACAGCCCGAGCCGGCGCGACGTCTCGAGGTTCGGGGTCAGCACCAGCAGCGGCACCGAGGGCCGCTCGCGCGCGATCCGGCGCGCGGTCGAACCCGAGGTCGTGAAGCAGATGATCGCCACCGCGGACACCGTCGCGGCGATGTTCTTCGCGGCCTCGGCGAGCGCGTCGGCGGTCGTCGGATCGGGCTTCATCACGGTGAAGTGCATGCGGTCGCCATGTTCCGGGTCGGCCTCGACCGAGACGCCGATCGCATCCATCATCGCCACCGATTCGACCGGCCACGCACCCGCCGCGCTCTCGGCCGACAGCATGATCGCGTCGGCGCCGTCATAGACCGCGGTCGCGACGTCGGACACTTCCGCGCGCGTCGGCGACGGCGACGTGATCATCGATTCGAGCATCTGCGTCGCGACCACCACGGGGCGACCCATGCGCCGCGACACCTCGACGATGCGCTTCTGCAGCGGCGGCACCGCCTGCGGCGGCATCTCGACGCCGAGATCGCCGCGCGCGACCATCACGCCGTCGCACGCCTCGACGATCTCCTCGAGCCGCTCGATCGCCGCGGGCTTCTCGATCTTGGCGAGCAGGGCTGCCTTGCCGCCGATCAGTTTGCGCGCTTCCCAGAGATCCTCGGGGCGCTGGACGAACGAGAGCGCGATCCAGTCGACGCCCTGGTCGACCGCGAAGTCGAGATCGCTGCGATCCTTCTCGGTCAGCGCGGCCATCGGCAGCACGACGTCGGGCACGTTCAGCCCCTTGTTGTTCGACAGCGCACCGCCGACCTCGACGCGCGTCGTGATCTCGCGCGGGCTGTGCGAGACGACGCGCAGCACGAGCTTGCCGTCGTCGAGCAGCAGCCGTGCGCCCGGCTCGATCGCGGCGAAGATCTCGTCATGCGGCAGCTCGACGCGCGTCGCGTCGCCCGGCGTCGTGTCGCGATCGAGCACGAAGGTCGAACCGGTCTCGAGCACGGTGCGGCCGCCGTCGAACTTGCCGACGCGCAGCTTGGGCCCCTGGAGATCGGCGAGGATCGTCGAGGGGCGACCGAACTCCGCCTCGAGCGCGCGGATCGCCTGGATGACCGCGATCTTCGACTGCTGGTCGCCGTGGCTCATGTTGATGCGGAACGCGTCCGCACCCGTACGGAACAGCGTCGCGATCATTTCGGGGGTGCTGCTCGCGGGTCCAAGCGTCGCGAGGATGCGGACTTTCCGCAAGCGGGGGGCGATGGCGATGGTCATGCGTGCGGTTTCCTCGGGGAAGCTCTTTGCCGCGACGGGCCTTAAACCCTATCTCCGCGCGATCAACCACGGAGCATGATCATGACCGCCGAAACCGACACGCTGGACACACTCGACGATGCCGTAGCGGCGAAAGCCTTTCGCCGCCTGATCCGCCATCTGCGCCACCGCGACGATGCGAAGAACATCGACCTGATGGGTCTGGCGGGATTTTGCCGCAACTGCCTGTCGGACTGGGTCGAGGACGCGGGCGGGCTGTCGAAGGATGCAGCGCGCGAGACGGTGTACGGGATGCCGTATGCGACGTGGAAGGCGCATCATCAGGGCGACGCGACGCCCGAGCAGCTCGAACGGATGAAGGAAAGCGTTGCCAAGAACGCGGTCGACTGAAGCGGTATTCGCTGTCGGATCGCTTGAGCCGAACACGGTAAACGCCTAGACGCTGGCCCGCATCCGCATCGGCATGATTCACGCTTTGACCCGATTGGTCATGTAACGGCGATCATCGGCGTGGGGTAATTCGATTGATTTGAGGCCGGCGCCCAAGGCGCCCGCGAGTGGGGAATTTTCGATGTCTGACGAACGGCAACACGGCATGGGCGGCGGCGCGGTCGCAGCGGACGAACTGCGCCTGCTGATCGAGCGCGCCGAGCGCCTCGAGGAAGAGAAGAAGGGGATCTCGGACGACATCAAGGACGTGATGGCCGAAGCCAAGGGCCGTGGGTACGACCCCAAGGCGATCCGCAAGATCCTGTCGATCCGGAAGAAGAAGAAGGAAGAGTATCAGGAGGAGGAGGCGATCCTCGAGGTGTATCTCCAGGCACTGGGGATGATCTGACGATCGGACCCTGCGCGGTGTCTCCCTCGCGATGCGTCATCGACGCCGGGGGGGACGCTGCGTCAACGCCGCCGCGGTACCGGTGAGACATGCTCGTCCCGATCGCTGCGGCGTTACTCCTGTTTCTGCTGATCAACGCGGTTACCGTCGCCGCGTTCGCGCTCGACAAGCGCCGATCGCTTGCCCGCGCATGGCGTATCCCTGAATCGCGACTGCTGTGGTTCGCAGCGCTCGGCGGCAGCCCAGGCGCCTTTTGGGCGCGCCGTCGTTTTCGCCACAAGACACGCAAGCAGCCGTTCGTCGGCCGCCTCCAGATCATCGCGATGGTGCAGATCGGCGTCGTTGCGGGGCTGGTCTTCGCGTTCGCCTTGTAGCTACGCCGCCTCTGCCGGGAGCGTCGTCCAGCCCAGCCCCGGAATCGTGATCGAGCGCTTGCCCGCGAGGTCGGTGCGGCAAACGATCAGTTCGCGGCTTTCGATATAGCCGATCAGGCGCTTCACGCGGCCGAGCGAGCTGGTGCCATAGGTCGCGGCGATGCGCGCGTCGGAGGGGCAGGGTTCGCCTTCCCGCGCTGCGCGCGCGATCAGCAGGAACGCGCCGAGCATGTCGTCGGGCAGGCCGCCCGCCACGTCGAGCGCCGCCGTCCACGCCTCGTCGGTCATGTCGAAGATGCCGGCGCGTGCGCAGCTCAGCCGACGGACGAAGCCCGGCAGGTCGAGCGGCGGCTTGGCGAGCCCGCCCATCCGGCAGCGCACCTGGAAATCCTGGAACAGCACCGAGGGCGGGCGCAATGTCGATTCGGGATCCTCGACGATCGCGCGGAACACATCGGCATAGACCGCCTCGACCTCGTCGTCGGTCTTTTCGGGTGGCGGCGGTGCGGCAGTGCGCGGCTCGGGCGGGCGGGCGATGCCGTCGAGCAGTTCCTCCGCCGGCACACGACGCGGGCGCGAATCGAACATCAGGCCCAGTTCGGGGGCATCGACGACCGGCTCGGACAGCAGATCCTGCAGGTCCATCGGCGCGGCGCTGGGGAGGGGGGTGAGCTTCGGGCTGCCGCTGCGCGCCGAGGTGGCGACGTCGCCGATCTTCACGGTGATCGGGCGGCGCGAGACCGCGGGGCCGAGCGCCATGAACGTGCCGCGCTGGAGATCGCGGATCGCTTCGGCCTGACGCCGCTCCATGCCGAGCAGATCGGCGGCGCGCGCCATATCGATGTCGAGAAAGGTGCGGCCCATGAGGAAGTTCGACGCCTCTGCCGCGACGTTTTTCGCCAGTTTTGCGAGGCGCTGAGTCGCGATCACGCCGGCAAGGCCGCGTTTGCGGCCGCGGCACATCAGGTTGGTCATTGCCGCGAGCGAGGCACGGCGGACCTCTTCGGACACTTCGCCGCCAGTGACGGGCGCGAACATCTGCGCCTCGTCGACGACCACCAGCACCGGATACCAATGCTCGCGCGGCGCATCGAACAGCGCGGACAGGAACGACGCGGCGCAGCGCATCTGCCCCTCGACCTCGAGCCCTTCCAAGCTGAGCACCGCGGACGTCCGGTGTTCGCGCAGGCGGGTGGCGATCCGCGAAATCTCGCGTTCGCTATAGTCGCCCGCCTCGATCACGACGTGACCATGCGGGCCCGCGAGCGTCACGAAATCGCCCTCGGGATCGATCACGATCTGCTGGACATGCCCCGCCGATCGCTCGAGCAGGCGGCGCAGCAGATGCGATTTTCCCGATCCCGAATTGCCCTGCACCAGCAGGCGCGTGGCGAGTAGTTCCTCCAGGTCGACGCCGACGGCACTACCATTGCCGTCGGTGCCCATATTCACGCTAACCGTCATGCCGCGCGTTTGGCAGGTGCGGGCGCATCGGGGCAAGGAGTCTTTGCGGCTTGCGTCGCAAGTCCTTCGTCATCCCGGGCTCGAGCCCGGGATGACGGATTGGCTGTCATTATCCCCAATCGCGGTTACGCCGTGCGGTATGGCCACATCCTCTCCGCTCGACGATCTCTCGCAACGCCTGCTCGGCAAGCGCCCGGGCGAGCTCGACGACGCGCAACGCCGCGTCCTCGCGGGAATCGAGGCGGGGACGACGGTCAGTCGCGACGCCGCCAACCTCGCCGACGAACGCGCGACGGTCGGCGAACGCCTGTCCGACCGCGTGGCGGCGGTCGGCGGGTCGTGGGGGTTCATCATCGCGTTCACCGCGGTGCTGCTCGGCTGGATGCTGCTCAATTCGGGCATCCTCACGTATTTCGGGCGGGCGTTCGATCCCTATCCCTACATCTTCCTCAACCTGCTGCTGTCGACGGTGGCCGCGATCCAGGCGCCGATCATCATGATGAGCCAGAACCGGCAGTCGGCGAAGGACCGGCTCGCAGCGAGCCTCGATTACGAGACCAATCTGCGCGCCGAGCTCGACATCCTGCGCGTGCATCACAAGATCGATCACCTCGTGCTCGCGCGGCTCGACGCAATCGAGGCCAAAATCGACGCACTGGCGAAAACGGGCCCCGGAGCCTAAGAGCGGCACATCAGCTATAGAGGCACAGATGGCAGGCCATTCCAAATACAAGAACATCATGCATCGCAAGGGTGCGCAGGACAAGAAGCGCTCGTCGGCGTTCAGCAAGCTCAGCCGGGAAATCACGGTCGCGGCAAAGATGGGCCTGCCCGATCCCGACATGAACCCGCGTCTGCGCGCGGCGGTGAATGCGGCCAAGGCGGCGTCGCTGCCCAAGGAAAACATCCAGCGCTCGATCGACAAGGCGAGCAAGGGCGATGCCGAGAATTACGAAGAGATCCGCTATGAGGGCTTTGGCCCCGGCGGCGTGTCGCTGATCATCGAGGCGCTGACCGACAACCGCAACCGCACCGCGACCAACGTCCGCGTCGCGGTCGCGAAGAACGGCGGCAACCTGGGCGCGGGCGGGTCGGTGAGCCATGCGTTCGACCGCGTCGGGCTGATCTCCTATCCAGCGAGCGCGGGCGATGCCGACACGGTGTTCGAGGCCGCGCTCGAGGCGGGGGCCGAGGACGTGACGTCGAGCGAGGACGGCCACGAGGTCTGGACCGCGCAGGGCGACCTGCACGAAGTCGCCAAGGCGCTTGAGGCAAAGCTCGGCGAGGCCGAGGGCGCGAAGCTCGCCTGGCGCCCGCAGACGATGGTCGCGGTCGATGCAGACGATGCGGCGACGTTGTTCAAGCTGATCGATGCGCTTGACGATGACGACGACGTGCAGACGGTATGGGGCAATTACGAGGTCTCGGACGAGATCATGGAGACGCTGGGTTGATTCGTTGGGGTTGAGATGAAGAAGGTGTTTTCACGCGGAGACGCGGAGGCGCGGAGAGTTGCCCTGCGCGGGTTCGTCTTCCGCGTCAGCGGCCTATCGCCGATCGGCCAGCCCGACGGCGTGAAGGTCGCGCTGACGCGCGACGGCCGCAAAATGCGCACCCCCTCCGCGTCTCCGCGTCTCCGCGTGAACCCACCTTCTTCCCTATGATTATTCTAGGACTCGACCCCGGCCTCGGCACCACGGGCTGGGGCGTCATTCGCGCCGATGGTAACCGGCTGAGCCATATTGCGAATGGCCAGATCAGGACCGATCCCTCGATGGCGCTGCCGCGGCGGTTGACGGCGCTGTACTCGGCCTTGCTCGACGTCATCCGCGCCGAGCGGCCTGATGGCGCCGCGGTCGAGGAGGTGCTCGGCAACACCAATGCGCAGTCGACGCTGAAGCTGGGGCAGGCGCGCGGCGTGGTGCTGCTCGCGGCGGCGGGGGCGGGGCTGCATATCGGCGAATATCACCCGTCGACCGTCAAGAAGGGCGTCGTCGGCACCGGCGGCGCGGACAAGAAACAGATTCAGGCGATGATGGCGGTGTTGCTGCCCGGCGCGAAGCTCGCCGGCCCCGATGCCGCCGACGCGCTGGCGGTGGCGATCACGCATGCGCATCATGTCGCGAGCGCGGCGGCGCTGTCGCGACGCACGGGAGTAGGCGCATGATCGTTCATCTGAAGGGCCGGCTCGATTCGACCGGGATCGACCATGCGGTGATCGACGTCGGCGGCGTCGGTTATCTCGTCGGCGCGTCGGCACGCACGCTGTCAACACTCGGGCCGATCGGCGAGGCGTGCACCGTCTTCACCGAATTGCTGGTCGGCGAGGATTTCCAGCGGCTCGTCGGGTTTTCGAGCGCGGACGAGCGCGACTGGTTCCGGTTGCTGACCGCGGTGCAGGGCGTCGGCGCGCGGGTCGCGCTCGCGATCCTGTCCGCGCTCGAACCCGTCGACCTGTCGCGGGCGATCGCCAGCGGCGACAAGGCGATGGTCGCGCGCGCGAACGGCGTCGGGCCCAAGCTCGCCCAACGCATCGTCATGGAATTGAAGGACAAGGTCGGCGGGATCGCACTCGGGCTCGGGCCGGCGGTGGTCAATGCGGCGCCGGGCGCGTCGGCGGATGCGGTGTCGGCGCTGCTCAACCTGGGGTTCCGGCCTGCCGAGGCGAGCGTCGCGGTGGCGGCGGCGGACGAGGAACTGGGGCCGGGTGCGACGCTCGACGCGCTCGTCCGGCTGGCACTGCGCAAGGCGTCGAAGCCCTAACGTCAGTCTGTCTTAGGCCGTTTCGCGGAACGGCGGGGCGCGGGGCCGGGGCCGAACGCGTCGAGCGCGTCGGCATTGGTGCGGCCCCAGTCGTAGAGCAGGTTGACCGGCTCGACGAACCGCCTGCCGAGCGGCGTCAGGCGATATTCGACCGCGGGGGGCATCGTCGCGAGCACGTCGCGCAGGATCAGCCCGCTGGTTTCCATGTCGCGCAGCGTCTGCGTCAGCATCTTCTTCGAAATGCCGGGCAGGCTGCGGTGGAGGACGCCGGTGCGCGCGCCGCCCTCGTGCCGCGCGTCGAGCGTGTGGAGCACCATGCTGGTCCATTTGGTCGCGAAGAGGTCGAGCACCCGGCGCGGTGCGCAGTCCTCGCGCCAGTCGTCGGCAACCGGGGCGGGATCGTGATCGGGGGTGGTCGTCATGCTGGGTCTCTGAACGTCGCTGGGTCCCGAAAGGTGCCCGGGGCCCCGAATGGTGCCGTCTAGAACGCGTCGCTGGCGATGCCTAGCTACTGCGTTCAAGCGAAACGGAGAATGACGATGGCCCGGACGGCATTGGTGGTTGGGACGAGCGGTATTGTCGGCAGCGCGACGGCGGCGCTGCTGATCGAACAGGGGTGGACGGTCCATGGCCTCGCGCGACGTCCGTCCGACCAGCCCGGCGTGCACCCGGTCGCCGCCGACCTGACCGACGCGGCAGGCACCGCCGCCGCGCTGAAGGACCTGGCGCCCGACGCGGTGTTCGTCTCGACCTGGTCGCGCCAGGCGACCGAGGCGGAGAATATCCGCGTCAACGGCGCGATGGTCCGCAACCTGCTCGACGGGCTGCGTCCCGCCAAGTCGGTGCGGCATGTCGCGCTCGTGACGGGCCTCAAGCATTATCTCGGGCCGTTCGAGGCATATGGGAAGGGCGTGCTGCCGCAGACGCCGTTCCGCGAGGAGCAGGGCCGGCTCGACGTCGAGAATTTCTATTATGCGCAGGAGGACGAGGTCTTCGCGGCGGCCGAACGCGACGGGTTCAGCTGGAGCGTGCACCGTCCGCATACGGTGATCGGCAAGGCGGTCGGCAACGCCATGAACATGGGGACGACGCTGGCGGCCTATGCGACCTTGTGCCGCGAGACCGGGCGGCCGTTCCGCTTTCCGGGATCGGCGGCGCAGTGGAACGGGCTGACCGACATGACCGACGCGCGTCAGCTCGCGGCGCAGCTCGTCTGGGCGACGACGACGCCCGAGGCGGCGAACCAGGACTTCAACATCGTCAATGGTGATGTGTTTCGCTGGAGCTGGATGTGGTCGCGGATCGCCGACTGGTTCGGGATCGAGGCGGCGCCGTTCGACGGGACGGTCGTACCGCTCGAGGAGCAGATGGCGGACGATGCGGCGGTGTGGCAGCGGATCGCGGCGCGCGAGGGGCTGGTCGAGGCCGATCTCACGCGGCTCGCCTCGCCGTGGCACACCGATGCCGATCTTGGCCGGCCGATCGAGGTCGTCACCGACATGGGCAAGAGCCGGCGGCTTGGCTTTACGCGCTATCAGCCGACCGATGACGCGTTCTTCGACCTGTTCGCGCAGCTCCGCGCGGACCGGCTGATTCCCTAAGGCCGCAGCGGGGTGGGCAGCGCCTGCCCCGCGAAATACGCGTCGAGATTGGCGAGCACGAGTGCGGCCATCTCGGCGCGACCCTGTTTGGTGGCGCTGCCCTGGTGCGGGGCGAGCACGACCTGGTCGAGCGTCGTGAGCGCGTCTGGGACGTGCGGCTCGTCGGCAAAGACGTCGAGCCCTGCGCCGGCGATCGTCCCGGCCTGCAGCGCGGCGATCAGCGCCGGTTCGTCGACCAGGCTGCCACGTGCGACGTTGACGAGGATGCCGTCGGCGCCGAGCGCGCCGAGTATCGCGGCGTCGACGATCCCGCGGGTGGCGTCGCCGCCGGGCGCCGCAAGGATCAGCACGTCGCAGGCCTGCGCGAGGCTGGTCATGTCGGCGTGGAAGACCCAGTCGGGGTGCGGCTTGGGGTGTCGCGCGGCGTAATGGATCTGCGCGGCGAAGGGCGCGGCGCGGCGGGCAATCGCGGTGCCGATCTGGCCGAGGCCGAAGATGCCGATCCGGCGACCGCTCGCGCGCCGGCCGAGCGGGACCGACCAGCCGCCTGTGCGCAGGGCGCGGTCGTTCGCGGCGATCCGGCGCTGTACCCCGAGCATCAGCGCGATCGCGAGGTCGGCGACGTCGTCGGTCAGTACGCCGGGCGTCGTCGTGACCGCCACGCCGCGCGCGGTGGCGGCGGCAAGGTCAATGCGGTCGTGGCCGACGCCGTGGATCGCGACGATCTCGAGCGCGGGGAGACGCGCGAGCAACGCCGCGTCGACCAGCGTCGTGCCGCCCCCGACGAGCGCGCGGGTCGAGGCTGGTGGGCTGTCGCGGTGGATGGTGAACCGATCGCGGAGCGCGACTTCGAGCGGGAGCGGGATGGACGAGGCGATGTAGAGGTCGGGGAGGGCCATTCGCGCGATGCTAGGGGGCGGGCGGGTGTTGGCCAAGTGGGGTTTGGTTTGAGGCGCGGGTCGCCAACCTTGCCCGTCATCCTGACGAAAGTCAGGATCCAGAGTTGCGGGAGACGGCGCTTTTGGCTCTGGGCCCTGACTTTCGTCAGGGTGACGAAGTGGGGTGACGAAGTGGGGTGACGAAGTGGGGTGACGAGGAGGTGACAAGGGGGCGGTGGATACGGGGGATGACAGGGGCGGGCGTGAACGGGTAGGGAACGCAGCTTGATGACCGATGCCGAACGCCTGCTGACGCCAGCCCGTCGCCCCGAGGATGTGGACGCCGCGCTGCGCCCCAAGAATCTCGACGAATTCGTCGGGCAGAAGGCCGCGCGCGAGAATCTGCGGATCTTCATCCAGGCCGCCAAGGCGCGCGGCGATGCGCTCGACCATGTGCTGTTCTTCGGGCCGCCGGGGCTTGGCAAGACGACGCTCGCGCAGATCGTCGCGCGCGAGATGGGCGTCGGCTTCCGCGCCACTTCGGGGCCGGTCATCGCCAAGTCGGGTGACTTGGCCGCGCTGCTGACCAATCTCGAGGATGGCGACGTGCTGTTCATCGACGAGATCCACCGGTTGCAGCCCGCGGTCGAGGAGGTGCTGTATCCGGCGATGGAGGACCGTGCGCTCGACCTGATGATCGGCGAGGGGCCGTCGGCGCGCAGCGTGCGGATCGACCTGCCGCGCTTCACGTTGGTCGGCGCGACGACGCGGCAGGGGTTGCTGACGACACCGCTGCGCGACCGGTTCGGGATCCCGGTGCGGCTGCAATTCTATACCGTCGACGAGCTCGAGCGCGTGGTGACGCGCGCGGCGGGGCTGCTCGGGCTCGCGATTTCGAAGGATGGCGCGATGGAGGTGGCGCGGCGCGCGCGCGGTACGCCGCGGATCGCCGGGCGGCTGCTGCGGCGGGTCCGCGACTTCGCCGATGTCGCGGGCGCGGAGATCGTCGATGCGCGCACCGCGGACGCTGCGCTCAACCGGCTCGAGGTCGATGCGCTGGGGCTCGACGCGATGGACCGCCGCTATCTGATGATGATCGCGGACATCTATCGCGGCGGGCCGGTCGGGGTCGAGACGCTCGCGGCGGGCCTTAGCGAACCGCGCGACACGATCGAGGAGGTGATCGAGCCGTATCTGATCCAGCTCGGCCTCGTCGCGCGGACCGCGCGCGGGCGGTGCATGAACGCGGGCGGGTGGAAGCATCTGGGGCTCAATCCGCCGGTCGGGAGCCAGGACGGGCTGTTCGACGCCTAGGATATCGGGAATTCTCAGCGTCATTCGCGACCAGCCGTCACCCCAGCGTACGCTGGGGTCTTCGTGTGGGTTTGCGGGCTGCGGTCGTGGCTGTCACGGGGAGATCCCAGCGTTCGCTGGGATGACGGTGGGGCAGGCGATCGGCTCGGGTGACGGACGGGGTGGGTCGGACGGTCGATCCAGCTTCTGCGCGGCGACTGTTTTGTTGCGTGGCACCCAAGCGCTTGATCTGGTAGCTCCTCCCCATGCCCGTTTCGGCCGCCGCCTCCGCCCGCGAGATCCTCACCAGCCTTCACGATGTGATGGCCGCGCGCACGACCGCGCAAGCCAAGCTCAATTCGGTCGTCGGCATCATCGCCGCGGCGATCGATAGCGAGGTCTGTTCGATCTATCTGCTGCGCGAGGGCGTGCTCGAGCTGTTCGCGACGCGCGGGCTTGCGCAGGAGGCGGTGCACGTCACCAAGCTGTCGCTCGGCGAAGGGCTGGTCGGGACGATCGCGGAACAGGTCGAGGTGCTCAACCTCGACGAGGCGGCGAGCCATCCCGATTTCGCGTACAAGCCAGAGACCGGCGAGGAGCGCTATCACAGCTTTGCCGGCGTGCCGATCATCCGGCGCGAACGCTCGGTGGGCGTTCTTGCGGTGCAGCATGCCGAAAAGCGCAAATATCAGGACGTCGAGATCGAGGCGCTGCAGACCGTCGCGATGGTGCTGAGCGAGCTGATCGCCAATGCCGGGCTGATCGACACCGCGGGTGGCGGGTCGGATCGGCCGCAGTCGACCGCGGCGATGCGGATCGCCGGCCAGAAACTGGTCGACGGGATGGGGTCGGGCTTCGCCGTGTTCCATCAGCCGCGCATCCATATCGAGCATACCGTCGCCGAGGATACCGATGCCGAGCGGCACCGTGTCTATGCCGCGTTCGACAAGATGCGCGAGGGCATCGAGCGAATGACGCGCGAGGCGGAATTCGGCGTCGGCGGCGAGCATGAGGAGGTGCTCGAGACCTACAAGATGTTCGCCTATGACGAGGGCTGGGCGCGGCGGATCAACGAGGCGATCGATTCCGGGCTGACTGCGGAGGCGGCGATCGAGCGCGTCCAGCAGCGTACGCGACAGCGGATGCGGCAGATCGACGATCCGCTGCTCGCCGACCGGATGCACGATCTGGAGGACCTGTCGAACCGGCTGTTGCGGATCGTGTCGGGGCAGATGGGCACCGCGGCGCAGATGGGGCTGCGGCAGGACACGATCCTGATCGCGCGCAACCTGGGACCGGCCGAACTGCTCGAATATGACAAGCGCCGGCTGAAGGGGGTGATCCTCGAGGAAGGGTCGCTGACCGCGCATGTCACGATCGTCGCGCGCGCGATGGGCGTGCCCGTGCTCGGCCGCGTCCGCGACGTGCGGCGGCTGATCGCGGAGGGCGACCTGCTGCTGCTCGACAGCGCGGACGCCAACGTCTTCGCGCGCCCGTCCGCGGCGATGGAGGAGGCATTCGAGGCGCGGCTCGCGCTGCGGCAGAAGCGGCGCGCGGCGTTCGCCGCACTCCGCGACGTGCCGCCGATCACGAAGGACGGCCACCGGCTGACGCTGATGGTCAATGCGGGCCTGCGCGACGATGCCGCCGCGCTCGACGTGACGGGCGCGGACGGGATCGGCCTGTTCCGCACCGAATTCCAGTTCCTCGTCTCCGCCACGCTGCCGCAGCGCGAGCGGCAGCAGAGGCTGTACCGCGAGGTGCTCGACGTCGCGGGCGATCGCCCGGTGATCTTCCGCACGGTCGATATCGGTGGCGACAAGGCGCTGCCCTATCTGAACAAGGCGGCGGCAGACGAGGAAAATCCGGCGATGGGCTGGCGTGCGCTGCGGCTCGGGCTGGAGCGCGACGGGCTGATGAAGGTGCAGGCGCGCGCGCTGCTCGAGGCGGCGGCGGGGCGTACGCTCAACGTCATGTTCCCGATGGTCAGCGAGCCGTGGGAATTCGACGAGGCCAAGGCGCTGTTCGAGGCGCAGCGGACGTGGCTCGCGGGGCGCGGGCGCAAGCTGCCGACGACGATCCGCTACGGCGCGATGCTCGAGGTGCCAGCGCTTGCCGAGATGCTCGACATCCTGCTGCCCAAGATCCAGTTCCTGTCGGTCGGGACCAACGACCTGACGCAGTTCCTGTTCGCCGCCGACCGCGCCAATCCCAAGCTTGCCGAACGCTATGACTGGCTGAGCCCGTCGATCCTGCGCTTCCTCGCCCGGCTGGTGGCGCCGGCGCGTGCGGCGGGCGTCGATCTGGGCGTGTGCGGCGAGATGGGCGGGCGACCGCTCGAGGCGATGGCGCTGGCGGGGATCGGGATCGACCGGCTCTCGATCACGCCCGCGGCGGTCGGGCCGATCAAGGCGATGGCGCGATCGCTCGATCTCGGCGCGATCACGGCCCACATGACGACGCTTCTCGCCGACCCGCCGCGCGACATGCGGGCGGCGCTGACCGACTGGGCGACGCAGAACGGCGTCGAACTGGCCTGAAGCGCGGTTTGGCTGGGGGGTTCGCGTTGACACGCGGTATAGGCTCTGGAACATGACCTGCCTGGCGGGTGACCGGTACGGCCCGCAATCGGAGAGTATAATGGACGACGTCGCAACCGGGCAGATTCCTGCGCCCGCCACGCCCGATCGGGCTGGCGACATCCTGCGTGCCGCGCGCGAGGATCAGGGGCTGACGATGGCGGATGTCGGCGCGCGCACGCGCGTGCCGCTGCGCCATCTCGAGGCGATCGAGGCATCCGACTATGCCACGCTGCCGTCATCGACCTACGCGGTCGGGTTCGCCAAGGCCTATGCGCGCGCGGTCGGCGCGGACGAGGTGCGCGTCGCCAACATGGTCCGCGCCGAACTGGGCAGCGTCGTGCGCCGGACGCCCGAATATGCGCCGTACGAGATGGCCGACCCTGCGCGCGTGCCGTCGCGCGGCGTGGCGATCGTCGCGCTCGGGATCGCGCTGGCGGTGCTGGTGCTCGTCGGTCTGTGGTATGGCACCGATCTGTTCCGCGGCGGCGCGGGATCGACGGGGGCCACCACCACCGTCGCCGAGGTGCCGAGCGCGACACCGGCCGCCTCCGCACCCGTCGTGGCGCCCGCGCCGACCCCGGAGACGGGCCAGGTGACGCTCGCGGCGACCGACGAGGTATGGATGCGCGTCTATGACGCCGACAACAAGACGCTGTATCTGGGCACGATGAAGCCGGGTGACCGGTTCGACGTGCCGCGCGATGCGAAGGATCCGATGATCAACGTCGGTCGCCCCGACAAGCTGACCGTGACGTTGAACGGCGCCAACGTCCCGCCGCTCGGCACCGGCGAGCGTGCGATCAAGGACGTCAAGGTTGGCGCGGTGGCGATCGCCGCGCGCCTGTCGGGTGCAGCGACGGGCGCAGCCAATGAAACCTCGTCGCCGTCCGCGGAAGCTTCGACGGGTTCGGCGACAGGGTCGGCGGGGAATGCGTCGGGCACGCCTTAAGGCTGGCGACAGGAACGATATTGCAGCTATACCCGATCGGTATCCAGTGCCCCGGGGGGTAGCCCATGCGTAAGTCCACTATTCTATCCATCGCTCTTATGGGGGCGATGGTGCCCGTATCGGGTCACGCGCAGTCGAACGTCGAAGGTCGCGTCGGCAAGCTCGAAAGCGAGATGCGCGCGGTTCAGCGCAAGGTCTTTCCGAGCGGCGCGGGCCAGTTGCTCCAGCCCCAGGTCACCGCGCCCGAGACGGTCAACGGCCCCGGGCCCGGCACGCCGGCGACCAGCGCGATCACCGATCTCGCGCAGCGCGTCACCTCGCTCGAGCAGCAGATCGCGTCGCTGACGGGGCAGGCCGAGCAGAATCAGTACAGGACCCGCCAGCTCGAGGAACAGTTCGAGGCCTATCGGCGCGCGACCGACGAGCGTATCAAGCTGGTCGAGGGCGCCCGCGCGGGTGGCGCCGCTGCCGGTACGACGTCGGGCAATCTGACGGGCGGGTCGGGTGCGGGCGGTCCCGACGAGGACCCAGCGCCCGTGCGGCCGACGCGGACCGGGGGCGGCCGCACGACGACGGCGGCGGCTAGCGAGGGCGGTACCGTGTCGGCCTCGGCCGGATCGACCGCGACCGTCGAAAAGCCGTCGACGGGCAACGCGGCCGAGGACGAGTATCTGTACGGGTACCGGCTGTGGTCGGCGAAGAAATATCCCGAGGCGCAGGCGCAGCTCAAGAAGATGGTCGCGACCTATCCCAAGGATCGTCGCGCAAGCTATGCGCAGAACCTGCTCGGGCGATCCTATCTCGACGAGGGCAAGCCCAGCCTCGCGTCGATGGCGTTCTACGACAATTACAAGAAGATGCCCGACGGCGAGCGGGCGCCGGAGAGCCTTTATTATCTCGGTCAGGCGCTCACCAGGCTCAACAAGGCCGCGGATGCGTGCAAGGTCTATGACGAGCTGAACGACGTGTACGGCGCCAAGCTGCCCCCCGCGATGAAGACGCAGGTCGCGGCGGGACGCACGGCGGCCAAATGCAAATAGCCGGCTGAGGTCGAACACCGATGATCGATGTGACCGACGACGGGCGACGTTTTGCGGCTGACTTCGCACGGCTGGCGCAGGGGGTAGGCAGCCCGCTGCTCGCGGTGTCGGGCGGGCCCGACAGCATGGCGATGCTGACGCTGGCGCATGAGGCGCTGGGGACCGGCTTCACGGTCGCGAGCATCGATCACCGGCTGCGACCCGAAGCGGCCGAGGAATCCGCGATGGTCGCACGCCACTGCGCGACGCTCGGCATCGCGCACGCGACGCTGGCGCCGAGCGTGCCGATCGTGGGCGCGAGCATTCAGGCGCAGGCGAGGACCGCACGCTATGCGCTGCTGGCCGGACACGCCCGCGCGATCGGCGCCGGATGCATCGTCACCGCGCACCATGCCGATGATCAGGCGGAAACCTTCCTGATGCGCGCGGCGCGCGGGTCGGGGCTCGCCGGGCTGGCGGGGGTGCGCGCGCGCACCGAGGTCGCGGGCGTCGCCGTCATCCGCCCGTTGCTCGACTGGCGGCGCGCCGAACTGCGCGCGATCGTCCGGCGCGCGGAGGTGCCGTTCTTCGACGACCCGTCGAACCAGGATGACCGGCACGACCGGACGCGGTTCCGTCGCCTGCTCGATGCGAACGAGTGGCTGGGCACCCCCAATCTCGCGCGTGCGGCGGCGGCCTTGGCGGAGGCGGACGCCGATGTCCGCGCGATGGTCGAATGGCTCTGGTCGGACCGTGCCAAGGTGGCGGGCGGCGAGGTCCGGTTGAGCGTCGGCGCGCTGCCCCGCGAAGTACTCCGCAGGCTGGTCCGCCATGCAATCGGCGTCGTCCGCGCCGAGATGGCGGGCGCAGCGATCCCCGCCGGGGCGGTCGATCACCCCCCCGCGGCGGCGGTCGAGGGCGAATGGAGCAACGCGGTCAACATCGAGAAGCTGCTCGACGCGCTGATGGCGGGGAAGCGTGCCACGCAGGCCGGTGTCATCGCATCGCCCCGCGCAGACATATGGCGGTTCCGCCCGGCGCCGCCACGACGCATCGCCTGAGTCCCGAACACCCCCGCCGCGCGCCGTCCTTACCGGTGTGAGCCGGAGGGCGACGGGCTGGTTTTTTCGCCACGCGTGATCGCGTGGTAGCCGGAATCACCGTCTTTCGGACGGTCCGGCATGTGATTGCTACCAAGTCGGGGCTTGTTCCATTGCCATTAACCCGCGTGCGCTTATCTTGTGGGCTCGAAAGGTATCCGGCACCCATGAACGACAACAACAATGGCGGCGATAACCGTGGCGACAAGCCGCAAGGGCCCAACAATGGCAGCCCCTGGATGAAGAGCCTGCTGATCTGGGTGGGCATCCTCGCCGCGCTGGCGTTGTTCGTGACGATGTTCGACGGTCGCACCGCCGCATCGAGCGGTGGCAACACGATCGCCTATTCCGCCTTCCTCGACAAGGTCGACGAGGGCACGGTCAAGGACGTCAACATCTCGCGGGATATCATCTCGGGGACGTTGTCGAGCGGCGAGAAGTTCCGCGCCTACCCGATCCAGGACGCGACGCTCGTCCCCAAGCTGCGCGAGAAGGGCGTGGCGATCAGTGCGAAGCCCGAGGAAGGGCCGTCGATGCTGGCGATGCTGCTCTACCAGTCGCTGCCGTTCCTGCTGTTCCTCGGCATCGCGTTCTTCGTGCTCAAGCAGATGCAGAAGAATTCGGGCTCGGGCGCGATGGGCTTCGGCAAGAGCCGCGCGAAGATGCTGACGCAGAAGGAAGGCAAGGTCACCTTCCAGGATGTCGCGGGCATCGACGAAGCCCGCGAGGAACTCGAGGAGATCGTCGAGTTCCTGAAGGATCCGACCAAGTTTGCGCGCCTCGGCGGCAAGATCCCCAAGGGCGCGTTGCTCGTCGGCTCGCCGGGTACCGGCAAGACGCTGCTCGCCCGCGCGATCGCCGGCGAGGCTGGCGTGCCGTTCTTCACGATCTCGGGGTCCGATTTTGTCGAGATGTTCGTCGGCGTCGGCGCAAGCCGCGTGCGCGACATGTTCGAACAGGCCAAGAAGTCCGCGCCGTGCATCGTCTTCATCGACGAAATCGATGCGGTTGGTCGCCATCGTGGTGCAGGCCTCGGCAACGGCAATGACGAGCGCGAGCAGACGTTGAACCAGCTGCTGGTCGAGATGGACGGCTTCGAGGCGAACGAAGGCATCATCATCATCGCCGCGACCAACCGTCCCGACGTGCTCGATCCTGCGCTGCTGCGTCCGGGCCGCTTCGATCGCCAGGTCACAGTGCCGCGCCCGGATATCGAGGGTCGCATCAAGATCCTCGAAGTCCACATGAAGAAGGTGCCGCTCGCCCCCGACGTCGATGCACGCGTGATCGCACGCGGTACGCCGGGCTTCTCGGGTGCGGATCTCGCCAACCTCGTCAACGAGGCGGCGCTGCACGCGGCGCGCAAGGGCAAGCGCCTGGTGGCGATGGCCGAGTTCGAGGAGGCCAAGGACAAGGTCATGATGGGCGCCGAGCGTCGCAGCATGGTCATGACAGACGACGAGAAAAGGATGACCGCGTATCACGAGGCCGGCCATGCCGTCGTCGCGATGCACGAGGCCGCATCGGATCCGATCCACAAGGCGACGATCATCCCGCGCGGTCGTGCGCTGGGCATGGTCATGCGTCTGCCCGAGCGGGACAGCTACAGCTATCACCGCGACAAGATGTACGCGAACCTCGCGGTGTCGATGGGTGGCCGCGTCGCCGAGGAAGTGATCTTCGGCTACGACAAGGTCTCGTCGGGCGCGAGCGGCGACATCCAGTACGCCACGGGTCTGGCGCGCGACATGGTCACGCGCTGGGGCATGTCGGACAAGGTCGGGCCGCTCGAATATGGTGAGCCGGAGGGTGAATCGTTCCTCGGCTATTCGTCGAGCCGTCCGTCGCGGATGTCGAATCAGACCGCGCAGCTGATCGACGACGAGATCAAGCGGATCGTCGAGGGCGGTCTCGATCGTGCCAAGCAGGTGCTGAGCGATCATGTCGACCAGCTCCACACGGTCGCGGGCGCGCTGCTCGAGTTCGAGACTCTGACGGGTGACGAGATCAAGAAGCTGATCGCGGGCGAGGATCTCGACCGGCCGGATCCCGGTGCGAAGGCGTCGACCGTCCCGCGTGCGGGTACCTCGATCCCGAAGACGCGGCGTCCGAACGGACCGTTTGGCACGCCGACCCCGCTGGGCGCCTGATCCGGTTCAGCGGTTAGTCAGTTAAACGCTTGCATGGGCGGTCTTTTCGCAAGGAAAGGCCGCCCATGTCGTATGTGCTTTCGAAGGCCGTGATCGCCGCATTGCTGGCCGGCGGGATGGCGATGCCCGCGTCCGCGGCGATGACCGTCGGGACGTTCCTCGCACGCGCCAATGCGCTGCGCGATCAGGGGCCGATGGCGCTGATGTCGCCCGACTTTCCCGCGCTGAAGGCCGAGGCCAAGGCCGCGACGACTCAGTTGAAGGCCGAACGCGCCGCGCGCGCCGCGGCAGGCAAGCCGCCGATCGCTTGCGTGCCCGAGGGGGAGTCGGTCGGGATCATGGATATGCTCGACGGGCTGTCCGATCTGCCCGCGAGCTATCAGAAGCGGCCGTTGAAGGACGGCTATGCGCGGGTGCTGGCGAATCTGTATCCGTGTCGGTGAGGTGGTGAGCGGGGCTCGCGGCCTATAGCGGATGCCAGGCAAGCCACCCGATGTCGTCATCCCAGCGGAAGCTGGGGTCTTTCCGTTTGGTGGGTGGCGTGGCCGCTCGGGGAGATCCCAGCGTTCGCTGGGATGACGGGGGTGGTTTGGGCGGGGCTGTGCTGATCGTGCCCGCGCGCGGATCAGTCCGTCAGGCCGTGGAGCAGCAGCAGCACAACGAACGCGATCAGCACGGTGAAGGCGAAGGTCAGCAGCGCGACCGTGCGCCATCCCGCCGAGACCTTGCCGAGCGCATAGGCGCCGCGAAGTTGCGCGAACATGTGGACGGGTGGGACGAGCAGCGCCGCCATCACGATCCACCCGCTCGCCAGCCCCGCCAGCCCGCCGAGCATCAGCACGATCGCGAGCAGCATCATGAACGCCAGCGAATAGGTCACGAAGATCGCGTGGTCGTAGAGGTGGTGCTTGCGTCGCCAGAGGAACAGCAGCGCCATGAACGGCACGGACAGCGGGATCAGCCCCCAGCTGTATTTATAGGCGCTCGACTGCAGCTTGTAGATCATCAGACCGGGATTGGCGTTCGCCTTGGCGATGCCGTGATCGAGCCGGGTCCATCCGATCTTTATGTCGGTGAAGGTGAAATCGTCGGAGTCCGACTTGGCCCCGCGCGCGGCAGCCAGCGCGCGGATCGTGCCGCGCAGGACGGTGGCCTGCGTATCGAGATCGGTGGTCGGCTCGCCCGCGCGGACCGCGACCGCACGCTCGCGCTCGACGCGCGCGAGTTCGACGCGTGCCTTTGCCGATTCGCGCTCGAGCGCGGCGCGGTTCTGTGCGGTCGGGGTGCCGATCTGGTCCGCCATCTCGCCGCCGACCAGGCCGATCGTCGCGAACATGAGGAAGACCGTGAACAGGAACAGCGCGAGCGGCGAGACGAACCGCGCGCGCTCGCCATTGACGTAGCGCCGCGTGAGCGTGCCGGGATGCAGGATGAGCAGCGGCAAGGTGCGCCAGATCTTGCCCTCGAAATGAAACACGCCGTGCGCGATCTCATGGCCGATCGCGCCGAGCGAGCGGTGGACGTGCGCGCCCTGTCCGCAGGCATGGCAGTGCGCGCCGACCAGCGTCGTGCCGCAGTTGAGGCAGAGCGCATCCGCCGCGTGAGTCCCGTGCGCAGATGTCGATTCGCCCGCCCGCGGCTCGAACGCGCGCCCGACCAATGCCCCTGTGGCGATGTCCGCCGCTGCCCCCATGTCCCCGGTCATATCGTGAGCGTAACGCACCCCGGACGTTGGCGCGAGTCGATTTGCCATGATAGTCGGGGGGCATGACCGACCCGCGCGCCACCGAGACCTCCGCCACCCTGATCGCCGATATGGGCGCGCGCGGACGCGCTGCCGCGGTGTCGCTGGCGGGGATGCCGACGGCGACAAAGGCAGGCGCGCTCGAACAGGCGGCTGCGGCGATCCGGGCGGAGTCGACCGCGATCCTCGCGGCGAACATGCGCGACATGGCGCGCGCGCGAGCGGCCGGATTGTCGGGGGCGATGCTCGACCGGCTGCGGCTCGACGAGGCGCGGATCGCGGCGATGGCGGACGGGGTCGCCGCGGTCGCGGCGCTGGCGGATCCGGTCGGGCAGCTGATCGATTCGCGCGAGCGTCCGAACGGGCTGGCGCTGTCGCGCGTGCGCGTCCCGATCGGTGTGATCGGCATCGTCTATGAAAGCCGCCCCAACGTCACCGCGGACGCCGCTGCGCTGTGCGTGATGGCGGGGAACGCCGCGATCCTGCGCGGGGGGTCCGAAGCCGTCGACAGCAACCGTGCGATCCATGCGGCGCTGATCGCCGGACTCGCGGCGGGCGGGGTGCCCGGCGATGCGGTGCAGCTGGTACCGACCACCGACCGCGCGGCGGTGGGGGCGATGCTGAAGGCGGACGGGGTGATCGACCTGATCATCCCGCGTGGCGGCAAGAGCCTTGTCGCGCGCGTCCAGGCGGAGGCGCGCGTGCCGGTGCTCGCGCATCTCGACGGGATCAACCATGTCTATGTCGACGCGTCCGCGGCGCCAGACATGGCGGCGGCGATCGTGGTCGATGCCAAGATGCGCCGCACGGGGATTTGCGGCGCGATGGAAACGCTGCTGATCGATCGCGACTATGCGGCGGGAGCGGCGCTGATCGGGCGGCTGGCAGAGACGGGGTGCGTCGTGCGCGGCGACGCGGCCGCGTGCGCGCTGGTCCCGGGAATCGCGCCGGCGACCGCGGCGGACTGGGATACCGAATATCTCGACGCGGTCGCCTCGGTTGCGATCGTCGACGGGCTCGACGGCGCGGTCGCGCATATCGCGCGGCACGGATCGCATCATACCGACGCGATCGTCGCGGAGGATGCCGCCGTCGCCGAGCGCTTCCTGGCCAGCGTCGACAGCGCGATCGTCCTGTGGAACGCGTCGACGCAGTTCGCCGATGGCGGCGAATTCGGACTGGGCGCGGAGATCGGCATCGCCACCGGCCGGCTGCATGCACGGGGTCCGGTCGCGCTCGAGGGGCTGACGACGTACAAGTGGATCGGGCGCGGCACGGGGCAGGTCCGCGGATGACGCGATGACGCGCATCGGCATTCTCGGCGGGTCGTTCAATCCCGCGCACCGCGGGCACCGCGCGATCACGCTGGCGGCGATCGATGCGCTCGCGCTCGACGCAGCGTGGTGGCTCGTCTCGCCCGGCAATCCGCTGAAGGATGCCGCGCGCGACATGGCGCCGTTGCCCGCGCGGCTGGCGTCTGCGCGCGCGATGGCGCGGCGTGCGCCGATCCGCGCGACCGACATCGAGGCGCGGCTGCACACGCGCTACACGCTCGACACGATCCGCAAGCTGAAGCGACGGCATCCGAAGAATCGCTTCATCTGGCTGATGGGCGCGGACAATCTGGCGGAGTTCCATCGGTGGAAAAACTGGCGCCAGATCGCGCGCGAGGTTCCGATTGCGGTAATTGCGCGTCCGGGATATGACGGGCGTGCCCTCGCGGCCCCCGCGATGGGTTGGCTGCGGCGCTTCCAACGGCGCACAGACCATGCGAAGAGCTGGACGACGTGGAGATTGCCGGCCCTTGTGCTGTTGCGCTTCCGACCCGACCCGACCTCCGCAACCGGCCTGCGCGCCGAAAACCCCCTGTGGTTTCGGCACGTTGCCGGACCGCCCGACCGTTCCAGCATGTCGCCGGGCCGGTAATCTTAGGAGCTGACTTGGCCACTTCCCCTACTGCCCCTCGCGCGACCGACCCCGAAGAGGTTGAGGCGCTGCATCGCCTGATCCTCGCGTCGCTCGACGACGACCAGGCGGTCGAGACGATCTCGATCCCGCTCGCGGGCAAGACCAGCATCGCCGATTACATGGTGATCGCCAGCGGTCGCTCGACCCGCCAGGTCGCCTCGATGGCGCAGAAGCTGGCCGAGCGGATCAAGGCCGAGTTCAAGCGCCCGGTAAAGATCGAAGGCCTGCCGACCGCCGACTGGGTGCTGATCGACGCGACCGACATCATCGTGCACCTGTTCCGCCCCGAAGTTCGCAGCTTCTACAATCTGGAGCGGATGTGGGCGTTCGGCGATGCGCCGACGCCGCCTGCGATGCCGACCTTCACCGACGAAGACTGATCCGGCGCGACGGCCGGAGGGCGTATCATGCTGCTCCACATCGTCGCCCGCGGCCGGATCGGGCGGTCACCCGAGGCCGAGCTGGTCGACCGGTATCTGAAGCGGATCGTCTGGCCGACCAAGGTCAGCGAACTGCCCGATACCGGCGGCCGGATCCCGGTCGTCGGTGAGCAGACGAAGCGCATCCTGCTCGACGAGAAGGGTGAAACGCTGTCCTCGACCGCGTTTGCGCACAGGCTCGGGCGGTGGCGCGACGACGGCGTGCGCGAGGCGCGGTTCATGATCGGGGCCGCCGACGGCTTCGACGACGCCGCGCGATCCGAGGCGGATCTGCTGTTCTCGTTCGGACGCGCGACGTGGCCGCATCTCCTAGCCCGCGCGATGCTGGCCGAGCAGCTGTTCCGCGCGACCAGCATCCTGGCCAATCACCCCTATCACCGCGAGGGGTGACGATGCGGGCGACGCACGTCATCATCCTGCTGTCGCTGTTCGCCGGTGCCACCGCGTCGATCGCGCGCGAGGGCGCGGGCGCGCCGCGCGATCGGCTGTCCGAGGCCCGCCGGCAGCTGAGCGAGGCGAAGCGTACCGCGATCCTGGCGGCGGCGCGGGCGGATGCTCTGACGGCGGCGGCCGCGCGCGAGCGCCGCCAGGCGGACCGCATCAATGCGCGCCAGCGCGCGCTGGCCGCCAAGGTCGTCGCAGCGCAGGCAGATATCGAGGCCGCGCGTCTTCGCGTGACGATCATCGACCGATTGCTGACGGATCAGCGCGCGGCGCTGGGGGCGGCGCAGACGCCGATCGCGCGATTGCTCGCCGCGCTTCAGGCGCTCGCGCGACGTCCGACGATCGTCGCGGTCGCGCAGCGCGGGTCGGTCGACGATCTCGTCCATGTCCGTGCGGTACTGGGCACCGCGCTGCCCGTGGTCCGGGCGCAGACCCAGGGCGTCCGCGCCGCGCTGGACCGGACGCGGCGATTGCAGGCGGGGGCGGTCCTTGCGGCGACCGCGCTCCGCGAGGGGCGTGCGCGGCTGGAAGCGAACCGGTCCGCGCTCGCGACGCTGGAGGCGGATCACCGCGCCCGCAGCCAGGCGTTCGGGCGGACTGCGATCAGTGAGTCGGATCGTGCGCTGGCGATGGGCGAGCGGGCACGCGATCTGGTCGACGGAATGGCGGTGGCGGACCTCGCCGAGGCGACCGCACGCGAGCTCGCGGCGCTGCCCGGGCCGTCGCCGCGCCCGGTCGCACCCGGCAGCGTCGCCCCGGCCGCCGCGCACGGCATCTATCGCGTGCCGGTCCGCGGCCAGTTGGTGACGGGTTTCGACGAGGTGTCGGCGGCCGGCGTCCGATCACGCGGGCTGACCTTCGCGGTCGGGCCGCGTGCGCGCGTCGTCGCACCCGCGGCGGGGCTGGTCCGCTATGCCGGGCGGTTCCGCAGCTATGGCACGATCGTGATCGTTGATCATGGTGCGGGCTGGTCGAGCCTGGTCACCGGGCTGTCGGCCACGCCGCTCAAGCCGGGGGTACGCGTCGCGATGGGCGCGCCGATCGGGATTGCACAACGCAGCGAGCCAAGGGTCACGGTTGAGCTGCGCCGCCAGGGACGCGCCGTCGACGCCGCCGCGCTGATCGGCTAGCGGGTCGTCGTCGCGCGGCGCGCGACCGGGCCACGCACCAAGAGCGGCCGCGCCGTGGCGGATGTGGATCGCAAAGGTCAGCATGGCTTTGCTCCCGACCCGTTAACCCGCTACATCGTCGCTTCCCCCGGTTTCAGGACCTTAGATGCCCCGTCCGATCCTTTCCGCTACCGCCATCCTCGGCGCTCTCACACTGGTGCCACTCGCAGCCTCGGCGATGGCCGCGGTCGACACCGCGACCTACCGCGAGTTCGATCAGTTTCTCGACGTGTTCAATCGCGTGAAGGCGGATTATGTCGACAAGGTCGATGACAAGACACTGATCAAGGGCGCGATCCAGGGGATGCTCGCCAGCCTCGATCCGCATTCGAGCTATGTCGATGCGCTAGACTACGAGAATCTGCGGATCATGACCGAAGGCAATTATGGCGGCCTCGGCCTGACGGTGCAGATGGAGGACGGCGCGATCAAGGTCGTCACGCCGCAGGAAGACTCGCCCGCGGCACGCGCGGGGGTGAAGTCCGGGGACTATATCACGCATATCGACGGCAAGCTGATCTATGGCGATTCGCTCGACGTGGCGGTCGCGCAGATGCGCGGCAAGCCCGGCAGCAAGATCACGCTGGGACTCGTCCGCCCGGGCCGCGACAAGCCCCTCGACGTGTCGATGGTGCGTGAGATCATCGTCCAGAAGCCGGTGAAGTGGGAAGTCCGCGGCGACGTCGGCTATATCAACATCAACACCTTCAGCGAGAATACCGGCGCCGACACACGTGCGGCGATCATGGCGATCGACAAGTCGCTCGGGCATCGTCCGCTCGGCTATGTCGTCGACCTTCGCCAGAATGGCGGCGGGCTGCTGACGCAGGCGATCGCGGTGAGCGACGCATTCCTCGACCACGGCGAGATCGTCTCGCAGCGCGGTCGCGAGAAGACCGATATCGAGCGCTATTACGCCAAGCCCGGCGACGATGCGCATGGCCTGCCGATCGTCGTGCTGACCGATCCCGGGACCGCGTCGGCGTCGGAGATCGTCGCGGGCGCGTTGCAGGATCATCACCGCGCGCTGATCATGGGCGAGCGGACGTTCGGCAAGGGATCGGTGCAGACCGTGCTCCAGCTCGGGCCGGAGACCGCGTTGCGGCTGACCACGGCGCGCTATTTCACGCCGTCGGGCCGGTCGGTGCAGGAGGGCGGGATCGAGCCCGACATCAGGGTCCCGCAGATCAGCGATCCCGACCACAAGGCGCGCCCGGTCTTCCGCGAGGCCGATCTTCGCCGTCACCTGATCAACGAGGTCAAGGCCGACAACGCGGTGCTCGAGGAGGATACCAAGGACGATCCGCGCTTCTCGGCGACGCCCGAGGCGCTCAAGAAGCAGGGGATCGAGGACTTCCAGCTCTATTACGCGCTGAAGACCGTCGCGCGGCTGGGCGGCGCGGCACAGGTCGCCGCAGCGACCAAGGCGCCCGTCAAGTGAGCGTACGTCGCGGGCTGGGGATGACCAAGAACGAGGAGATCGCCCGGTCGATCGCGTTCACGCTGCCGCTGCTGCTTCTGCTCGGCGCGCTGGGATCGCAGTTCCTTGGCGGGCTCTATCCGTGCGAGATGTGTCATTGGCAGCGGTGGCCGCATTATGCCGCCGTCCTGATCGCGGGCGCGTCGTTCCTCGTGCCGCAGCGGTCGTTGCGCGCATCGCTGGTGATCGTGGCCGCGCTGCTGATCGGGATCAGCGGGGCGATCGGGCTGTTCCACGCGGGCGTCGAATATCATTGGTGGAACGGCATCACCGCCTGCACCACGACCGTGTCGATGGCGGGGACGACGCCCGCCGAGCGGCTCGCTGCGATCATGAACGCACCGATGGTCCGCTGCGACGCGGCGCAGTGGACGCTGGCGGGGATTTCGCTCGCCGGGTTCAACGCCATCTTTTCGCTGGGCGGCGCGATCACCATCTTGCTCCTCATGAGGAAGACACGATGACCCAGGCCGCACCCACGCACGCCGTCCCGACGCAGGGCGCACCGACGCTGGGCACGCGCTGGAAGCCCGGCGACCGCAAGCATCCGAGCAGCGCGATGGTCCGCGTCGACCAGGCGGGCGAATATGGTGCGATCCGTATCTATGCGGGGCAACTCGCGGTGCTTGGCGATCGCCATCCCGCCGCGCGATCGATCCATCACATGGCGCAGCAGGAGGAACGCCATCGCGCGTTCTTCGACCGGATGATCGTCGAGCGCGGCGTGCGGCCGACGGTGCTGCAGCCGATCTGGAAGGTCGCTGGGTTTGCGCTGGGGGCGGTGACGGCAGCGATCGGTCCGAAGGCGGCGATGGCGTGCACCGCGGCGGTCGAGACCGAGATCGACAAGCATTACGAGGAACAGGTCGTCGCGCTGGGGGACAGCGATCCCGAACTGACTGCCGCGATCCTCGATTTTCAGGCCGAGGAGCTCGAGCACAAGGCGACCGCGATCGCGGCCGGTGCCGAGGAGACGCCGGGCTATCCGGTGTTGAGCGCGCTGATCCGCGCGGGTTGCAAGGTGGCGATCGCGACGGCGAAGCGGATCTGACCCGACTGCGCGCCTGCTGCGTTCAGCATAGGGCCAGAGACGACCGTCGATGAGACGGCGACAGGATACGGATTGTGGGAGTGATGCGTATGAGGATGATATTGGCGGTGGCGATATTGGCCACCAGCCCGGTGGCGGCGCAGACCGCGACGCCGGGCGCGGCGGTGCCTGCCAAGCCCGGTGCCGCGGCGCCCAAGCCCGCGTCTGCCCCCGGCGAGGTGTCGCGCAGCGCGCCCATCAACGGCGTGCTGACGCTGTTTGGCAACGAACGCTGCCCGACCAATGCGCAGGGCGAGGAGATCGTGATCTGCGTCCGCCGCAGCGCGCAGGAGCAGTACCGCGTTCCCAAGGAGCTTCGCGAGTTCGCGGTGACGCCGCAGAACGAAAGCTGGGCGGCCAAGGCGCAGGGGACGATGGGCACGGGTGTCGGCGTGAACAGCATCGGCAGCTGCTCGACCGTCGGCGCCGGCGGCGCGACGGGATGCTTTGGGCAGCGCGTCCGCGAGGCGCGTCGCGAGAACAAGGAGCGCGCGGCCGAGGTGCCCGTCCTTCCGTAAAATCCCTTCGGTAAGACGGGCGGAGGCGGTCAGCCCCTGGGCTTGAGCCCGCGGACGCGGTGCCAGATGTAGAATCCGACCAGCGCGATAAGGACGATGCCGATCAGCAGGTCCGCGCTGTGGAAGGCGTCCTTCACGCGGGGGTCGCTGTCCCATTTGTCGCCGAGCTTCATGCCGACCCAGGCCAGCCCGAAGCACCACGGCCATGAGCCGATGAAGGTGTAGAGGTGGAAGGGCACGAGCTTCATCCGCGCGACACCCGCCGGAAAGGCGATGAACGATCGGATGACGGGGAGCAGACGCCCGATCAGCACCGCCATGCTGCCCCAGCGCGCGAAGAACCGGTCCGCCGTATCCAGTTCACCCGGGCCGATCAGGACATAGCGACCCCAGCGCTCGGCCATCGGCCGGCCGCCGCGCTTGCCGACTTCATAGGCGACGATCGAGCCGAGGTTGCACCCGATCGCGCCCGCGGTCGCGGCGAGATACAGGTCGAACCGTCCGGTCGACACGAGATAGCCGGCGAACGGCATGATGATCTCGGATGGAAGCGGGATGCACGCGCTTTCGATCGCCATGAGGATCGCGATACCGACATAACCGCCGGACGAGATCACCCAGATCGTGAAGGTGGCCAGTACGGCCAGGATCTTTTCGAACATGGGTCGGCGATCTGCGCGATGCGGCGCGCGAAGGGAAGGGGCAATCGGTCCTGCGCTTCGGCGAAAAGGCGAGGCGCCCGGGCTTTACGCTAGGCCAGCCGTGCGCCGGCCATGCGCAGGTCCTCGACGAAGCGCGCATATTCCTCCTCGGCCTGCACCTTGTCGGGCAGACGCAGGAGGTAGCTCGGATGAACCGTGATCCAGGCCTCGCCACCACCCGGCAGCTGGAGCGCACGACCGCGTTCCTTGCCGATCGTCATGACCTTGCCGAACAGCGAGCGCGCCGCGGTGGCGCCCAGCGCGACCGTTATCTTCGGCGCGACGAGCATCTGTTCCTGTTCGATCCACCAGCGGCACGCCTCGATCTCGCCTGCGCCGGGCTTTGCGTGAATACGCCGCTTGCCGCGTTGTTCGAACTTGAAGTGCTTGACCGCGTTGGTGACGTAGGCGCGGCTGCGGTCGAGCCCGGCATCGGCCATCGCGCGATCGAACATCTGGCCGGCGGGCCCGACGAACGGCCGACCGGCAAGATCCTCCTGGTCGCCCGGCTGCTCGCCCACGAACATCAGCGGCGCGTCGATCGGCCCCTCGCCGAACACGGTCTGCGTTGCCGGCTTGTAGAGCGGGCAGCGCGTGCACCCCGCCGCCTCGTCACGCAGCGCCTCCCACGCGATCAGGCTGTTGCCGCCGACCGTGTCGCGCGCCTTGGCGATCATGCCGCTTTCGCGCGCCTGCGCGGTCGCGATCATGCCGGGGACGAGATCGGTTTCAGGCATGTTCTTCCAGTATTTGCGGGGCATTTCCTTGAGCATCGCGCCGACCTTGACGCGCGCCGGGTTGAAGGTGCTGGCATAATAGGTCTTCCACACCTCCTCGGTCGGATCGCCGTCGGGTGCGTCGCCCTTGATGGCGCCCGGGCCTTCGCTGAGCGCCTTGCCGTCCCAGTGGATCGAGACCTCGGGCGTGAGGATCGACCAGCGCATGCTGGCGAAACGGTTGACGAAGAACGCGGCGTTCGCGCGGACGATGTGGTGATCGGGCTCGAACCACGCGACGAAGCGCGCCGTGCCGTCTTCCTCGATTTCCCGAAACCGCAGGAAGGCGCGCATCTTGTGGATGTCGCGGCGGACGTCCTTGGCGATCCGGTCGAGACGGCGGACGAGCGGGTCGGCGCGATCCTCGATGAGCTTCGGCTCGCGGCGCAGGCGCGCGAGCAGCGTGTAGAGCAGCGCGAACCGCTCCGGATCGCTGCCGAGGATGACGCTGCGGGCAAGGTCGATAAATGCGCGCGGGACCGAGAAGCCGGGCGTGGAGCGATCGGCGCTCGCGGTGGGGGGATCCGGCGCAAGCGTGCCGAACAGATCCGCGGGGGCGTCGCCGACCTGCCAGACGACGTCGTCGGGCGGCACGTCGTCGGCCATCAGACCCCGAGCCGCGTCGCGCCAGCCGTCGAAATCATCGGGTTGGGCAAGGGTCACGACGCGCATCGCGGGCTCTACGCGGCGTGGCCGACGCTGGTTCCACCCAGCCCCTTTTGAATCGGCACGCGGTATCGAACCTCGACCTCGGCGCGTCGCCGCCCTAGTCTTCGCGGATGATCGATCAGACCTCGACGCCGATGCCCGCTCAGCCGCCGATCGGGCGCGATACCCGCCTGTGCATGTCGCTGTCGGCGCGGCCCGGCAATTTCGGGTCGCGGTTTCACAACCGCCTCTATGCGCTGACCGGGCTCGACTATGTCTACAAGGCGTTTTCGACGCGCGACCTTGCCGGGGCGGTCGGCGGGATCCGCGCGCTCGACATCAGGGGCTGTGCGATATCGATGCCGTTCAAGGAGGCGGTGATCGCGATGCTCGACGGGCTGGCACCCTCGGCATCGGCGATCGACAGCGTCAACACGATCGTCAACGACGACGGCGTGCTGACGGGGCACAATACCGACTATGCCGCGGTCGCTGCGTTGATCGCGGACATCGATCCGGCGACGCGGTTCGTGCTGCGCGGGTCGGGTGGCATGGCAAAGGCGGTGGCTGCGGCGCTGCGCGATGCGGGTTTCGCGCACGGGACGATCGTCGCGCGGAACGCCGCAGCGGGACGGGGACTGGCCGATCTGTACGGCTTTGCCTGGTCCGCCGACCTTGACGACGGCATGGACGCGACGATGCTGATCAACGTCACGCCGATGGGCATGACCGGCGCGGACGAGGCGGTCATGGCCTTTCCCGCGGCAATGATCGCGGCGAGCGAGATCGCGTTCGACGTGGTCCAGTATCCCCCCGAGACGCCGCTGCTGCGCGAAGCTGCGGCGGCCGGAAAGCGGTGCATCACGGGGACCGAGGTGGCGATCATCCAGGCGCTGGAGCAGTTTATCCTTTATACCGGCGTGACGCCGAGCGCGGCGCAGGTCGCCGATGCGGCGGCTTTTGCGCGGGCGAACAGCTGACGTTCGAGTAGCGCGGTCGCGCGATTTCCCCTTGTGCATGGCAGGGCCCGGCCCAAGATATGTTGCAGTGCACCATTCGAACGCCTGATCGGCGTTCGGTGTGTGGCCACATGACGGGAATTGCGATGGCTGGGCTTTCGGACACATTGGCGCGGCTCGCGCAGGCGCAGCGTGCTGCGACCATGGGCGCCGCGAGCATGGGCTATGGCGACCAGACGGCAGCCGATAACGGCCGCCTCCAGGCGCTCGAGGATTTCGGTGCGAACCCCGGCGCGCTGCGCGCACTGTCCTTCGTCCCTGAGGCTGCGGCGGGGACGCGGATGCCGCTCGTCGTGGTGCTGCATGGCTGCACGCAGACTGCGGCAGGCTATGATCGCGGGTCGGGGTGGTCGGAGCTCGCCGAAGACCAGGGCTTCGCGGTGCTGTATCCCGAGCAGCAACGGAGCAATAACGGCAATCTCTGCTTCAACTGGTTCGCCGCGGAGGACATTCGGCGCGGCGGTGGCGAGGCGCAGTCGATCCGGTCGATGATCGCGACGATGGTCCGCGACTGCCCGATCGATCCCGATCGCATCTATGTCACCGGCCTGTCCGCGGGCGGGGCGATGGCGTCGGTGATGCTCGCGACCTATCCCGAGCTGTTCGCGGCGGGGGCGATCATCGCCGGCCTGCCCTATGGGACCGCGACGTCGATGTCGCAGGCGCTCGACCGGATGCGGGGACGCGGCCTGCCGGATTCGGCGGCCCTCGCCGCGCTCGTCGATGGCGCGTCGCCCGCGACGATGCGCATACCGCGGATATCGGTCTGGCATGGCGACGGCGACGGCACCGTGGCCGCGGCGAACGCGGATGCTGCCGTTGCGCAGTGGCGCGGCGTCCACGGCGTCGCGCAGGCGCCCGACGAGGTCGAGCAGACGGCGGACCATATCCACCGCCGGTGGCGCGATGCGCAGGGGCAGGTGGTCGTCGAGGAGTACCGGATCCGCGGGCTTGGGCACGGCACGCCGCTCGCCACGACGGGTGCGGACGGGTTGGGCGAGGCCGGTCCGCATATGCTCGAGGCCGGAATTTCCGCGACACGGCATAACGCCGCATTCTTCGGCATTGCCGGCCAGCCCGCGGCCCGCCCGACCAACGCGCGGCCTGCGCCGGCAACGGCGTCAGCGCGTGCAGGGGGTCCCGTCAGGCCGCCGACGGCCTCCCGGAGCGGCGGGTCGCAGATTGGCGACATGATCGACGGCGCACTGCGCGCCGCGGGGCTGCTCCGCTAGCATCACGCGGGACGCGTGCCCCCGCGTGCTCGATCCATTCTGGGCGCAACATGAATCACGTCGGCTTGCGGCGTGGGGGCCAGTGTTATAGCTTCATAGGACAGTGATCGTACCCCGGGGGATTTAGTGATGTCGTTCAAGCTCTTCGCTCTTGCGGGGGTCGCCACCGCCGCGCTGATCGCGCCGGGACATGCGCAGACCGCCGCGGCGCCGACCGGGCAGGGCGCGAGGCCTGCGCCGGTCGCGACGCTCGTCCAGGCGGTCGACATTCCGTACCAGCAGTTCACGCTGACGAACGGGCTCCGCGTGATCGTGCACACCGACCGCAAGGCGCCCGTCGTCGCGGTGTCGGTCTGGTACGATGTCGGGTCGAAGCACGAGCCCAAGGGGCGCACGGGCTTTGCGCATCTGTTCGAGCATCTGATGTTCAACGGCAGCGAGAATGCGCCGGGCGATTTCTTCGCGCCGCTGAAACAGGTCGGCGCGACCGATTTCAACGGCACGACCTCGTTCGACCGGACCAATTATTTCGAGACGGTGCCCGCCGCCGCGCTCGAGCGTGCGCTGTTCCTCGAAAGCGACCGGATGGGGCATCTGACCGGCGCGATCACGCAAGGCGTGCTCGACGAGCAGCGCGGCGTCGTCCAGAACGAGAAGCGCCAGGGCGACAACCAGCCCTACGGCCTCGTCCAGTACAAGCTGTTCGGCGGGCTGTTCCCCGCGGACACGCCCTATGGCCACACCCCGATCGGGTCGATGGCGGATCTCGATCGTGCCAGCCTCGCCGATGTGAAGGAGTGGTTCCGCTCGCATTACGGCCCGAACAACGCGGTGCTGGTGCTCGCGGGCGACGTCGATGCCGCGACCGCGAAGCCGCTGGTCGAGAAATATTTCGGCGATATCAAGGCGGGCCCCAAGTCGGTCCTGCCGACCGTCACCGTGCCGACGCTCGCCGCGCCGGTGAACGAGGTGATGAAGGACCGCGTCGCGGCGGTGATGATCAGCAAGAACTGGGCGGTGCCGGGGATGCTCGATGCCGATGCCGCACCGCTATATGTCGGCGGTACGGTGCTGGGTGGGCTCGCCTCGTCGCGGCTCGACAATGCGCTGGTCCGCAAGGAGAAGCTCGCGGTCAACGTGTCCGCGGGCTATAGCGACATGGCGCAGATTGGCATGTTCACGATCCGCGCGATCGTGCGGCCGGGCGTCGATCCCGCGGTCGTGTCGAAGCGGCTCGACGAGATCCTCGCCGATTTCCTGAAGACCGGGCCGACCGCGGACGAGATCCAGCGCGTCCAGACGCAGGCGGTCGCGGGCCGGATCCGCGGCTATGAATCGGTCGGCGGGTTCGGCGGCAAGGCGGTCGCGCTGGCGGGCGGCGCGCTCTATGCGAACGACCCCGGCCACTACAAGACAGAGCTGGCGGCGATCGCGGCGCAGACGCCTGCAAGCGTCAAGGCCGCGGCGACCCGCTGGCTCACGCGCCCCGCCTACACACTGACCGTCGTCGACGGCGAGCGCGACAAATATGAGGAGGCGGTCGTGCCGCCCGCGGTCGCGGTGAAGCCCGCGGCCGAGACGCCGGTCAAGGGCACGCGCGCCGGCGGTATCCCCGCGGTCGGCACGCTGACGGGACTCACCTTTCCCGCGGTGGAGCGTGCGCGGCTGTCGAACGGGATCGAGCTAATCTATGCGCGTCGCGGCGCGGTGCCGATGACGCAGGCGGTGCTGAGCTTCGACGCGGGCTATGCCGCCGATGTCGCGGACAAGCTCGGCACGCAGCAGCTGACGCTGAGCGTGATGGACGAGGGGACGCGGACGCTCGACGGGATCGCGCTCGCCGAGGCGCGCGAGCGGCTGGGTGCGTGGATCGGGACGAGCACCTCGCTCGACCTGACGACGCTGTCGATGAGCGTGCCGAGCGCCAACCTGACGCCCGCGGTCGCGCTGTTCGCGGATATCGCGCGCAACCCGGCCTTTGCCGAGGAAGAGGTCGGCCGGGTCCGCAACCAGCAGCTGGCCGGCATCCAGCAGGAGCTGACCAGTCCGCAGGGGCTTGGCAACCGCGTGATCGGCAAGCTGATCAACGGCGATACCCCCTACGGCAAGGCGATGGGTGGCGGTGATCCGAAGGCGGTCGCCGCGCTGACGCGCGCGGATCTGGTCGCGTTTCAGCAGGCATGGCTGCGCCCCGACAAGGCGAAGATCTTCGTCGTCAGCGACCGGCCGCTCGCCGAGGTCCGGGCGGTGCTCGACCGCGGCTTTGGCGACTGGAAGGCGCAGGGGCCGGCGGGGGTCAAGAGCTTCCCGACGACGCGCACCCCGGTGACGCCGAAGATCGTGCTCGTCGACCGGCCCGACAGCCCGCAGTCGCTGATCCTCGCGGGCCAGCGGACCGGGTTGAAGGGCAGCGACGACATGCTGGTGTTCAACACCGCGAACGATGCGCTGGGCGGCAGTTTCCTGAGCCGGATCAACATGGACCTGCGCGAGGAGAAGCACTGGTCCTACGGTGCGGGCGGGCGGTTCCAGACGGGGGCGTTCGATGCGCCCTACGGCATCACCGCGGGGGTGCAGGCGGACAAGACCGGCCCGTCGATCACCGCGCTGCAACAGGACGTGACGCAGTTCGTGACGACCAAGCCGATGACGCAGACCGAGTTCGGGCTGGCGATCGACGGCGGGATTCGCGCGCTGCCCGGCAGCTTCGAGACGTCGGGCGCGGTGCTCGGCGCGATGCAGCAGAATGATTTGTTCAAGCGTCCCGACGATTATTACGCGACGATCACGCGACGCTACGGCGCGCTGACGCTGCCGCAGCTGAACACCGCGATCGCGGGGGTGATCGACGTGAAGAAATTCACCTGGGTGGTCGTCGGCGATGCCAAGACGGTCAAGCCGCAGCTTGACAGCCTGGGGTTGCCGGTCGAGGTCGTGAGCGCGGCTTCGGTCGCGGGGCTGCCGGTGGTTCCGGTGACGCCGCTTGCGGCCAAGGCCAAGTAATCGAAGGAGAGAATAGCATGGCAAATGTCGATGGCAGCTGGGATTGCGTCGTGAAGTCGCCGCTGGGCGATCAGAAGATGACGCTGACCGTGAACAGCGCGGACACCAGCTTTTCGGGCGCGGTGTCGGGTGCGATGGGCGGCATGGATGTGACCGGCGAGGTCGATGGCGACACGCTGAGCTGGAAGCAGACGATGACCGTGCCGATGCCGATGACGCTCGACTGCAAGGCGACCGTCGATGGCGACACGATGACCGGTACCGTCGGCGCGGGCGCGTTTGGCAGCTTCCCGCTGTCGGGAACGCGCACCGCTTGATCGCCGCCGGCATCATGACGTGACGAAGAACGGCCCGTCTTCCCGGTGGAAGGCGGGCCGTTCGCATTTCGGGGGAATGGGATGACGATGTTGAAGATCCATCGCCGCGCGGTGCTCGCCGGCACGATGCTGGGCGGCGCGGCAACGCTGTTGCCCGCGTTCGCGCAGGCGGCCGACACGCCCGCGACGCCGCTGTCGCGGCTGTTCGACGAGCTCGTCCAGGCGCAGTTGCGGCGCAATCCGGAGGGCGCGACCTCGCTCGGGCTCGATACCGGCGCCAATGCCGATCTGCGCGCGAAGCTGTCGGACCAGTCGGCGGCGGGGATCGCCGCGGCCAGGGCGCAGACCAGGGCCGAGCTCGCGCAACTCGCGGCGATCGACCGCGCCGGGCTGTCGCCGGCAGAGCGGATCGATCTCGACTGCGTCGTCTATACGCGGCGCTCGGCGGCGGCGGTGCAGGCGTTCGATTTCGGCGGAACGTCCTATGGTCCCAGCCCCTATGTCGTGTCGCAGCTGTCGGGCGCGTATCAGTCGGTGCCCGATTTCCTCGACACCAAGCACCGGATCGAGAGCAAGGGCGCCGCCGACGCCTATCTGCAGCGGCTCCAGGCGTTCGCCGGTCAGATCGATGCGAACACCGCGCGGATGCGGCATGACGCGGGCGTCGGCGTGGTCGCCCCCGACTTCATCCTCGACCTCGCGCTCGACCAGATGACCAAGACGCGGCAGCCCGCGAGCGAGGCGCTGGTCGTCCAGAGTCTCATCCGGCGCGCGGCGGCCAAGGGGCTGGGCGAAAGCTATGGCCGCGATGCCGCGCGGATCTATGACGCGGCGGTGCTGCCTGCGCTCGACCGGCAGATCGCGGTGGCGCGCGACCTGCGTCGGACGGCGACGCATGATGCCGGCGTGTGGAAGCTGAAGGAGGGGGCCGCCTTCTATCCTGCCGCGCTGCATGCGACGACGACGACCAATCTGTCACCCGACGAGGTGCACAGGTTCGGGCTCGACCAGGCGAAGGCGTTGTCGGCGCAGCTCGATACGCTGTTGCGCAAACAGGGGTATAGCAAGGGCAGCATCGGCGCACGGATGGCGGCGCTCTACAAGAACCCGGACCAGCTCTATCCCAACACCGATGCGGGCAAGCGCGACGCGATCGCCTATTGCAACGACCGGCTGGCGGCGATCCGCGCGAAGCTGCCGAGCGTGTTCGAGCGGATGCCGCCTTATGCGTTCGAAGTGCGGCGGGTGCCGCTCCAGACCGAAGCCGGCGCCGCCGCGGCGTTCGCGCAGCCGCCCGCGATCGACGGTTCACGGCCGGGGCTGGTCTATTTCAACCTGAAGGACAGCGCCGACTGGCCCAAATTCTGCCTCGCGACGACGGTCTTTCACGAGGGGTTGCCGGGGCACCAGATGGAGAGCGGGCTTGCGCTGTCGAACACCCGGCTGCCGTTGATCCGCAAGATGACGAGCTTTTCGGGCTATGGCGAAGGCTGGGCGCTTTATGCCGAGCAACTCGCGGACGAGATCGGATTGTATGACGACGATCCGCTCGGGCGGCTGGGCTATCTCAAATTCCAGCTGTTCCGCGCCAACCGCTGTGTCGTCGATACGGGGATCCACCACCTGCGCTGGAGCCGGGAAAAGGCGATTCGCCATTTCATCGACGCCGAGGGCGAGGCCGAGGGATTCGCGACACGCGAGGTCGAACGCTATTGCGTGAACCCGGGGCAGGCGGCGAGCTACAAGCTCGGGCATTCGGTATTCGTCGACATCCGCGAGCGCGCCAAGGCGAGGATGGGGTCGGCCTTCGATCTCAAGGCGTATCACACGGCGATGCTGGCACAGGGGCGCGTGCCGCTCGACGTGCTGCGGACGATGGGCGATGCGTGGATCGCCCGGGGCTGACGCCGGGGCAGCGATACGAGGTCCCGGGCGCCGCGATCGGGCGGCGCCGCGGGCGGGCAGTCCGACGGTGATATCGCGTATGCGGCAGTAAGCTCCCGTTAAACCTCGATGCGGCATGCGGCACGCATGACCGATCGATCGCGCGCATGGCCTGATCCGGCGATCAGCGTCGTGATGCCCGTCTACAACGGCGTCGCGTTGCTGGCGGACACGCTGGACAGCCTGGCCGCACAGACATTTGGCGACTTCGAGGTGATCGTCGTCGATGACGGATCGACCGACGGGACGCGCGCGATGGTCGAGGCGTGGCCGGACCCGCGCGTCAGACTGGTGACGATGCCGCAGAATGGTGGACCGGTGCTTGCGCGCAACCGCGGCATGGCGGAGGCGCGGGGCCACTACATCGCTGCGCTCGATCACGACGATCTCTGTCGTCCCGAACGGTTTGCCCGACAGGTCGCCTATCTCGACGCGTACCCTGCGACGGTGCTGCTTGGAACAGCCGCAGCGTTCCTCGACGATGGTGCGATCCTGCCGTCGGGACATCCGCCCGCGACGACGCCGATGCTGATCGACTGGCTGACCGGAATCGAGAACCCGTTGGTCTGGTCGTCGGTGATGCTGCGGACCGAGGCCGCCCGCCGGCTGGCGCCGTTCATGCGGCCCGAGCGGGTCTATGCGGAGGACTTCGATCTCTATCAGCGGATCCGGCGTCTCGGCTCGCTCGCGCGGCTCGATGACGTGCTGACGCTGTACCGCGTGCATCCGGGGGGCATATCGAAGCAGTTTGCGGACCGGATGGACGACAGTGCGGTCGCGGTGCTGGCGGCGCGGCACGAGGCGCTTTTCGGTCCGCGCGCGGAGGCGGTTGCCCGGTTGCTCGTCCGGCATGTCGCTGCGCGACGCGCGGTGCCGGATCGCACGACGCTGGCCATGCTGGGACGGGCGCTGCAGGCGATCGAGTCGGACTTCTTCGCGACCAAGACCTGTGACGCCGCCGACCGACGTCTCATCCGGCAGGATACGGCGCGTCGGTGGCGCGATATCGGCCGGGCGGGGCTGCGCAGTGGCACGCTGTCCATGACCGATGTTTTGTCGGTGAGGCCCCGGCGTCTCGGCCGGGGGTATCGCAGCGCGGGCGCGCTCCTGTGGTCGGGGATGATCGGGCGCGTTCGTCGCGCGGGGATCAACCCTCAGCCGCGCTAGGCGCCCGTAGCGATCGTCAGACCTTGGCCGCGAAGATCATCCGGCCCTGGCCGAGGCGTGCGAACACCTGATCGAGGTCGTTCTCGCCGACCGCGAAGCACCCCTGGCTGCGTCCGAGCATGCCGTGCGAGGCGATCATGTCCTTGTTCGCGTACCAGGCCGAATGCACCACGATCGCGCGGCCGAGCGCGTTGTTGTTGGTGTGATCGAGACCGATCAGCCGCTGCGAGCGACCGTGCTTGCCGACATAATAATCGTCCGTGACGAACGCGCCCTCGGACGAGGCGTTCGACCCGAACGCGTTCGAGAACCGCTCGAGATACCCGGTATGCGCGGGGTCCGAGCCGCTGCCGTGCGAGACGAGCAGCGAGGTGCTGCGACCGCTGGCGAGGTCGACGAAATGGAAGCGCGGCTGCGACGACGACGCGGTGAAGTCGGCGATCGCGATCCGGTCATGGTTCGCAATGCGGCTGCCGTTACGGCCCAGCGCTGCCATCGCCTGGCGCAGAAGTTCCGGACGAACGACGCGCGAAGACGTGATCGGCATCGCCGGTGCGCGCGGCAATGGCGGCTGAGTCATCGGCTTCAGATCGCGTGCGGTAAGACGTTGTGTCGCAGATACCGCGCTGGGTATTGCAAGTGCTCCGGCCAGTACCAGGCCATTCTTCAGAAGTGCGCGACGATCGCGCATGGCATCATGTTCAGCGTGCATCGAAATTCCCGAAAGACCCCAATCCCGTTAGGTCCTCTATAGCCTAAAAAGCATGAACATTCCTCAACCATTTCCATCAGTTGTTGGTATGTTCCTTCCGCCCGCCCCGTCGCGGAGGCGGTTCGTCGTGCGCGCAACGGTGATGGCACGATCCGCCGGTGAACGCGTTTGGACCGATAAGGGGCATGGATTCAGGCGACGAGAAGGACGAGGACGATGCGCGCTGCCCCCCGGTCGATGGCAATTCTGGCGATGTCCTGCGCGCTTGCGATCTCTCCTGCACAGGCCGCGCCGTCGGGCCTGGCGTCGATCGCCTTGCCGATCGAGCAGGCGGCCTATGAGCTGACTGCGAACCAGTTCGTCTGGCAGGACAGCGGCACCGGCGAAGCCGTCAGCATCGTCGTCAGCCTGTCAACGCAGCGTGCGTTCGTCTATCGCGGGTCGACGATGATCGCCGCAACGACGATCTCCTCGGGCAAGGGGGCAAAGGGCACGCCGGTCGGCACCTATCCGATCCTGCAGAAGAACGAGGCGCACCGGTCGAACCTCTATAACGATGCGCCGATGCCGTTCATGCAGCGGCTGACCTGGGACGGGATCGCCATCCATGCGGGCCGGAATCCCGGATTTCCCGATTCGCATGGCTGCATCCGCGTACCCGCCGGTTTTGCGAAGCGGCTGTTCGGCGTGACCGCGCTGGGTACGACGGTCATCGTCACCGATGATTTCGAAGGCGGGGCAATCCCGGACGAGCCGCTCGTCGACGCGGAAACCGCAAAGGCAAATGCCGGGCAACTGGCATCGCTCGATCGGTAAGCTGCTACGCGGCGATCGGGAAGCCCAGCGTGACGAGGCGAGCCCGGAAATCCCCGGCGTCTGAAAACAGGATCGATTCGATCCCGAGCGCCTGCGCGGCGGCCACGTTTGCCGCGTTGTCGTCGACGAACACCGCTTCGTCGGCGCGCAGACCGAATCGATCCAGCGCGAGCCGATAGATCGCGGCGTCGGGCTTCACGATCTTTTCGGCGCCCGACACGACGATGTCGCGAAACCGGTCGAACAGATGCGATTCCTGCGCGCGGAAAGGCGGCCAGAATTCGTGGCTGAAGTTCGTGATCGCATAGAGCGGCACGTCCGCCGCATCGAGATCGCGGACGATATCGTGCATTCCCGCGATCGCGGGGCCGATGCTCTCGTTGAACCGCGGGCCCCACGCAGCGATCAGCGCGGCATGCTGCGGATGCAACGCGACGAGCTCCGCCGAGGTGTCGGCGAAGTCGCGGCCAGCGTCATGCTGGAAATGCCAGTCGATCGTCACGACGTCGCGCAGGAACGCGTCGAGCGCCCGATCGTCGTCGATCAGGCGCTCGTACAGGATCCTGGGATCCCAGTCGTAAAGGACACGACCGACGTCGAAAATGACGGCGGTCTTGTTCCCTTCAGGCAAGCCCGGGATTAACCCTGGCGTGCCTTGAAGCGACGGTTGGTCTTGTTGATGACGTAGGTACGGCCACGACGACGGATCACGCGGTTATCGCGGTGACGATCCTTGAGCGACTTCAGGGAATTGCGGATCTTCATGATCGATTCGCTTCTTTTCAAATCTAGGTGTGCGGAAAGACGGGATCGCCTAATGGCGGGGTGTCTTCAAGTCAAGCAACGGACGCGCTCTTCCCGACCGGGAACCCACCCGGCTGGTCCGAGCGTTACCGTAGCGCAACATTCTAAGGAAGTCCCGATGGCGGTTCGTTCGATCCTGGTCCTGGCGCTGGCAGGCGCATCCCTCACGGCGTGCGCGACGGGGCCGTCGCTGCCGCCGACCGAAGTCCTGCGCTATCACCTCGGCGAACCGCTCGACCGCGGCACGATCGCGGTGCAGCCGCTCTCGGGTGGCGCGCCCGCCAGCCTCGAGTTCAAGGCCTATGCCGCCGCGGTCCAGGGGCAGTTGATCAAGGTCGGGTACAATCCGCCCGCGCCGGGCACCAAGCCGCTGCTCGTCGCCACCGTCGCCTTCACGCGCACGACGCAGGCCGGCCCGCCCAAGCAGTCGCCGTTCAGCATCGGCATCGGCGGCGGCGGCTTCAGCGGCGGTCGTGGCGGTGGCGGCGTCGGGCTCGGCGGCGGAGTCGGCATTCCGATCGGTGGTGGCGGTCGCGACGCGATCCTGGTCACCGAGATGGCGGTGACGATCAAGCGGACGCTCGACCAGTCGCCCGTCTGGGAGGGTCGCGCGCAGACCTTCGCGGACGCGCGCAAGCCCGATGCGACGAGCCAGATCCAGGCCGAAAAGCTCGCCCGCGCGCTGTTCGCAGGGTTCCCCGGCGAGTCCGGGCGCACTATCCAGGTGAAATGACCGAAAACGCCATGACCGCAACGCCCACCGCCGCAGCGCTCTCGATCAATGCCGCCTTTGATGGCGGCAATATCCGCGTCGTCGCGGTCGAGGGCGATCGAATCGACCTGGAAATCGTCAAGGACCGCGAGTCCGACTTTTTCCAGTGGTTCTATTTCCGCGTGGCGGGCGCCGCGGGACGGACGCTGACCTACCGCATCGTCAATGCGGGCGCGTCGGCGTACCCGTTCGGCTGGCCGGGATACAAGACGCGGGCGAGCACCGACCGGCAGGCATGGCGGATGATCGAGACGCGCTATGCCGACGGCGTCCTCGAATTCGTGTTCACCGCCGACACCGACCTGGCATGGTTCGCCTATTTCGCGCCGTACACGATGGAGATGCACGAGGCGCTCGTCGCGCGGACCGCATTGCTGCCGGGCGTCGCGCACCGCGAGCTCGGCCAGTCGCTTGAGGGGCAGGCGATCGACTGTTTCACGATCGGGTCGGGGCCGAAGCAGGTCTGGATCTATGGCCGGCAGCATCCCGGCGAATCGATGACCGAATGGTGGATGGAAGGCGCGCTCGAGCGGCTGACCGATTCGGCCGACCCGGTCACGGCGGGGCTGCTGGCGAAGGCGACGTTCCATGTCGTGCCGAACATGAACCCCGATGGCACGTGTCGCGGGCATTTGCGGACCAATGCGGCGGGCGTGAACCTCAACCGCGAATGGGCGAACCCGACCGCCGAGAAGAGCCCGGAGGTCCTCTGCGTCCGCAATGCGATGGACGTGACCGGCGTCGACGTCGCAATGGACATCCATGGTGACGAGGCGATCCCGGCGAATTTCATCGCGGGCTATGAGGGGATCCCGTCCTGGACCGATGCGCATGGCGAGAAATTCTACGACTATGGCCGCCGGCTTGCGGCGCACACGCCCGATTTCCAGACCGAGAAGGGCTATCCCAAGTCCGCGCCGGGCACCGCCAACCTGTCGATGTCGACCAACCAGCTCGCCGAGCGGTTCGGCGCGGTGTCGATGACGCTCGAGATGCCGTTCAAGGATCACGACGCCAATCCCGACGCGGACTATGGGTGGTCGCCCGAACGGTCGAAGCAGTTGGCGCATGCGATGCTGGAGACGCTCGCCGACATGATCGACGAGATCTGACCGCCGTCATCCTGACGAAGGTCAGGATCCAGAGCCAAGAGCCACAGCGCTCGGTTACCTGGATCCTGACTTTCGTCAGGATGACGGATAGGGTTTCGAGACCGATTTTCCCATTTGCCATCGCAGGAGCATGAATGCCCACCCTAGTCCTGATCCGCCACGGCCAGTCCACCTGGAACCTCGAAAACCGTTTCACCGGCTGGTGGGACGTCGACATGACCGCCAAGGGCGAGGCCGAGGCGAAGGCCGCGGGCGAGCTGATGGCCGCCAAGGGTCTCGATTTCGACCAGACCTTCGTCAGCCTGCAGACGCGTGCGATCAAGACGCTCAACATCGCGCTCGAGGCAATGGGGCGGCTGTGGTTGCCGGTCGAGAAGGACTGGCGGCTGAACGAGCGCCATTATGGCGGGCTGACCGGGCTCGACAAAGCCGAGACCGCGGCAAAGCATGGCGACGAACAGGTGCATATCTGGCGCCGCAGCTTCGACATTCCGCCCCCGGTGCTCGAGGACGGCAGTCAATTCGACCTGTCGAAGGACCGTCGCTACGATGGCATCGCGATCCCGAAGACCGAGAGCTTGAAGGACACGATCGCGCGCGTGCTGCCGTACTGGGACGCGCGGATCGCGCCCGCGCTGAAGGACGGGCAGCGCGTCCTGATCTCCGCGCACGGCAATTCGCTGCGTGCGCTGGTGAAGCATCTGTCGAACATCCCGGATGACGAGATCACGAGCCTCGAAATCCCGACGGGTCAGCCGATCGTGTACGAGCTGGACTCGGACCTCAACGCGATGGATCGCTATTATCTGAGCGAGCGCTGACGTCCCCGTCCTCCTGGCGAAGGTCAGGATCCAGAGCCAGACGCGTCGGCGAGCGTGGCTCTGGATCCTGGGTCGAGCCCAAGATGACGGGTAGTTGCTCTAACCCCCGCCCGTCGCTAGGCACGGCGCTCCTTGGACCTGGGGACGGACATGGCTCTAGTCGGCATCATCATGGGCAGCACCTCCGATTGGGAGACGATGCGCCACGCCGCCGAGACGCTCGATGCGCTCGGCGTCGCGTACGAGACCAAGGTGGTGTCGGCACACCGCACCCCGCAACGCCTGTACGACTATGCAACGACCGCGGCGGACCGCGGGCTGAAGGTCGTGATCGCGGGCGCGGGCGGCGCGGCGCATCTGCCCGGCATGGCCGCGTCGATGACGCATCTGCCCGTGCTCGGCGTGCCCGTCGAATCGAAGGCGCTCAAGGGCATGGATAGCCTGCTCTCGATCGTGCAGATGCCCGGCGGCATCCCCGTCGGGACGCTGGCGATCGGCAAGCCCGGCGCGATCAACGCAGGGTTGCTTGCCGCCGCGATCCTCGCGACCGCCGACGATGCGCTCGCCACCCGCCTCAAGGCATGGCGCGCGGCGCAGACCGACGGCGTCGCCACCGATCCAGCCTGAAAGACACTGACATGACGCCGCTTCCCCCCGGATCGACGATCGGCATCCTTGGCGGCGGCCAGCTCGGCCGCATGCTCGCGACCGCCGCAGCCCAGCTCGGCTATCGCACGCACGTCCTCGCGCCCGACCGCGAAAGCGTCGCCGCGCAGTCCGCGTCGAGCCTGACGCGCGCGGATTATCACAACCGGATCGTGCTCGCGGATTTCGCCGAGGCCTGCGACGTCGTCACCTACGAATTCGAGAACATCGCCTGCGATCCCGTCGAATGGCTCGCCGCGCGCGTTCCGGTTCATCCCAGCCCGCGCGCGCTCCGCGTCGCGCAGGAGCGGATCGGCGAGAAGCGGTTCGTGGAGAGCGTCGGCGGACGTCCCGCTGCGTGGGCGGCGGTCGACAGCCTCGAGAGCCTGCAGCAGGGCCTGACGAAGGTCGGCACGCCCGCCGTGCTGAAGACCGCGCGGTTCGGCTATGACGGCAAGGGGCAGGTCCGGATCGACTCTATCGATGGGGCGCAGGCGGCGTGGGACATGATCGGCGGCCCCGCGGTGCTCGAGGCGTTCGTGGCGTTCGAGCATGAATTCTCGATTTTGATCGCACGCGGGCTCGACGGGCAGGTCGCGCGCTATGATCCGCCGCTCAACGTCCACCGCGACGCCATCCTCCGCGAATCCACCGTCCCCGCACCCGCCGCGGTGCTGGCGCAGGCCGAAGAGGCCGCCGTGCTCGCCGAGCGGATCGCCGCCGAGCTCGATTATGTCGGCGTGCTGGCCTGCGAATTCTTCGTCGGCGCGGACGGACCCGTGTTCAACGAGATGGCGCCGCGCGTGCACAATTCGGGGCACTGGACGATCGAGGGCGCCGAATGCTCGCAGTTCGAAAACCACATCCGCGCGATCTGCGGGTTGCCGCTCGGCGCAACGACGCTGACCGGGCGGGGTGTCGCGATGGAGAATCTGATCGGCGACGACGTGGATCGCTGGCCCGCGCTGCTCGCCGAGCCGGGGGCGCATCCGCACCTTTACGGCAAGGGCGCCGCGCGGCCGGGGCGCAAGATGGGGCACGTCACGCGCGTCGCGCGGTGACGGTGCCCGCGGGACGGCGTCAATATGCCGCGGCGGCGTGCTTGCGCGCGAACTCGGCGAAATAGGCCTGGGTGACGGCATCGCCGATCGGCGCGATCATCGCGGCGACGTCATCGGCGACCTCGCCGTCGCCGTGGACCGTGCCCGCGGGTTGATAGCCCATCGCCCAGCCTGCGAAGCTGCGCATTTCGATCGCGCGACGGCTGAGGACGACCGCGGCGTAATGCCGGTCGTCGCGACGAATCCGTTCATAGGTCTGCATCACGGCATCCTCGGGCCCTTCGAGCACCTGCAGGAAGCGCCGGCCGCCGACAAGCAGCAGGCCGGTGACGTCGACCGCCTGGTTGTTTCGCCGCGACGTCGCGAGGATCGCGGCCATCGTCTCGCTGTCGAGCGTCGTGCGCGCGGTGCTGATGTAAATGAGCCTGATCACGTGGCGCCGTCTCCGTTCGTCCGCACCTGTTCGCCTGTCCAATAGGACGCCAAGGTTAAACAGAGCTTTCGACGCGCGCCGCGGGCCGCGTGTCGCGCTACGAGCACGGTACCGGCGACAGCGTCAGAACGTGTTCCAGCCGTCGTCTGCGCCCGCCATGGCGGGGACGGAGGCGGGGACGGGGGCAGGGGCGGCAACCGTGCGCGACTGTGGTGCCGCGTGCGCGCGGGTCGCCGGCGCCGCGCGGTACATCGCGCCACGCCCGGCGGCTGCGTCGACGATGCGGAAGCGTTGGGCCTGCTCCGCGAGCCGGCCGACCTCGCTCGCCAGATTGCGTGCCGCCGCCGACGTCTCCTCGACCATCGCGGCATTTTGCTGCGTCGACTGGTCCATCGTGCCGATCGTGGCGGAAATCTCGGCGATCGCCGACGATTGGGCCTGGTTGTCGGCTGCCATCGTGCCGAGCAGCGTGTGGACCTGCGCGACGTCGCCCGAAATGTCCGCGAGCGCGCCGTCGACCTTGGTCACGGCATCGACCGCGGTGACGATGTCGGACTGGGTCACGGTCAGCTGGTCCCGTGCGCGCTTGGCCTCTTCCTCCGCGCGCATCGCGAGCGCCGAAACGAGATCGGCGACGACCGCGAAACCACGACCGGCATCTCCCGCACGCCCTGCCTCGACCGCGGCGTTCATCGCGAGCACGCGCGTCTGGAACGCGATCTTGTCGAGCCCCTCGATGACGCTGTCGATCCCCTTTGCGCTTTCCGAAACGCGACCCATCGCCTGGACGGCTTCCTCGGCGACCGCGCGCCCGCCGCCGACCGTGGTCATCGCCTGATCGGCGCGCGCCACGGTCTGCGCGGCGGCGGTGGCGGTGGCGCGCAGCCGTCCGTCCATCTGCGTCACGGAGGCCGCGGTTTCCTCGAGCGAGGCCGCATTCGATTCGGTGCGCCGCGCAAGGTCTTCGGATGCCTGCGCGATCTCGCCCGACCCGGTCTGGATCGTGGTCGTGCTCTCGGACACCGCGCCGATCAGGTCGCGCATCGATTCGACCGCGGCGTTGAAGTCGGTCTTGACCGAGCCATAGTTCGCCGGAAAATCGGCGGTGATCGTCGTGGTCAGATCGCCGCTGCCGAGCTGCCGCAGATGGCTCGTCAGGATCGAGACCATTTCCTCCTGTTCGCCCGTCTTCATCAACGCCATCGACGTCTCGCGGAAGGTGAACATCGCCTTGGTCAGGCGGCCGACGCAATCCTGATACTCGGTAAACGCGATCGGCGCGTCGAGATCGCCGGCCGCGAGCGCCTCCATCCGCACGACGGTGGTGACATAGGGATCGCAGACGGCCTTGCGGACCCATAAGCCGGCGCCGCCCGCGACGAGCGTGAACGCGAGCGCCGCGATCGCACCCATCACCGCGTGACCCGCGAGCCCCATGACGAGCGCCGTCAGCGCGGCAAGCGCGACGAGAACCGTCGTGCCGCCGAATGCGACCAGAAGTTTGAGCCGTATCGGTGCGACCTGCTTGAACCACGCCATGTCAATCATCCACCCAGGAGTCAGATTAGCTGACATCATAGGTGGGTGCGGTTTGACGCGGTCGGCGTTCGGCACAGTAATTTCAGCGGGCGCGATGCGCGCACCAGCCATCCCGAAATAATGTCGTGGTTCAAAGCAGGAAAAATGGTGCCCGGAGACGGGGTCGAACCGCCGACACTGCGATTTTCAGTCGCATGCTCTACCAACTGAGCTATCCGGGCATCGTCCGATCTGCGATCGGATGAAGGGCCGACCTTGCGATCGGAAGGGCGCGTTTAGTCGGGCTCTTCACCGCTGTCCAGCCCCGTTTGCGATATTGCGCGACCGGGTATGCGATAGCCTTCGCCGAGCCATTGCAGCAGGTCGCGGTCGCGGTGTCGGCTCGAGCAGAACGGGGTGTAGTCGGGGACGGCAGGCTTGCCGCAGATCGGGCATTTGACGATGGCCATCAGGCGCTCTCCAGATCGTGGACGACGCCGGTGCGCCGGGTCAGTTCCGCCAGCCAGTCGGGACGCGCCATGAGACGCGCATGGACGGCGGCGGGCAGGGTGTGGCGGCGCGAGGCGGTCGGCGGCGTGCGTTCGAGCGTGCGGAGCGTGGCGCGGACGGCGGCCCCGACGGGATCGCTGCGCAGGATTTCGGGGATCGACGCGCGCGGGCGGGGGCGGACGATCTGGAGGAATCCGAAGCCGTTCATCGCGGTGCGTTCGAACGGCGGCGGCAGCGTCGCGTCGATCGCCGCCGCGACCGCGAGCCGCTGTGCCTTGCCTTCGATCGTCGGGAAGTCGATGCCGATCGAGCCGCCGATGCCGTGGCGGCGAATCGCGCGCGCGATCGCATGCGCAGCCGCGATCGAAAGCGAATCGAGCGGGGCTGCGCCGTCGACGTCGAACAGCGTCATCGCCGGCGTCGGCGACAGCCGCAGCGCACCCCGGGCGAAGACGATCTCGCCGCTGACCGCCTCGTCGAGCAGTTCGGACCAGCCTGCCGCCTCGAGCGCATCGGGTTCGTGCGCACGCGGGCTCAGGACGGGGATCCCGGTCGCGACGATCCGTTCGTGCAGGGAAGGGGCGGGGCGGGGCGGCAGGTCGGTCGCCACCGCCTTGGCAAGCTTGGCGCGCCCTGCTTCGGGAAGCGCCTCGCGGCTGATCTCGACGGACAGCTTCGCGCCCTGCGTGATCCCCGCAGGGAGGTGGTTGGCCAGCGCCTCGCCGCCATCGAGCGCGACGCGGCCGCGTTTGCCCGGCAGCAGCTCGACGAGGCGCGCACGCGCGACCAGCCCCACCTTCAGCGCGGCGTCGTCGGTCTCCAGCGCGGCTTCGACGATCTGGCCGTCTTCGACCAGCACGGCGCGGTCCTCGCCGATGCCGGCCTCGTAGAGCCAGACGGCGCCGGGTTCAGGCAAGCGCCACACCGGCGGTCTTCAGCAACGCGCGCGTTTCGAACAGCGGGAGGCCGACGACGCCCGAATGGCTGCCGGAGAGGAAGCGGACGAACGCCTCGGCGCGCCCCTGGATTGCATAGCCGCCTGCCTTGCCGAGTCCTTCGCCGCACGCGACATAGGCGTCGATCTCGGCGGCGGAGAGCGGCTTGAACGCGACGATCGTGTCGGACAGCCGGGTGCGGACGCGGCCGCTCGCGTCGATCACGCAGACGGCAGACAGACAGTGGTGACGGCGTCCGGACAGCTTACCGAGCAGGTCGCGCTGGATCTCCGGCGTGTCGGCCGGGGGCAGGATGCGACGGCCGAGCGCGATGGTGGTGTCGCCGGCGATGACGATCTCGCCCGCCGCGCGATCGACCGCGCTCGCCTTTTCGATGGCAAGACGCAGAGCATAGGCGCGCGGTGGCTCGGCCTTGCGCGGGATTTCGTCGATATCGGGGGAGGCCACGCGCGACGGCACGACGCCGAGCCGCGCGAGCAGGTCGCGACGGCGAGGCGAGGAAGAGGCTAGTACCAGCACAAATGCCTCGATGCTTGAACTGCGCCGCCGCGGCGAGGCCGCGGGCGGTGCTTATTTGAAGCGGTAGGTGATGCGACCCTTGGTCAGATCATAGGGCGTGAGCTCGCACAGCACCTCGTCACCGACCAGGACGCGGATGCGGTTCTTGCGCATCTTGCCGGCGGTGTGACCGAGAATTTCGTGGTCGTTTTCGAGCTGTACACGGAACATCGCGTTGGGGAGCAGTTCCACCACGCGGCCGCGCATCTCGAGCAGTTCTTCCTTGGCCAAATATAATCTCTGAATTGGGGGAATTTCGGGATGAGCGCCCTTACCGCAGGTTCGCGAAAAAGGGAAGCATGCCCCGAACGGGTGTGGTCGCGATGACCGCACGCGCGCCAGTCGGTCTGCCGATCACCGTTTCAGCGCGGCCGCGAGGAATGCGTCGGCGCGCGTGAGCATGTCGACGCGTACGTCCGAATCGCGAAGCTGGTGGTCGATCGCGGGATACACGACGAGTTCGCTCCTCTTGCCGGCACTGCGGAGCTGCTTGTCCATCATCCGGGACTCGGCGACATCGACGTTGATGTCCTTTGCGCCGTGAAACATCAGCACCGGCGCGATGAATTTGGCAGGATGACGCGCAGGCGATCCTTCGATCAGGTGCGGGCCGTCGCCGATATAGTTGCGGGCGAGCGTGGTGTTCGTAAAGCCCACCTTCTCGCCGCGCAGCATGCCGAGGTCCGTGACGGGCGCGATCGCGATGACGGCCTTGAACAGCATCGGGTCGACGACGTTGGCCTGCAACGCGGCATACCCCCCATAGGACCAGCCGACGATCGCGAGCCTGGCGGGATCGGCGATGCCCTCGCTGACCAGCCATCGACCCGCGTCGTTGACGTCACCGATTGCGGTCTTCCACGATTTGAACCCGTTTTCCTGGAACCAGTCCTGCCCGAACCCCGCCGACCCGCGATAATTGGGCTGGATCACCGCATAGCCGCGATTGACGAAGAATTGTGCGAGCCAGTCGAAGCCCCATTCGTCGCGCGCCGCCGGGCCGCCATGCGGCAAGACAATCGCGGGAAGCCCCTTGGCACTCCCCGCGGGGGGCATCGTCAGATAGGCGGGAATCATCGTTCCGTCCGCCGCCTTGTAGGTAATCGAGCGAACGGTGCCGAGCGCGATCCCCGAAAGTTCGGGGCGATCCTGCCCGACCGGGGTCAGGCTCTTGCGCTTGGCATCGTACAGGAAATAGCGGCCGGGATCGGTGTCGCTCGACGCATGGATAAGATGGACCTGTTCGTCGGCGCTCGAATCGACGACGCGGATCAGCGGCAGTTTGGGCATCGCGCGGCCGAGCGATGTGATCAGCTTCTGATAGTCGGTGTCGAAATACGCGGTGTGCGGAACGTCGGTGGAATAGGTCGCGCCGACGATCCGCCCGCGCCGCCCGACGCGGATGATGCCGCCGACATCGACCTGCGGATCGGCATAGACGAGATCCTCCTTCATGCTGCCGTCGAGCGCGACACGGTAGAGCGCGTCGCGTCCATTGGTCTTTTTCAACGTGTAGGCGGCGTTGGCGGTCCCATCGACCGCGATCGGATAGGCACCGCCGTTCGAAACCGCCGAATAGGTGCTGAACGGGCGCCAGTCGCGCGACCCCGCAACACGATAGACGAATTCGGTGATGCCACGGGTCTCGCCCCCCATCCTGACGCTATCGAGCGACATGATCCGGACGGTCCCCAGACCATCGCCGAGATAGGCCCCGGCCCTGGCATTGGCGCTTTCGACATGCGCGACCTTGCCGGTGCGGGTATCGAGCAGGTCGACGCCGAGACCGTTCGCCATGCCCCCCGCACGCATGCCGTCGGACCGCGACGGCAGATAGTTGCGCGTGAGCAGGACGGTGTCGGACTTGCCGTCGCGCCAGTCGATGACATAGCCGTCGGACTGTTGCGCCCAGTTCTGGACCTTTTCACGTGCGCCGAGCGGAACGGGATTGGCACCATCGGCGTCCATCGCGATCAACCGCTGATAGGCGAGCCAGCCCCCCGTATTCTGATTGGACACGCCGTAGAGCGTGCAGACCAGCCGGGTGTCGGAGGCCCAGCCACAACCCGTCAGCGTCATCGGATCGCCGTTGGCGAAATTCACGGGTTTTGCCGAGCCGGTCTTGAGGTCGAGCATCTGGACGACTGTCGATTGCTTTGGCCCAGGTACGACCAACGCGATCTTGGTGCCATCGGGAGACAGGCTGGCATCGATGATCCGTTCGCGCGCGCCGAACAGGCTTGCGGCTTCCCTGGCGTCGATCCTCGCCGGTTCCGGCGAGGGCGACGCCGCCGGCGGCGAAGCGGATGACGCGCCGGCCGGCCCGGCGATCAATGTGAGCGCCATGGCTGCAACGCGCGCCAGAGCTGGCGTTCGACTCTTCATCTTGATCCCCCCGGATACCTGTCGACCCGCACGATGACCCAGCGTTCGAACAGGCGCAACCGGAGATGCAACGGATTCGAGCCGGGCCCGGCGGGTCGATGCGAGTGCTCAGCCGACCCCGCCGCCCGCCAGCGCCGCGAGCAGCAGGAGGGCGACGATGTTGGTGATCTTGATCATCGGGTTCACCGCGGGACCGGCGGTGTCCTTGTAGGGATCGCCGACGGTGTCGCCGGTCACCGCGGCCTTGTGCGCTTCGCTGCCCTTGCCGCCGTGATTGCCGTCCTCGATATATTTCTTGGCATTGTCCCACGCGCCGCCGCCGCTCGTCATCGAGATCGCGACGAACAGCCCCGAGACGATCACGCCGAGCAACATCGCGCCGAGCGACGCGAAACCCGAGGCCTGGCCGGCGACCGCGGTGATGATGAAATACACCGCGATCGGGGAGAGTACCGGGAGCAGCGAGGGCACGATCATCTCTCGGATCGCCGCCTTGGTGACGAGATCGACGGTGCGCGCATAGTCCGGGCGGCTGGTGCCGAGCATGATGCCGGGGTTGGTGCGGAACTGCTCGCGGACCTCCTCGACGACCGCGCCGGCGGCACGACCGACCGCGGTCATCCCGAACGCGCCGAACAGATAGGGGAGCAGCGCGCCGAGCAGCAGCCCGACGATGACATACGGATTGCTGAGGCTGAAATCGACCGTGACGTCGGGGAAATAGGTCGCGAGGTCGGTCGTGTAGGCGCCGAACAGGACGAGCGCGGCGAGCCCCGCCGAGCCGATCGCATAGCCCTTGGTCACCGCCTTCGTCGTGTTGCCGACCGCGTCGAGTGCGTCGGTCTTCTGGCGAACGTCGTCGGGCAGGCCCGCCATCTCGGCGATCCCGCCCGCATTGTCGGTGACGGGGCCGTAGGCGTCGAGCGCGACGACCATGCCGGCCTGGGCGAGCATCGCGGTGGCGGCAAAGGCGATGCCGATGATCCCGGCGAGCTGATAGGCGACGATCACCGCGACGACGATGACGAGCGTCGGCAGCGCGGTCGATTCGAGGCTGATCGCGAGACCCTGGATGACGTTGGTGCCGTGGCCGGTTTCCGACGCTCTGGCGATGCTCTTGACCGGGCGGTGGTTGGTGCCGGTGTAATATTCGGTGATCCACACGATCAGCCCGGTGACGACGAGACCGATCATCATCGACCAGAACAGGTCCATGCCCGTGAAGCTCTGCGTCAGCGACGGCGCGGCCTGAGTCGTCAGGTCGTCGGTGGCGGGATCGAGGAAACCTGCGCCGCCGATCACGCGGTGGAGGTCGCCGAGCACATATTGCGTGGCGAGATAGATCGCCGGGATCGACAGGATCGTCGAGGTGAAGAAGCCCTTGTACAGCGCGCCCATGATGCTGCCGCCGCCGAGGCGGACCATGTAGGTGCCGATGATCGAGGTGACGATGCACACCCCGCCGACGAGCAGCGGGAGAGTCATCAGCCGCATCAGCTCGGCACCGCTCGCCTGGATCAGCAGTGCGATCGAGATCATCGTGACGCCCAGCGTGACGACATAGGTCTCGAACAGATCGGCAGCCATGCCCGCGCAGTCGCCGACATTGTCGCCGACGTTATCCGCGATGACCGCGGGGTTGCGGGGGTCGTCCTCGGGGATGCCCGCCTCGACCTTGCCGACCAGATCCGCGCCGACGTCCGCCGCTTTGGTGAAGATGCCGCCGCCCAGACGCGCGAAGATCGAGATCAGCGACGCGCCGAACGCGAGCGCGGTGAGCGCTTCGACGATGATCCGGTCGTTGGGCGCATGGCCCGCGGGGCCGGTAAGATACCAGAAGAACACGCTGATCGCGAGCAGCCCGAGACCCGCCACGAGCATGCCCGTGACTGCGCCTGAGCGGAACGCCATCGTCAGCCCGGCCTGCAGCGACGTGCGCGCGGCCTCGGCGGTCCGGACGTTCGCGCGCACCGAGATGTTCATGCCGACATAGCCCGCGACGCCCGACAGCACTGCGCCGATGACGAAGCCGATCGTCGAGATCATGCCGAGGCTGAACAGCAGGATCGCCGCGACGATGACGCCGACGATCGCGATCGTGGTGTATTGCCGTCCGAGATAGGCCTTCGCGCCCTCCTGAATGGCGGCGGCGATGTCCTGCATCTTTTCGTTACCGGGGGAGGCGGCAAGCACCTGTCGACTGGTGACGAAGCCATATAGGACGGCGATGACGCCGCAGATCATGGCCAAATAGACGGTCGTCATACGGCACTATCCCTTTTTCAGTTCCTCCCCGGTCACGGCTTTGCCGAGTCCCGATTGGAGGAGCCTATCAGTGCGGGGACATTGCGCAAGTTATGCAGACGGGCGGTGTTCGTAGCCAAGGCTTTCGGGAAGCGCGACGGGCGCGCCCGAGTCGTGCAGCGTCAGCCCGGCGCCGGGCGCGAACCTTCCGATCCGGGTCGCGTCGGTGACGAAGTCTGCGGGCGCTGCGAACAGCAGCTGATAATCGTCGCCCGCGGTCGCCGCCGCGATCCGGTCCCCCGAGACCGCGCGATAGGCGGCCGACAACGGCACGCAGTCGAGGTCGATCGCCACCGCGAGGCCGCTCGCGCGTGCCATCCGGGCGGCGTCGATCAGCAACCCGTCGGAGACGTCCATCATCGCATGGACATGCGGGGCAAGGATGCGACCATCGGCAAGCCGCGGCTGCGGGCGCCGGTACGCGGCGAGGAGCTCGGGCGGGCCGTCCTTGCCGCGCGCGATGGCGAGCCCCGCGCCCGCGTCACCGATCGTACCGGTGACATAGAGCGCGTCGCCCGCCTTCGCGCCGCTGCGCACCGGGGCGGTGGCGTTGCTGCCGAATGCGGTGACGGTGAGGATGCGGGGCGCGCCTGCGGGCAGCGTGACGGTATCGCCGCCGATGATCCGGGTGTCGAACGCAGCCAGGACGTCGGCAAGTCCGCCCAAAAAGGCGCGGTCCCACGCGTCGTCGCGCAACGGGTAGTTGAGGAGGATCCCCTCGGGGATTGCCCCTTTGGCGGCAAGGTCCGAGAGGTTGGTCGCGACCAGCTTCCACGCGACGTCCTGCGGCGGGTCGGTGGGGAGGTAATGCACGCCTTCGACGAGCGTGTCGGTGGTGACGACCAGCGGGCCCGCATCGAGCAGCGCTGTGTCGTCGTTGAGGCCTCGCGCCGCTGGGTGAAGCGGGACGCGTCGGAGCGCGGCGATGAACTCGGCTTCGGTCATTCCCGCTCCCCAAACACCCCCGTCATCCTGACGAAAGTCAGGACCCAGAGCCACGAACGATGCGCGCCGTCACTCTGGATCCTGGGTCGAGCCCAGGATGACGATAGATTACTTCCGCACCTCTTTCGCGATGCCGTCGAGCAGGCCGTTGACGAAGCCCGATTCGCGCTTGTCGTAGAAGGCATGCGCGACGTCGACATATTCGCTGATCACCGCGGCGACCGGTACGTCCTTGCGCGCCAGCAGCTCGTAGGTGCCGACGCGGATGATCGCCTTCATCGGCTTGTCGAGCCGCGCGAGCGTCCAGCCCTTGGCGAGCTTGCCCTCGATCAGCAGGTCGATCTCGCCGCTGCGGGCATTCGCGCCGGTGACCAGATCGTCGAAGAAATCGACGTCCGCTTCGGCATATTCGACGTCTTCGATCGTCGCGCCGAGCCGGTGCTGGTGGAATTCGTTGAGCAGGACGGGCATCGCGGTGCCCTCCATCTCATGCTGATAGGTCGCCTGGACGGCGGCGAGACGCGCGGCGGCACGCGCCTTTGTGCGGGGGGCGGTTCTGGACATAAGCGGTTGCCTGTACGCGCGGGGGGCTTGCGTGTCAGCCCTTCGCGTCGTGCTGAAGGGAGAAGGGTTTGTTCACGCGAAGGCGCAAAGGCGCGAAGAGCCTTTGTCGCGCCGCAGGCGAAGCGTCATCACCGCCGGCCGTTGTCATGCCGGCCGGTACGCAGCGTGCGCGTCTTCGCGCCTTTGCGCCTTTGCGCGAACAAATCTAACTGTTGAGGCGAAGCCGCAGCGCGACTGATTTCGCGTGGGCGGGGAGGCCCTCCGCGTTGGCGAGGGCGACGGTTGCGGGGCCGAGTTCGCGCAGCGCGGCTTCGTCGAGCGCGAGGAAGCTGGTGCGCTTCATGAAGTCGAGCACCGACAACCCGCTGGCGAATCGCGCGCGGCGGCCGGTGGGGAGGACGTGGTTCGGGCCAGCGACGTAATCGCCGATCGCCTCCGGGGTGTAGCGGCCGAGGAACACCGAGCCCGCGTGCCGGATGCGGTCGAAAAAGCCCTGCGGGTCGGGAATCGCAAGCTGGAGATGCTCGGCGGCGAGCCGGTCGACGAGCGGGATCGCGTCCGCCAGCGTGTCGACGACGATGATCGCGCCGTTCGCATCCCAGGCGACGCGCGCGACCGCTTCGGTGGCGAGGTCGCTGAGCTGCCGATCGACCGCGGCGGCGACCTTGTCGGCAAAGCCTGCGTCGTCGGTGAACAGAATCGACTGCGTCGTCGTGTCGTGCTCGGCCTGGCTGAGCAGGTCGGCGGCGGTCCATTCGGGGTCGTTGAGCGCATCCGCGACGACGACGATCTCGGACGGCCCTGCGACCATGTCGATGCCGACGACGCCGTAGACCTGGCGCTTGGCCTCCGCGACCCAGGCGTTGCCGGGGCCGGTGATCACGTCGACGGGCGCGATCCGACCGGCGCCATAGGCAAGCGCGGCGACGGCCTGTGCGCCACCGACACGCCAGACCTCGTCGACGCCCGCGAGATGCGCGGCGGCGAGGACGAGCGGGTTGATCTGGCCGGCCGGGGTCGGGGTGACCATCGCGAGACGGCCGACGCCTGCGACCTTGGCGGGGATCGCGTTCATCAGCAGCGACGAGGGATAGGCCGCACGGCCACCGGGGACGTAGATCCCGGCGGCGTCGACCGGCAGCCACCGCGCGCCGAGCCGGACACCCGCCGAATCGACCGAGTCGCTGTCGAGCGGCCGCTGCTTCTCGTGATAGGCGCGGATCCGCGTCGCGGCGAGTTCGAGCGCGGTGCGCAGCTCGGGCTCGAGCGCGTCGAACGCGGCCTTGCAGTCGGCGGCGTCGATCTGCCAGCCGGTCGCTTCGAGATCATGGCGGTCGTGCTTCTGCGTCAGGTCGCGGATCGCGGTCTCGCCGTCGCGGCGGACGGACGCGATGATCGCGGCGACGTCCTGCGTGACGCCTGCGTCCGATTCGCGGCGATCCTCGACGAGCGCGGTGAAGCGCTCGGCGAAGTCGGCGTCGGTGGTGGCAAGGCGGATCATGCGGCCTGCTCCTGCTCGACGGCGCGGCGGAACGCCTCGACCAGAGGCACGACGCGCGCGCGCGTCTTCATCGCGGCGCGGTTGACGATCAGGCGGCTGGTGACCTCCATGATCGTCTCGACCTCGACGAGGCCGTTTTCCTTCAGCGTACGGCCCGACGAGACCAAGTCGACGATGCGCGGGGCGAGGTCGAGCGTGGGCGCGAGCTCCATCGCGCCGTTCAGCTTGACGCATTCGGCCTGGACGCCGCGGGCGGCGAAGTGCGCGGCGGTGACGTGCGGGTATTTGGTCGCGACGCGGACATGGCTCCAGCCGCGCGGATCGTCCTTGGCCGCCATCGCGGTGGGTTCGGCGACCGACAGCCGGCAATGGCCGATGCCGAGATCGACGGGTGCGTAGAGCTCGGAATAGCCGAATTCCGCGATCACGTCCGACCCGACGATGCCGAGCTGTGCCGCACCGTGCGCGACGAAGGTCGCGACGTCGAACGCGCGGACGCGGATCAGCGAGATGTCGGGATCGTTCGTCGCGAAGCGGAGCGCGCGGCTGTCCCCGTCCGAAAACGCCGCCTCGGGATGGATGCCGGCACGGGCGAGCAGCGGCAAAGCCTCGGCGAGGATGCGTCCCTTGGGGACGGCGATGATGATCTGGGAGTCTGGCACGCGCCGGGCTTTACGGGTGGCGCTTGGCGGGTGCAACAACCTGCGCATGGCCGACGAGACTGCGAACCGCGACTCCTTCCGCATCCAGGCGGACTATTGCCGCGCGATGGCGGCGCCGATCACCGCGCGCGTCTGCACCGCGCTGGTCGAAGCGGTCGATCGCGAGAGCGCGACGGGGCGCCGGGTGCTCGACTGGCCGGGCGAACCCGTGGCGGATGCGCTCGCGTTGCGGCTGGTCGGCGGGCTGCATGCGCTGCACCGCGCGGGCATCGATCCGCCGCTGTCGACGGTGTTTTCAGGCGCGGAGGCCGATCCCGCACGCGTGATCGCGATCCTGCGCGCGACGCTCCGGATGCAGGACGCGGTGTTGCTGCCGTGGCTCGACGGGCCGCCGCAGACGAACGAGGCGGGGCGGTCGGCCGGGCTGATGACCGGGCTGTTGCATCTGGCGGCGCGCTACGGACCGGCGTTCGAGGTGCTCGAGATTGGATCAAGCGCGGGGCTGAACCTGCTGATCGATCGCTATCGGTTCGATCTGGGCGGGGTGATGGTGGGGCCGGACGAGTCGCCGCTGACGATCCGGCCAGAGTGGCGCGGTGTCGCGGCGCCCGGTGCGCGGGTCGCGATCCGCTCGACGCGCGGTGTCGATATCCAGCCGGTCGATCTCGCGGCACCCGACGCGGCAACGCGGCTGGAGGCCTATGTCTGGGTCGATGCGGCCGAGCGGCAGGCGCGACTCGCCGCGGCGATTTCGATGGTGCACGAGCGCGGCGTCGATCTGGTCCGCGGCGATGCGGCCGACTGGGTCGAGGCGCAGCTGGCCGAGCCACAGGCGGCGGGCGTCACGCGCGTGCTGATGCATTCGGTGGTGTGGCAATATCTGCCGCCCCCGGGGCGTGCGCGGATCCGCGCGGCGATGGCGGCGGCGGGCGAGCGGGCGACGGTCGAGCGGCCGCTTGGCTGGGTGATGATGGAGCCCAATCGCGACCTCCACCGGCACGAGGTCCGCGTCCAGGGCTGGCCGGGCGCGGCGGGGATGGAGCTGGTGGCGCTGACGCATGCGCATGGCGCCTGGGTCGAGGCGCTGCCGCCGCCCTACGAGACGCGCGATTACGTCATGCGGCGGGGGGCGTATGAATAGGCAAACGGCCCGGGATTGCTCCCGGGCCGTCGTGGCTGCTCAGTAGAAGAAGCCGTTGTTGACCTGTGCAACGCGGCCGTTGCGCGTGTCGACCAGGACGACGTCGCGGCCGTAGCGAACCCAGCGCTGATAGCCATAGCCCGGACGGGGCAGGCGATAGGTCTGATAGTCGTTGATCCAGTACTGGCGACCGTAATAGCTTGGTGCGAACCGATAGCCGACGTTGACCGGGCGATAGCGATAGCCGCGCGGGCCGACATAGGCGGGGCGGCGATAGACGTTGGCGTGGCTGCGGCGATAGTCGCGCCAGTCCTCGCGGCGCTCCTGCCGGTCTTCGCGCAGCTCGCGGCGGGCATCGCGGACGTCGCCGCGGTCGCCGAAACGGCGCGCCTGCTGGAGTTCGCGCTGGCTCTGGCGGACTTCGCGGTCGCTGCGGCGGGCTTCGCCATAGCTTTGTGCGGTGGCGAACGTGGGAACCAAGGTGGCGGCGGCAACGGCCGCGAGGATCATCTTACGCATGACTGCTCTCCTGTCTTCGACGCCGTACCAAACGGCATGACAGGGGATTTGCTCCCGCGCCGCTGAACGCTTTCAGAATGCGGTGGTCAGGCAACAGACAGGTGATGGCGATGCGCTCCACCGCTACCGTCATTCTGACGAAAGTCAGGATCCAGAGTTACTTGGGACAGCGCTGGTGGCTCTGGGTCCTGACTTTCGTCAGGATGACGAGGGGGCTTTATCAGATGGCCCAGCGGCGCATCGCCGCGATCACCGCCTCGGGCTTTTCCCAGGGGACGAAATGCCCGGCATCGATCTTTTCGATCGTCAGCTCGGGCACATAGTCGGCAAGGTCGAGCTGGCTTGGCAGCAGCGCGGCGTCGCGCATGCCCCAGATCACCAGCACCGGCATCCGCATCGGCGGGAAGGGCGCGTCGAGAAAGGCGGGGCGCGGCGGGGTCTCGTCCATCGCGGGGACGACGATCGGGCTGGCGCGGTACCAGTTGAGCATCGCGGTCATCGCGCCCGGCTGCGACCATTCGTCGAGATAGGCGGCCTTGTCCTCGCCCGCGATCGCGTGCGTCACATGATGCGCGAAGGTCGAGCCGAGGAATTTCTCGAGGCCCGCGCCGGTCAGGCCCTGGTCGATGCTCGTGTCGCGGAAGCGGCGGATATACTGGCTCGCCTTGCGCTGATCGGGGTCGTCGAAGATCGTCCGCTGGAAGACGAGCGGGTGGGGGGCGTTGACGATCACCAACCGCTCGATCCGGTCGGGATGCTGGAGCGCGGCCATCCACGCGATCGCGCCGCCCCAGTCGTGGCCGACCAGCGTGAACCGGTCGATCTTGAGGTGATCGGCGAGCGCGAGCAGGTCGGCGACGATCTTGTCGGGCGAGTAGCTCGCGACGCCCTGGGGTTTCGACGAGCGCGCGAAGCCCCGTTGGTCGGGCGCGATGACATAATGGTCGCGCGCGAGGTCGGGGGCGATGTGGCGCCAGGTGCGGTGCGATTCGGGAAAGCCGTGGAGCAGGATGACGGGCGGATTCGCCCTGTCGCCGCTGATCGCGACGTCGAGGTCGACGCCGGTGGATAATCGGAGGCTTTGCAGCTCGGTCATGTCTTCTCTCTCCCGCTCGTCGGCCCTGGACGGGGTCCGGGGGCCGACATGGTCTGCGCCAGTTTCAGGAGTGTGCGGTAGAGCGGGGGTCTCGACAAGGGCCGCTCGCGATCCTCCCCCGCCAGGGGGAGGTGGCGCCGAAGGCGTCGGAGGGGGAGGGAAGGGAAACACCTGTTCCGTGTCCTCCCCCTCCGTCTCGCTGTGCGATCCACCTCCCCCTGGCGGGGGAGGATTTTCTGGGGTCAGGGGTAGCTGACCGTCTTCGGGATCGCCGGGATCTCGATCCATTCCTTCTCGTCGCCGGGCACCTTGGGGAAATTGCCCGCATTCCAGTCGCGTTTCGCCTGTTCGATGCGGTCGCGGTTCGAGCTGACGAAGTTCCACCAGACGTGGCGCGGCGTCGTGAACGCATCGCCGCCGCACAGCATCGCGCGGCCGCCGGTCGCCGAGCGGAGCGTCGCCGCGATGCCCGGGCGCAGCACGTAGAGCACCTGCGGTTCGAGCTTGACGCCCTCAAGCGTCGCCTCGCCCATCGCGAGGTAGATCGCGCGTTCCTCGGCGGCCGCGTCGATCGGCACGCTCGCACCCGGATCGAGCGCGATGTCGGCGTAGATCGTCCCCGAATAGGTCGTGGTCGGTGCGGTCTGGCCCCAGAGGCTGCCCATGATGATCCGCGAGCGCGCGCCGTGCGCCTCGATCACCGGCAGCTGTGCCTTGGTGACGTGCTCGAACGCAGGGTCGATCTCCTCGACCGCCTCGGGCAGCGCCAGCCAGGTCTGGATACCCGACAGATTGGGCCCTCCCGCGCGCTCGTCGCCGGGCGAGCGTTCGGAATGGACGATGCCGTGGCCCGCGGTCATCAGATTGACCGCGCCGGGCTCGATCCGTGCCTGTGTACCGAGCGAGTCACGGTGGTCGATCGCGCCGTCGAACAGATAGGTGACGGTCGACAGGTTGATGTGCGGATGCGGTCGCACGTCGATGCCCGTACCGACCTCGAGATGCGCGGGGCCCATCTGGTCGAAGAACAGGAACGGGCCGACCATCGTCCGCTCCTTGTTCGGCAAGGTGCGGTGGACCTTGAACCCGCCCAGATCGTGCGTCGAGGGGAGGATGGTCTGGAGGACGAAATCATCCAGCATGGGGTGTCTCCGTGGCGTCGAGGAGTTCGACGAGGTCTGCTGGATAGAGGAGTTCGTCATGCCCCGCGATCTCGTTTCGGGAAAACCAGCGGTGACCGACGAGCAGCTTGCGCTCCTGATCGGTCAGGTTTCCCGCCGCCACGTCGCACGTCTCGACATCGACGCGGAAATAGCGTTCGTCGGCGGTCACCTCGACGCCCTCGAACGTGCGGAAGTCGACGACGCGGCGCGCGACCTCGGGGCCGCAATCCATATCGAGCCCGACCTCTTCCCATAATTCGCGACGCGCGGCGGCGGCGTAGCTCTCCCCCGGATCGACCGCGCCGCCCGGCGTGCACCAGAGCGGCGGGCGATCGTCAGGCGTGAAGCGGAACATCAGCACGCGGTCCTGCGCGTCGACGAGCAGAATGCGCGCGGCGGGGCGGGCGGCTCTCACGCGGCGTCGAGTTCGGGATAGTGGCGGAAGATGCCCTCGGTGTTGAACGCGATCCGGCGGTCGCTCTTCAGATACGCCTTGATGCCCGGCAGCTCGGCGACCTGGTCGCGGATGCGGACGAGGTTGGGATAATCGGGTTCGAGCGTCTTCATTCGCTGCGGGAACATGTAGCGCAGCCCCTCGACGATCTGGAACAGCGAGGTGTCGGCATAGCTCCATGCATGGTCGATCAGCCACTCGCCCGGATTGGCCTGTGCCGCATCCTCGAAATGGCCGAGGAACTTCGGCAGGCGCTCCTCGCGGAACTGCCTGGCGGCGCGCGCGGCCTCGGGCTTCTGGTCGTCGTAATAGTCCATCATCGCGACCGGATGGTGGACGTTGTGGACCTCCGCCACCAGATCCGCGATCGTCAGCTGCAACTGGTTGAGCCACAGCCGGTCGGCCATCGTCGACGGCGCGATCGAATGCCGTTCGCCGAGATACATCAGGATGTTCGCGACCTGCGCGATCACCAGACCCCCCTCTCCAGCGCCGGCCAGCTCGAGATAGGGCGGCGCGAACGGGGTGCGGCCGGTGCGGTCGTTGAGGTCTGCCATCAGCCCGTCCTCGCCGACCTGGCGCGCGCGGTCCTCATAGGGGATCCCGGCGGCTTCGAGCGCGAGGCGGACGAACTCGCCGCGCCCCTGAAGCGAAGGCCAGTACCACAAGATATAGGACATCAGAGCTCCCCGGGAGCGCGGGCCTTGATGGCGAGCGCGTGGATCTGCGTGCTCAACAGATCGGCGAGCGCCTGGTTCACGAGCCGCTGCCGCGCGACACGATTAAGTCCTTCGAACTTCGGCGTTTCCACTTCGACGCGGAAATGCGTCTCGCCCGTGCCGTCGTCGCCCATGTGGCCCGCGTGAAGTCCGCTCTCGTTGACGACGGTCAGCTGCGTGGGGTTGAGCGCGGTGGTGAGGCGCGCGGTGATCTGGTCCTGTACGGAGCCGGTGGCGAGGTCTGTCATGCGCCCTATATAGCCCGTTTTGGAAGCGCGGGGAGCCGGTGGCGGACGACGATCGACATGATGACGGGCGCAAGGCCCGGAAGGAGCGCCCAAGCCCGCGGTTTCACGGCCGCGTGGAAGGGACGGGGCGCGTCTGCATGTGGCCGGGCTGCGCCGAGCCGGGCGAATTTCGCGCGCCACCGCTGGAGGGGCCGAGTGATGGCGGGCCGCCACAGTTCCGCTGGTTCTGCCTCGAGCATGTCCGTGCATTCAACGCTGGCTATAATTATTTCGACGGGATGACCGCGGACGAGATCCATCATGCGCAGCGACCGATGGCGGGCTGGGAGCGCGAGACACGCGCGTTCGCGCATGGCGGCGGCGACACGCCGCCGAAATGGGCGGACTTCGCCGATCCGATCGACGCGATCGGCGCGCGCTTCGGCGAGCGGGTGGCGCAGGGTTTCGGGGGCGCGCGCAAGGATGGCCGCGTGCTGTCCGACGGCGAGCGGCGGTCGCTGCGCGTGCTGGGGCTCGGGACCGACACCGACCGGACGGCGCTGCGCAAGCGCTACAGCGAGCTCGTGCGGCGCTATCATCCCGATCGCAACGGCGGCGACCGCGCGCATGAATCGGAGTTGCAGAAGGTCATCGCGGCGTATCAGCATCTGAAGGGGGCGGCGGCGTTCGCGTGATTTCGGCGACATGCTTCCGGTGACCTGCCGCGCGGGATCAGGGGAAACTGGCGCCCTGCGTCGCGCCGTGCCCGGTCTCGCGGTCATAGGCGATGTGATAGGCGTCGATCGCCGCCAGCGCCGCGCCGGCCGCGCGATCCGCGGTCGCGCACGTCGCGCTGCGGATTGCTGCCAGCACGTCGCTGCGGCGGTCATAGGTATAGGCGACGTGCCCCACCTCGTGCACCATGAGCGCCGCGAGATAGCGGTCCCAGGCGGTGCGGTCGGCCGGGGTCAGCCGGGCCGTCGCCGCGAGACGCGGTAGCCGGACGGTGGCGGTGTAGCGGATCGTTGCCCTACGGAGATCGCACCCGCCGCCGCGCGTGCGCGGCCAGCTCCAGCGCATGTCCCAGCTGCTGACCGCGTCGACGCGCGTCCCGTCATGCGCATCGGTCGGTCGCCTGGAATCGATCGACCGGCGGACCGCCAGCGCATCGTCACCCTCGACGAGATAGGGCGCGATCGTGACGTTGGGGATCGATGCGAAAGCATCGCGCGTCGGCGTGGCCGATACCGGGCTGGTCAATAGCGCGCCCGCCACCAGCGACGCGACACGACGCACAGTGGCAGGCGATGCGATCATTGCGACGCGTCGTGATCCGGTCGATGATGTGCGAGCAGCCACGTCCGCAGCGCGCTCGCGAGGTTGGGCGGATCGTCGCCGTTGATCCGGATCGCGTCGATTTCCGCGACGAGTGCCGACAGCGGGAGCGCTGCCCCGCGCGCGGCGGTTTCGAGCGCCTGCCAGAAGATCGGCTCGAGGCTGATCGAGGTCTGGTGGCCTGCGATCGTGATCGACCGCTTCACGGGACCATGAAACCCGTCGCGCGGCGCGGCGATCACGCCGGCCTCACTCGGTATCGAAAAGCGAGGCGAGCTGTTCGATGATCGTGCCGCCGAGTTGCTCGACGTCCATGATCGTGACCGCACGCGCATAATAGCGCGTCACGTCGTGGCCGATCCCGATCGCGACGAGTTCGACCGGCGACTTGGTCTCGATCCAGCCGATCACCTGACGCAGATGGCGTTCGAGATACGAGCCCGAATTCACGCTGAGCGTCGAATCGTCGACCGGCGCGCCGTCGCTGATCACCATCAGGATGCGGCGTTCCTCGGGCCGCGCGACGAGCCGGGCGTGCGCCCACATCAGCGCCTCGCCGTCGATATTCTCCTTGAGCAACCCCTCGCGCATCATCAGCCCGAGCGAATTGCGCGCGCGCCGCCACGGCTCGTCGGCGCGCTTGTAGACGATGTGGCGGATGTCGTTGAGCCGCCCCGGCTGCGGCGGACGCCCGGCGGCCAGCCACGTCTCGCGGCTCTGCCCGCCCTTCCACGCACGCGTCGTAAAGCCGAGAATCTCGGTCTTGACGCCGCACCGCTCGAGCGTGCGCGCGAGGATGTCCGCGCTGATCGCCGCGATCGAGATCGGGCGGCCGCGCATCGATCCCGAATTGTCGATCAGCAGCGTGACGACGGTGTCGCGAAAGTCGGTCTCGCGCTCGGCCTTGTAGCTGAGCGACAGCGTCGGGTTGACGATCACGCGGGCGAGCCGCGCCGCGTCGAGAATGCCCTCCTCCTGGTCGAAATCCCACGAGCGCGACTGCTGCGCCATCAGTCGGCGTTGCAGGCGGTTGGCGAGCTTCGACACTGCGGACTGGAGATGGACGAGCTGCTGGTCGAGATAGCCGCGCAGTCGCGCCAGTTCCTCGGCGTCGCACAGCTCGGTCGCTGCGACCACCTCGTCGAACTGCGTCGTCCACGGCTTGTAGTCGAACGCGGTGCCCATGTCGGCGAAGGGCCGGTTGGGGCGGACGGGCTGCATGCCCTCCTCGCCGTCATCGCCAGGCTCGCCGTCAATGTCGTCCATCGACTCGTCGCTCTGCTCCTGGCCGTCGCTTTCCTCGTTCTGCTGCTCGGACTGTTCGCCGCGCGCCTCGACTTCGCCCTGGCCGTCCTCGCCCTGGTCGTCGCCTTCGTCGCCCTCGTCCTGCTGCTGCTCGTCGGTGCCCTCGTCCTCGGAGCCGTCTTCGTCGCTGTCTTCGGGGACCTGCTGTCCCTCGACCAGCTCGAGCTCCTCGAGCATCTTGCGCGCAAGGCCCTGGAATGTCTTCTGATCGTCGATCGCATAGGCGAGCGCGTCGAGATCGGTCTTCTGCTCGATCCAGTCGCGAACCAGTGCAAGGCCGGGGGCGGCGATCGCGGGCGATTCCTGCCCGGTCAGCCGCTCGCGCACCATCAGCCCGAGCGCGGTCGACAGCGGCACCTCGTCACGGTTGCGCGCGCGCGTGATCGGATCGGCGCGCAGCCGCACGTCGAGCGCCATCGCGAGATTGTCGCTGATCCCCGCATAGCCGCGCGAGCCGAGCGCCTCGACGCGCGCGGTCTCGACCGCATCGAACACCGCACGCGCGACCGCCTCGACCGGCGCGGCGCGATTATGCAGCGCGATGTCGTGATGCTTCAGCTGCAGCGCGAACCCGTCGGCGAACCCGCGTGCCTCCGCGACCTGCTCGGGCGGCAGCGCACGCGCGGGCATCGGCACCTTGATGTGCTTGCCCGACTGCGCCGGCGCGTCCGCGGTGAAGGCGAGCTCGACCTCGGGCTCCTCCGCGATCGCACGCGCGGTGCCGGCGAGAACCGCCTTGAACCGGTCGAGGGGCGTTTCGTTCGCCAAGGCCTCAGGCCTTGCCCATCACGCTCTCGGGCAGGTCCTTGCCGAACACGCGCTGGTAATATTCCGCGACCAGCGACCGCTCTGCCTCGTCGCACTTGTTGAGGAACGACAGGCGGAATGCGAAGCCGACGTCACCGAAGATCAGCGCGTTCTGCGCCCAGGTGATGACGGTACGCGGGCTCATCACGGTCGAGATGTCGCCGTTGACGAAGCCCTTGCGCGTCATGTCGGCAACGCGGACCATGTTCTCGACGACCTTCTTGCCGTCGGGCTTGTCATATTCCCCCGACTTGGCGAGCACGATCTGCGCCTCGACCTTGGCGGGGAGGTAGTTGAGCGTGACGACGATGTTCCAGCGGTCCATCTGACCCTGGTTGATCTGCTGCGTGCCATGATACAGCCCGCTGGTGTCGCCGAGGCCGACCGTGTTGGCGGTCGCGAACAAGCGGAACCACGGGTTCGGGCGGATCACGCGGTTCTGGTCGAGCAACGTCAGCTTGCCCTCGGTCTCCAGCACGCGCTGGATCACGAACATCACGTCGGGACGTCCAGCGTCATATTCGTCGAACACGAGCGCGGTCGGGGTCTGGAGCGCCCAGGGCAGCAGGCCTTCGCGGAACTCGGTGATCTGCTGGCCGTCCTTGAGGACGATCGCGTCGCGGCCGATCAGGTCGATGCGGCTGATATGCGCATCGAGATTGATGCGGATGCACGGCCATTTGAGGCGTGCCGCAACCTGCTCGATATGCGTCGACTTGCCGGTGCCGTGATAGCCCTGGACCATCACGCGGCGGTTGTGCGCAAAGCCCGCGAGGACGGCGAGCGTCGTGTCCGCATCGAAGACATAGGCGGGATCGAGATCGGGGACGCGTTCGTCGGCTTCGGAGAAGGCGGGCACCTCCATGTCCGAATCGATCCCGAACATCTCGCGCACCTTCACCATGCGGTCGGGGGCGTCGAGGATCGTGGTTTCGCGGCTGTCGGGCTGGGTATTGGGAATATCGGTCATATCGGCCTCGTGTTCCCGGTAGCTCTAGGCCAAGCGCGGGGCGTTACTCAACCGCTGCGTATGCGATTGGCGGGAAGAGTGTGACGAACCGCCGGGCAGGCGCGGAGTTCCGCCCGGCGGTGTCGCCTGTCCGCTTATCGCCCGAGCAGGACGCGCGCCTGACCGGCGATCTGCGCAAGCATCGCCGCATTCGGTACCGCGGCGTGACGCGCACGGTCGATCACCGCCCTGAACTGCGTGATGCGCGGGGCATTGGCGGCGAGCCACGTATCGACCGCGCCCTGCGGGTCCTTCGCGCCGCACCGGGCGAGGAATTCGAGGCGCAGTTGCTGGAAATCGCGGGCAAGCCCCGCGATCAGCAGGCGTTCCCACGGATCGCTCGGCGTGATCCGCGCGGCATTGGCCTGCGCCCAGTCGAGACCGAGCGCCTGGCCGAGATGCGTGAACGCGCGCGTCAGCACCGCCTCGTCAAGCGACAGCCGCTCACCCAGATCGGCAAGCCCGACCGCACCATCGAGCTCGAACAGCCGGACGACGGCCAATGCAAGATCATGCGGCGCGCCGGCAGCCTCGAGCTGCGCGGCGATCCGTCCGCTCTGCGCGCTGGCCTCCTCGAGCAGCAGCGCCTTGGTCTGCCCGTCGAGATGATGGATGCCCTTGCCGAGGCGGTCGAGCACCGTGCCCGGCATCGTTCCCGGCGCCGACACGCGGAGCAGGTCGGCGATCTGCGACCGGGTCGCGACCGCAACCTCGTCGAACAGCGCGATCCGTGCGGCCTCGGGCATCGATCGCCGTTCGATGTCTGTCCACAGCGCGGGCAGGTCGAACAACCGTTCGGCGACCACGAACATCGCCGCGATGTCGCCCATCGCCGCGCCTTCCTCTTCGGCGAGTTCGAACGGGTGGAGCACGCCGAGGCGGTTGACGATGCGATTGGCCAGTTTCGTCGCGACGATCTCACCGCGCAGCCGGTGCTCCTCGATCGCCTGCGCGAACGTGTCGCGCATCGCCTTGGGGAACGCCGCATGGAGATCGGGGAGCAACGCCGGATCGTCACCCAGACCGCTCTGCTCGATCGAATCCTGCAGCGCGAGCTTGGCGGTCGCGAGCAGCACGGCGAGCTCGGGACGCGTCAGGCCGTGCCCGTCGAGCCCGCGACGCAGCAGGTCGTCGTTCGAGCCCAGCCCCTCGACCGCCCGATCGAGGCGGCCATCGGCCTCGAAGATCTCGATGACGCGGACATAGCTCGGCATCGACGCGGGGCCACCGCCGCCGGTCGCAGCGATGCCACCCGCCGGGCCGACGCCGATCGCGGCGGCACCCGCGCCCTCGGCGATCGACAGCGCGAGCGTCTGGAGACGATTGTCCTCGAGCACGAGATGCGCGACGTCGTCGGTCATGCTCGCGAGCAGCGTGTTGCGCGTCTCGTAGTCGAGCCGGCCCTCGATCATCTCGCGGTTGAGCGCGATCTTGATGTTGACCTCGTTGTCCGAGCAGTCGACGCCCGCCGAATTGTCGATGAAGTCGGTATTGATCCGCCCGCCGCGCTCGGCGAACGCGATGCGCGCGGCCTGCGTCACGCCGAGATTGGCGCCTTCGCCGATCGCGGTGACGCGCAGCTCCTCGGCATTGACGCGCAGACGGTCGTTGGCGGGGTCGCCGACCTGGACGTTGTTCTCCGCCGCCGCCTTCACATAGGTGCCGATGCCGCCGAACCACAGCAGATCCGCGGGTGCCTTGAGGATCGCGGAGATCAGCGCGCCGGGCTCGATCTCGTCCAGCGTGATCCCGAGCACCGCCTGCGCCTGTTTCGACAGCTTGATGACCTTGGCGGTACGCGCGTGGACGCCGCCGCCCTCCGAGATCAGCGCGGTGTCATAGTCCGCCCAGCTCGAGCGGGGGAGCGCGAACATCCGCGCGCGCTCGTCCCAGCTCGCCGCGGGATCGGGATCCGGGTCGATGAAGATGTGGCGATGGTCGAACGCCGCGACGATCTTCAGCGATTTTGACAGCAGCATGCCGTTGCCGAACACGTCGCCCGACATGTCGCCGCAGCCGACGACGGTGATCGGATCGCTCTGCACGTCGATGCCGCGCTCGGCGAAGTGCCGCTGGACCGAGACCCAGGCGCCCTTGGCGGTGATCCCCATCGCCTTGTGGTCATAGCCGACCGACCCGCCGCTCGCGAACGCGTCGCCGAGCCAGAAATCGCGGTCGAGCGCGAGCGCGTTGGCGACGTCGCTGAACGTCGCGGTCCCCTTGTCCGCGGCAACCACGAAATAGGGATCCTCGCCATCGAGGATCGCGACGCCCGCCGGATGGACAACCTTGCCCTCGACGATGTTGTCGGTGATCGACAGCAGGGTGCGGATGAAGATCCGGTAGCTCTCGGTGCCCTCCGCCAGCCACGCGTCGCGGTTCGACGGGGCAGGGAGCTGTTTGGGATAGAAGCCGCCCTTCGCGCCGGTCGGCACGATGACCGCGTTCTTGACGCGCTGCGCCTTCATCAGCCCGAGGATCTCGGTGCGGAAATCGTCGCGCCGATCGGACCAGCGAAGCCCGCCGCGCGCGACCGGGCCGGCGCGCAGGTGGATGCCCTCGATTCGCGGGCTGTACACCCAGATCTCGCGCCACGGCACGGGCGCGGGGAGGCCGGGGATCAGGTGGCTGTCGAGCTTGAACGCGAGCGCCTCGGCGGCGGCAGGTGTGAAGGCGTTGGTGCGCAGCGTCGCGCCGACCAGGCTGTGATAGGCGCGCAGGATGCGATCGTCGTCGATCGCGGTGACCGCATCGAGCCCGGCCTCGATCGCGGCGTCGGCATCCGCCGGGTGGCCGTCGTTCGCGGGATCATGCGCGGCCGCAAAGCGTGCGATCAACGCGGTCGCGACCTTCGGTGCGCGGCGCAGCGCGTCGACCACGGTGGTCAGGCCGTAGGGCAGCCCTGCCTGGCGCAGATAGCGGAACCACGCGCGGAACAGCACGACCGCCTGCGGGCTCATGCCGACCTCGACGATCAGGCGGTTGAACGCGTCGTTCTCGGCCGCGCCCTCGAGCACCGCCGCAATGGCGCGCTCGAGCGTCGCCGCGTCGGTGTGTGAGGCGTCGTCATTCGCCTCGAGCACGAAGTCGTGGACGAACGGATCGCTGTCCTCGCGCAGACGCGTTGGTAGCTCGCCGATCACGCGGAAGCCGAAATTCTCGAGCACCGGCACCGCATCGGACAGCTTGAGCGCACCGCCGAGACGGTAGATTTTGAGCTGGCGATCCTCGCCGGGCGCGCTCTCGATCAGGCGGACGCCGCGCGATCCCGGATTGTCGAGCGCCGCAAGCCGCTGGATGTCCGCGGCGGCATCGGCCGCGGTGCTGACGTTGCGGTAATTCTGCGGGAAGGCGGCGGCCCAGCGCAGCGCGAGGCGCGCGGCGCGCGGCGGCGGCAACGTCTCGACCAGGGCCGCCTCGACGTCGGACACCCAGCCGCGGACCATCCGCTGAAGCCGCAGCGCGAGCGGCGCGACATCGGGCATCCGGCCGTCGCCGCGCAGGTCGAGCGTGTAGCGCAGCATCGCCACCTCGCCGTCCTCGAGCGCGATCGACCAGTTGAGGATACTCGCATTGGCGGCCTCGGCGAGCATGTCGCCGATCGCCACGCGGCGCCCGGTCGTGACATCGTCGCGCGGCAGCCAGACGAACCCGAACAGATGGCGGCCAAGCGCCGATTCGACCAGCACGAGCGCCGGGCGCGGGCGATCCGCGAGGCTCATCGCGGTCAGCGCGAGGTCCTCGAGCGCATCGGGGGGAAAGGCGACGACGAGGTCGTGCGGGAGCGCGGTCAACGCATGCGTCAGCGCCTTGCCGGCATGGCCGCGCGGATCGAACCCGAACTTCGCCTTCATCGCGGCGAGCCGCGTGCGGAGCACGGGCACGTCGCGCGGCATCGCCGCCAGCGCCGCGCTGGTCCACAACCCGCTATAGATCGACAGCCCGCCGATCCGGTCGCCTTCCATCACCGGTACGACGACGAGGTCGAGCGGCACCGCGCGGTGGACGGTCGAGATGAGGTTCGATTTCAGCAGCAGCGGCGCGAGGTTCCCCGCCTCGAACCACTCGATCGCGAGCATCCGCGATGCCTCGGCAAGGATCGGGACGGCATGCTGGTTGCGCGCGATGCCGAGCGCGGCGCCGGCGCTGCCGTCGCGATGCCAGACCTGGTGGCCCAGCAGCGTCAGATGGCCATCGAGGAACCAGCGGAGCAACGCCGCGCCCTCCGCATCGGGGCCGTCGCTGTGGAGCAGCGCGATGTCGGTCGCCATCGCGCCCTGCATCGCGCGCCAGTCCTTCACCGCGGCGCGGACATCGGCGAGCACCGACGTCAGTTCCTCGATCAGCCCGCGACGATCGCGCGCGTCGGCACGTTCCATCTCGAGATAGATCATCGATTCGGCGTTACCCGAATCGCCGATCGACTGCAGGACGCCGTCGGGGCTGCGAACGGTGTGGACGACCGGGTGGATGATCCGGTCGATCGCGATGTCCTGCCCGGCGATCGCGGCGGCGATCGAATCGACGAGGAACGGCATATCGTCGTTGATGATCGCCAGCCGCATCCGCCGCCGCGTGTCGTCCGTGCTGATCGGCTCGAGCGCGATCACGGGCAGTCCGTCGCCGCGCTGGCGTGCGGTGGCGGCGACGAAGGCCGCGGCCTGTCCGGCCTCCGCCTTGCCGAAATCGTTGAGTTCGCCGGGCAATGCGCGCTCGGTCAATCGAGCGGACAGCGCCTCGGTCAGCGGGTCGATGAGGGTCGAAGAATGATCAGCCATGCGCGAGCCTATGCGCTCGGCGTTGATCGACCTCAAGGCTTGTGGCGGCTGCGAAGATGCATGCTGCAGTGCGGGATGTGCAGGGCCGGACCCGGATCGCGGTGCCGCCACGGACGCGTAGCATCGCTCGCAGATACCCTATCCGTCGATCGCCCCCAGCGCGCGTGTGATGAGCGGCTGGTCATCGGTGATCGTGCCGACGATGTCGTAACCGCCGCCCTGCGCGACGCGCGCGACGAGCAGGACGACGTCACCGGTCCGCACGCCGGCCGGCAGCGCTTCGCCATCGATCGCGACATGCGCGAGCACGGCGCTGGCGTGCGTCGGCGAGGCGGCGATGTCGGCCGATGACGGCGCCGACGGGGGCGGGGAGTCGAACTGAGCGCTCGGTCCGTCTGCCCAGATCGGGACGCCAGGCGACGTGGCATGCGCATGACCGACGGACGCGCCGCCCTGGGTGCCGCCCGAGATACCGCCCGAGATACCGCCCGAGATACCGCCCGAAATACCGCCAAGCCCCGGCATATCCGGCGCGGTCATGGCGTACGCAGCAAGTCCCGCATGGCTGCGCGGCGGCATCGCACGCACCGCGGCGTCGAGTTCGGCCGCCAGCGTCGCCTGCAATCCCGCGTCGGCGAGCTCCTTCCAGTTGATCACGCCGTAGAGGAAATCGATTCCCTCGTCGTTCGACGCGAACGGCATCAGGATGCCGCGGTACAGCGTGGTCCGGCCACGGCTGTTGACGAATTCGGCTTCGAATCCGACGGGTGCGCGATTCGCGATGATCTGCAGATAGTGATCGGTCAGTCGCGACAGCAGCGAGCGGCTGGGTACGTCGGCGATCGAATCGATCCGCCCGACGAGCCCGCATTCCTCGCGCAGCGCGGTCCCCAGGAACGCGATTCCGGGGTCGGTGATCGGCATTTCGCCGCGTTGCGGATCTGCGCCGTTCGGGGTCCTGAAATCCATCAGGACGCTGTGCGGGCCGAAGTCGGCGATCGAGCCGGGATCGAGATCGGCGATCGTCGGATAGGGGCGTCCCTTCAGCAGCGACACCCAGTGATTATACGCGCGGACGTGCATTCGCCGCTCGTCGCCGCCGAGATCGAACATGACGTCGTTGATCCCGGCATCGGCGGCATCGCCGGCACCGGCGGTGGCTGCACTCCCCTCGGCCCGCATGGTGGCCTGGCCGTCATCAAGTTCGCGCGCACTCGTCATGCCAAAACTTCCCCGTGTCATGGTACCATGCTGTGCACCGCGTTTGGTAAACGGAGCGTAAATCCGCGTTGGCGCTTGTCAGCGCGAATTTCCCCTGTTAAGCGCCGCCCCCTCGACCGGAGAGATCCATCGTCGGGCCGCTTTAGCTCAGCTGGTAGAGCATCGCATTCGTAATGCGGGGGTCACAGGTTCGAGTCCTGTAAGCGGCACCACCTTAAATCATTGATATCCTTGAGCTTTATTGGCGACTTGTCGCTTAAAGCTTCGGTGAATCTGCGTTTTGGTATCGCGGTGGTATCGCAAGCCCACGTTCCGGTCGCGTAGCCCGCCGCCGCTAGGTTGGACGGCTGTCCTTCCACGTCCCCCGGCATCGTATGATTCGCAACGCGGCTACCCCCGTGAGCCGACTGCCTCGCGCAGCGGTGCCGCGCCACAACACACGCCGGGCCGGACGCTTACCTCTTAAATGTCCTCGCAAACGCCCGCTTTCGGTTCGAGCGCTCACCATGCGGCAGCGTTGTCACACGAATCCTTGTTCACTTTCTGTTCTTGCGCTCTAAAGGGCTGGCCGGAAAAGGAATCGTCCCATGAGCAGCTTGAGGCTCCACGAAATACCGTTCGCGTTGGTGCCGCGCGAGGTCCCGTTCTTCCTGTGTCACACGCCGGCCGGGTTTCCGTCACCGGCGCAGGACGACATGGAGGAGCCGATTGATCTCGGCGCGTGGCTCGTGGAGCATCCCGCCGCCAGTTACATCATGCGGGTCGAAGGACGATCGATGGCGGGCGCCGGGATCAATGACGGCGATCTGATCGTCGTCAATCGCGCCAAGCAACCCAAAGCCGGTGCGATCGTCGTCGCCTTGGTGCACGGCGAGCGGACATTGAAACGGCTTCGGCATATGGACGGGCGGCACTGGCTCGTGCCCGAAGCCGAGGGCTTCCCGCACATCCTCGTCGACGAATATGTCGAGATCTGGGGCGTCGTCGTCGGCGTGGCGCGCAAGGTGCCATGAGCGCGCCCATCGCGCTGATCGACTGCAACAACTATTATGTCAGCTGCGAACGGGCGTTCGATGCCAGCCTCGTCGGCGTGCCGGTCATCGTGCTGTCGAACAATGACGGCTGCGCGATCGCCCGCTCGGCCGAGGCCAAGGCGCTCGGCATCAAGATGGGCGATCCGATCCACCATCTGCGTGACGTGGTCCGCCGGCACGGTATCCGCGTCCTGTCCTCGAACTACACGCTGTATGGCGACATGCAGCGCCGCGTCATCGCTGCCTGCGAACCCTTCGCGCGTGACTTCGAGATCTATTCGATCGACGAGACGTTTCTGGACCTTGCAGGCTTCGAGGGCAGGGACCTTGTCGAGCATGCGCATGCGATGCGGGAGCAGGTTCGTTTGTGGACCACGATCCCGACCTGCGTTGGCATTGCCGAAACAAAGACATTGGCAAAGCTGGCGAACGCCGCGGCTAAGAAGGACGTCCGGTTCGAGGGTGTCGCGGACTTGCGCGATGAAGCCGTTCGCCGACAGGTCATGGACGGTTTCGCTGTCGCAGACGTCTGGGGCGTAGGTGGCGCCACTGCGAGAAAGCTGACCGGCCTCGGCGTGCACACCGCCGGCGCGCTGCGCGACATGCCGATGAAGCAGGCGCGCGCCATCGGCACTGTGGTGCTTGAGCGGCTGGTTGCCGAATTGCGCGGCGTGCCGTCGGACGCTGTCGAGTCCGTCGCGCCCCGCCGAAAGGGTATGGCGGTCACCCGTTCGTTCGGCACGCCGGTATGTGACTTTGATCGGATGATGGGCGCCTTGTCGCAATACGCGCTGCGCGCCGGCGAAAAGCTGCGGATGCATGGGCTCGTCGCGGCACGGCTGACCGCCTTCTTTCACACCAACCGGAACAGGCCGGACCGACCGCAGTATGGCGGGTCGCGCACCGTCGCGCTCCATCCCATGTCGAGCGATAGCTTTGAATTGATAGCGGCTGCACGGCGGGCGGCCGAAAAGGCATGGCGCGACGGCTATGCCTATACCAAGGCCGGTATCCTGCTCGACGATCTCCTGCCCGAAGACGAGCGACCGCGGACCCTGTTCGAGGCGGATACGGCGAAGCGCGACCGCCTAATGGGCGCGCTCGACGCGATTAACGGCAAGTTCGGCACCTGGACGGCGGTGACCGCGACGCAGGGCTTCAAGCGGGAGTGGAAGCTGCGGTCGGAGATGCGGTCGCCCGCGTGGACGACCAGGATTGCCGACGTCCCGACGGTCCGTGCATGACGTCAAAAGGGGCGATCTGGACAGTGCGAACCGAGGCCATGACCTGCCGTTCGATAACGTCAAAGCCCCGTCATAGCCGTCCTGGTCCTGGCAATGCTGATTGCCGACGCTCTGTCCGTGGTTACAAGGTGATCAGACGAGCGAAGGGGACTGTCGCGATGATCGGCGTGTTGGCATTTGCGGCAGCTACGACAGCGTCCTGCCCGGTCGAGCAGGCACACTATGTTTTACGCCATAACCCGGGCGTGACGGCCTCTTTCCGCCCGGTCGACAGCGGCCCGGACTGGCCGAGCCATGTTGCGCTCGGCGTCCACTATGAAGCGTCGGGGGCGACGTTTTGGTGGTTGCCGTGGAATGGCGGCTCCAACGGCCTCCAAAACATCGCCTCGACCGAAGACGTCACCGTCAAGGGGTGGCGGCCGCCAAGTCCGGATGGGGGCCCCCGTCCGTACGGAGACCGGCACTATATCGGAACCGATGGTGCGTATGAACTGATCAATCATGTTCCGAAGCTGGGTGACGCTGCTCCGGCGCATATGCTTTTCCCGGACTCAGGGGGTTCCGGGGATGTTGCCTTTCGCGATAGGCAATTCTTCGATCTTGTGGGGTGCCGGAAGGACGGCATGTAACCCGCGCCGCTGCCGGATCCGCGCGCGAAAACGGCCGGTTCGCATTGCTGCCTGAGCAGAGGGGCATCACCCGGCGGTGCCTCAGCCAAAATGATCCACCGCGGTGCTGATATGGTAGAGTGTGCTCGCGGGAATGAACGCGACCAGAGGATCGCCTCCGGGATCTACATGGTCGATCCATCCACCCGGGTGCGCGGGCGCGAAGAAAATGCGCCATGCCGTGCCGAGCACCTGATCGCGCGCGGGACCCGTCAGCACCTTCGCGGCTTCCAGCGCGGGCCAAAGTCGGCAGCTTGCCGCGATCGCGCCGTCCGGGCCCATGATGTCGACGACGCGGCCATCGGCAGTCATGCCGCGCAGCGCTTGCCGGCGCAGCCGGGATACCCGGTCGCCCACCGCAATGCCGGTCAGGGCCGCGGTGCGCTCGAGCAGCCATATCCATTCGAAATGATGTCCCGGTTCGAAGGCGCGGCCGGGGTTCGCGGGCGTCCAGTCCAGCGTATAGGATTCCGCCAGCACGTCGTCGCCGGCGGGCAGGAAGCGCGTGTCGAACAGCGCGATCAACGCGGCGATGCGGGGGGTGAGATCGCCGCACGCCCCGGTTTCGTGCAACGTCAGCAGCGATTCGAGCAGATGCATGTGCGGGTTCTGTCGCCGCGGCAGAACCGTGTCCGGCCACGCCTCGACATAGCCGCCTGCGGGATGCCCCAGTGCCTGATCGAGAAAGGCGAGCGTCTGGTGGACCAGCGCGACGGTGCGCGGCGCGGGGTCGAGCCGGATCAGTGCGGCCAGTGCCAGAAGGACGAACGCATGCGCGTAGAGGTCGCGACGGGGATCGGCGACCGAGCCGCGCCGGGTGCAGGAAAACGCCCAGCCTGGCTGCGCGTCGGCCTGCCAGTAGCGGGTGATCATCGTGTCGCCGGCCCACAGGGCGAGATCGGCGGCGCCTGGGCACCAGCCACGCCGCGCTGCGATCGCGAACGCATGGATCTGCCGCGCCTGCACCATCACCCGGCGCGGCACGTCCGGTTGCGGCGTGCCGTCGTGCGCGAGACGTTCGACGAACCCACCCTCGTCATGGCCAGCGTTGCTCCACAGCGGCAGCGCCTGGCGGCACAGCCAGCCGGTCCAGAAGGCGGGCTCTGCCGGGGTCACGCGCCGCGCAGAAGCTGGACGACGAACCGGTCGAGATCGCCGCCGGGGAACAGGAAGCCGTCAATTCCTGCGGCGGCCGCGGCCGCGAGGTCGCTCGCCCGGTCGCCGATCAGGAAGCTGCCCGCCCGATCGATCCGGTGCCGCGCGATCAGGCTGTTCAGCATGCCGGGCGCCGGCTTGCGGCAATCGCAGGCGGTCGCATAGCGCGCCACGCTGCCACCGGGATGGTGCGGGCAATAGGCGAAGTCGTCGATCCGCGCCGCATCGGGCAGCGCGGCCTGCATCGCGGCATGGATGCTCTGGACCGCGCCCTCGTCAAAATATCCGCGCGCCACCCCCGACTGGTTGGTCACGACAAACCGCCGGTATCCCAGCGCGGCAAGTCGTATCAGCGCGCGCTGCGCGCCATCGATCCAGTGTATTTCGTCGGGCTTCGACGGATAGCCCGTATCGACGATCAGCACCCCGTCCCGATCGAAGAATACCGCGCGTATCGGTGTGTGATCCTGCTGCATTGCACCATGAAATGGGGCGTTTGCCATTTCTCAATTCACCCAGGAACGACCAGTTGAATAGATCATGCAGTAACTGTTAGACTAGCGTGTCGTATTATCAAATGGAGCAATGAAAGGGCGGGGTTGATGGCCAAGTACGTGTGGTTACGTATTAATGCGTAGCGTGAAAACACTTTTCATTGTTCTCGCAATTAGTTGCAATCATGCCGCTGTCGCGCGGGTTTCTGCTGTGGCGCTGGCGCGCGAGGCAGGATGGCAATCGGTAGTGATCCCGGCCGGCGATTTCGATCTGGCGGTGGCGCAGCGTCCCGGCCGCGGCAGCTCGAACGTCCTCACCGTGTATGTCGAAGGCGACGGCCTGGCCTATGCCGCCCCCGGCCGCCGGGCGATGGATCCCACCCCGACCGATCCGCTCGCGCTGCGGCTGGCCCTGCAGCATCCGGGGAGCGGGCCGGTCGCCTGGCTCGCGCGACCCTGCCAATACGGTCCCCGAGCCCGAAATTGCCGCAGCGCCTATTGGAGCTTCGCCCGCTTTGCCCCCGCGGTGATCGACAGCGCCGGTGCCGCGCTGGACCGGCTGAAGGCCGAGGCCGGCGGCGCATCGCGGGTCATTCTCGTCGGATATTCGGGCGGTGGCGCGCTGGCGGCGCTGTTGGCGGAGCGACGCGCTGACGTCGCCGCGCTGGTGACGATTGCCGCCAACCTCGATCTGGGTGCGTGGACCGCCGCCCATCGGCTGACGCCGCTGTCAGGCTCGGTTGATCCGGCGATCGACGCGGCGCGGCTGTCACGGCTGCCGCAGGTGCATTTCGTTGGCGGTGCCGATCGCACCGTCTCGCCGGCAATCACGCGCGCCTTTGTGGCGCATATGGCAGCCGATGCGCCGGCGACGATCGTGATTGTTCCCGGACAGGACCATCATTGCTGCTGGGCTGCGCGCTGGCCCGAGCTCGCGATGCACGGCGATCTGGCACATATTCCGGGCTGGGGACCGGAGGCGCCATGACCCGGAGCGTGTCGCTGTCCGGGCGCCCCCATGTGCTGGTGGTCGGTGATGCCATGGTCGATCGCTACATCATCGGCGAGACGCACCGCATCTCGCCGGAAGCGCCGGTACCGGTGGTGTGTGCCGGTCGCGAGGAGACGCGCGCGGGTGGCGCCGCGAACGTGGCGGCCAACGTCGCCGGGTTGGGGATGCGGTGCAGTCTGCTGACGATCCGTGGCGATGACGACGCGGGCACGGAGCTCGTCCGGCTGATGGCGGAGCACGGCGTCATGCTCGATGCCGTGGTGGAGACCGGCGAGCGTACGACGCAGAAGACGCGGCTGATCTCCGGTGTCCAGCAGATTGCCCGGATCGACCAGGACGGCACCACCGGCGCGGCGGCGCGAGCGGAGCTGGCGAAGCGGTTCGAGCGGCGTCTGGAGGGCGTCCAGGCGGTGATCTTCTCCGATTACGACAAGGGTGCGCTCGCCGATCTGCCAGCGCTGATCGCCGTTGCGCGCCGCCACGGCGTGCCCAGCTATGTCGATCCCAAGGCGCCCGATGCCGCGCGTTATGCCGGTGCCACGCTGCTCAAGCCCAATGCGCGCGAGTTTCACGCGCTGTTCGGGCCTTGCGCGGAGGAGCGGATCGCCGAGCGTGCGGGGCAGGCGCTGGCCGAGCTGGATCTCGACTGTCTCGTCGTCACGTGCGGTGCGAAGGGGATCCTGATGGTGTCGCGCACGGGCGAGGTGGTCGAGCACCCCACCGAGGCGCTCGAGGTGTTCGACGTGACCGGCGCCGGCGACACGATCATCGCTGCGCTTGTCGCGGGCGTCGTCGAAGGACTGCCGATCGCAGCCGCGATCGATCAGGCGAACGTTGCCGCCAGCATCGCCGTGTCGCGCCCGGGCACCTATGTCGTCACGCGCGCCGATCTGGACGAGCGGCTGCATCGGCGCACCCATGGCGCGAGTAAGCTGGTATCGCTGCCGCTGCTCACCGCGCGGCTGCGCCAGGCGCGGGCCGGTGGTGCGCGGGTCGTGTTCACCAATGGCTGTTTCGACATCCTCCATGCGGGCCATGTCCGCCTGCTCGATATGGCACGGCGCACGGGCGACCTGCTCGTCGTCGGGTTGAATTCGGATGCGTCGGTACGGCGGCTGAAGGGGTGCGCGCGTCCCGTGAACGGACTTGCCGACCGCGCCGAGGTGCTGAGTGCGCTCGCGGCGGTCGATCATGTCGTGGCGTTCGAAGACGATACGCCGCTCGACCTGATCCGGGCGATCGCGCCCGACATCCTGGTCAAGGGCGGCGACTATAGCGCCGAGACCATCGTGGGCGCCGATCTGGTTCGCGATGCCGGCGGCGAAGTGGTCATCACTCCGCTGCTGGCGGGGCGATCGACGAGCGGGATCGTCGCGGCCATGACCCCGTGATCCGCCGCGCCGCGACGGCCATGCCGCGTCCCAGCTGGCCGCACCCCCTCCATCGAGCGAGCCAGCCGCAGCTATGAGTACGTCCCCGCAGACTCTGACCGTCGACCAGGCCCTCACCCAGGCCAACGCGCATTGGAATGCCGGACAGGCGGATCAGGCCGAACGGCTGTGCCAGCAGGTGCTCGCGCTCTGGCCCGGGCAGTCGGACGCGCTGCACCTGATGGGGCTGATGGCGCATGCTTACGGCAATCTCGACGTCGCGATCGAGCATCTGCGCCGCGCCTGCCAGGCGCCGCGCGCGCCCGCCATCTATCAGAGCAACCTGGCCGAGATGTGCCGCCAGAGTGGCCAGCTCGTCGACGCCGAGCAGGCCGGTCGCCGGGCGGTGGCGCTGGACGCCGGCCTAGTCGCCGGTTGGAACAATCTCGGCATCGTCCTCCAGGAAGCGGGCAAGCTGGACGAGAGCCGGACATGCCTGGAACGGGTCGTGGCGCTCGAGCCGGGCTATGCCGAGGCGCAGAACAATCTGGGCAACACGCTGAAGCGGCTCGGCCTGCTGGAAGAGGCGCGCGCGCGGTACCAGCAGGCGCTCGACCTCGTCCCGACCTATGCCGAAGCACTGAGCAACCTGTCCAACCTGCTCACCGATCTGGGATTGCACGACGAGGCGCTCGCCTATGCGCGTCGCGCGATCGAGGCCAATCCGCGCCTGTCCGACGCCTATATCAACGCGGCCGCGGTGGAGGTGGCGCGCGATCGGTATGAGGACGCGCTACGCTGGGTCAGTTCGCTCATGATCGCGGTGCCGATGCATGCCGGCGCGCTGGGGGTGCGGGCGACGATCCTGCGCCGGCTGGGGCGGCTGGACGAGGCGCTGGCCGACGCCCGCAGCGCGGTGGCGGCGGCGCCGGCGCCGGGCAACGGCGAGGCGCTCAACATCCTGGGCGAGGTGCTGCAGGCGCAGGACAGGATCGACGAGGCGATGGCCGCGTACGACAGCGCCGCGCAGTTGCCGGGCTTCGGCCGTGAGAAGGCGCTGATCAACCGCGGCGTGGTGCTGATGGAGCAGGGCGATCGCGCCGCGGCGCAGGCGGCGTTCGAGGGGGTGCTGGCACAATATCCGCGGTCCGCGTCCGCGTGGTTCAATCTGGCGGATCTGCACGACTTCGTGCCCGGCGACGCGGCTATACCGGCGATGGAGGCGCTGCTTGGCCCCGGCGGCGTTCAGGTGCAGGCGGATCGCACCGCGCTGCACTTCGCGATCGGCAAGGCATGGATGGACGCCGGCGACCCCGAGCGCGCCTTCACCCATCTCGATGCGGGCAACCGGCAGAAGCGGGCGACCTTCGCCTATGATGCCGACGCGATCGACAGCTGGTTCTCGGCCATCGCCGCCGCGTTTCCCGCCGCGCTGTTCGCCCGCCCGCGCGCGGCGACCAAGGGCAGCGAGCGGGCCGTGTTCGTCGTCGGCATGCCGCGATCGGGTACGACGCTGATCGAGCAGATCCTCGCTTCGCATCCTGCCGTGGCCGGGGCAGGGGAGCTGGCGACGCTGCAGACCATCGTCCAGCAGGGCGGCGGCTATCCGGCGATCGTCCAGCAGCTCTCGGCGGAGACCGAAGTCGCGCTGGGGCAGCGATATCTGGGCGCGGTCGCGCCGCTGGGTGGCAACCACCGCCGGCTGGTGGACAAGATGCCGTCGAACTTCCTGTTCGCCGGCCTGATCCACCGCATCCTGCCCGACGCGCGGATCGTGCATGTGCGGCGCGATCCCGCGGACACCTGCCTGTCCTGCTACACCAAGCTGTTCACGCGCGAGCAGTTGTTCAGCTATGATCAGGTCGAGCTGGCACGCTTCTATCTCGGGTATGAACGGCTGATGGCGCACTGGCGCGCGGTGCTGCCGGCGGACCGGTTTCTGGAGGTGCGCTACGAGGATGTCGTGGCGGATATCGAGCCGGAAGCGCGCCGGCTCGTCGAATTCTGCGGGCTCGACTGGGATCCCGGCTGTCTCGACTTCCACACCACCGTCCGCACGATCCGCACCGCCAGCCTCAACCAGGTCCGGCGTCCGTTGTACCGCAGCAGCATCGGCCGCTGGCGCGCCTATGCGGATCACCTCGGACCGTTGCTCGAGACGCTTGGCATCGATCCTGCTGCGGCGCCGGCGGTCGCGCCCGTCGCGGCGACGCGCGCGACCAAGGCTGCGGCCAAGCGCGCGCAAAAACCCGTGGCGGGGCATTGAGCGGTGCGGTGACGGACCCCGGGGCATTGGAGGCGCAGGCGAAGCTGCTGTTGGCAGCAGGGCGCGGTGCCGAGGTGGAGGCAATGCTGCGGCCGATCCTCGCGGGCGGCAGCGGGCCCGTGGGGCTGTGGGCGATGCTGGCGCAGGCGTATCGCGTGCAGGGACGCGTGGCGGAGGCGCGGCCGATCCAGGAAATGCTGGTCGATGCGCTGCCGGGCCATCTGCCCACTCGGTTCGACCTGTCGGAAACGCTGTTGCTGCTCGGCGATTTCGCGCGCGGCTGGCGCGAGTACAGCTATCGCTACAGCCTGGCGCACACGACGCGCATCGAGCGCAAGGTCCAGCGACCGCGCTGGGACGGGGGTCCGATGCCGGGCCAGACGCTGCTGATCCATGACGAGCAGGGCTATGGCGACACGTTCCAGTTCCTGCGCATGGTCGCCTGGGCGAAGCAGCGCAGCCAGGCGCAGGTGGTGCTCGAGATCAACCATGAGATGGCGAGCATCGCGCGCCGCATGCCGGGCTTCGATGCGGTCACGCTGCGCGGCGAACTGCCGCCACCGTTCGACGCGCATTGCGAGATGATGAGCCTGCCGATGGCGATGGGCCTCACGCTCGGCGACCTGCCCGGCGATCCGATGCCCTATATCTCCGCGCTGCCCGATCGGCGTGCGGCGTGGCGGGCGCGCCTCGCACCGTATCCGGGGCTGAAGGTCGCGTGCCTGTGGGCGGGGCGGCCGACGCACATGAACGATGCCAACCGGTCGATGTCGCTCGCGATGCTGGCGCCGCTGGGACAGGAGGGCGTCACCTTCTTCTCGATCCAGAAGGGCCCCAGCGAAGACGATGCGCTGCGGCCGCCGCCGGGCATGTCCCTTGTCAGCCTCAGTCCCGAGATCCGCGACTTCGAGGATACGGCGGCGATCCTCTCGGAGGTCGATCTGCTGATCTCGATCGACAGTTCGCCGGTCCATCTCGCGGGCGCGCTGGGCCGCCCGGCCTGGGTGATGCTACCCCTGCTGCCCGACTGGCGCTGGCTGCAGGGGCGCGATGACACACCCTGGTATCCCTCGGTAACGCTGTTCCGGCAGACGGAGTGGGGTCGATGGGATCAGGTCATCGCGCGCGTCGCCGCGGCATTGGCCCGCTACACGCGCCCGGCACCGTCTGATGCAACCAGTGCGGTTCAATAAAAGTCCATGAGTGGATGCTATGGGATAGTTGACGACGCATCATCACAAGTCCAAAAAGACTCGTCGAGTATCTTATAAAGAAAACAAGTTCGACAGGTGGGTATTTCGCAATTGGCTTTCCGACAGGAAAATATTGAGGCTATTTCCGTTATTTAGAATAGCGTAACCGACCCGTAGAATCATCGCCTCGATTGCTGATTGATAGTGTTGGAATTCCGTCTAGCGAAGCAGTTAGGGGCAGGAATCAATGCGTTCGAATCGCAACCGGGCAGTTCTGGCGGGTTCCTCGCTGGTCGTCATCGGCATCGCGCTGGCCGCGCCGCCGGTGCTGGCGCAGGACACCACGATCGCGACTTCGGTCACCACCGGGACCATATGGAGCGGGGCGACCTCCCCCGGCAGCAACTTTACGATTACCGCTACCGGTACGATCAGCACGCCCGATCCGAACGCGATCACGATCACCGGCGGGCCTGGCGCGACGCTGGGTACGCTGTCGAACAGCGGCCGGGTCAACAATACGGCGGCGACGGGTAAGGCGATCCTTGTCGGTGCAACCGGCACGGACACGATCAGCGTCGCCGAGCTTGCCAATATGGCCACCGGGACGATCTCCGCGGTCGCGACGGGTATCCTCATCAATGCGCTTGGTACGATCGGTGCGCTGACCAACGCCGGGCGGATCAGCGGACGCACGGCCGTCACCAGCGTAGGATCGATCGGATCGCTCAGCAACACCGGGGTGATTGCCGGCACGACCCGCGGTATTCATAATGCCGCCACTGGCAGGATCGGCACGCTCAACAATTCCGGCACGATTACCGTCGCCGCAGGGGCATCGGGTGCCGCAGGCGGCGTCGCCAACAATGGCGGCTCGATCCTGACGCTGATCAACACCGGCACGATCGTCAGCAGTTCCAGCAGCGGCATCGGCAACAACCAGACCGGCGCCTCGATCGGCCAGATCACCAATAGCGGCCTGATCAGCGGCGCAACCGGCGGGCTGTGGAACTCGGGGACGATGTCTCAGGTCACCAATACCGGCCGGATCATCGGCGCCCAGGCCGGCGTCTTTCATACAAGCGGCACGATCGGCACGATCAACAACAGCGGGACGATCAGCGGCGGCAGCTACGGTATTTCGATCGGGAGCGGCGCGTTCAATTCGTTGATCAACAGCGGAACGCTGAGCGGCGCCATAGCGCTGTATCTCGGATCGGGCGTGTCCGCGCTCAACGTCACCAACAGCGGCGTGATCGCCGGCAACATCAACAATCTGAGCACCAATGCGCTGACGATCGCGGGTGGCACCGGCGCGACGTTCGGCACCCTGACCGGCAGCACGCTGACGAACAAGGGCAGCATCACCAGCACGCTGGCGAACCTGGTGTTCACGACGGGCAACCTGGTGCTGAACGACAACATCAATGCGACGGGGCGCACGGTCAGCAACACCGGCGCGACCCTGTTGCTCAACAGCGGCATCAACGTTGCCGGCGCCTATACGCAGACCGCAGGCACACTCGACGTGAACCCGCTGGGCGGCCTGATCGCCACCGGCGTGGCGACCGCGAGCGGCGGCACGATCCAGTCGAACTTCGTCAGCACGGGCAATTATCTGGCGGGCACCTACACGCTGCTCGGCGGGTCCAGCCTGAACATCTTCGGTGCGACGGTCGATGTGGGCACGCTCGCCAACCTGGACCGGTCGGTCAACGCGACCGGCACGGCGCTGCAGTTGCTGATCAACAACAGCTATGTCGGCGGCTCGCTGGCGACCGGGGCCAATGCTGCGGCGCTGACCAGCAGCGACACCGGTCTGTTTGTCGCGACGACGGGCAGCATCGGGACCTTCTCCAACACCGGCACGCTCGGCGGCGCGCAGTTCGGGGTGAACAACCGCGGCATGATCGGCCTGCTGACCAATTCGGGCCGCATCACCAACAACAATTTCTCCGCGCTGTGGAACCAGGGCAGCATCGGCCAGCTGGTCAACACTGGCACGATCACCAACAGCAGCTGGGCGATCCTGAACAGCGGCACGCTGGGGACGGTGACCAACAGCGGCGTGATCGCCGGTGGTTCTTCGAATGGGAACGCCATTCAGAACAACGGTGTCATCCAACTGGTCGACAATAGCGGCACGATGTCGGGCGCGGGCAACGCGCTCGCCGGCAATTTTGGCACGATCCGAAACGGTGGCGTGATTCTCGGCGATATTAGCGGGGATAGCGGCGGTGTTATCGGCACGATCATCGGCGGAACGGGCGGCACCATCGGTACCTTCACGGGCTATACCGGCGGCACGCAGGGTACGATCGGCCTGAACGGGAACCTCATCTTCGCCTCGGGCGCGCTGCTGCTCAACAACTCGATCGTCGCAAAGAGCATCACGGCCAGCGCGCTGATCGTCAGCAACACGGGCGCCGACATCACGCTGTCGACGATCGTCAACGTCGACGGGAATTTCAGCCAGAGCGCGGGCTCGCTGAATCTGGGCACTGCAGGCAAGCTGGTGGTCACCCAGGCGGCGAGCATCACCGGTGGCACGATCAGCGCGGGCGCCAACGGCTTTTCCCCCAACGCCACCTATCTGAAAGGGGCGACCGGCGGCACGCTGGTGAGCGGTGGGGTCGGCTCGAGCTATACGGGCGTCGGCATCGCGACGAGCGGCGGCTTCACCGGCCTGGCCTTCGGCAGTACGACCAGCGGCAACAACCTGCTGCTGTCGGCCAACAACATCTATGTTGGCGATACGCAGGCCTCGATCAACAATAGCGACTCGATCAGCGGCGTAACCTGGGCGTTCTACGTCGCCAACACCGGCGCGGTCGGCACCCTCATCAACAGCGGCACGCTGACCGGGCTGGGCACCGGGCTCAGCAGCAATGGCAGCATCGGCAACCTGACCAACAGCGGCCTGATCAGCGGCGGGCAAAAGGGGCTGGGCAACCAGAACACGATCACCAACCTGACCAATACATCGACCGGCACGATCCTGGGCGGCACGGCGGCGGGCCTGCAGAACGATACGTCGATGGGCACGCTCACCAATGCGGGCCTCATCTCCTCCGGCTCAGCGGGCTTTGCCAATTACGGCACGCTGGGGCTGCTGAGCAACAGCGGCAGCATCAACGGCGGGCCGCAGGGCATCTATCTCGACGGCAACAGCAATTCGGGCACGATCGACAACAGCGGCACGATCACCTCGGGGCAGACCGCCGTCCAGGTCAGCGGCACGCTGGGGTCGCTGGTCAACAGCGGCTATATCGGCAACGCCACCAACGCGGTGAATGTCGCCGGCACATTGGGCACGCTGGTCAACGCCAATGGCGGCACCATCAGCGGCAACAACGTGATCTACATCTCGGGAAGCCTTGGCGGGATTTCCAACAGCGGCGTCATCAGGGGCCGGATCGACAACCAGACGGCCAACCCCCTGACGATCACTGGCGGCGCGGCGGGCACGATCGGCACGCTGACCGGCACGTCGGGCATCGGCACGATCAACAACACGCTCAGCAACCTGGTGTTCGCGTCGGGCAATCTGCTGCTCAACGACCGGATCATCGCGACCGGCCGGACCGTCAGCAACACCGGCGCCAGCCTGTCGCTGACCAGCAACATCAGCATCACCGGCAATTACAGCCAGTCGGCGGGCACGCTCAGCCTGACCCCCGGCACCAGCAGCCTGATCGTTAGCGGAGCGGCCAACCTGAGCGGCGGCACCGTCCTGGCGAGCCTGTCCAGCACGGGGAATTACCTGGCGAGCAGCTATACGCTGGTCTCCGGCGGCGCGAGCTCGTCGCTTTCCGGCGCTACCGTTTCGACCGGGACCGTCACCGGCCTGGCGAGTTCGTCGAGCATCAGCGGGAACACCCTGCTGCTGGCGATTACCAACGACTATGTCGGCGGATCGCTCACCACGCTGGCCAACGTGGCATCGCTCACCAGCGCCGCCACCGGCCTTTACGTGGCAACGGCCGGCACTATCGGCACGGTGTCCAACACCGGCACGCTGGGCGGCGCGCAATTCGGCGTCAACAACCGCGGCACGATCGGCACGTTCGGCAACTCCGGTCGCATCACCAACGCCAATTTCACCGCGCTGTGGAACCAGGGCAGCATCGGCCAGCTGGTCAATAGCGGAACGATCACCAACAGCAGCTGGGCGATCCTGAACAGCGGCACGATCGGCACCGTGACCAACAGCGGCGTGATTACCGGCGCCGGGGTCGCGATCCAGAACAACGCCGTGATCGCCGTCGTCAACAACAGCGGCACGCTGTCGGGCCAGAACGCGCTTGCAGGCACGTTCGGCACGGTCATCAACAGCGGCCTGATCCGCGGCAATATCAACCCATCCGGCGGCGTGATCGGCACCATCATCGGTGGCAGCGGCGGCGCGATCGGTACGTTTACCGGCTCCACCGGGACGACCCAGGGCACGATCGGCGCCAGCGGCAACCTCACCTTCGCCGCGGGTGCGCTGCTGCTCAACGATACGATCAAAGCCGTCAACATCGCTGCCAGCGCGCTGACCGTCAGCAACACCGGCGCCGACATCACGCTGGCGACGATCGTCAACGTCGACGGCAATTTCAGCCAGAGCGCCGGCACGCTCAACCTGGGCACCACCGGCCGACTGGTCGTTAGCCAGGCGGCGAACATCACCGGCGGCACGATCGCTGCGGGCGGCTTCTCCGCCACGGGCAATTATCTCGCCGGCAGCAATGCCGGAACGCTCGTGTCCGGCGGCGTGGGCTCGAACTATGCCGGTGTCAGCATCAGCATGGGCGGGGCGACGGGCCTGGCGGCCGGCCCGGTCACCAGCGGCACCAACCTCGTGGTGGCCGTCGCCAATGATTATGTCGGCGGCACGCTCGGCTCGATCAACAATAGCGGTAGCATCGGCGGGGTCGCGCAGGCGGTCTATGTCGCGGCGACGGGCAATCTGGGGACGCTCGACAACAGCGGCACGCTGTCTGGCACCAGCAACGGCGTGTATAATGCCGGACTGGTCGGGGTGTTGCGCAACGCCGGCCTGATCGAGGGCGGCAATCCGGGCCTGTACAATGCGAGCACCGGCGGCATCACCGCGCTGGTCAATACCGGCACGATCAAGACGACCAACGACGCATTCGGCACCGGACTGCAGAATGCCGGCAGCATCGGGACGCTGACGAACAGCGGGCTGATCGGCAACAATATCGGCATCTTCAACGCCGGCGGCACGATCGCTTCGCTGGACAATCAGGGCACGATTGCGGGCGCGACCGCGCTGTTCATGACCGGCAATGTCGGTGCGCTCAGCAACAGCGGGACGATCACCAACACCGGACATGGCATCTACATCACCGGCGCGACGCTCGGCACTTTGGTCAATTCCGGAACGCTCAGCGGCGATGCGGGCGCGATCTATATCGCGGCCAGTGGCAGCCTGGGCGGCATCGCGAACAGCGGCGTGATCCGGGGCGACATCGTCAACAACTCGGCGCAGAATCTGACGATCACGGGCGGCAGCGGCACCACCATCGGCACGTTGACCGGCGTTTCCGGCCAGGGCGTCATCAGCAACACCGCGAGCGATCTGGTGTTCAGCGGCGGCTTGCTGGTGCTGGACAGTTCGATCGATGTGACGGGGCATGGCGTCGTCAACAGCGGAGCGATGCTGGGATTGTTCGGCACCACCAGCATTACCGGCAACTATACCCAGTCCGCGGGTGCGCTGGTGCTGAACCCGGGTTTGGGCACCATGGTGGTCAGCGGCATCGCCAATGTCAGCGGCGGCGGCGTCCTCACGGCGGTGTCCGGCACCGGCAACTATCTGGCGGGCGATTCCTTCACGCTGATCCAGGGCGGGGCGGGATCGTCCTATAGCGGCGCCATCGTCAGCGGCGGAAGCGTTCCCGGGCTGGATGCGGCCGGATCGGTTGCCACGATCGGCGGCAATACCAACCTGCTGCTGTCGGTGAACAATGATTATGTCGGCGGCACGCTCGGCTCGATCGTCAACAGCGGAACGTTGAGCGCCGCCACGGCGGTGTATGTCGCGAGTACCGGTACGCTGGGTACGCTGGTCAACACCGGCACCGTGATGGGCGATGTGGTCAACCAGTCCGCGGGCAACCTGACCATCGTCGGCGGCAGCGCCAGCAACGGCGTGTTCACCGGGCAGAGCGGCGCGCAGGGCATGATTTCGAGCGCGAATGGCGATGTCGTGCTGGCATCTGGCAAGATCCTGCTGGACGATAGCGTCGTGGTCTCCGGGCACGCGCTGGTCAACACCGGTGCGTCGGTGGAGCTGGATCGCGCGGTCGACGTCACCGGCAACTTCGGCCAGTCCGGCGGTACGCTTGGCGTGGTCGCCAGCGGCGGCCTGATCGTCAGCGGTACGGCCAATCTCACGGGCGGGACGATCGCCGTCAGCGGGCTTTCGTCGACGGGCAATTATCTGGCGGGCGATACGGCCGGCACCATCATCCAGGCGGCGTGGGATCGGCCTATACGGGGCTGGCCTATACCGCCAATGTCGGCGGGCTGGAGATTGCAGGCGCGACGCAGGGCACCAACCTGCTGGCGAGCGTGACCAATGACTATGTCGGTGGTTCGCTGGGCACGCTGAGCAACACCAGCAGCCTGGGCGGGAACACCGCCATCTACGTCGCCAGCACCGGATCGATCGGTGCGCTCCTCAACAGCGCCATGATCACCGCGAATGTCGGTCTGGCCAACCAAGGCATGATCGGCGGCATCGCCAATAGCGGCGTGTTCGACGTCGGCGGCACCGCGATCACCAACACTGGCAGCATTGGTCAACTCGACAACACCGGCAGCATCGTCGCCGCAGCGTCCGCCGGCATCTATAATGGCGGCACGATCGCCGCGATCAACAACAGCGGCGCGCTGATCAACAGCCAGGTCTCGGCCGGATCGGGTCAGGTCGGCGCGATCGTCAACGTCGCAGCGCTGGGTGCGCTCACCAACAGCGGTACCATCGCCGGCCCGGTCGCGCTGTTCAATTCGGGATCGCTCGGTACGATCGCCAACACCGGCACGATCGCCGGCAATATCGAAAATGTGTCGGCACAGGATCTCGTGTTCACCGGTGGCACCGGTGGAACGTTCGGCACGCTGACCGGCCATGGCGCCGGCAGCCAGGGCATGATCACCAACCTCGTCGGCAATGTCGTGATGGGGTCGGGCGGCATCGTGCTGAACGACGCGGTGAATGTCGGCACGGGCACGCTGATCAATGCCGGCGCGACCCTCCAGCTGACCAGCATCGTCGCGGTGACGGGCAATTACGCCCAGGCATCGGGCACGCTGGCGCTGGGCCAGTCTTCGCTGCTGGTCAGCGGCATCGCCAACATCAGCGGCGGCCTGATCACCACGACGCAGTTCGACGCGACCGGCAACTACATCGCCGGCAGCAATGGCGGCGCGCTGGTGCAGGGCGGCGCGGGGTCCAGCTATCTCGGCGTCGGTGTGGCGTCGGGCATCAACGGCCTGTCGATCGCGACGAGCGTCGGTACGATCGGCAGCACCGTCAACCTGCTGCTGACGTTGCAGAACGACTATGTCGGCGGCACGCTCGCCAATCTCGACAACGCCGGTGCGATTTCGGGCGTATCGACGGCGATCGTTGTCGCGACATCGGGCAATATCGGCACGCTGTCGAACAGCGGCGTGCTTGCCGGCACCAGCTTCGGGGTCAATAACAGCGGCGCCATCGGGCTTATCGCGAACAGCGGGACGATGAGCGGCACCGTCGGTGTGTTCAACGGCGGTACGATCGGCACGATCCTGAATACCGGCAGCATGATCGACACGCCGGCCATCCTGGCCGCGGGGCTGAACAATGCCGGCGTGATCGGCGCGGTCATCAATCAGGGGACGATCAGCGGCGAAGCGCGCGGCCTGTACAATGATGGCTGGATCGACAGCGTGACGAACAGCGGCACTATCGCCGGCCAACTCGCGCTCTACAATGGCGGCAGCATCGGCACGTTGAACAACAGCGGTATCCTGCTCGACTCCGCGGCACCTGACAGCGCCGCGCTGAACAACGCGGGTACGCTGACTGTCGCCATCAACAGCGGAACGATCATGGGTGCCACCTATGGCATTCTGAACAGCGGGACGCTGGGGCAGCTGGACAATAGCGGCACGATCCAGGCGGTAACGGCGATCTACAATGCCGGCATGCTGGGGCCGATCGCCAATAGCGGCGTGATCGCGGGCGACATCCAGAACGTGTCGGCGCAGGATCTGACCTTCACCGGTGCCAGCGGCACCAGCATGGGCACGCTGACCGGCCAGAATGGCGGACGCGGCACGATCACCAACCTTGCGGGCAACGTGGTGTTCGCCTCGGGCAATCTGCTGCTCGACGACGATGTCGTGGCGACCGGCCATGCCGTGACCAACGGCGGTGCGGTACTGACGCTGCAGAACAGCGCGGCGATCACCGGCGACTTTGGCCAGACGGCTGGCTCGCTGGTGCTGGCTACCGGCCAGCAGCTCAATGTCAGCGGCGTAGCCAGCCTGACGGGGGGTGGCGTGGCGACGACTTTGCCGAACGCCGCGAATTATCTGGCAGGGACAACGGCGGCCACGCTGGTCACCGGCGGCACCGGCTCCACTTATACCGGCGTGTCGGTGACCACCGGCCCGATCACCGGGCTGGCGCTCACGGCGGGCGGGAGCGGCAACGACCTCGTGGTGACGGCCGACAACAATTATATCGGCGCGACTCTCGCCAGCCTGACCAACAGCGGCAGCCTGGCGGCGGACTATCCGGTCTATGTCGCGGCAAGCGGCAGTCTCGGCAGCCTGGCCAATAGCGGCACGCTGAGCGGCGCGGTCGCGGCGATCTACAATGCGGGCATGCTGGGGCCGATCGCCAATAGCGGCGTGATTGCCGGCAACATCCAGAACGTGGCGGCGCAGGCGCTGACGATCTCCGGCGGCAGTGGCGGCAGCATCGGCACGCTGACCGGGCTGAATGGCGGGCGCGGGACGATCACCAATTCCGGCGGGGGCGTGGTATTCGCCGGGGGCAATTTGCTGCTGGGCGACGATGTCGTGGCGAGCGCTGTGGCGAACAGCGGCGCGGTGCTGAGCCTGGCGACGAGTTCGAGCATCACCGGTGCCTTCAGCCAGACGGCGGGCGGGCTGGTGCTGGCGAGCGGGGCGCAGCTCAACGTGAGCGGCGCGGCGACGCTGAGCGGCGGCACCGTGTCGACGACGCTGCTGGGCGCAGCCAATTATCTGGCCGGCACCACGGCGGCGACGTTGGTCACCGGCGGCGCGGGATCGGCCTATACGGGTGTGTCGGTCGCCACCGGGGCGATTCCGGGGCTGGCGCTGACGTCGGGCACCAGCGGCACCAATCTGGTCGTCACCGCCACCAACAACTATGTCGGTGCGAGCCTGACGAGCCTGACCAACAGCGGCAGCCTGACCGCGGACCATCCGGTCTATGTCGCGGCAAGCGGCAGTCTCGGCAGCCTGACCAACACCGGCACGCTGAGCGGCGCGGTCGCGGCGATCACCAATGCGGGCACGCTGGGGCCAATCGCCAATAGCGGTGTGATCGCAGGGAATATCCAGAACCTCGCGAGCACGGACCTGCGTATCGCGGGCGGCAGCGGCACGAGCTTCGGCACGCTGACCGGCTTCGCTGCGGGCAGCCAGGGGACGATCACCAATCTCGCGAGCAATCTGGTGCTCAGCGGCAACCTCCTGCTCAACGACGCGATCAACCTCGGCACGCGTGGCCTCGTCAGCAGCGCGATGCTGCAGCTGAACAATGCGGTGCGGGTGACGGGCAATTACAGCCAGGTCGGCGGCGCGCTGCTGATCGGCGTCACGTCGACCAGCGTCTACGGCCAGCTTCAGGTGAGCGGATCGGCAAGCCTCACCAACACGAACGTCCGGCTCGTCGCACTGGGCAGCACTACGCTTGCGGCCGGTACGCCCTATACGGTGGTGAAGGCCGGTGGTGCGCTGACCTATAGCGGGCTGACCTCGTCCATCACGGGGTTCGACGGCAGCTTCTCGACAGCCAGCGGCGGCGGTACGTCCGATCTGGTACTGACGGTGAAGAACAACGTGCCCGCGACGCAGTTCGCGCCGATCGGCGTCTCGGCTGGCGGACCCGGCGTCGGGACCGGTGCCGCGCTCGACGCCATCGTCGTGGCCGGAAACAGTGCCGACACCGGTGCCGCACTCCCGGTCATCAACGACGTGCTGGTCCCGCTGGCCGCGTTGCCGGCCGCGGAGCAGGAGCGCGCGATCGTCCAGCTTTCGCCGACCCAGTTGACGCCGCAGGTCGTCGCGCTGGCGGTGTCGCCGGCGGTGAACGCGATCGTGCAGCATCAGGACGTCCTGGCGGCGAATGCGAGTGGCCGCGATGAACGCGGTATGTCGGCGGGGTCTCAGGGCCAGCGCGGCAATGTCTGGGGGCAGCTGCTGTTCAACACCGCGAAGCGCGGGGTGGCGGCCGGCTCGTCGCCCTATGCGGCGGACAGCTTCGGGATCATCGCCGGTGTCGACCTGATCGGCAGCAGCACGCTTCTCGTCGGCGGCGCGGTGAGTTGGGTGAACAGCACCGCCAATGGCCGCGCCGACCTGATCGGGAGCCGGACTCGCCTCGACAGCTATCAGGCGACCACCTATTTCACGTGGCAACCGGGCGATCTGGAAAATGGCGGCTTCGCGGTCGATGGCCAGCTCGGCTTTGGCTATAATGCGTATCGCCAGCAGCGGCGGATCGATTTTCTCGGCCGGACCGCCAGGGCGTCCTATGACGGGCAGCAATATCTCGGCAGCCTCCGCGTGAGCGACACGGTACCGCTGGGCGATAGCGCGTCGCTCACGCCCTATGCCGGGCTGCGCGCGATCCACCTGCGGAATGACGGCTATACCGAACGCCAGGCGGGCACCGCGAACATGCAGGTCCGCCGGATCTCGGTCGATTCGCTCAACCACGAGATCGGGGTGCAGGGCGGGGCGATCTACGACACCGGCTCGGGCCGATTCGCGCCATCCGTGAAGCTCGGGTGGATCCACAATTACGTGAATGGCCCGGTTCCGCTGACCGCCATATTGGGTGGGGTGACCTTCACCAGCACGTCGACGCGGGGTCCGAGGGACGGTGCGGTTCTCGGCGCGGGCCTGACGTTCAGCCGCAACGATCGGCTGCGCATCGGGGTGCAATATGACGGCGAAATCCGCGACGCGTTCCAGAGCCATAGTGGCACGGTCAAGCTGACGGTAAACTTCTGAGACAGCGGGGCTTCGGTAGTCTTGCGGTCGAACGCCTAAGGGCAGTGCGGCCCCGCAGCAGGAACACGGAACCGATGTGGTCCGGCTATAATCCCGCCCGATCGATCATCGATGCGACCTCGACCGGTAACGCGGAGTCCGACTTGGGCAGCAGCCGGTTGAGCGCGGTCTGCACGCGTTTGCGCGCGACCTGATACGCCTTGTGGCGGATCGCGCGCGTCGCGTTGGTCCGCCAGGATGTGCTCCCGCCGAGCAGCGCCTCCCATTTGTTCTCTTCGGCCTCGAGGATCGACAGCGCCAGACGCAGCCCATCGCGTCGCCCGCGTGCATAATCGTCGGACATTGCCGGCCTCTCCCTGTGGTATGATCGCGAATGTCATGGTCCGGCGGTCAGGGAAATCCCTTGCCGCCATGCGCGCCGACCGCGGTCCCCGTCGAATAGCTTGCCTCGTCGGAGGCGAGCACGACGAACAGCGCTGCCAGTTCGGCGGGCTGGCCCGCGCGACCGAGCGGCGTGTCCTGCCCGAACTCGTGCATCTTGCCGGGCAACTGCCCGCCCGCGACCTGGAGCGGCGTCCAGATCGGCCCCGGCGAGACCGCGTTGACGCGGATGCCCTTCTTGGCAAGCTGCTTGGCCATGCCCCGCGTCAGGTTCTGGATCGCGGCCTTGGTCGACGCATAGTCGATCAGGTCGTCGCTCGGATCATAGGCGTTTTGCGAAATGGTGTTGATGATGACGGACCCGGGCGGCATCGCGGGTATCGCGGCCTTGGAAAAGCGGAACACGTGGTAGATGTTCGTTTCGTAGGTGCGGACGAACTGTTCGTCGCTGATCTCCATGATGTCCGCCTTGGACTGCTGATAGGCCGCGTTGTTGACGAGGATATCGAGGCCGCCAAGCTGCGATATCGCCTTCCTCACGGTATCCTCGCAGGCCTTTTGCGTGCGGATGTCGGCGGGCAGCAGCACCGCCTTGCGTCCTGCCTGCCGGATCAGGTCGGCGACCTCGCGTGCGTCCGCTTCCTCGCTGGGATGATAGTTGATCGCCACGTCCGCCCCCTCGCGGGCAAACGCGATGGCCGCGGCGCGACCGATGCCGCTATCGCCGCCGGTGAGCAGCGCCTTTCGGCCGACCAGCTTCCCCGCGCCGCGATAGCTCGTCTCGCCGTGATCGGGACGCGGGTTCATCCTGCCGGCGAGCGCGGGCCAGGGCTGGCGCTGCTCGGGGAAGGGTGTGCGCGTGTATTTGTCGCGCGGATCACGCAGGCTGGGCGCCGCGCCCTTGCCCCCGGCTATTGCCGATTGCGCCAGCGCGGCGCCCGGCGCGGCTGCCGCGGCGAGGCCGATGGCGGCACCACCGAGAATGCCGCGGCGCGACGTTTCATTGTTGCTCATGATCGGGTCCTTCTCTGTCGGGCATTCGCCGGATGACGGGCATCGCGTGTGGTCTTGTCGTGCCCGACGATCGCTCGACCGAACCGTTCCATCGGACCGGCCATCCGATCGCGCGGGTGGCGGCAGCGTGGCACGATTCCAGCCTGTTGCCGCTGCTCGTCACACCCAGCGCACCCCGACCATGCGCCGCTAATCCCGGACGAAAAAACAGCGGCGCGGTTTGCAACGCCACCGGGCGGCCGGACCGATAGTCCATGATGGTCAAGGACTTATGCCGGAACGCTCTGCGCATGCCCGGGTTGTGACGATGATCACAGCAGCAGTGCGAGCGCATGCCAGACATTTCCACCGAGCATCTGACGATTCACTACGCCGACTATGGCGCGCCGACCGCGCAGCCCGTCCTGCTCATCCATGGGTGGCCCGACGATGCCTCGACATGGGACGAGGTCGCGCACGCGCTGGCCGATGCCGGGCTGCGCGTGATCGTGCCGACGCTGCGCGGGTTCGGCGCGACGCGGTTCGTCGGCGATGCCGCGCGTACCGGCAACAGCGCCATGCTGGCGATGGACATGATCGCGCTGATGGATGGCCTCGGCATCGACCGCTTCATGGTCGCGGGGCATGACTGGGGCTCGAATACCGCCGAAGCGATGGCGGTCGGCTGGCCCGAGCGGATCGAGCGCCTGGCGATGCTGTCGACGCCGCCGCGGCTTGGCGGGATGCCCACCCCGCCGTTCGAGCAGGCGCAGCGGCAATGGTATCACTGGTTCATGGCGACGAGGCGCGGCGCGCAGGCGGTCCGCGACGATCGTAAGGGCTTTGCGCATATTCACTGGATCAACTGGTCGCCGCCCGGCTGGTTCGACGAGGCGACATTCGACCGCGTCGCGCGGGCGTTCGAGAACCCCGACTGGGCCGACGTTACGCTGCACAGCTATCGCGCGCGCTGGGACGAGGCCGACCCCGATCCGCAGAGCCAGTGGCTCGAGGACAAGGTGAAGGCGACCGGAACGCTCTCTCTGCCGGCGCTCTATATCCGGGGCGCGGTCGATGGCGTGAACCCGCCATCGGCCAGCCAGAACGTAGCGGGCAAGTTCGACGGCCCGTTCGCGGTCGTCACGCTCGCCGGCGTCGGTCACTTCCCGCAGCGCGAGAACCCGACCGCGGTCGCGCATCATCTCATCCAGCTTTTCACCGGCGATCCCGCCGACGTCACAGACCCCACAGACCGGAGCCGCATCATGCCCAGTTCGAAAACCCTCCTGGCCGGCATCGCCGCCGCCGGGATCATCACCGCATCGCTGATCGGTATCGCACAGGCTCAGGGTCCCGCCGCGCCCCTGACGCAGGTCGCGCAGTTCGATCACCAGGCGACCGGCGTCGCCGTGACGGCGGATGGCCGGCGTTTCGTCAACTTCCCGCGCTGGACCGACGACGCGCCGATTTCGGTGGCCGAGGTGATGAAGGACGGCACGCTCAAGGCCTATCCGGACGAGAAATGGAACAGCTGGCGCAACGCCAAGGCGAACACGCTCCCGGTCGGCGATTATTTCGTCTGCGTGCAATCGATCGTACCCGACGGCCAAGGCAATCTCTGGGTGCTCGACCCGGGCGCGCCCGGCAACGAGAAGATCCTCGAAGGCGCGCCAAAGCTGGTGCGGATCGACCTCGCTACCAATCGCGTGACCAAGGTCATTAAGGTGCCGCTCGACGTCGCGCTCCAGGGCACCTACCTCAACGACATCCGCTTTTCGCCAGACGGCAAGACCGGTTACATCACCGACAGCGGCACGCGCGGTGCGATCATCGTCATCGATCTCGAGACCGGCAAAGGCTTTCGTGCGCTCGACGGCCATCCCTCGACACAGATCGACAAGACGGTGACGGTCAGGACCGATGGCAAGCCGCTGGTCCGCCCCGATGGACGCCAACCCGCCTTCGCCTCGGATGGTATCGCGATCTCGAACGACGGGAAGACGCTGTATTACCAGGCGCTGACGGGCAAGACGCTCTATTCGATCGATACTGCGCTGTTGCGCGCGAACGTCAGCGAGGCGGATCGCGGCACCGGTGTGAGGACGGTGGCGCAGACGCATGTCGCCGACGGTCTGTGGATGAGCAAGGCGGGTATCCTCTATATCACCTCGCCCACGACCAACGGCATCTCACGTCTGGTCGGCAACCGCACCGAGCCGGTACTGACCGACCCGCGTCTGCGCTGGCCCGATACCTTCGCCGAGGGACCCGATGGTCGGATGTACGTGACCGCAAGCCACATCCAGGACACCAACTGGTTCAAGCCCGGCGCACCGGCATCGATCAAGACGCAGCTCTTCTCGTTCGCGCCGGTCCGGTAGGACCTGCTTCCGCGCGCACGGAGGCGCTTAAGCGCATGACGCCTGTCCGTGCCGATCGGGTGATCGGTACGGACAGGCGGCGATCAGCGGGCCAGCAAGGCGAGCGTCGCCCCGTCGCGCTCGCCGCCGAACCAGCGATCAAGCGCGGCGCCTGTCATCGCGCCCGCCCCGGCCCGCTCGAACAGCGTCAGCGATGATCGAAGCTTCATCGCATCGATCGCACCGAACACCTCCACGGGGTCGCTGCTTGCCAGATCCTGCAGCGCGCACACGCATTCGAGATACCGCGGGCCAAGCACGGGATGCGCCAGATAGGCGTGCGCCTCGTCGAGCGAGAGGATGCCGAAATATCTGGCCGTCTCGCTCCGGCCCAGCCCGGTCAGTTGCGGAAACACGAACCACATCCAGTGCGAGCGTTTGGCGCCCCGGCGGATTTCTGCGAGCGCGTCGGTGTAGACCGGTGCCTGCGCATCGACAAACCGCTCGATCGAGGCCGCGACACCGGCGTTCAAAACGCGATCGCCCGTACCGGCGACCGCAAACACATTCGCATGGCCAAGAACTTGTCCTTTCGCAGCCTCGCTGGACGTCGTCGATCCGGTCTCCCGGATCAGCGCCAATGCAGCGAGTGCACGCCGGAGCGTGACGCCGCGTCGATGGAACGCGACCCTGCGCTAGCTGTCCCGACCTGCCGGTACAACCCGTTCGCGATCCGTCGTTCTGCGGTTCTTAGAAGGGCGCGTTGCGTTCGATGATGCACTCGAGCACGCGGTTGGGGAGCGGGTGGCTGAAGTCGATCCCGATCGCCTCCGGACTGCTCCAGGCGACCCATCCCGGCACCGTGGCAAATCGCGGGATCGTAAGATGGACGAATGTGCCGACAGTCACTGCCAGCTGCGTCTCGACGCGGCACCCCCGCGCCGTACAGTCGGAGATGCAGACCGATTGCTCGTCGAACTTGTCCGCGGATATCGTGGCATTCCAGGCAACCGGAATCCGTACGAGCTGGCGTTCGTCCTTGCCGAGCCAGGCAGGGTATGTGTCGTCTATGAGTCGGGTAGCCATCGACGCGCCGATACCGCCGACATCGTTCCCATCGCGTTAATCCGCCTGAATGCGAAGGCGTCGCGCGGAAGAATGGGGGTGTTAGCACCGCCGACGGTCGGTCCGCTCGCTGCGCGGCCCGCGACGGCGATGCCGGCGTCGACCCCCGCCGATATCACGGAGATCCGCACGGGCCTTGGGCGCGCGCGCGTGTCGGGCAGGGTGAAGGGCGACGCGGGTGCGCCGCCCTCCGTTACGCTCAGCGAACCGCGCCGCGGCGAAACATGTTGACGATCGCGAGCAGGATGACCGCGCCGACCAGCGAGATCAGGATCGACTGGATGTTGAGCGCGCCGTCCATGATCGAAGCACCACCGATCAGTGGCGTGATGAGGACGCCTGCGAGCAGCGCGCCGACGATGCCGACGACGATGTTGAGGAAGACGCCCTGCTGTGCATCGGTCCGCATGATCATGCTGGCGACCCAGCCGATAAGACCGCCGACGACGAGAAGGATGATGAGGTTCATGATAGGGCTCCTGGACAATATGGGTACAGGTGCCTCAACACCCTGAAGCCGGGATCCGTTCAGTCCGCACAATTTCCAGCGATTTGGAAATTGGTGCGCACGCACCAGCGGCGTTGGTAGAGCTGTACCGCGCGCGGCGGAACCCGATGCGCTGCGGGGCGCTGAACCGGCATGACCGACACGCCCCCGAAACCGCTGCATGCCCCGACGCTGCACCATCTCGAACAGCTGATGACGGGGCTGCTCGAGGGCGTGATCCTCATGGATCCGACCGGGACGATCCTCAGCGCCAACCCCGCCGCATTGCAGATGCACGGGGTCAGGCGCGTGGAGGATCTCGGGCAGACCGCCGACGACTATGCCACGCGCTTCCAGCTCCGCTACCGCGACCACCGCAAGCTGCCGCGCCGGGAGTATCCGCTGATGCGGCTGCTCGCGGGCGAGAGCTTTCCCGATCTGATCGTCGAGGTCACGCCTGTCGACGCCGATGAGCCCCGGTGGGTCCATCAGGTGCGCGACATCGTCATGGACGAGGATGGCGGCGAACCCGATTGCCTGGGCCTGGTCATCAACGACGTCTCCGAACGGTTCGACGCGGAAGCCCGGTTCGAGGCGATGTTCCACGCCAATCCCGCGCCCGCGCTCATCATCCGCATCGCCGACCAGCGTTACGTGCTCGTCAATCAGGGCTTTCTCGACCTGTCAGGCTATGAGCGCGACTGGATCGTCGGCAAGACACTGTTCGATTTCGACTTTCTGGCAGATGTCGACCGCAAGGCGTTCGTCCGGGACTGCGTCGCGTCCGGCGAGACGATCCCCCAGCTCGAGGCCGAGTTGCCGCTTGCCGACGGGACGACGACGCTCGTCATCCTTGCCGGGCAACCGATCGAGCTCGCCAACCAGGACTGCCTGTTGTTCACCTTCGCCGACCTCGAACCGCGTAGGCGCGCGGAACATGCGCTGAAGGCGAGCGAACGCCACTTTGCGTCGGTGTTCGAGATGGCGCCGGTCGCGATGGTCGTGACCGAAGGCCGGGACAACCGCATCGTCCAGGTGAACGCCGCGTTCAAGGCGCTGACCGGCTATGCCGACCGCGCCGTGATCGGCCGCATCGCCGACGATCTCCAGCTGTGGAACGACGCGGGCCAGCGCGAAGAGCTCGAGACCGAGATCGGCGAGCATGGTGGCTTCCGCGGCCGCGACGTGCAACTCCTGCACAAGGCCGGCGAGGCGCTCGACTGCCTCGTGTCCGCCGAACGGATCAGCGTCGACGGAACGCCGTGCGTGCTGTGGCTGTACCAGGACATCTCGGCCCGGCGACGCGGGGAGCTCGAACTCGTCGAAGCGATCGACGCGGTGATGAAGGACGCGAACTGGTTGAGCCGGTCGATCATGGACAAGCTGGCGACCCTGCGAAATCCCCGCACCGCGACGGGTTCCGCCGCAGCGACGGTCGAACTCAGCAAGCGCGAGCGCGAGGTGCTGGAGCTGATATGCCAGGACCTCGATGACGCGGCGATCTCGGAACGGCTCGCGCTGTCGCGCAACACGGTGCGCAACCATGTCGCGCGGCTCTACGCGAAGATCGGCGTCAACCGGCGGAGCGCCGCGATCGTCTGGGCGCACGAACGCGGCGTGGGGCGTTGATATCGGCGGTCCGTCGGTCCGGCGGGGTGAGCGATACCGACGGACAGCCGCACCAAGAGGTTCCGAGCTGCTTCGATCCTGTCGGTGATCTGCGTCGGGTGATCGACCATCCTTGCCCCCCGGCATGATGCGCTAGAACCGGGTTTCCTCATACACGTTTGCGACGTCCTTGTCCCAGGCGCCGTTATACTTGTCGAGCAGCAGCTCGGCCGGGACCTTGCCCGAGCGGACGATCTCGCGCAGCGGGTCGAGGAAGCCGGTCTCGTTGTCGCCCGCCTGGTTGAGGCGCGCGCGCGCCGACAGGCCCGCACCGGCGATGTCGAGCACCGCGCCGGCGATGTCGCGCAGGCGGCCACCCCCCGCGATCGGCGCGTCGAGGCCCAGCTTCGGGACAGAATCGCGCAGCGACTGGCGTTCGTCGATCGTCCAGTCCTTGACCAGATCCCAGGCGGCATCGAGCGCGCCCTGGTCGTAGAGCAGCCCGACCCAGAGCGCGGGGAGCGCGCAGATCCGGTTCCACGGCCCGCCATCGGCGCCGCGCATCTCGAGGAAGGTCTTCAGCCGCACCTCCGGGAAGGCGGTCGAGAGATGGTCGGTCCAGTCGTCGAGCGTCGGCTTTTCGCCGGGCAGGACGCTGAGCTCGCCCTTCAGGAAATCACGGAAGCTGAGCCCCGCCGCATCGATATATTTGCCCTCGCGGTAGACGAAGTACATCGGCACATCGAGCGCATAGTCGGTGTAGCGGTCATAGCCGAAGCCGTCCTCGAACACGAAGGGCAGCATGCCGGTGCGGTGCGGATCGGTGTCGGACCAGATATGGCTGCGGTACGACAGCATGCCATTGGGCTTGCCCTCGGTGAAGGGCGAATTGGCGAACAGCGCGGTCGCCAGCGGCTGGAGCGCGAGCCCGACGCGGAACTTCTTCACCATGTCCGCCTCGGACGCATAATCGAGGTTCACCTGGATCGTGCAGGTCCGCAGCATCATGTCGAGCCCCATGCTGCCGACGCGCGGCATGTGCCGCAGCATGATCGCATAGCGCCCCTTGGGCATGATCGGCAGCTCGGCGCGCGTCTTGTCGGGCCACATGCCGAGCCCGAGGAAGCCGATGCCGAGCTTCTCGCCCGCGGCCTTGACCTGTTCGAGATGGCGGCCGGTCTCGGCGCAGGTCTCGTGCAGGTTGTCGAGCGGCGCGCCCGACAGCTCGAACTGGCCCGCGGGCTCGAGGCTGATGCTGCCGTCCGCGCCGGTCATCGCGATCACGTTCTCGGTGCCGTCGGGGCCGCGCTCGAGCACCGGCGCCCAGCCATGCTGCTCGAGCTCGCCGAGCAGCGCGCGGATGCCGCCCGCCTCGGTATAGGACGGCGCGTGATGGTCGTCCTTCGCGTACACGAATTTCTCGTGCTCGGTGCCGATCCGCCAGCGGTCCTTGGGTTTCTCGCCACGCGCGAAGCTCGCGATCAGCTGGTCGCGCGACTCGATCGTCGGGCTGGTCTTTGCGGGGGCGGTATTGCTCGTCATCGCCGCGCCTTACGCGTCGATGAACGAGCGTGCTAGAGGGGATTCGGACCGGTCGGTAGCAATGTCGTCCCGCCGGCGATCCGGGCCGCCGCCTTATGGGTCAAGTCGTTGATATGTCAGCGGTCCAGTCGCCTGCCGCCGCCATCCAGAGCGCGACCGCCGCGGCCGCCGCGGTCTCCGCGCGCAGGATGCGCGGGCCGAGGCCGATGCCGACCGCCTGCGGATGCGCGCGAATCGCCGCGCGCTCGTCCGCGTCGAACCCGCCTTCGGGACCGATCAGGATCGCCGCAGGGCCCGGACGCGCGCGCATCGCCGCCAAAGCGGGCGCACCGCCGGTCTCGTCCGCGAAGAACAGCGTGCGCTCCGCCGGCCAGTCGCGCAGCAGCGCGGTGAGTTTGACGGGCTCGGCAACCTTGGGCAGCGCGGTGCGGCCGCATTGCTCGGCCGCCTCGATCATGTGCGTGGTCAGCCGCTCGGTATTGGGTTTGTCGACGACGGTGCGGCGCGTGACGACGGGGACGAGCCGGCCGACGCCGAGCTCGCACGCCTTTTCCGCGAGCCAGTCGACCCGGCCCTTCTTGAGCGGTGCGGCGCAGAGCCACAGATCGGGTACCGCCTCGCGTTCGCGCAGCAATTCGGTGACGTCGAGGACGAGATCGCGCTTGCCGACGCTGGTCGCGGTGGCGAGCCATTCGCCGGTGCGGTCGTCGAACAGCTTGACCGGATCGCCGATCTTCAGCCGCATGACGCCCGCGAGATAATGCGCGGCGGGACCGTCGATCGGCAGCGGGCCGGGGCTGAGCGGGGTGTCGACGAACAGCCGCGGCGTGGATTGCGGCGGCCAGGCTGGGGTTGCAGGCATGGCGGAAGCCCTAGCAAATCCGGTCGGTGACGGGGAGGGCGTTTCGGCCTCGCCTGATCCTCCCCCGCCAGGGGAAGGTGGCGCCGTAGGCGACGGAGGGGGAGGAAGGGGTCACCTCTGTTGCGTTTCCGCCCCCTCCGTCAGGCTTCGCCTGCCACCTCCCCCTAGCGGGGGAGGATTAGCTTAGCGGCGGGACCAGAGTTTGCGGGCGACGACCCACACCAGGATGGCGACCGCGACGCCGAGGATCAGCATGCCCGCGACCGCGCCTGCCACGCGAAAGATGCCCCAGAAAAGCGCCTCGACGAAACGGCCGACCGCGACCGACAGGCCGATCATGCAAGGGGGCTCGAACGCGACACCGGCGTGATCCTAGCCGCTGCGGGCTTGCGCGCCAAACGCCGTCTTCCTACGCCCCGCGGCATGCAGACCAGCCCGACCCCGCCGGACATCGTTCCCGACAGCGAACATCGCGGTCTGGTCGCGCGGCTGCCGCCGACGCTGCGCGGGCTGGCGCTGCTCGCGCGGTTCGACCGGCCGATCGGCTGGTGGCTGCTGTTCTGGCCCGGCGCGTGGGGGATCGCGCTCGCGGGCGGGGCGTGGGCGCGGTGGGACCTGATCGCGTGGTTCCTGCTCGGCAGTATCGCGATGCGCGGGGCGGGCTGCGTGTTCAACGACATCGTCGACCGCGATCTCGACGCGCAGGTCGCAAGGACGCGCGCGCGACCGATCCCGAGCGGGCTCGTCTCGCTGCGGCTGGCCTGGATCTGGCTGGGCATGCTCGCGCTCGTCGGTCTCGTCGTACTGCTGCAGCTGACGCCGCTCGCCGCGATCGTCGCGCTGGCGAGTCTGGCGCCGGTCGCCGCCTATCCGTTCATGAAGCGCATCACCTGGTGGCCGCAGGCATGGCTCGGGCTGGTGTTCAGCTGGGCGTTGCTGGTCGGGTGGAGCGACATCGCCGGCGCGCTGACGCTGCCGATGTGGCTGCTCTATGCGGGGTCGATCGCGTGGGTGATCGGCTATGACACGATCTATGCGCTGCAGGACCGCGAGGACGATGCGATGATCGGCATCCGGTCGTCCGCCTTGCGGATGGGGCGCCACGTCAAGGCGGGGGTCGGGATCTTCTATGCGATCGCGATCCTCTTCTGGGCGGCGGCGTTCTGGTCGATTCGTCCCGATCCGCTCGCGATCGCCGCGCTGGTCCCCGCGGCGCTGCATCTGGGGTGGCAGGTCGCGACGCTGCGCGCGGACGACGGCGCCGGTGCGCTCGCCCGATTCCGCGCCAACCGCTTCACGGGGTTGCTGATCTTCCTCGCCTGCGTGGTTGTCGGCACGAGTGTGTGACCCTAGATCGTCGGGATGCTTACACCCGACCAAGCCCGCGACCGCGCCCATGACATCGTAGCGCGCGCGAAGGCCGCCGGCGCCGACGCCGCCGACGCAGTCTTTGCGGCCGACGCCTCGCTCGACGTCTCGATCCGCCTCGGCAAGCTCGAGGATATCGGTCGGTCGGAGAGCGAGGACCTGGGGTTGCGCGTGTTCGTCGGCAAACGATCGGCGAGCGTCTCGACCTCCGACCTGTCGTCCGCGGCGATGGACGCGCTCGCCGCACGCGCGGTGGCGATGGCGCGCGAGGCCCCCGAGGATGCCTGGGCCGGCCTGGCGCCCGAAAGCCGGTTGCTGCACGGCCTGCCGCCGATGCTGGGGCTTGCCGACGATGGCGTGGTCTCGCCCGAGCAGCTCCGCGATGCCGCGACGGCTGCTGAGGATGCGGCGCGTGCGGTTGCCGGCGTGACGAACAGCGAGGGCGGCGGCGCGAGCGCATCGAGCAGCGTGTGGGCGCTGGCCACCAGCCATGGGTTCGCGGGCGCCTATGCCTCGACCGCGTACGGCGTGTCGGCGAGCGTGCTGGCGGGCGAGGGCGGCGCGATGCAGCGCGACTATGCGTATCACAGCGTGCGGCACCGCGAGCATCTCGAATCGCCCGAGGCGATCGGGCAGCGCGCGGGCGAACAGGCGGTCGCGCGGCTCAATCCTGGCCGGCTCGCGAGCGGGCCGATGACGGTGGTCTATGATCCGCGCGTCGGCAGCTCGCTGCTCGGCCATCTGATCGCGGCGATCGCGGGGCAGGCGATCACGCGCAAGACCAGCTTCCTGCTCGATTCGCTTGGCTCGCAGGTGTTTGCGCATGGCATCACGATCCGCGACGATCCGCATCGGCCTTACGGATTGCGGTCGCGGCCGTTCGATGGCGAGGGGCTGCCCGTGTCGCCGACTGCGATCATCGAGCATGGCATGCTCGAAAGCTGGCTGCTCGATTCGGCCTCGGCACGGCAATTGGGGCTCGAGCCGACCGGCCATGCCGCGCGCGGCGTCAACGGCGCGCCGGGCGTGTCGACGAGCAACGTCTTCATGGAAGCGGGCACGATGCCGCCCGAGACGCTGATCGAGGATATCGTGTCGGGCGTCTATGTCACCGAGCTGATGGGCGGCGGCGCGAACGGCGTGACCGGCGACTATAGCCGCGGTGCGGCGGGGTTCCGGATCGAGAACGGCGTCATCACCGGGCCGGTCGCCGAGTTCACGATCGCGGGCAATGCCAAGGACATGTTCCTGGCGATGACGCCCGCGAATGATCTTGAATTCCGCTATGGCATCAACGTGCCCACGCTGCGCGTCGAGGGCATGACGGTGGCGAGTGGCTGAACCGACCCTGCGTGATGGGGCCCAACTGATCGAGGCCGTCGAGTCGATCGCCGCCGAGGCGGGTCAGATGGCGCTCGCGCGGTACGGGACCGATTTCAGACGCTGGGAAAAGACGCCGGGCAGCCCGGTGTGCGAGGTCGATATCGATATCGACCGGATGTTGAAGGCGCGGTTGTCCGCGCTGTTGCCCGACGCCGGCTGGCTGTCGGAGGAAACCGCCGACAATCCTGCGCGGCTCGCGCGCGACCGGCTCTGGGTCGTCGACCCGATCGATGGCACGCGCGACTATATCCGGGCACGCCCGGGCTGGTGCGTGTCGATCGCGCTGGTCGAGCGCGGGCGCGTGGTGATCGGCGTGCTCGATGCGCCGGCGCGGGGCGAGATCTGGTCGGCGGCGCTGGGGCAGGGCGCGACGCTCAACGGTGCCGCGTTGCGTGCTGGCGACCGCGTCGACCTTCCGGGATCGCGTGTGCCGACCGATGCGCTGCCCAAGGCGGATCGCGATCTGGCGGTGGTCGAGAAACCCAACTCGATCGCGCTGAGGATCGCGATGGTCGCGGCCGACCGCGCTGATCTGGTGGCGACGCTGCGCTGGGGGAATGAGTGGGACATCGCCGCCGCCGCGCTGGTCGCGAGCGAGGCCGGGGCGGCGGTGACCGACGCGGTCGGGATCCCGCTGGTGTTCAACAAGCCGCGCCCGCAGGCCTTTGGAGTCGTCGCGAGCACGCGCGGGATCCACCGCGCGGCGATTGCGCGGCTGGCGGATCGGGCGGCGGCTATCCTGGGGTAGGGCTTGTGCGCTGAGCTGGACACGAAAAAGGCCGGAGGTTTCCCTCCGGCCTTTTTCGTGTCCGCGGCGCGACCCGGCAAAGCCGTGTCGTCGGACCTCGCCTGAGCGAGGCCGGCCGAGCGCCTGAGGCTCAGCCGGCTTCGCCGTGCCGGCCTCAGGCGCTCTGCTTAGCCCGGCTCGCCCGCTTGCGCTCGTTCGCGTCGAGGAAGCGCTTGCGCAGACGGATCGACTTCGGCGTGACTTCGACCATCTCGTCGTCGTCGATGTAGGCGATCGCCTGCTCCAGCGTCGCACGCTTTGGCGGGGACAGGCGAACCTGGTCGTCCTTGCCACCGCTCGCGCGGAAGTTGGTCAGCGCCTTGGTCTTCATCGGGTTGACCTCGAGGTCGTCCGGCTTGGCGTTCTCGCCGACGATCATGCCCTCATAGAGTGCCTCGCCGTGACCCACGAACAGGATGCCGCGCTCTTCGAGCGGACCGAGGGCGTAGTTGTTCGCTTCGCCCGACCCGTTCGAGATCAGAACGCCGTTTTTGCGGCCTTCGATCTGGCCCTTGTGCGGACCATACTTCTCGAACAGCCGGTTCATGATCCCCGTGCCGCGCGTGTCGGACAGGAATTCGCCATGATAGCCGATCATCCCGCGGCTCGGCGCCGAGAAGGTGATGCGGGTCTTGCCGCCGGTCGACGGACGCATGTCGGTCAGTTCGGCCTTACGGATGTTCATCTTCTCGACGACGGTGCCCGAATGCTCCTCGTCGACGTCGATGATGACGGTCTCGTACGGCTCGGTCTTCTTGCCATCCTCGTCCTCGCCGAACAGCACGCGCGGACGCGAAATGCCGAGCTCGAAGCCCTCGCGGCGCATCGTCTCGATCAGCACGCCCAGCTGAAGCTCGCCACGACCGGCGACTTCGAAGCTGTCCTTGTCGGCCGCCTCGGTCACCTTCACGGCGACGTTCGACTCGGCTTCGCGGAACAGGCGCTCGCGGATCATGCGGCTCGTCACCTTGCTGCCCTCACGGCCCGCCATCGGCGAATCGTTCACGGCAAAACGCATCGACAGCGTGGGGGGATCGATCGGCTGCGCGTGCAGCGGCTCGGTCACCGTGATGTCGGCGATCGTGTCAGCGACGGTCGCGACCGAAAGCCCTGCGAGCGAGATGATGTCGCCGGCCTTGGCTTCGTCGACCGGCACGCGGTCGAGGCCACGGAACGACATGATCTTCGATGCACGGCCGGTCTCGATGATCTTGCCGTCGTTATCGAGCGCGTGGATCGCCTGGTTGGTCTTCACGGTACCCGAATTGACGCGACCGGTGAGGACGCGGCCGAGGAACGGATCGCGGTCGAGCAGCGTGACGAGGAAGGTGAAGGGCACGCCGGCGACTTCGACCTTGGGCGGCGGCACGTGCTTCACGATCGTCTCGAACATCGGGATCAGCGTGCCTTCGCGCGCGTCCATGTCGGTCGAGGCATAGCCGTTGCGGCCCGAGGCGTAGAGCACGGGGAAATCGAGCTGGTCGTCGTTCGCGTCGAGCGACACGAACAGATCGAACACTTCGTCGAGCACTTCCTGGATGCGCGCGTCGTTACGATCGACCTTGTTGACGACGACGATCGGCTTGAGGCCGAGTGCCAGCGCCTTGCCGGTGACGAACTTGGTCTGCGGCATCGCGCCTTCCGACGAATCGACCAGCAGGACGACGCCGTCGACCATCGACAGGATGCGCTCGACTTCGCCGCCGAAATCGGCGTGGCCGGGCGTGTCGACGATGTTGATGCGGATGCTCTCGCTCTCGCCGGGAGGCGTCCAGTCGACCGAGGTCGGCTTGGCGAGAATGGTGATGCCACGCTCCTTTTCGAGGTCGTTCGAATCCATTGCGCGCTCTTCGACGCGCTGGTTGTCGCGGAAGGTGCCGGACTGGCGGAAGAGCTGGTCGACCAGCGTCGTCTTGCCGTGATCGACGTGCGCAATGATCGCCACGTTGCGGAGGCTCATGAATGTATTCTCTTGAAACGAGGAACGGGGTTGGCGCGCGCCATAGCGTAATTGTTGCGCCGCGGGAAGACCGGGCGGGTTTCGAGACTCACGGGCCGTCCCGTCATCCTGACGAAAGTCAGGACCCGGAGCCACGTAGGTCCGCGCTTGTTACCCTGGATCCTGACTTTCGTCAGGATGACGGGGGGCGGCGCTTGTATGCTCCGGCCGCAAGAATGGCGCGCGGATCGCGTACCGCCAGCATCGCCCTGAGCGCGGCGTGCTTGTCGGGTGCGGCGGCGTAATAACGCTGCCAGATTCGCAGCCCCATCCAGTAGCCGAGCTCGGGCGGCCATCCGGCGGGGGGCGTGCTGTAATTGCCGACCCAGCGGGCATAGGCCTTGGCTTCGGGTGAGCCCTCGTCCGGGTTGTCCTTGTCGGTCAGGCTGCGGGTGAGCGCGATGTCGGCCTGCATTTGGCGCCAGAGCTCGGCCTCGCGCGGGGTTGCCCAGGCGGCGCGGGCGGTGTCGGGCTCCTCGCCGGTGACAAGTTGCGCGATGAAGTCCGCGGCGCCCTCGACGAGGATCGCGGTAAGCAGGGGATCGCGGGCGAGCGTCATGCCGGCATCCTCCTGGATCGCGTGCACCGTCTCGTGCGCGAAGAAATGGCGGAGCGTCTGGCGCAGTTTTTCCGGGGTCGGGGAGATGCGGCAGAGGACTTCGAGGCCGAGCACCTGCGCGCCGGGCTTGGCGGTGCCGCCCGAGCTGTTCGCGCCGAAGACTATATAGACCTGCGGAAGTTTCGCGTCGGGGAGCGCGCCGCGGAGACCGAGATAGATCGATCGGAGATCGGCGGCGGCGGCGGCGGCCTTGGCGGCGGGGAGGCAGGTCTTGATCGCCTGCGCGTAGCGGGTGGGGTTGGCGGCGATCGCGCGCGCGAGCGTATCGGCGTCGCCGATCCGGCCGGGGGTGAAGACGCCGATCGCGACGCTGCCCTTGTCGAGATAGTCGCGTTTGAGTTGCGCGGCGGTGGGCTTGCCCTTGGTTCTGGCGAAGAGCGCGGCGAAGCGGTCGGCGTCTTCGGTGTGGATTGTCGCGGTAAGCGGGTCGGCGGGCGGCGGGCGATTCGTGGCGGCCGCGGGGAGGAGGGCGAGCGCGAGGATCAGCGGGCGGAGCATGGCGGGCAGCGTATATTGTGCTGGGCGGCGCGCCAGTCTCATTCGGCAAGTCATTCGCCTCCCGCTGAACCAATGTTCCCCCGCGAAGGCGGGGGTCCAGGGTAACAAATGACACCGGGTTTGGCTCCTGGGCCCCCGCGTTCGCGGGGGAACAGGAAGAAGCAGATCGTAGCTTAGTCGCCCCACCCCGGCGGAGGCCGGGGCCCAACTGGAAGGGTGGCAATGATGATGCGCTGCCAGCTGTTACTACTGTTCCCCAATTGGGCTCCGGCCTTCGCCGGGGTGGTAAGAAGCGGGAGAGATGGCTCCGACGTAGGACTCAGAATCCCTCGAGCACAATCTTCCCCTTCGCCGTGTGGCTCTCGATCCGCGCGTGCGCCTTGCGCAGGTTGGCCGCGTCGATCCGCCCAAAATTCTCCGCCAGCGTCGTCCGCACCGTGCCCGCATCCACCAGCCGCGCGACCTCGTCGAGGATGCGGCCCTGTTCGGCCATGTCCGTGGTCTGGAACAGCGAGCGCGTGTACATCAGCTCCCAATGGACCGAGATCGACTTCTGCTTGAGCGGGCTGATATCGAGCGTCTCGGGATCGTCGATCAGCGCGAGCCGGCCCTGCGGCGCGATCAGCGTCGCGATCTCGGCGACATGCTCGTCGGTATGCGTCGTCGAGAAGACGAAGCCCGGCGCGCCGAGCCCGAGCGCCGCGACCTGGTCGGCGAGCGGCTTGCGGTGATCGATCACGTGATGCGCGCCGAGATCCTCGACCCAGCTGCGCGTTTCGTCGCGCGAGGCGGTAGCGATCACGGTCAGGTCGGTGAGTTGCCGCGCGAGCTGGATCGCGATCGAGCCGACTCCGCCCGCGCCGCCGATGATCAGGATCGCGTTCGCCGCACCGGGCACCGGCTTGCGCACGTCGAGCCGATCGAACAGCGTTTCCCACGCGGTGATCGACGTCAGCGGCAGCGCCGCCGCCTGCGCCCAGTCGAGCGACTGCGGCTTGTGGCCGACGATGCGGTCGTCGACGAGGTGATATTCGGCGTTGGTGCCCGGCCGGTCGATCGCGCCTGCATAGAAGACGGCATCGCCGACCGCGAACCCGGTCACCGCATCGCCGACCGCGACGACGGTCCCGGCCGCGTCCCAGCCGAGCACCTGCGGCGTGCCATCGGGATCCGCGCGGCGCTGGCGGATCTTGGTGTCGACCGGGTTTACCGACACCGCCTTCACTGCGACAAGCAGGTCGCGGTCGGTCGCTTCGGGCTTGGGCAGGTCGAGATCGACGAGCGACTGCGGATCGTCGATCGGGAGCGAGGTGGTGTAGCCGATGGCGCGCATGCTGTGTCTCCTGGAATATGGGGACAAAGCCGCCGACGCCCCTCCCTGGTTCCACGCAGCGGTTGGCAAGCGGGGTGTATTATCTATATACGCCACTTGAACGCGGCGCGGGTTGCAGCCACCATGCGCTATCGAACGGAGACACTTGATGGCCACGACCCCGGAAACGCTGACTGAGCCGAGCCTGGTGCTGACGCCGCCCGATCCGGTGCCGACCGTCGCCGCCGCCAAGGCCGCCGGGCTGGTGCCCGTCGATGCCGGCGTGAAGTCGCAGCTCGACGAGCGCGTGTCGGGGTTCGTCACCGATCTCGTCGCGCAGGACGTGAATTCGCCCGAATTCGGCAAGCGCGTCGACGCGATCACCGCGATGGGCGCCAAGGAAATCCGCGAGGCGGCGGGCCAGTCGAACCGGTTCCTCGATCGCCCGGTCAAGGCGATGGATCAGGAAACGGGCGTCGGCAAGGATCTGGCCGAGCTGCGCCGCGTCGTCGAGGATCTCGATCCGGGCAAGAAGGGCAACCTCACCGCGCCGCAGAAGCTGTTCGGGATCATCCCGTTCGGTGGCAAGGTGCGCAATTATTTCGACGGCTATAAATCGTCGCAGACTCACATCGCGCAGATCCTGAAGAGCCTGTCGTCGGGCAAGGACGAGCTGCTGATGGACAATGCCGCGATCGACACCGAGCGCGCGAATCTCTGGGCGGCGATGGGTCGGCTCGAGCAGATGATCCATCTGTCGAAGACGATGGACGCGAAGCTCGAGGACGTCGCGAACGAGCTCGATCATAGCGATCCGGCCAAGGCCAAGGCGATCCGCGAGACGGCGTTGTTCTATACGCGCCAGCGCACGCAGGATCTGCTGACGCAGATGGCGGTCACCGTGCAGGGTTATCTCGCGCTCGATCTGGTCAAGAAGAACAATGTCGAGCTGGTGAAGGGCGTCGATCGCGCCTCGACCACGACCGTGTCCGCGCTGCGCACCGCAGTGACGGTGGCGCAGGCGCTGACCAACCAGAAGCTGGTGCTGGAGCAGATCACCGCGCTTAACACGACGACCGCGAACATCATCGATTCGACCGGCAAGCTGCTGAAGTCGCAGACCGCGCAGATCCACGAACAGGCGGCATCGGCAACGATCCCGCTCGAGACGCTGCAACGCGCGTTCCAGAACATCTACGACACGATGGATGCGATCGACGTGTTCAAGCTGAAGGCGCTCGACAGCATGAAGACGACGGTCGGCGCGCTGTCGAACGAGGTCGACAAGTCGCGCGGGTATATCGCGCGGGCGGAAGGCGCGACGCAGGGGCAATTGGGCGGACCGTCGCCGAGCGCGTTCAAGCTGGAGGCGATGTAGGGCGTGAGCGAAGTCGACGACGCCATCGCGAGCGCCCGCGCCTCCTGGTCGCGGATCTCGGACGACCGGACGGGCGCCATCGTTCCGCGCGCGCCGTCGAGAGGACGCGCGCGCCAGACGCAGGCGATCGGCAAGCGGCTGACGCGGATCGTGGTGGCCGACGCGGTGATCCTCATCTCGGCGATGGTGATCGGGTGGATCGCGCCGCTGGGGATCGGTGGGGCGATGCTGGTGATGGCGTTGCTGGTCGCGGCGACGGTGCTGCTGGCGGTGTGGCCCGCGGACCGCGCGCCGACGCCCGAGCGGCTCGCGTCGGTCGAGATCAAGGGACTGCCGGCGCAGACCGAACGCTGGCTGGAGGCGCAACGTCCCGCCTTGCCCGCACCCGCGATCCCGCTGGTCGACCGGATCGGCCTGCGGCTCGAGACGCTCGCGCCGCAGCTCGCGCGCTTTGCCGATGATGCACCCGAGGCGATCGAGGTGCGCAAGCTGGTCGGCGAGCAATTGCCCGCATTTGTGAAGGATTACGAGAAGGTCCCCGCGTCGCTTCGGACGACGTCGCGCAACGGGCGGACGCCCGACGCGGAACTGGTCGCCGGGCTGTCGCTGATCGAACGCGAAATCGGCGAGATGACGGCGCGGCTCGCCGAAACCGACCTCGACAGCCTCGCGACGCGCGGGCGCTTTCTCGAAATGAAATACCGCGACGACCGCTGACGCTTCCGTACGCCAAGTCTCGCTAAACGCTGCGTGAACAACGCATTCCGGCGCGGTTCAGGCCGGGTGGGGCATGACCTGCAACACGGTCGCGGTTCATGCGTTTGGCTCGTGACGACCGGCGTAGAATGTCAGGAGGTTCGACATGAACGGTTTGATGAAGAAGGCAGGACTTGGCGTCGCGCTGGCCGCGACCGTGTTGACGGCGGCGGCCCCCGCCGACGCGCAGCGTTGGGGCCGTGGATATCGGGGCGGCGGCTGGGGTGGATACCATCACCGCGGCGGCGGCAATGCGGCGGGCGCGGCGGTGCTTGGCGGCATCCTGGGTCTGGGCGTGGGCGCCGCGATCGCGAGCAGCAATCGTCCGCGCTATTACGACCGCGGCTATTACGCGCCGCCGCCGGTGGCCTATTACGCCCCCCCGGTGCGCACCTATTACCGCGAGGACTATCGTCCGCGGTGCTGGAGCGAGTGGCGGACCGACCCCTATTATGGCGAACAGGTCCAGGTTCAGGTCTGTAGCTAAGGTCAGTTCGACGGTCGGCCTGTCGACCCGATCGAAGGACGCGGCGGCGTCGGGGTTATCCCGGCGCCGCTTTTTTGTGGCGTTGCGGCGGCGGTTGCCGCTAGACGCCGCGACCATGACCGACACGCCAGAGACACCCGCAACCGAACAGCCGACCGCGACGGGCGACACGCCCCCGGATCGCCTGTCGACCAACCATCGCAGCCCGTTCTTTCAGCAGGACCTGCTGGAACGCGGGATCGGCATCCGATTCAAGGACGGCGTGCGCCACGACGTCGAGGAATATTGCATTTCCGAAGGCTGGATCCGCGTCGCGCTGGGCAAGAAGGTCGATCGCAACGGCAATCCCCTAACGCTGAAGCTGTCGGGGCCGGTCGAGGCGTGGTTCGAGCGGCCCGCCGCCGGAACCGGCGAGGACGACGCCGCGTAAACCTGATCCGTCGTTCGGCAGCGGCGCGGTCGCGACCGCCGCCGAACGGCGATCCTGCCCGTCGCTGACGTCAGATCACGCGACGAGGTCGAGTTCCTCGCCGGCCGCCGCCGCGAGCAGGCGGCGTTCGAGCGTCTTCAGCCGGGCGGCGGCGGTGATGCAGTCGCCGGTCAGGTCGGTGATGTAGAAGGTGTCGACCGCGCGTTCGCCGTACGTCGCGACATGCGCGGAGTGGATCGTCACCTTCGACTGGAACAGCGCGTTGGCGAGCTGGTTGAGCAGCGCAGGCCGGTCGCGCGCATTGACCTCGACCACGGTGAAGCGGTTCGAGGCACGGTTGTCGATCATCACGTTGGGGACGATCTCGAACGCCTCGGCGCGCGCGCGCGGGAGCGGCTTGGCGACGAGCCGGTCGGCGAGCTTGCCGCGGTTAGCGAGCGCATCCTCGATCGCGGTCTTGAGCCGGGCGAGCTGTTCGCTGCCGTCGAACGGGCGGCCGAACGGGTCCTGGACGAGGAAATTGTCGACCGCCATGCCGTCGCGCGTGGTGTGGATCCGCGCGTCGATGATGTTGCCCCCCGCGACATGGATCGCGCCCGCGATGCGGTAGAAGAGCCCGGGATGATCCGCGGCATAGATCGTCACCAGAGTCGCGCCGCGGCCGGGATAGACATGCGCGTCGATCGCGAGCTGCGCGTCGCCCGTGCCGGCGAGGAAGCGCGCGTTGTGGACGAGCACGTCCTCGGGCTCGGCGATCCAATAGGCCTCGGGCATGCGGCGGACGAACGCGTCGAACTCCGCGTCGCTCCAGCCGAGATCGGCGTGGAGCGTCTCGTGCTTGGCGGCGATCCGTTCGGCGCGGCCCTTCTGCTTGTGGCCGAGCCGGAGCACCTCCTCGGCGGATTCATAGAGGTCGCCGAGCAGCTGGCGCTTCCAGCCGTTCCAGACGCCCGGCCCGACCGCGCGGATATCGACGATGGTGAGGATCAGCAGCAGCCGCAGTCGCTCGGGGCTCTGCACGACGTCGCAGAAATCGAGGATCGTCTTGAAGTCCGACAGGTCGCGCTTGAACGCGGTCGCGGACATCAGCAGGTGCCAACGGACGAGCCAGGCCACGGTCTCGGTCTCCGCCGCGCTCAGCCCGAAGCGCGGGCAGAGGCGTTGTGCGACCTCCGCGCCGAGGATCGAATGATCGCCGCCGCGCCCCTTCGCGATGTCGTGGAGCAGTACCGCGACATAGAGCACGCGGCGCGAGACGATCTGGCGGAAGATCGCGCTGGCGAGCGGATGGTCCTCCCGAAGCGCGCCATTCTCGATCCGCGCGAGCAGGCCGAGCGCGCGGATCGTGTGCTCGTCGACGGTGTAGTGATGGTACATGTCGAACTGCATCTGCGCGACGACGCGGCCGAAATCGGGCACGAAGCGGCCGAACACGCCGGTCTCGTTCATCCAGCGCAGGACGAGTTCGGGATCGCGCGGCGAGCTCAAGACGTCGAGGAACAGCGCGTTGGCGGTGGGGTCGTCGCGGATGTCGTCGACCAGCTTCACGTCGCGTGCGGCCGCGCGCATCGCGAGCGGGTGGATCTCGAGCGTGTTGCGGTCGGCGAGCTGGAAGATCTCGATCAGCCGGACCGGACTTGCACGGAAGAAGTCGTCGTCGGGCAGCGCCAGCCGGCCGCGATCGAGGACGAAGCCGTTCAGGCGGCGCGGGCTGCGGCGGATCGTCGGCAGCCCGAAGCGGCGGCCGCGCGCGGCGAACTTCTCGTCGAGATGCGCAAGGAAGACGCCGGTGAGGTCCCCGACGGTCTTCGCCTGGAGGAAGTAGAAGTGCATGAAGCGTTCGACCTTCGGCTTGCCCGGACGGTCGGAGAAGCGCATTCGATCGGCGATCTCGCGCTGGACGTCGAAGGTCAGCCGGTCCTCGGCGCGACCGGTGATGCTGTGGAGGTGGCAGCGGACCGCCTGGAAGAAATTGTCGGCGCGGTGGAAGAGGCGATATTCGGCCTTTGTGAACAACCCGACATCGACGAGCTGCGCCGCGCGCTGGACGTCGTAGATGTACTTGCCGATCCAGAAAAGCGCGTGGAGATCGCGCAGGCCGCCCTTGCCCTCCTTGACATTGGGTTCGACGACATAGCGCGTGTCGCCCATCTTGCGGTGGCGCAGATCGCGCTCGACGAGCTTGTCGGCGATGAACGCGCGCGCGGTATCCGCCTGCACCTCGGCCTTGAACCGGCGCGACGCCTCTTCGTAGAGATCCATGTCGCCGGTGACGTAGCGCGCCTCGAGCAAGGCGGTGCGGACGGTGATGTCGGCCTTGGCTTGGCGGATCATCTCGTCGAGCGAGCGGCTGGACTGGCCGAGCTTCAGCCCGAGATCCCAGAGCGTGTAGAGCATCGATTCGATGATGCGCTCGACCCGCGGGGTCTGCTTGCCGGGCGTGAGGAAGCCGATATCGACATCCGAATGCGGCGCCATCTCGCCGCGGCCATAGCCGCCGACCGCGATCAGCGTGAGCCTGTCGTCGGGGGTTGGGGCGGGCGCGGGGTGCAGCCGGGTGGTGGTGAAATCGAACAGCAGGCGGAGCAGCTGGTCGGTCAGATAGGCCTGCGCGCTCGATACCTCGAGCCCGCGGCTGGGATGTTCGGCGAGCCGCTTGGCGACCTCGACCCGGCCCGCGTCGAGCGCGGCCTTGAGCAGGATCGTCGCCTGGCGGCCGAGCGCGACCGGATCGGTCTCGTCCAGCGCGGCGATGGTGTCGGCGACCGCGCGGCGATCGATGATCGCGCGGCGGTTGGGCAGGTGATCGAAGCGGCCGGTCATGCGGGACCAGATAGGGCGGCCGGACGGGTTCGTCATCCTGATTGCGGGATTGGCCGTCGGACCCTAGGTCTTCGCGCGGGTTTGGCGAAAGGAAGACGATGAGCGAAGCGTTGCGCGTGGGACTGGCGGGCCTGGGAACCGTGGGGGGCGGCGTCATCCGGCTGCTCGACGCGAACCGCGAGCTGATCGCCAGACGGGCCGGGCGCGCGATCGAGGTCGTCGCGGTGTCGGCGCGCGACCGCTACAAGGATCGCGGCGTCGATCTGACGCGGTTCGCCTGGGTCGACGATACCACCGCGCTGGCGCAGCAGGCCGACGTCGATGTCGTCGTCGAGCTGATCGGCGGATCGGACGGCCCCGCGCTGACGCTCGCGCGCTCGACGCTCGCCGCGGGCAAGTCGTTCGTCACCGCGAACAAGGCGATGCTCGCGCATCACGGCTATGAGCTGGCGACCGCGGCGGAGGCGGCGCGCGTCGCACTGAAGTTCGAGGCGGCAGTCGCGGGCGGGATCCCGGTGATCAAGGGGCTGCGCGAGGGCGCGGCGGCTAACGCGATCGGGCGCGTCTATGGCATCCTCAACGGGACGTGCAATTTCATCCTGAGCAAGATGGAGGCGGAAGGGCGCGATTTCGCCGAGATCCTCGCCGAGGCGCAGGCGCTGGGCTTTGCCGAGGCGGATCCGAGCTTCGACATCGACGGGGTGGATGCCGCGCACAAGCTGTCGATCCTCGCCTCGATCGCGTTCGGGACGCGGCCGGCGTTCGACACGGTGGCGGCGAGCGGCATCCGGCACCTGCTGGGCGCGGACATCGCCGAGGCGGCGGCTTTGGGCTACCGCGTGCGGCTGCTCGGGCTGGCGGAGGACGGGCCGGACGGGCTGTTCCAGCGCGTGCATGCGCATCTGGTGCCGGTCGACCATCCGCTCGCGCACGTCACGGGGTCGCTGAACGCGGTGGTCGCGGAGGGCAATTTCGTCGGGCGGCTGCTGTTCCAGGGCGCGGGCGCGGGCGACGGGCCGACCGCGAGCGCGGTGGTCGCGGACCTGATCGACATCGCGCGCGGCGAATACGGACCCCCCTATGCGATGCCGGCGGCGTCGCTGGTCGCGGCGGCGACCGCGGACAGCGGCGAGCGGCGGGGCCGCGCCTATCTGCGTTTCACGGTCGCGGACCGGGTCGGCGTGTTGGCCGAGATCGCCGCGGCGATGCGCGACGCGGGCGTCTCGATCGAGAGCCTGATCCAGCGCGGCGCGATGGCGGACGGCAGCGTGCTCGTCGCGATCGTGACTCATGAGGGGCCGGAACGGTCTGTCGCGCAGGCGCTGGAGAAACTGCGGGGGTCGCAGAGTCTGGTTGGCCAGCCGTTGTGGATGCATATTCTGGGGTAATTTAGGGGGTGGGGTGATGGCCTCCGCCGCCGTCATCCTGACGAAGGTCAGTATCCAGGGTGGCGGATGGCTGCGCTGTGTGGCTCTGGATCCTGACTTTCGTCAGGATGACGGGGTTGTGGGTGGGGATGACGGCCCCTCCCTTCCGTCATCCTGGGCTTGACCCGGGACCCAGGGCCGCGAGCGTTGCGCGGTTTGGCTCTGGGTCCTGACTTTCGTCAGGATGACGGGGCGGGTTATGGCCTGGCGGGGGCCGGGGGTGCCGGATCCGTCAGGTCGATCGCGATGCGGCCGGTCTTGTCGGGTTTCTTCGCAAACGCGCTTTTGGCGAGCGCGACCGCGCCAGCGACGAGCGGGGCGATCGGCGGGCCGAAACCGGACTGGCAGCCGCGCTGCGTCGCGGCGCAGGGCGTGCCATCGAGCTCGAGGGCACGGATCGCGGTCATGTTCGGGTTGGAGGCGACGGGCCGGTCGGGCGGGCCCCAGTCGGGGAGCGGGAGGCGCGCACCCGATTCGGTCCCGGGTGCGCAGACGACGATCGTCTTGTCGCCCTCCTTCACCACCGGGCAGTCGGGGGGATTGAGGATCGACCAGCGCTTCTCGGTCGGGGCGGACGACACGGGCGTAGTGGCAGGTGTGGCGCCGGCCTGTATAAGCGCGAGCAGCGTGACCAGAATCATGCAAGGTACCTCATCGGTCCGCGGTGATCGTGACGGAACACGGTTATCAACCCTATACGGCGGTTTGGCCGCCGTCGACTGTCCGACGGTCAGCGGGTATCCGCGGGCGGGCATCAGCGGGCCGGCATCACGGGGCGGGCGTCCGCATCCCGCCGGCGGCGACGCTGCCCGAGCCTTCGCCGGGACCGAACGCGACCGTCGCGCGGACGCCGGAGGCACCGCCGCCGACCAGAAACGGGCCCATGTCCTCCATCGGCGTGCGGGCATGGACGAGCGCGGCGCGCCCCTCCGCCACCATGTCGCGGCGGTCGGCGGTGTGCGTGGCCAGCGGCACACGGAACCGGTCCGCCTGGCGCAGGCCGCACACGGTGATGTCGGTCACGCCGGGATTTATGACGCAGCGCTGTTCCGCCGCCATCCGGGTGCGGGCACGGACGATCAGGTCTTCGTGCGGGGCGGGGTCGGACGCTGTCGTTGACGCCGGCAGGGCAATTGGCGGGACTGCGGCAAGCGTCTGGACCATCGTCAGCAGGATCGCGAGCATCGATACCGTCCTCGACCATCAATAACGGGGAGACTGGTCATGGGACCCCGCGCGGGCAAGCCTCAGTCGGTCGGATCCCGATCTATTGTGGCGACGCCGAGGCGCGGGATCTCGATCACGGGGCAGCGGTCCATCACGACCTGAAGGCCCGCGGCTTCGGTACGTGCGGCGGCGGCGTCGTTGATCACGCCGAGTTGCAGCCAGACCGCCTTCGCGCCGATTGCAATCGCCTGGTCGACGGCTTCGCCCGCCGCGGCGGAATTGCGGAAGATGTCGACGATGTCGATCGGGTCGCCGAGCTGGCCGAGTTCGCGGAAGACGAACTCACCATGGACGTGCTCGCCGGTGATCTGCGGGTTGACCGGGATGACGCGGTAGCCATGCGCCTGGAGCTTTGCCATCACACCGTAGGACGGGCGGTCGGGGCGGTCGGAGGCGCCGACCAATGCGATCGTCCGTGCGCCCTCGAGCAACGTCTTGATATCGGCGTCGGCGGTCAGAGGCATCGGCTCGTCCTCTTGGTGGAGTGCGCCGCGGACGGGTCGATACATGGACCGGTCGGGCGCGTCTCGAGAAACCTGGTCCGCTCGTGCCGTAGCTCTACGCGCCAGGCACGACCGGTAACAGCACAACGGCGCGGGCCCCAAAACGTTTCACATTTTTCCAATCCATGCGACGACCTGAGCGGCGAGGGCGGCGAAAATCACGTCGTCGGGCTCGGCTGCGGGGGGCGTTCCCGCGTCGGAGGCGGTGCGGATCGACAGCGTGAGCGGCACGCGACCTAGGAACGCGATGCCGAGCTCGCGCGCGGCCACCTCTGCGCCGCCGTGGCCGAACGGGTCCGAGCTCTCGCCGCAATGCGGGCAGACATACCCTGCCATGTTCTCGACCAGCCCGATGATCGGGATGCCGGCCTTCTCGAACAGGTCGATCGCGCGGCGCGCGTCGATCAGCGCGAGATCCTGCGGGGTCGAGACGATGATCGCGCCTGCGGGGCGGTATTTCTGCACCATCGTCAGCTGCACGTCGCCGGTGCCGGGCGGCAGATCGAGCACCAGCGTGTCGGTCGCGCCCCAGTCCGCCTCGACCAGCTGGCCGAGCGCGCCTGCCGCCATCGGCCCGCGCCACGCGAGCGCGCGACCGGGATCGACGAGCTGGCCCATCGACAGGAGGGGGACGCCGTAGGGGGTGGGGACGGGGTCGAGCACCTTGTCCTTGGCGGTCGGGCGGGTGCCCTCGACCCCCATCAGCCGCGGCTGCGACGGGCCGTATATGTCCGCATCGACGAGGCCGACGCGGCGCCCGGCGCGGCTCAGCGCAATCGCGAGGTTGGCGGACAGCGTCGACTTGCCGACCCCGCCCTTGCCGCTGGCGACCGCGATCAGCCGGCGGGTGGTGCGTTCGGCGGTCATCACGATGCGGACGTCGGTGACGCCCGGGCCGGTCGCGGCCATGCGGATCGTCGCCTCCAGCGCGTCGCGTGCCTTGGGGTCCAGTCCGGTGGCGTCGACGACGATGCCCAGCCGCTCGCCTTCGAGGCGTACCGTGGCGCGCGGTCCCGCCACTGCGGCGATCGCCGCCTTTACCGCTTCAATTTCGATCATCCGCGTCAGATAGGCCCGTGGCGGCTGCTTGGCACTGTTTTTCCGCGGGTGCGCACCTATAAAGGTTAGATGACGATCTTCTCGCGCTGGTTCCGGCGTCCCCCAATTCTCGCCGTCGAAACGCCAAAGGGCCCCTGGGGCGGGTCCGGTGACGATGCTGGTGCCGAGGGCGGCGGGCCACGCAATCCCTGGGCGTTGCCGCCCGGCGGGCGCAAGGCGACCGCGAAGCCCAGCGCGCTCGACGAATTCCTGAAAAAGGCGCGCGGCAATGGCGGCGGCGGCGGCGGGGGCGGCGGCAATTTCGGCGGCCTGCCATCGGGCGCCAATGCGCGCGCGTTGTGGGCGATCGGTGCGGGGATCATCGTGCTCGTGTGGATCCTGTTCACCTCGTTCCACCAGATCGGGCCGCAGCAGCGCGGCGTGGTCACCTATTTCGGCAGATATGCCGGCACGCTCGATCCGGGGATCCGCCTGACCCCGCCCGCGCCGATCGCGAGCGTCGAGGTGGTCGATGTGCAGAATATCCGCACCGACAACTTCCCCGTTGGCGACGGTGAGAACCTGACGCTGACTGGCGATCAGAATATCATCGACCTCGCCTATTCGGTGCGCTGGGACATCGCGGATCCGCGGAATTACGTCTTCCAGCTGGCCGAGCCCAACAGCACGGTGCGCGCCGCCGCCGAGAGCGCGATGCGCGCGGTGGTCGCGACGACGACGCTGGAGCAGGCGATCGGCACGGGCCGCACGGTGATCGAGCAGCGCGTCGCCGAGCTGACGCAGCAGATCCTCGACGACTATAAGTCGGGTGTCCGTATCCAGGGCGTCGCGATCAAGCAGGCAGCTGCGCCGGCGCGGATCGTCGAAGACTTCAACGCGGTGACCGCGGCGCAGCAGGAGGCGATCGCCAACCTCAACCAGTCGCGCTCCTATGCGCAGCAGGTCGTGGCGCGTGCGCAGGGCGAGGCCGCGTCGTTCGACAAGGTCTACGAGCAGTATCGCCTGGCCCCCGAAGTCACGCGTCGACGGATGTATTACGAGACCATGGAAGCGGTATTGGCCAAGAGCGACAAGACGATCGTCGAGACCCCGGGTGGCGTCGTGCCGTACCTGCCGTTGCAGAATGGCAAGCGGCTGACCGACCCGCAGGCGCCGCGTGCGGCCGAGCCGACACCAACGCCGGTTCCCGCCCAGCAGGGGGCAGCGCAGTGAACGGCGTGAGCATCCGCAACCCGATGGTCGCGGGCGCGATCGCGCTCGTCCTGGTCATCCTGGCCGCCGCGACCTTCGCGATCGTCCCCGAGACCCAGCAGGCGGTGATCCTGCGGTTCGGGCAGCCGATCCGCACCGTCAACGCCTATGCGCCGAACCAGCCGTTCGGCGACACGGGCGCCGGGCTGATCGCGCGCGTGCCGTTCATCGACCGCATCGTGTGGATCGACAAGCGCGTGCAAGACATCGAGCTCGACAATACGCTGGTGCTGTCGACCGACCAGTTGCGGCTCGAGGTCGATGCCTATGCGCGCTACCGCGTCGTCGACCCGCGCAAGATGCGCAATGCGGTCGGCAGCGAGGAACGCATTCCCGACCAGCTGCGCCCGATCCTGGGGTCGGCGCTGCGCAACGAGCTCGGCAAGCGGCGGTTCGTCGAACTGCTCAGCCCCGAGCGGTCGGAACTGATGGACAATATCCAGAAGGGGCTGCAGCGAGTCGCGAGCCAGTACGGCGTCGAGATCGTCGATGTCCGGATCAAGCAGGCAAACCTGCCTGTCGGCCTGCCGCTCGAAAGCGCGCTCAAGCGGATGTCGAGCGCACGCCAGCAGGAGGCGATCACGATCCGTGCCGAGGGTCAGAAGCAGGCGCAGATCGTCCGCGCGCAGGCGGATGCCGATTCGGCGAAGATCTATGCGGAAAGCTTTGGCAAGGATGCCGATTTCTACGATTTCTACCGCGCGATGCAGTCCTACCGCCACACCTTCGGGGCGGATGGCGGCACGCCGCCGGAAGGATCGACGTCGATCATCCTGTCGCCCAACAACAGCTATCTGCGGGAGTTCGAGGGTCGCGGGCGCTAAGGCGCGCTCGTTGCCGTCGGCGGAACCTTTCCAGCTTCCCCCCTATTCAACCATCGTTCAGCACGTCTCGCCTAGCAGCGGTCTGTTTCGAACGATGAAACGAGAGGACAACATCTAGTGCGTTATGCCTACGCCATTACCAGTGCTCTTCTCCTAGGCGGCGCAACAGCGACGCTCGCGCTCCAGCCGGGCACCGCCCAGGTGGCGCAGAACGAACCCGGCGCGATCCAGGCGGTCTCGCCGAAGCCCGGCGCGCCGATGAGCTTCGCCGACATGGTCGCGCGGCTCCAGCCCGCCGTCGTCAACATTTCTACCAAGCAGACGATCGTCCAGAAACAGCAGGCCAATCCGTTCGCAGGCACGCCGTTCGGCGACCTGTTCGGCGGCATGGGCGGTGGCCCGCAGGGTGGCCCGCCGGTCAAGCGCGAGGGCGCGTCGCTCGGCTCGGGCTTCCTGATCTCGCCGGATGGCTATGTCGTCACCAACAACCATGTGATCTCGCCGGGCGCGCAGGGCGCGACGGTCGATTCGATCACGGTGACGCTGAGCAACAAGAAGGAATATGTCGCCAAGGTCATCGGCAAGGACCAGGAGTCCGACCTGGCGCTGCTCAAGATCGACGCGGCAGACCTGCCCTTCGTGAAGTTCGGCGATTCCAACGGCGCGCGCGTCGGCGACTGGGTGCTCGCAATCGGCGAGCCGTTCGGGCTTGGCGGCACGGTGACCGCAGGCATCATCTCGGCGATCAACCGCGTCACCGGGCAGGGCGGTGCGTATGACCGCTTCATCCAGACCGACGCGTCGATCAACCAGGGCAATTCGGGCGGGCCGATGTTCGACCTGAGCGGCAACGTGATCGGCGTGAACTCGCAGATCTTCAGCCAGTCGGGCGGCAATATCGGGATCGGCTTCGCGATCCCCGCGGCGACCGCCAAGCCGATCATCGCGACCTTCATGAAGGGCGGCACGATCGAGCGCGGCTATATCGGCGTCCAGCTGCAGCCGGGCGGTACGATCAACGAGGATACCGCCGCCGCGCTCGGCATCGCCAAGAACCAGGGCGAGCTGATCAACGACGTCACCGCGGGCGGGCCTGCGGCAAAGGCCGGTGTGCGTGCGGGCGACGTCGTCACGCGCGTCAACGGGCAGGCGGTCACGGTCGATCAGTCGCTCTCCTATCTCGTCTCGAACGTGAAGCCCGGCCAGACCGCGCGTCTCGACATCCTGCGCAACGGCAAGCCGGCGTCCGCCAACGTGGTCGTCGCACCGCGTCCGAGCGCGGAGAAGCTTGCCGCGACGCTGGGTGGCGACGCGCAGGGCTTTGGCAGCGAAGACGGTGACGACGACGATACGGGCAGCACGGCCGCTCCCACCGCGGGTGCGGCGCTCGGGATCGGCGTCCAGCCGCTGACGCCGGCGATCGCGCAGGCGGTCGGGGTCGACCCGACGACGCAGGGTGTGGTGATCGCGGTTGTCGCACAGACGAGCGATGCGTTCGGCAAGCTCAAGCGCGGCGACGTGATCATGTCGGTCAACGGCACGCCGGTGCGAACGGCCGCCGACATGCAGACCGCGGTGACCACCGCCAAGACCGCGGGGCGTCCGCAGGTCCTTCTCCAGGTCAAGCGCGGCCGTGGTCCGGCGCAGTTCCTGCCCGTCAAGATCAAGTAATCCCTCACCGGATTGCGGGATACGAAGGACCGTCGCCCCACCGGGCGGCGGTCCTTTTTCTTTGCGGCGCCCGGGGTTAGGATCGGGTGACGGGTAAGAGGATGAAAGCATGAGCGACGGCATTGTCATCGGCGCCAGCGTGGACGGCACGCAGCAGACGCTCGAGCTGAAGCGCGCCAACCGCCACGGGCTGATCGCGGGCGCGACGGGCACCGGCAAGACGGTGACGCTGCAGGGAATCATCGAGGGGTTCTCCGCGCGCGGCGTGCCGTGCTTCGTCGCGGACGTGAAGGGCGACCTGTCGGGGCTCGCCATGGCGGGGTCGCCGACCGCCAAGACGCACGCGGCGTTTTCCGAGCGCGCGAGGGCGATCGGCGATACCGGCTGGGCCTATGCCGACAACCCCGTGCAGTTCTGGGACCTGTTCGGCGAGCAGGGGCATCCGATCCGCACCACGATCAGCGAGATGGGGCCGCTGCTGCTCGCGCGGCTGATGGACCTGAACGAGGTGCAGGAGGGTGTGCTGACGATCGCCTTCCATGTCGCGGACAAGGAGGGGCTGCTGCTGATCGATCTCGACGATCTGCAGGCGATGCTGACCGAGTGCGCGGGGCGTGCCGACGAGCTGACGACGACCTATGGCAACGTCTCGAAACAATCGATCGGCGCGATCCAGCGGTCGCTGCTCCAGCTGCGCACGCAGGGCGCGGAGCATTTCTTTGGCGAGCCCGCGCTCGAGATGACCGATTTCATCGGTGTCGACGATCGGGGCAGGGGAATCGTCAACATCCTCGCCGCGGACCAGCTGATGGCGAGCGCGAAGCTCTATTCGACGTTCCTGCTGTGGCTGATGAGCGAGCTGTTCGAACAGCTTCCCGAGATTGGCGATCCCGACAACCCGGTCCTGTGCTTCTTCTTCGACGAGGCGCATCTGCTGTTCGACGAGGCGCCCAAGGCGCTGCTCGACAAGATCGCGCAGGTCGTGCGGCTGATCCGGTCGAAGGGGGTGGGCGTCTATTTCATCACGCAGAACCCGATCGACATTCCCGACATGGTCGCGGGGCAGCTCGGCAACCGCGTGCAGCATGCACTGCGCGCGTTCACGCCGCGCGACCAGGCGGCGGTGCGATCCGCGGCGGAGACGTTCCGGGCAAATCCGGGCGTCGATGTCGCGACCGCGATCACCGAGCTTAAGGTCGGCGAGGCTTTGGTGTCGCTGTTGCAGCCGGACGGGTCCCCGACGCCGGTCGAGCGGACGCTGATCCGCCCGCCCGCCTCGCGCGTCGGGCCGATCACACCGGTCGAGCGCAAGGTGATGATCGAGACCGATGCGATCGGCGCGAAATACGACACGGTTGTCGATCGCGAGTCGGCGGAGGAACTGCTGGCGGCGAAGACCGCGGAGGCGAGCGCCGCGGCGGCAGAGGCCAAGGCGACGACCGTGGCGGAAAAGGCGGCGGCGGCGCAGGCGAAGGTCGATGCGAAGGCGGCGCGGGAGGCGGAGCGCACGCGGGCGGCGGACCAGCGCGAGGCGGACCGGGCGCAGCGCGATGCCGATCGCGCGGCGGCGAACTCGCCCTGGACCAAGATGGCGACGTCGGCGACGCGTGCGGCGAGCTCGTCGATCGGACGGCAGGTGGCGAACGAGATCGGCAAGCAGGTGTTCGGGACGCGAAGCCGGTCGCGCGGTGGCGCGACTGGTGGCGGGCTCGTCGGGAGCGTGTTGCGCGGGGTTCTGGGTGGACTGTTTCGGGGGTGATTGGGGCGGGCGTTGCCGCTTCTGTTCTTGCCACCCCGGCGGAGGCCGGGGCCCAAATGGGGAGGTTGCGGTAACGGAGCGCCGTCCTGCATCATTGCTGTCCCCCGAATAGCCCGAGCGTTCGCCGAGGTGGTGGAGGGGGTGGGGTGCTGTGGTATAGGGCGACATCGGCACGGGCCGGGCGTTGGCCGGGCCTGTGCACCACGTCTTGCAGAGGTACCCGATCATGTCGCTCGATTTCGAATCCACCACAGACTGGGCCGCGATCGGCGAGGAAAGCCTCGACGCGGCAGTCGAGTTGCGCCGCGCGATCCATGCGGATCCCGAGGTCGGGCTGCACTGTCCGCGGACCTCGGACAAGGTAAAGGCGGCGCTGGCGGGGCTGCCGCTCGAGATCCGCGAGGGGACGTCCACGACCGGGTTCGTCGCGATCCTGCGCGGCGGGCGTGGCGGCGGCACTGCAGTCGGCAATGGCCGCACCGTGCTGCTCCGCGGCGACATGGATGCGTTGCCGATGCAGGAGGAGACGGGGCTGCCGTTCGCGTCGAAGATCGACGGCGCGATGCATGCGTGCGGGCATGATTCGCATACCGCGATGCTGGTCGGCGCGGCCAAGGCCTTGTGCGCACGGCGTGACGAATTGCCGGGGACGGTCGTGTTCATGTTCCAGCCGGGCGAGGAGGGGCATCACGGCGCGCGGCACATGATCGCCGACGGACTGCTCGATGCGCCGCTGCCCGAGGCGGGGTTCGCGCTGCATATCTCGCCCAACATGCAGATGGGGCATGTCGTCAGCCGGTCGGGCACGCTGATGGCGTCGACCGACACGCTGCGCGCGACGATCACCGGGCGCGGCGGGCATGCGGCGATGCCGCACGACTGCCTCGATCCGCTGCCGATCGCGTGCGAGATCGTCACCGCGCTCCAGACCTATGTCGCGCGGCAGGTGGCGGTGACCGATCCCGCGGTGCTGTCGATCACCAAGCTGAATGCCGGGAGCGCGCACAACGTCATCCCGTCGAGCGTCGAGATGCTGGGGACGATGCGGACGCTGTCCGAGCGAACGCGCGAGCAGGTGCGCGCGGCGTTCATCCGGATGGTCGAGGGGATCGCCGCGGCCCACGGTGCGGTGGGGACGCCGACGATCGAGGAGGGCTATCCGGTGACGGTCAACGATTCCCGCGCGACTGAGCTGATCAAGGCGGTGGCGACGACGATCGGCGGCGAGGGCGCGTATCAGGTGATGCCGCCGATGATGGGCGCGGAGGACTTTTCCTACGTGCTGCAGAAGCTGCCAGGGGCGATGGCGTTCATCGGCGCGGCACCCGAGGGGAGCGACCCGCGGACCAATCCGCCGCTGCACAATACGAAGATGACGATCGACGAGCGGGTGATGGCGCACGGGATTGCGGTGCACTGCGCGGTGGCGGAGCGGTTTTTGGCGAACGGCTTCGATTGAGCGGGCTTTGCCCTCCGCAAGCGCGGAGGGCAGACTGGGTCCCCGCCTTCGCGGGGAAACAGGCTTTGGGGGGGCACTTGCTCTTCGTGTTCTCCCGCGAAGGCGGCAGCCCAGTCTGTCCCCGCCTTTGCGGGGACAGGAGCGCCGGTTACTTCTTGATCAGGCCGATCTCGACGAGGCGTTCGTAGAGATAGTCGTGCGCGGTGATCGGGGTCGGGTAGCGGTTGGGGTTTTCCGCGGTGATCGTCGCCGGCAGCGTCTCGATCAGGAAATCGGGCGCGGGATGCAGGAAGAACGGCATCGAATAGCGCGAATGGCCGCGGCGCTCGGGGGGCGGGTTGACGACGCGGTGCGTGGTCGAGGGCAGGACGTGGTTGGTCAGCCGCTGGAGCATGTCGCCGACATTGACGACCATCGCACCCTCGGGTGGCTTGATCGACAGCCAGCGGCCGTTCGCGCGGTCGAGCAGTTCGAGGCCCGCCTCCTCCGCACCGAGCAGCAGCGTGATGAGGTTGATATCCTCATGCGCGCCGGCGCGGACGCCCTCGGCATCGACGGGGATCGGCGGGTAATGGAGCAGGCGCAGGACGCTGTTGCCATCCTTGACCGCGGGGTCGAACCAGTCGGGCGCGAGCTTCAGGTGGCGTGCGATCGCGGAGAGCAACTTGTCGCCCGCGGTGTCGAACGCCTTGAACAGGTCGAGGAACACCGGCTTGAAGCCCTCGGGCCGGGTCGGCCAGACGTTCGGCGACATCTGCGCCTCGTAGCGGTGGCCGGCGGGCAGCTCACGGCCGACATGCCAGAATTCCTTGAGGTCGACGACCTTGGCGTCCTTCGCGATCTCGGTCTTGAAGGGCGTGTAGCCGCGCGCGCCGCCACCGCCGGGCGCAAAATAGCCCCGCTTCTCGTCCTCGGGCAGATCGAACAGCGCCTTGGTCTCGGCCCAGGCCTGGTCGATCAGCTCAGTCGGGATGCCGTGATCGGCGACGATCGCGAAGCCGAAGCGTTCGAACGAATTGCCGAGCGCGGCGGCAAAGCCATCGGGGTCGCGCGCCTGATCGGCGAGGCTGAGCGTGGGAACCTGGGCGGCGGGGGTATCGAGCATGTATCGGTGTCCGGATAAGGGAGCACCGATATAGCGACGCGCGCGCGTGCTGCCAAATGCCGGCATGCCGAATGCGCGCGGCCGCAAACATCTGGGGTCGTTAGGTTCCTCACCTCGTACGCAGACACCGGGGCGCGGGTTACGCGGCGTTCGATAAGCGGGTAAGGGCGGCGGCATCATGACCGTCAATCCTCCCATGTCCGACGCGGAGGCGATGCGCGGGGCACCGATCGGCTTCGTCGAGTTCGTCGCGCTGGTCGCGGCGCTGATGTCGCTGACCGCGCTCGGAATCGACTCGATGCTGCCGGCGCTGCCCGCGATCGGCACCTCGCTCGGCATCACCGGCGCGAACAGCCGGCAGTTCATCGTCACCGCATTCGTGATCGGGTTCGGCGTCGCGCAGCTTGTCCATGGTCCGCTAGCCGATCGCTATGGCCGGCGGACGGTGCTGCTGTGGTCGCTCGGGCTGTACGCGGTCGCCAATGTCGCGTGCGCCGCCGCGGGGAGTTTCGTGCTGTTGCTCGTCGCGCGTGCTGCGGGCGGCGCGGTGATCGCCGCGGCGCGCGTCGCGACGATCGCGCTGGTCCGCGACTGTTATCACGGCCGCGCGATGGCGCGCGTCATGTCGATCGCGTTCATGGTGTTCATGATCGTCCCGATCCTGGCGCCGACATTCGGCTGGGCGGTGCTGCAGTTCGGCAACTGGCGCGCGATCTTCGGCGTGATCGCGGTGCTGACTCTGGGGATCATGGCGTGGTTCTGGATGCGGATGCCCGAGACGCTCGAACCCGACAACGTCCTGCCGATCACGCCGCAGCGGATCCTCGCCGACTGGCGGCAGACGCTCGGCGACCGGCTTTCGCTGGGATATACGCTGGCCGCGACCGCGCTGATGGGGTCGCTCTACGGCTATCTCAACTCGATCCAGCAGATCATGGCGGACGTGTTCCACCGGCCGAACCTGCTCGCGCTGATCTTCGCGACGACGTCGGTGACGATGGCGGTCGCGAACCTGATGAATTCGCGCGTGGTGATGCGGTTGGGGACGCGGTTGATCAGCCACGGTTCGCTCTGCGCGCTCGTGGTCGTGTCGATCATCCATCTTGCGGCGATCCTGATCGGGTGGGAGAGCCTGGTCAGCTTTGCGGTGTTCCAGGCGCTGACGCTCGGCTGTTTCGGGCTCGCGGTGTCGAACTTCTCGGCGATGGCGATGGAGAATATGGGGCGGATCGCCGGCACCGCGTCGAGCGTGCAGGGGTTCGTGAGCGTCACCGCGGGGGCCGTGATCGGCGCGATGATCGGGCAGGCGTTCGACGGGACCACCGTGCCGCTCGTCGCCGGCTTCCTGCTGGCGGGGCTCGTCGCGCTGGCGTTCGTCGCGCTGACCGAACGCGGCCGGCTGTTCCGGCCGGCGATTGCGTCCAAAGCGGCATAGCGAAGGAACCCGTCGCCCTCGCCCGCCGTTCCTCAGCCAAGACCGCACGACGCGGCCATAGCAGGAGCGAGAACATGGGCGGACACCAGATTCCCGGCATGGGCACGGGCGACGACGGGTATGACGAGGAAGGCTATGACGAGAGCCAGCGCGCCGAGATCCTCGAGGCGACGCGCAACGGCCCCGTCGACGGCGCGATCATGACCGATCTCAACCCCGATCTCGGCGACGACGATGCGGAGAGCGAGTCGATCGACGATCTCGACATGGATTCCGAAGAGGTTGGCGAGATCGACAGCAGCGTGTCGATGGACGAGGCGGACACGGATGAGGATGACGTCCAGGACGAACTGGACGACGGCAGCATCGACGATGACGAGCTCGACGACAGCGACGACGTCGCGTTGAAGCCCTGATCCCCCATTTTTCAATCGGCGGTGGCGCAGCGACGATCCCCGCGCCGCCGACCACGCTTCTTTATCGGAGCACAGTATGCGTACGGCGATCGTGAGCCGCCTCAACAGGCTGGCGTGGCGGCTTGGGCCCTGTGTGGTGCTGGCGACGCTCGGCGGATGTTCGGGCGGCTCGAACAGCGCCGCGCAGAAGGATGTCGACGTGACCGCAGCAGCGGCGCGGGCGCAGGCGGACATCGCCAACTACGCCGCGGTGAGCACCGTCGTGCACCCTGCGGCGCGACAGCCAACCGTGTCGGCCGCCGCCGCCGACATGATGCCCGAAGCCGCCCAGAAGGTCGTCCGCACCTATTTCCGGATGATAGCGCGGCACGACTATGCCGCGGCACGCGACCTGTGGGTCGATGACGGTCGCGCAAGCGGACTGGATCAATCCGCCTTCACCGCCGGCTATGCCCGTTTCTCACGCTACCACGCGCAGGTCGGAGCGCCCGGCAGCGTCAGCGCGGGGATCGGCGAGGTCCATGTCGCGGTGCCTGTCGAGGTGATGGGGACATTATCCGATGGCCAGCCCAAGCGTCTGCGCGGGACGGTTATGCTGCAGCGCACCAACGACGGAATCGAGACATCCGACGTGGAAGACCATCTCTGGCGAATCGAATCGACCAGCGTCGACCCGTCGATGCCGCCCGCCGCCCGACCACCGCAGGATCGCGCGCAACGCCGCTAAGTCCTTGCAACCCGCGGTCCACAGTCATGCCGGATCGCCGCCATGTTTCGGCCACATCGGCCTCGCTTTCGACCCGGTTGGTTCATCAGACTGTCAGGAACCGTTGCCCGGATGCCACAGCGCGGTTCAGTTCCACATTTCTGCTCTCGGCAGTGCAACATTTTCGTCATAGGCCGGTTTGGAGGGACCTGGAGTTAAGCGGGTCCCGGAGGGTCCTGGACAGCCGGACCCAGAACGAAACAAAAAGGTCTTTCGAATATGCGTAAGCTTTCCATCGCACTCGCCGTTGCCGCCGCAGCGCTTGCTGCCCCAGCATTCGCGCAGGACATGTCCGCTCCCGCCCCCACCGACAACAGCGCAGCACCCGGCGAAGCCGCTGCTCCGGACGGCTCGAAGGCGTTCGGTATCGAGCCGTATTTCGGCGTCATGGGCGGCTGGGAGCAGTTCGACAACGAGCGCGGCCACGGCATTCCGCAGGCACTGAACGCCAACGGCACGCTGCGCACCGGCTACAAGCCATCGGGTTCGCTCGTTCAGGGCGTTCTGGGCGTCAACGTTCCGCTGGGCCCGGTCTTCGTCGGTGCTGAAGGCAACGTGATCAAGGGTATCGATGGCAACATCGATTGGCAGTATGGCGCCGCTGGCCGTTTCGGCTTCCGCGCTGGTGACAGCGGCCTGATCTACGGCAAGGTCGGCTACCAGTGGGTCAACTTCGACCATTTCTCGGGCCGGTCGAACACCGTCGAGAACACCAACCGCGACTACAGCGCGATCACCTACGGCATCGGCGCAGAAGTCGGTCCGCAGAGCATCGGCCTGAAGGGCATCACGGGCAACGCAGGCTTCCGCATCCGCGCCGAGGTCAACACCTTCGGCGACGCGCAGAGCTTCCGTCCGATGCTCGGTATCGTGACGCACTTCTAAGCTTCGGCTGGAATTGTTCGAAAGGGGCGGGGCGCGACACAGGTCGCGCCCCGCCTTTTTTTGTGCGCAAAGCCCGTGACGTCGCGCCGGGCCGCGCCACCGTGACGCGGACCGGAACGAAGCCGGGACGGGACGGGAACGCCGCATTGCTGCGTTCCCGATGCGTTCTGGCGTGTTTCCGACTCCGCTCGGCGCAACCGGGTAGTCGATGCCAGTGACATCGACTCGCGCGCGCGTAGGCGCGGGGGCGATGGAGTATGTGTTTGATTTCATGCGTTTGCTCGGCGGAGATCGCGCCGGAGGCGGGCGTGCGAGTGGTGCGCGCCGACGCGGCGGGGTCAGCATCGCGCTACAGCTCCGGCTGGTGTTCTACGGCGTGCTGCTCGGGCTGATGATGCCAGTGATCCGCCAGATCGACTGGTCCGCGCTCGTACCGCCAGGGGTGCGGATCGACTGGCCGAGCGGGTTCGGGATCGCCTGGCCCGCGGGCGGGCTGCACGTCCCCGGCGGCTGGGGCCGGGCGAAGGACGCTGCGGTCGCTGCGGCGCCGTCGGTCTCGGGTATCACCGCAGGCGCGGCCGCGGCGGGGGCCGCGGCAGCCGGCGTGGCGGGGCGCGCGGTGGCGGCGGGAAGCGGGGCCGGCAACGGTGATGGCATTGGCGGTGCCGGCCTTAGCGGTGAGGGCCTCGGCGGTGGCGGCAAGACGGTGACCGCCCGCTTCACGATCTGCGGCCATGGCAAGCGGATCACCTGCATGGTCGATGGCGACACTTTCTGGCTGCGCGGCACCAAGGTCCGGATCGCCGACATCGACACTCCCGAAACGCATCCGCCGCGCTGCAAGGCCGAAGCGCGCGCGGGGAAGGCGGCGACGCTCAAGATGCAGGCGATGCTGAACGCGGGGCCGTTCACGCTGGTCCCGATCAAGCGCGACGTCGACCGCTACGGCCGCAAGCTGCGCATCGTCGAGCGCGACGGGGTGTCGCTGGGAGCGGCGCTCGTCCGCCACGGCCTCGCGCGGCATTATGGCGGCGGGAAGCGGTCGCCCTGGTGTTGAGGGGGCGTGAGGCCGCTTTTCGGACGACTTGTTTTGGCGTAACGTCGCGACGATGACCCGCGATAAGGCCCTGTTCGAAACCAGTGACCCTGCCGCGGAAGCGGAGGCCGATGCGCGTGCCGACTCCGATGTGCGTCATGGACGGACGATCAGCCATGATGCCGTGAAAAAGTGGCTCTCGTCATGGAACACCACCCGGCCGTTACCTCGCCCACGCGTTGGCGAGTAGGTTGCGCATCGTCTGGACGGACGATGCGGTCGCCAATCTGGAGGCGATCTTCACATATGTTTCGGCGTTCAACCCAGCCGCTGCCGGTGCCTTGGCCAACCGCTTGATCGCAGTTGCCGATAGTCTGGCGACATTTCCGCATCGCGGCCGCGATGTTGGCGGCGGGCGGCGGGAGATGACGACGGTCTGGCCGTATATCCTGCGCTATCGGGTGGACGGCGATACCCTGATCATCCTGCGGGTGCGGCATGGGGCCCGTGATGAGGAAGAATGAGCGCGGTGGCTAGTGGACGGCCGGTCGAGCGTGGCTGCGAGAAAAGGAAGTCGACTAAGATCGAGCGCAGGTTGGCGTAGAGGGGATTGCGGCGCCATGATCTTCGACGAAGAGGTGCCGCCCGATCTGTTCAGCTAACTGGCAAGAAGTCGCAGGCTCGTTACACTGCCCATTTTCGCCCTATCCGACCCCGTCATGGCGGACTTCGGAAGAAAGCAGCGTGCAGACTCTTAGATTAATTCAAGTGCCTACACGCTGCATTCTGCAGTTTTCCGCTTAGCGAACTTGTGCCCAGCGCTTAGCTTTTCTGGTTCTGCGACAGGACAGACGCGGCGAGAATGCGAGCTTGTGCGGGAGTTGCCCTCGCACCACCCAGCACTTTACCAGCGATTGAGGACGGGCCTTTGCCGCTGTCGCGGGGCGGGCCTTTGCCGCCTGATTTTTTAGCCATAGATATACGTATCCTAAAATTGACGGTTTCGTCATGGTTGGATATGTATGGCCCCGGCATGACGGCCGAGGCCTGCCGGTTTAACCGGCTAGTTTCTTAATATCGCCGTCACGCTAGCACCTGCCTTTCTAATAGTTGGTCTGGAGCTTAAAATCCGGTGCGGGGGAGGTGCGAACTCCCCCGTCCGGGCCGTCTGAGTCGGCCGAAGCCGGCCCATTCTCGTGCGGGGACTGGTCCCCTGAAATCCTTCACATATGCCGGTTGGCGGCAGTGGCAGTTAGCTTGATACTAACTCCCACTGCCGTGCGGCTTACTCTGCCGCCACGCCGACAGCCGAGAACATGTCGCGGCTGTCGCTGATGTCCTCGTTGGCGACCGGGCCCTTCTTTGCGGTCTGGCGCTTGTCGAACGAGTCCCAGACGTCGTTCCACTGGCCCTTGGTGGCGGCCTTCGAATATTCGGTGGCGCGCTGTTCGAAGAAGTTGGCGTGCTCGACGCCGTTGAGCATCGGCGCGAGCCACGGCAGCGGGTGCTCGTCGATCATGTAGATCGGCTTGAGGCCGAGCTGCGTCATGCGCCAGTCGGCGATGAAGCGGATGTACTTCTTGATCTCCTTGGGGGTCATGCCGTTGACCGGGCCCATCTCGAACGCGAGATCGATGAAATTGTCCTCGAGGCGGATCGTCGTCTGGCAGACGTCGGCGATGTCGTCCTTGACCGCCTTGGTGAGGCACTGACGCTCATGGCAGAAGGTGTGGAACATCTTGATGATGCCCTCGCAGTGCAGGCTCTCGTCGCGGATCGACCAGGTGACGATCTGGCCCATGCCCTTCATCTTGTTGAAGCGCGGGAAGTTCATCAGCATCGCGAACGACGCGAACAGCTGGACGCCCTCGGTGAAGCCGCCGAACATGGCGAGCGTGCGCGCGATGTCCTGGTCGTTCTCGACGCCGAAATTCTGCATGTAATCATGCTTTTCCTTCATCTCGGCATATTCGAGGAAGGCGCCGTACTCGCTCTCGGGCATGCCGATCGTGTCGAGCAGATGGCTGTAGGCGGCGATGTGGACCGTCTCCATGTTGCTGAACGAGGTCAGCATCATCTTGATCTCGGTCGGCTTGAACACGCGGCCGTACTTCTCGTGGTAGCAATCCTGCACCTCGACATCGGCCTGCGTGAAGAAGCGGAAGATCTGCGTCAGCAGGTTGCGCTCGTGGTCGCTGAGCTTCTGCGCCCAGTCGCGGCAATCCTCGCCCAAGGGGACTTCCTCGGGGAGCCAGTGGAGCTGCTGCTGGCGCTTCCAGAACTCGAACGCCCAGGGGTATTCGAACGGCTTGTACTGCTTGGAGGCGTGAAGGAGGGACATGGGATACTCCGAGAGAAACTGAAGATTATGAGCGAATTAGAAGCGGCTTGAACTGACGATCACGACGACGAGGAAGAGGATCGACGCGACCGGCGCGGCGATCATCAGCACGCGACCGCGCTGGCGGATCCTGGCGAGATCCATCGCGCCGGGGTTCCAGCCGGGGGTAGGGCCCCAGACGGTCCCGCCGAGGAACTCGCCCGACCATGGATTATGGTCGAGCCGGCTCCAGTGGCGGCCGATCATCATGTTCGCGGCGCAGATGCCCGCGACCGCGAGGATCAGCACGGCGGTGTTCATCGACATGTTCATGACCGGCGCATCACGGTTCGATGCTCCACTGCCACATCGCACCCGCGGACATTGCGAGCACGACCGCGGCCGATGTCAGCATGATGCCGATCATCCGGAACGCATAGACCTGTTGCTGCGTGACGTCGGTGCGGCGCAGGCGGAGCAGCAGGACGGTGCCGACCAGCCCCAGCACGCCCGCGACGACGAACATGATTGCGCTGCCATAGGTCATGCGACCAAGTTCCTCGACGTGCGTTCAGCACCCGACTCACACGCAGGAGATAGACCATGGTCGATGCAAGCCAGATCAAGGAACATGCCGAAGTCATCGGCGCGGACGGCGTCCATGTCGGAACCGTCGATCACGTCGATGGCGACCGCATCAAGCTGACCAAGAACGATTCGCCGCAGTCCGAGGACGGGCAGGGCGCGAAGCATCACTACATCTCGCTCGGCCTGGTCGCCGAAGTCGAAGGCGACAAGGTTCGCCTCAGCGCGACGGGCGCGAACGCGATCAATTTCGAAGAAAGCGAGTAAGGCGGCGCGGCATGCTCCCGCCGGGGGCATGCCGGACCGATTATTCCGTCGCGAGACGCGCGTCTCGGCAAGGGCGTTCCGGAGCAGTCCGGGGCGCCCTTTTGCGTAGAGCCTGACACGGACCGACGCGCGCTGACGCGGCGAAGCGATGCGAATCGCGACCGGGTTGGCGTCGGCAAGGCGGCGCCCCGACCGGCCCGCGAATCGCGGTAGGGAAGTGACGGAAAACTGCGGGATGCTGCGCATGTCGTCTCCGTCCTTGCTACGCGCTACCGGTGCCGTTTGGCGGTTTCTGCGGTGGCATCCGTCTACATGATCGGACGGGCTTTCGCTATCCTGTTTCTTTTTCGTTCGGCGACTTGAACCCAACGGGTAGTGCTGAAAGGCGGGTGGCGGCACTAGATAGGCGATGTTCGCGGCATCGCGGGTTTCGGCCGAAATACCCGTTCGCGGCAGCTCAGGACGGTGCGTCCTCGGCGGCGGCGGAGCGCAGGATCACATAGCCGATGACCGCCGACACGACCGACGCACCGAGGATCGCCAGCGACGCCATCTCCGTCCTCTGCGTATCGGGAAAGGCGAGATTGGCAATGAACAGCGAGATGGTGAAGCCGATTCCCGACAGCGCGCCGACACCCAGCACCATCCGCCATGTCACGCCGTCGGGACGCTGCGCCGCACCCGTCGTCACCGCGAGCCATGTCGCCAGCAGGAAGCCCAGTGGCTTGCCCAGCGCAAGCCCGGCGAACACGCCCATCCCGAGCAGCGATCCCGCCGCGTCCGACAGCAGGTCGGTCGAGAAATGGATCCGGACGGCGGACAGCGCGAACAGCGGCAGGACGACATACGACACCCAGGGGTTGAGCGTCTGGACGAGCCGTTCGGCGGGTTCGTCCGTCGCCTGGGCCATTTCCTCGATATAGCCGAGCTGCTTCTGCGCGGATGCCGTCGGCGCGCCCTCGTCGTCGCCGGGCTCCGCCCCATCCTTGGTCCTTGCCGCCGCGACGGCGCGCTTGAACCGGTCGATCGGCTCCTGGACGCGGTCGGCGAAGCGATCCTCGGACAGCCGCGAGCGCGTCGGTGACAGCAGCCCCAGCATGACCCCGGCGATCGTCGCGTGGATGCCCGACGCATAGGTCGCCGCCCATACGATCAACCCGAGTAGGACATAGGGGATCGGCGAGACGAGCCGGAGCCGCAGCAGCGCGAAGATCGCGGCATAGGCCAGCACCGCGGTGGTCACCATGCGGATGTCGATCGCCTCGGTATAGGCGGTGGCGATCACGAGCAGGCCGCCGACATCGTCGATCGCGGCAAAGGCGAGCAGCACCGCGCGCAGCGACGCGGGCAGACGGGTGGCGAACATGCCGATGATCGCCAGCGCGAACGCGGTATCCGAGGTGATCACCGTACCCCAGCCGCTCGCGGTATCGGTGCCGTGGTTGAACGCGAGATAGACGGCGACGGGCATGAGTATCCCGCCGATCGCGCCTGCCAGCGGGAAGGTCGCGGTGCGGATCGTCGAGAGCGACCCCTTGGTGAATTCGCGTTTCACCTCGGCGCCGATGATCAGGAAGAACAACGGTAACAGCGCCTCGTCGACCCAGTCGGCCAGCGGATGCGCCGCGCGGAACGTCCCCAGACGGATCTCGAGGACATTGTCCCAAAGCGCCTCATAGCCATGCGCCAGCGGCGAATTGGTGCAGACGAGCGCGATGATCGTCGCGATCAGCAACGGGCCGCCGACCACCTGGTCGGCCGCAAAGAACGGGGCGATCCGGTGCAGAAACGACGCGGCAACGGGCGAATGATGCGCACGCGCGGCAAGCTTGCCGGACAATCGGGGGGTCAGTGACATGGGGTTCCTAATCGCGGCGGTCAGGCCTGCGCTTTCGTGCTCAACGGAGGAACGACCCCGTGGTATCCCTTGGCTGTCTGCGCGCGGCTGTGCGCAGAGCGGGGTCCGGGATCGATGGCGCGTGTGACGAAACTGAAGGTGTACCGGACGGTCGCGGGATTCCACGACGCCTATGTCGCCGCGCCGAGCCAGAAGGCGGCGCTCGAGGCATGGGGCAGCGACCGCGACCTGTTCGCGCGGGGTATCGCCGAACTGGTCACCGACCCGGCGCTGACCGCCGAACCGCTGGCCGCGCCGGGCACCGTCGTGAAGCGGTCGCGCGGCACCACCGCCGAACAGATTGCGGCGCTGCCCGATCCGCAGCCAGACACACCGGAGCGCGATGCCTCGACGGGCAGAGCGCGCGCAAAAATGCCATCGCCCGGCTCGGCCGGGGCGAAGTCCAAATCCCCGCCCAAACCTCCGCCTCGTGCAAAGCCCAATCCGAAGCCGAGCGGAACCGCGCTCGATGCTGCCGAAGAGACGCTGGCGGCGGTCAAGGCGGACTATGCGGGACGCGCGCGCGCGCTGGCGGCACGCGAGGCGGCGCTGACACGCGAACGCCGGGCGTTCGACCGCGACCGGGCGGCGGCGCTCGACGCGGCGCAGACGGTACGCGACGACGCGCAGGCGCGCTATGATGCGGCGCTGCGGACGTGGCGGGCGGCGCGGGGATAGGGCGGGCCGGCGGTTTCGCGCCGCGGCACGTCTTGCACTGCGGGGATGGACCGCTATCGGGCAGGACGATGAAGGACATGCCATGACGACTATCGGGACCAAGGTCGACGAGACCGGCACGCTGATCCGCGACGGCGGCGCATTCTTCCTGCGTCGCGACCTGGGCGGCCGGTATCAGCTCGAGCTGCAGCGGACGCCGGTCGATCTTGTTGAGAAGCGCGTGCGGCTGGTCGGGACGCTGGTGGCGCCCGATCTCGTCAATGCCGATGGCGTCGCGCCGGCCTGAGCGATCACCGACGGCCTGGTTTCGGCCGCGCGGGTGCATGACGGGTGGACCCCCCGACCGACGATGCTACACCGCAGCCCTGGTCCCGGAGACCGGCACAGGGAGAAAAGCATGCATCGTCGTCGTTTCCTCGCAAGCGCGGCTGCCGCGTCGGTTCTGGGTGCGCTGCCGATGCGCGCAGGCGCAGCCGCGGGCGGCCGGGATGCCGCGCTCCGAACGATGCTCGACCGGTTCTTCTATGCGCGGCTCGACGAATCTCCCGAACAGGCGACACGTCTCGGGCTCGACACGGGAAGCCGCATCGCGCTGAGGGCGAAACTCGACGACCAGTCCGCGACCGGGCGTGCGCGTGAACTGGCGCGCGCGAAGGCCGAGCTCGCCGAACTCACGGCGTTCGGGACGCAAGGACTGTCGCGCGACGCGGCGCTCGACCACGAGATCGTGACCTATCAGCTCAGCCGCGCGACCGCCGGCGCCGCGCGCTTCACCTATGGCAGCAGCCTCGGCCGGTACGCGCCCTATGTCCTGAGCCAGCTGACCGGGCCGTACCGCGACGTTCCCGATTTCCTCGAATCGCAGGCGCGGGTGCGCGATGCGAGCGAGGCCGACGCCTATCTCGCGCGGCTCGCGGCGTTCCCCAAGGCGATCGACGACAGCAGCGAGCAACAGCGCAGCGACGCCGCACGCGGCGTGTTCGCGCCTGACTACATCCTCGACACGACGCTGAAACAGCTTGCCAGCGCAATGGAGGGCCCCGCGGATCGCACCGTGATGGTGACGAGCTTCGCCGCCAAGCTGAAGGCGGCGAACCTGCCCGCGGACCGCGTCGCCAAGGCGACCACGATCGTCGAGCGCGACGTGTTCCCCGCGCTGGAGCGGCAGCGCGCGCTGGTGGCAGGGTTGCGCACCAAGGCGGTCCATGACGCGGGATGCTGGCGGCTTCCCGATGGCGACGCCTATTATGCGGCGGCGGCGGAAGCGGCCACGACGGTGGCGATGACGGGGGACGAAATCCACCGGCTCGGTCTGGCGCAGGTCGCCGAGATCGGCGCGCGGATCGACACGATCCTGAAAGCGCAGGGCATGAGCCAGGGCTCGGTCGGCGATCGCCTCGTCGCGCTCAACAAGCGCCCCGACCAGTTATACCCCAATACCGATCCGGGCCGTGACGCGCTGCTCGCGCAGCTCAACCGCCAGATCGCGGCGATGCAGGCGCGTTTGCCCGAAGCGTTCAACACGTTGCCAAAGGCCCCCGTCGAGGTCCGTCGCGTGCCGCCGACGATCCAGGCGGGCGCGCCGGGCGGCTATTATCAGAACGCGTCGCTCGATGGGTCGCGACCGGCGATCTACTACATCAACCTGCGCGACACGTTCGACCGGCCCAAATTCGGGCTGGCGACGCTGACTCACCACGAAGCCGTGCCGGGGCACCATCTGCAGGTCAGCGTCGCGCTCGAGAGCACGCAGATTCCACTGATCCGGCGGCGCGGGTTCTTCAGCGGCTATTCGGAAGGCTGGGCGCTCTATGCCGAACAGCTCGCCGACGAGATGGGGATGTATGACGGCGATCCGCTGGGGCAGGTCGGCTATCTCCAGTCGCTGCTGTTCCGCGCGACGCGGCTGGTGGTCGACAGCGGCATGCACGCCAAGCGCTGGAGCCGCGAAAAGGCGACCGATTATCTGATCGCGACGACGGGGATCGCGCGCGGCCGCAGCCAGGGCGAGATCGATCGCTATACGGTCTGGCCCGGGCAGGCGTGCAGCTACAAGATCGGCCATACGATGTGGACGCGGCTGCGTGCCGAGGCGCAGAAAAAGCCCGGCTATACGCTCAAGGGCTTCCACGACATCCTGGCAAAGGGCGCGATGCCGCTCGCGATCCTCGAACGCGTGGTGCAGCGGGGCGATATCACCACGTGACATCGTGTCGCATGGCGCCGCACACCGAGCCCTGGCGGATAGCGATGTCAGATTGCGCATCGGATCATTGATCGACGTCAAGGCGCTGGGCTATCTGGCGTCGCAAGACCGCGGTGGCGGAAGTGCGTGTGGCAGTAGCCGGGGGGATCGTTCGTTCCGCCTGTCCGTTCGCTGTCGGTCGAAACGGGATGATGGTGGACACGGTGTTTGAGCGGACGGCGTTTTTGGGAGAGGCGGGACCGCTTGCCGTGCTGATCGGCGCGCGGGATTGGTCCGCCACGTCGCTGGGGCCGATCGAGTCCTGGCCGCAGCATCTGAAAACCGCGGTGTCGATCATCCTTCGGGCGCCGGTGCCGATGGCGCTGTTATGGGGTGAGGACGGTGTCCTGCTCTACAATGAGCGATACGCCGACATCGCGCAGGACAAGCATCCGGCGATCCTCGGCATGCCCGTGCGCGCGGCATGGCCCGAGGCACACGCATTCAACGACCATGTCGTGCGGGCCTGCATGGCGGGCGAGACGCTGAGCTATGCGCGGCAGGAAATGACGCTGTATCGGAACGGGCAGCCCGGCCTCGTCTATCTCGACCTCAATTATTCGCCCGTGCTCGACGGCAGCGGCATGCCGGCGGGGGCGCTGGCGGTGGTGGTCGAGACGACCGACGCGGTGCTGGCCGAGCGCAGCCTGCGCTGGGAGACGCATACGCTCGAGACGCTCAACGTCACGGGGGCGGCGCTCGCGGCCGAGCTCGAGCTGGAGCCGCTGATCCAGATGGTGACCGATGCCGGGGTCAAGCTGACGGGCGCGCAATTCGGCGCGTATTTCCACAATCTGATGGACGAGACCGGCGAGCGGCTGCACCTGTTCACGCTGGCGGGGGCGGAGCGGTCCGCGTTCGAGGCGCTGGGTCGTCCGCGTGCGACCGCGGTGTTCGGCCCGACCTTTCGCAACGAGGGCGTGATCCGGTCGGACGATATCCGCGCCGATCCGCGTTACGGGCAGAGCGCGCCGCATTACGGGATGCCGCCCGGGCATCTGCCGGTGCGCAGTTACCTGTCCGTCCCCGTCACGTCGCGGTCGGGGATCGTGCTGGGCGGGCTGTTGTTCGGCCATTCCGAGGTCGCGCGGTTCAATGAACGCCACGAGCGACTGCTTGTCGGCGTGGCCGCACAGGCGGCGATCGCGATCGACAATGCCCGGCTTTTCAAGGCGGTGCAGGACGTCAACGATACGCTCGAACAGCGCGTCATCGAGCGTACGGTCGAGCTGACCGAGGCGCACGAGGCGCTGCGCCAGGCACAGAAGATGGAGACGCTCGGCCAGCTGACCGGGGGGATCGCGCATGACTTCAACAATCTGCTGACGGTGATCCGCGGCTCGGCGGACCTGCTGAAGCGCCCCGATTTGAGCGAGGATCGCCGCAACCGCTATGTCGCGGCGATCGCCGACACCGCGGACCGCGCCGCCAAGCTGACCAACCAGTTGCTCGCCTTCGCGCGGCGATCGTCGCTGACGCCCGAGATCCTCGACGTCGGCGCCGTGGTGCGCGGGATGACCGACATGCTGTCGACGCTGTCGGGGTCGTTCATCGCGATCGAGATCGCGCTTGCCGAGACCCCCTGTTTTGCCAACGCCGATGCGAGCCAGCTCGAGACCGCGATCGTCAATCTGGCCGTCAATGCGCGCGATGCGATGGCCGGTCGCGGTGCGCTGACGATCCGCGTCGACCGCGCCGACGCGATCCCCGCGGTGCGCGGGCACGAGGTCCGGGTGGGCGACTTCGTGACGATCGCGGTCAGCGATACCGGCAGCGGGATCGACCCGGCGCATATCGACCACATCTTCGAGCCGTTCTTCACGTCGAAGGCGATCGGCCACGGCACCGGCCTGGGGCTGTCGCAGGTGTTCGGATTCGTCAAGCAATCCGGCGGCGAGGTGATCGTCGAGAGCCTGCCGGGCGCGGGCGCGACGTTCGTCCTCTACCTGCCCCGCCAGCCGATCGGCCTGCCCGAGACGTTGCGCGGTTCGGTGCCCGCGCCCGAGGCCGGCGGCCCGATCCGCGTTCTGGTCGTCGAGGACAATCCCGATGTCGGCCGCTTCGCGATCTCGGCACTGTCCGATCTGGGGCATGACGTCGTCTTTGCGGGGCATGCCGAGGAGGCGTTGCAGCTCCTCGCGGCGGCGATGCCCCCCATCGAGGTGGTCTTCTCCGACGTGATGATGCCCGGCATGAACGGCGTCGAGCTCGGCCGGCATATCCGGCGGCATTTTCCCGCCGCGCGCGTCCTGCTGACCAGCGGATATAGCGACGTGATTTCGAAGGAAGGCGCGCATGGCTTTGCGCTGCTGCGCAAACCCTATTCGATGGCCGAACTCGCCGAGGCGCTGCGCGGGATCATCGGGACCGGGATGGATGGCAGTCCTCCGGCGGCCGCCGCCGCTGGCGAATGGCCGGCCTGACGATCGCCCGGATCGCGGTCGCTATCGACGGCGTTGCGCCAGGCTCGCCGCGATCGCCTGCTCGGTCGCGACATGTTCTTCGATGATGCAGCACAGCGCGAGGTCGGCGATGGCCCGGTCTGATACGGACTCCACCCGCGCCTGCGCGATGTTGAGGCCGTCCGAAGCCTTGACGGTCGTGGCCGCCGCCTTCGTCGCATGCGGATGCGAAGCCTGCCACGCATAGTTGCCTGTCGTGGCGACGACCTTGCCCGCATGATCGACGATCGAGGCGACCGCGTTGGTCGCGGTCCGGTTGACGACGTTCATGATCGCGCCCGCCTGACCCTCGAAGTCGAACTCGAGGTAGCACACGCCGATCGTCGTGCCCTCCGCGCGGACCGGGGCGACGTAGATCAGGACGTGGCGATCGTTCGACCAGGGATTCCGCCAGACCGCATCGGTCATCCATTCGACCGCGGCGGGCGCCGCCATCGCGCGCTTGAACTGCGCGTAGCCGTTGAAATTGACCTCGCGCACCGCGGCGTTGTCGTGCGCGCAGACCGCGACCTCGCCATCCGCGTTCACCGCGAACGCGTTCAGAAAATAGGGAGAACAGCCGAGCAGCGCGCGAAGCCGGTCGAGCGCGCGCGTCTCGATCCGCGCCGCGCCGCGATCGACGAGCAATGCCTCGACGATCGAGTAATCGGTCGCGAGCATGCGGATATCGATCGAGCGATCGTAGAGCGTGCGCGCCAGCGTGTCCGCGATCGATTGCGCCAGATCGGCGAGACGCCCGCCCTCCATGTCGCGGGCGAGGTCGTCGGCGAGCTCTGCGCCGTGTTCGAGGTGACCGAGCACGTCGTCGCGGAATGTCGCGGCAGCCGAGCGCGCGGCGCCGGCAAGCGATTTCACCTCCTGCGCAACCACCGAGAAACCACGTCCGGCGTTACCCGCGCGCGCTGCCTCGATCGTGGCATTGAGCGCGAGCAGGTTGGTGCGGTCCGCAATGTCTTCGGCCTGTTTGGCGTGGGACGAAACCTCTGCGCTGAGCGCGTTGAGCAAGGAACGTATACGACGCGGCATGGACGGCTTTCGTAAGAAGTCTGCCGCCGTTACCGTATGTTATCGTGTCCATCTAGGTCCGATATGGGGCTTTTTCGGCAATTCTGCCGATCCGGCCATCGGGGGGGCAGCGACCGCCAGCGCGCGCGCTCGGTCTCAGCTCCAGTGCCGCACCGCGCCCGTGTCGACATGGACGAACCCGTCACGCGGGTAATAGCCGACGCCGCCGCCGTGCAGCGACATGGCCGCGCTGCGCAGCCGGTCGAGCCGGATCCCGGGGATTGCGATGTCGGTCGCCTTGCCGAGCATGTGCTGGCTCTTGCTCGCGACGCCGTGCGATCGTGCATGGAGCGCCCCGTTCGTCTTGGGACTGCGATAGGCGGAGACGAGGCGCAACGGCTTGTGCGGTGCGACGTCGAGGCGATCGCGCACCTGGACCAGCAGATCGAGCAGCTTCGGGTCCATGGTCCGCGTCGCGCCGGTGCGCCAGTCGCGCATCGCATGATTGAGTTCGGCAAGCCCATCGGCGCGGTAGCGGCCATTGGCGAAGAAACAGGCGTCGTACCGCTCGCCCGTGTTGGCGTTGACGAAGGCGAGCCGGCGTTCGGGAGTCCGGGCGGACACGCGTTCCGACAGCGCGGCCATCGCAAGCGCGGCAGTTCCGCCGCTGATCAGACCACGGCGCGTAAGAAGAGTGTGAGACAAATCATAATTCCGGTGAATGGCAGAGCCCGGGCTTACACCATGATGTCGTAAAAGTTTCCTTTAGACACAGTCGCTTGTCGCAGCGGACCAACCGTCTGCCCGATTGCGTGTCGATGATGGTCGCATGGGAGGGCGCGCCGCGTCGGGAGCCGACTGCGCAGCGGTGCGTTTTCCGGACAGGTCTTGGGAGTATGTCATGCGTTCACCGTGGGGAAAATCACTCATGCTCGGGCTGCTGCTGTCCGCATGCAGCGTGGAGATCGGGGCGGACCAGAACGCGACCGCCAACGCGGGAGAGGCGGCGGCGCCCGCACGCTGGAGCGACTCGACCGCGGGGCAGCTGCGCAAGGCGATCGACGCGCGCGGCATCCACGCGCTCGATCATGTGGATTTCGGCGCGCCGCCGAAGGACGATGCCGCGCTGACCGCACAGGCGCTGCGCTTTGCAGCCGCGCTCGGGCGCGGCGCCACCGACCCGACGAAATTATACGAGGTCTATACGGTCCCGCGGCCGGCGCCCGATATCAAGGCGGGGCTCGCGGCGGCGCTGCGCGCGGGCGACCTGACGGCGTGGCTCGAAGGTCTTGCCCCGCAGGATGCGAACTACCGGAAATTGTCCGTCGCGTACCGCAAGCTCCAGCGGCAGCCGGATGCGCCGGCGGCGGCGATCGTCACCACCGGCGAGGCGATCGAGCCGGGCGGGACCGATCCGCGGATACCGTCGATCGCGCGCGAACTCGTGATCCTCGAATATCTCGACGCCGGGCTGGCGCAGGGCGACCGCTACACCCCCGACATGGTTGCGGCGGTCCGTCGGATGCAGGCGGACTATGCGATGAAGCCCGACGGGATCATCGGCAGCGAGGCGCTCGCGATCCTCAACATGTCCGACGTCGACCGGTCACGGGCGATCGCCGTCGCGATGGAGCGGCTGCGCTGGCTCGAGCGCACGCCGCCGGCGACGCGCATCGACGTCAACCTTGCCGCGGCACGGCTGACCTATTGGCGGGAAGGCAAGATCGTCGACAGTCGCAAGGTCATCGTCGGTGAGCCCGACACCGAGACCCCGCAGCTGGGGTCGCCGATCTTCCGCCTGGTGGCCAACCCGACCTGGACGGTCCCGCGGTCGATTCAGAAAAAGGAGATTGCCGGCAAGGGGGCGAGCTATCTGAGGGCGAACAACATGGTCTGGAAGGATGGCTGGATCGTCCAGCAGCCGGGCCCGAAGAACTCGCTCGGCCTGGTCAAGTTCGACATGCAGAACGACCACGCCATCTACCTCCACGACACCCCCGCAAAGCCGATCTTCGCGATGGTGCAGCGGCAGCGCAGTCACGGCTGCGTCCGGGTGGAGGACGCGCTGGGGTTCGCCGAGATGCTCGCGACCGATGCCGGCCTGCTCGAGCAGTGGCACGCCGCGCGCGCCACGGGGAAGGAGACGTTCGTGAAGCTGCCGCGGCAGATCCCGGTCCGGATGCTCTATCAGACGGTATTGTTCGACGATGCGGGCGAACCGATCGTCCGCAACGACCCTTATGGCTGGGACGACCGTGTCGGCGCGGCACTGGGGTTCAAGGCAGGCCGGGCGCTCCGGGTCGAGAGCGGCGCGGTGGACGTCGGGCCCTGACCTGACCGGAGCGCGTGAGGAGAGGACGGCTCGAATCAGATCGAGCCGTCCTCCGCGATCACGCCGTGCGCGCCGTCACTGGCAGGCGAGGCACTCGTCGTAATCCTTCGATTCCACGTCGATCTGACGCAGGTCGATGGTGTTGTCGGTCTCGACTCCCCCTGCGAACCCGGCGCGCTGCACCGACTTCGAGCGCAGGTAGTAGAGCGACTTGATGCCAAGCTCCCAGGCGCGGAAGTGAAGCATGAGAAGGTCCCACTTTTCCACGTCCGCCGGGATGAACAGGTTCAGCGACTGCGCCTGGTCGATATACGGCGTGCGGTCCGCGGCGAGCTCGAGCAGCCAGCGCTGGTCGATCTCGAAGCTGGTCTTGTAGCAGTCCTTTTCCTCGACCGAGAGGAAGTCGAGATGCTGGACCGAACCGCCCTGTTCGAGGATCGAGTTCCACACCGCGTCCGAGTTCTTCGACTTCTCGGCGAGCATCTTCTCGAGATACGGATTCTTGATCGAGAAGCTGCCCGACAGCGTCTTGTGCGTGTAGATGTTCGCCGGGATCGGCTCGATGCACGCCGACGTGCCGCCGCAGATGATGCTGATCGACGCAGTCGGCGCGATCGCCATCTTGCAGCTGAACCGCTCCATCGCGCCGGTATCGGCGGCATCGGGGCAGGGGCCGCGCTCGATCGCGAGCTGCATCGAGGCTTCGTTGGCTTGGCTGCTGATGTGCTTGAACATCCGCAGGTTCCACGACTTGGCCATCGCGCCCTCGAACGGGATGCCGCGTGCTTGGAGGAAGCTGTGGAAGCCCATGACGCCGAGGCCGACCGAGCGCTCGCGGCCCGCCGAATAGGCGGCGCGTTCCATGCCGGGCTCGTGACGGTCGATATAGTCCTGCAGCACGTTGTCGAGGAAGCGCATGACGTCCTCGATCAGACCCTTCTCGTCCTTCCACTGATCCCAGGTCTCGAGGTTCATCGACGACAGGCAGCACACCGCGGTGCGGTCGTTGCCGAGATGGTCCTTGCCGGTGGGCAGCGTGATCTCCGAGCACAGGTTCGAAGTCGAGACCTTGAGCCCGAGCTCGCGGTGATGCTTCGGCATCGCCTTGTTCACGTGATCGGCGAACACGATGTACGGCTCGCCGGTCTGGAGACGCGTCTCGACGAGCTTCTGGAACAGCGAGCGCGCATCGACGGTCGCGCGGATCGCCTGGTCCTTGGGCGACCGCAGATGCCATTCCTCGCCGTTGCGCACCGCCTCCATGAAGTCGTCGGTGATCAGCACGCCGTGGTGCAGGTTGAGCGCCTTGCGGTTGAAATCGCCCGAGGGTTTGCGGATCTCGAGGAATTCCTCGATCTCGGGATGCGAGACGTCGAGATACACCGCGGCCGACCCGCGGCGCAGCGAGCCCTGCGAGATGGCGAGCGTCAGCGAATCCATGACGCGGACGAACGGGATGATGCCGCTGGTCTTGCCGTTGAGGCCGACCGGCTCGCCGATGCCGCGGACATTGCCCCAATAGGTGCCGATGCCGCCGCCGCGCGAGGCGAGCCAGACATTCTCGTTCCAGGTGTCGACGATGCCGCCGAGGCTGTCGGGAACCGAGTTGAGATAGCAGGAGATAGGCAGGCCGCGACCGGTGCCGCCGTTCGACAGAACGGGGGTGGCGGGCATGAACCAGAGCTTCGAGATCGCGTCATAGAGACGCTGTGCGTGGCCGGCGTCATCGGCATAGGCCGACGCGACGCGGACGAACAGGTCCTGATAGCTCTCGCCCGGGAGCAGATAGCGATCCTTCAGCGTGTCCTTGCCGAACTCGGTCAGCAACGCGTCGCGGCTGTGATCGACCTCGACCGGGTAGATCTGCGCGCGCACCGAATGGCTGTCCTGCGCCTGGCGCGGCGCCTTGGCGGCTGCGGGCGTTTCGGTGGTCTGTTCGATCGTGTCGGTCGTCATGTCGCTATCCCGGCTGCTGTCTCTGAAATCCAAAGGACCGCTCCTAATGTTCTGTTTTCGTTCGAATCGGGAGCAAGCCCCATGCTATCACCGCGCGGCCCGGGAGGAGAACAAAATATGATCATGCGTGCTGCGTAAAGCAGCGGATCGATCACCGCGGCGGCTTTGGCAGCGCCGCGTCGTTCTACCAGAGATGGGGCCTGTCCGTCGTTCTAGCCCCAACAGATTGTGCCAAAGCGCCGCGTCATGCAAGCGGGTCTGGCGCGCGATGGCGATGTTTCGACGATCGCCGCGGGGCTGAGCGGCGGATCGCCGGCCGCGACGCGTGGACTTGAGCCGGTTTCGCGATACGCAAGGATTTAAGTGAGCGCGCGAAAAAATTTCGTCGCAAATGGGGCGGTGGTATCCGCCTACCGCTGCCCGCTCACCCCTGGCGTCAGCGGATCCGGGGGCGCTGACGTGGCAAAACGCGTCAGCCCGTGCGGCGCAGCCCGCGCGAGGCGGGGGGCGGGCCGAGATGTTCGAGGTCGATCGGATGATCGAACGCGATTCCCGCCTTGCCGTCGCGCGCCCAGCAGATGCGCGCACCGACACGCTGATTCTCCACCAGCTCGATCGCGAGCATGATCCGGACGGCGTCGCCGCGAATCGAGAGGCCGTCGATCATCGCGCCGCTCGTCGAGATGTCGCGGATGCGGATGTCGGCGGTCGCGCCGTCGATCGTGACCCGTGCGGACCGGAGCATCCGGACGCGCGGCGCGCGGCTCGTCTTGAACCCCGCGGCGGTCGCGACGCCCGCATCGACGCCGAGCTGGAGAAGCACCTCCTCGGCGGGTACCGGGCGACCATAGACATAGCCCTGGATATGGCTGCACCCCAGGTCGCGGACGAGCTCGATCTCGTCCTGCAACTCGACGCCTTCCGCGGTCGTCTCCATGCCGAGCGTGTCGGCGAGCATGACGATCGCCTTGATGATCGCCGCGTTGCGGTTGCCGGGCTCGGCGGCGCCCTTCACGAACGACTGGTCGATCTTGATCTTGTCGAACGGCGCGGTGCGCAAGTAGCCGAGCGAGGAATAGCCGGTGCCGAAGTCGTCGAGCGCCAGACGGACGCCGATGCCTTTGAGCGCCTTGAACATCTGGTCGGACGAGGCGGTTTCGTCGAGGAACACGCCTTCAGTGATCTCGAGCTCGAGCCGGTTCGCGGACAGGCCCGATTGCGCGAGCGCGCTGGTGACGAGCGAGGGCAGAGCGGGATTGGCGAACTGGATCGGCGAGACGTTGACCGCGACGCGGACATCGGCGGGCCAGCGCGCCGCGGCGGCGCAGGCGGTGCGCAGGACCCAGGTGCCGATCGCCTCGATCAACCCGCATTCCTCGGCGATCGGGATGAAATCGGCGGGTGACACCATGCCGCGCGTCGGATGCTTCCAGCGGATCAGCGCCTCATAGCCGACGATCCGCGTCGTGTTCGTACTGACCACGGGCTGATAGCAGAGGTGGAACGACCCCTCCGACACCGCCGCACGCAGATCGTCCTCGAGCTGTTTGCGCGACTTGGCACCCGCAAGCATCTCGTCCGAATAGAAGCGGTGGACGCCGCGGCCATCCGCCTTTGCGGCGTAGAGCGCGAGGTCGGCGTTGCGGACGAGCGTCTCCGAATCGCGACCATGTTGCGGCGTGAGCGCGATGCCGATCGAGCAGCCGATCGAGACCGACGCGCCGCTGATGAAATAGGGTTGCGAGATCGCGTCGATCAGCTCGCGCGAGAGCGTGCCCAACGTGTCGCGGTCGTCGATACCGGGAACGACGAGCTGGAACTCGTCGCCGCCCAGACGCCCGACGAGCCCGGTGTCGCCGACCACGCGCTGCAGTCGCTGCGCGACCTGTTTCAACAGCAGGTCGCCGGCTTGGTGCCCGAGCGTATCGTTGACGGCCTTGAACCGGTCGAGGTCCATGAGGAACAGCGCGGTCGGACGATAGGGGCCAGCCTTTTGCGCGAGCGTCTTGTCGAGCGACAGCCGCATCCGCTGGCGGTTGGCGAGCCCGGTCAAGCCGTCGAACAACGCCAGCCGGTTGATCTCGGCTTCCGCCCGGCGCTGCTCGGTCAGATCGGAGCCCGAGCCGATGAACCCCTGGAAACGGCCGATCTCGTCGATGACCGGACGGCCCGAGATCGACCACCAGCGCTCGGCCGACGAGTCGCACGCGGCGCACACCGAATAGTCCGAGAAGGAGGTGCGCGACGAGATATGGAATGCCAGCGTCCGCTCGGTCCCCGGCTGGTCGCTGTCCATCCGGAATATGTCGGTCAGCAGGCTGCCGACGACAGCGGTCGCGGCGGGTTCCCTGCCCTCCTGCGCGTCGTCGGCGGCGCAGGCGGTCAGCGCGTCGGCGACCTTGGCGGACATATAGGTGATGCGGCCGCGCCGGTCGGCTTCCCACAGCCAGCCTGCGCCCTGTTCCTCGAACTCCGCCATGAGCTTCATCGCGCGGCGGCCCTCGCTGGCGTCGTCCGCCTGATCGAGCGCTGCGTGATAATCGACCCGCGCCATCCGGTGCGCCGCGAAGACCAGCGCGGCAAAGGCGAGAACCGCCATGCCGAACGCGACGTCGAGGCCGGACACGATCCCGAGCAGCACCACCAGACCTGCGCCGAAGCCCAGCGATGCGGCACGGACGGGCTGGATCGTGATCGCGGTGATGATCAGCGCGGCGATCACGGTGACGAAACTCGCGAGCTCCCATCGTCCGGGGGGCAGATCCGTGGTCACCCACAACAACGCGACAAGCGCCGCGGTGAGCCCTGCGATGCACACCGCCAGCACGGCATGACGCCGGTGGATCGGCCATCGCTGCAGCAGCGGCGCGCGCAGCAATGCGAGGATCGCGAGCGACAACAGCGCGACCAGCGCGACGTTCACCACGGTCGCGACGACCAGCCCCGGCAGGCTGACGAACACGACGCCAAGTATGAACGCGCACGCGGTCAGATGCGCGAGCGCGGCGACCGGCCACACGGTCGCCGACAACAGGAGCCGGGCATGCTGCGCGGCACTGATCTGTTCGTGATCGTTCTCGTTCAGGCCGAACAGGGTGGTGATCGAGGCCTGGGGGTGATCACGCACAGGGAGAGGGGGAAATCGCCAGGACATGATGCCGTATAGCGCGCGAGGCGTTGCACAATTGCTTATCGATCATGCTTAACGGACCGGCCTCGCCGCCAGGAATCAGGTGAACAGCCCCGTCAGCCAATAGGTCCCGGCACCGATCGCGGCGGCGGCCGGCAACGTCACGGTCCACGCGACGATGATGTTGCTGGCGACGTTCCAGCGCACCGCGGACAGCCTCCGCGCGGCGCCCACGCCGACGATCGCGCCGGTGATCGTGTGCGTCGACGACACCGGCACGCCCCAGAAGGTCGCCGCGAACAGCGTGATCGCGCCGCCGGTCTCCGCGCAGAAGCCCTGCGCGGGCGTCAGCCGGGTGATCTTCGACCCCATGGTGTGGACGATTCGCCAGCCGCCCGACAGCGTGCCGAGCGCCATCGCCGCCTGGCACGACAGCACGACCCAGAAAGGCACGTGGAACTCGCCGCCGAGCAGCCCCTGCGAATAGAGCAGCACCGCGATGATCCCCATCGTCTTCTGCGCATCGTTGCCGCCGTGGCCGAGCGAATAGAGGGCGGCGGAGATCAGCTGGAGCTTGCGGAAGCGCTTGTCGACGCCGAGCGGGGTGAGCCTGAGGCTGGTCCAGGCGACGAGCAGGACGAGCAGCAGCGCGAGCAGAAGTCCGACCGCGGGCGAGACGAAGATCGCGCTGACGGTCTTGATTACGCCGCTCCAGACGATCGCGCCGAAGCCGATCTTGGCGACGCCCGCGCCGAGCAGCCCGCCGATCAGCGCGTGGCTGCTGCTCGAGGGGATGCCGAGCACCCAGGTGATGACGTTCCACGCGATCGCGCCGATCAGCGCCGCGAAGATCACCTGCGCGTCGATCACCTGCGCATGGACGATGCCGGTGCCAACGGTCTGCGCGACGTGCAGCCCGAAGACGGCAAAGGCGATGAAGTTGAAGAATGCCGCCCAGAGCACCGCGTATTGCGGTTTGAGCACGCGCGTCGAGACGACCGTCGCGATCGAGTTCGCCGCGTCGTGCAGTCCGTTGAGGAAGTCGAACAGCAGCGCGATCCCGATCAGCCCGATCAGGACGGGGAGCGAGAGGATCATGCGGTGATGCCTGTCGGTGCCACACTACCACCCCGGCGCAGGCCGGGGCCCAAAAGCGAAGGCCGCGGTAACGGTCCGCAGTCCGCAGTTATTGCCGTCCCCCAATTGGGCCCCGGCCTTCGCCGGGGTGGCGCTTTCGGGGAAGTCTCGGGCCGAAACGACGCTTCACGCATGGTCGATGACGAGCCCCTGGATCTCGTTGGCGACGTCCTCGAACCGGTCGACGATCTTTTCGAGGCTCGAATAGATTTCGCGGCCGATGATGAACGCCATCGGGTCGGCATGGCTCTTCGATGCGGCGAACAGCGCGCGCAGCCCGGTGTCGTGGATGTCGTCGGCATGACCCTCGATCTGGATCAGCCGCGCGGTCAGGTCGTGCAGCCGGCCGGCGTTGCTGCCGAGCGAGCGGAGCAGCGGGATCGCCTCCGCGGTGATTCGCGCGGCCTCGACGATGATTCCCGCCATGTCGCGCATCTCGGGCGCGAAGTCGGTCACTTCGTACAGCGCGATCGCGTTGGCGGTACCGTTCATCTGGTCGATCGCATCGTCCATCACGCCGATCAGGTCGGTGATCGCGCTGCGGTCGAACGGCGTGACGAACACGCGGCGGACGTCCTGCAGGACTTCGCGCGTGATGTCGTCGGCCTCATGCTCGCGGCGGACGATCTCGGCGATCTGGCCCTCGATCGAGCCCTCGCCGTGGAGCAGCCGTGCGAGCGCATCCGCGCCGGCGACGAGCGTCGCGGCATGCGCGTCGAACAGTTCGAAGAACCGTCCCTGCTTGGGCATGAGTGCCTGGAACCAGCCCAGCATTGGAAATCGCCTCCTCATTCGCGTCCGGAGCACCGGCATGACGCGTTGTTCGAACGCCACCGGAATCGGTGGCTCGCGGAATCCTCTGATCAGAGCCTTCAGCTCTGGTTCGTCGACCGCGGCGGCGGCCTTATCAGGCGGAAACCACCGTGTCTCGCGCTGATCCCGCTCGGGCCATTCGCCGACCTGCTCGACGAATTGCAGCGGATACACGGTGACGATCGTCGGCCGCAGCCGCCCCGTGCGACGACGCTTGTCATAGACGAAATCGCCGACGGGCGTGGGACAGGGGATACCGCGTATGCCCGCTTCCTCAAAGGCTTCCTGCGCCGCGGCCTCGTGCGAGGTGAGGCCGGTGATCGGATTCCCCTTGGGAATCACCCAGCGCCGCGTCTCGCGCGAGGTGATGAGCAGGATCTCGGCGCGTCCGTCGACGGTGATCCGATAAGGGAGTGCAGCGATCTGGCGGATCGTCGGGGTCCTCGTGACGAGAGAATTGGATCGTTTCGCATGCGCGGGCGACGAGCGCCAGCCTCTCGGTTTCGGGGGCAGCGCCTCTGTAAGGTACCGATCAGGCAGGAAAAGCCATGGGTGTCGCCTGCGGAGCCCAGGGTTCGAACTTCGGCATGATCGCGGCGAAGACGGGGCTCGCCAGATACCTCTCCAGCCAATCGCGCAGCGCGGGCAGCGGCAGCGCGTCGAAATAGCCGGGATCGGTCGCGGCGAACTGCCGCACGAACGGTGCGATCGCCATGTCGGCGAGCGCGAACCACGGCGTGACGAGGTGGCCATGTGCCTGCAGACGCGTGTCGAGCGCCGCGAGGATGTCGGTGGCGGCGGCGCGGTGCGCGAGCCTGTCCGATCCGTGACGCTCTGGATATTTGTAGCGGTCGAGATGGTGTTTGAAGATGCCGTCGTTGATCGCGATCAGCGCCTGGTCGTCGCCATCGAGCCAGTGCGCCGGATCGGCAACGCCCAGCGCCCAGCGCATGATGTCGAGGCTCTGGTTGACGACGCGGCCACCGGGCAGGACGAGGACGGGCACGGTGCCCTTGGCGGAGGCGGCGAGCAGCGCGGCGGGCTTGGCACGCAGCACGACCTCGCGGAGCTCGACCTGCACGCCGCTCGCCACCACCGCGCTGCGCGCGCGCATCGCATAGGGGCAGCGGCGGAAGCTGTAGAGGATCGGGCGCATCGATCGCGCTATACGATCGGTGCGGGCCGCCAGCTACCCCGTGCCCCCGCGACGCGCCCAAGCGTGGTGGGTCGCGGGGGAGACACCCCCCCCCGCGACCAGACACCTTCAGAGTCCGAAGCGCAGCGTTGCGCGGATGTCGCGGCCGGCGAGCGGGGCGAAGTCCTTGAGGAAGCTCGCATGGCGGCGCGCCTCGACATCGAACAGGTTGTTCGCGCTGACCAGGATCGAGGTCTTGCTGTCCTTGCCGAACGGACTGAACCCGATCGTCGCGTTGACCATCGTATAGTCGCGCGTCGTGGTCTCGAACGCGGCGATGCGGTCCTGTTCGAAAACGTGCTCGATCTCGAGCCGGCCGTTGACGCGGTCGCCCTGCGCCTCGATCCCGCCGAGCACGCGCATCGGCGGGATGCGGGGAACGGGGCCGTCGTCGACGATCGTCGCGCGGACATAGTCGCCGAGAAGATCGGCGTTGATCAGATAGCCACCGATCTGCGCGACGCGGACCGACGCGTTGGCCTCGAACCCGTAATAGCGCGCATCGGCCTGCTGATACTGGAAGCAGGGCAGATCGACCTCACGGCCCGACGGGTCTGCGGCAAGCTGGCAGATGTCCTGCGCGACCTGGTTCTCCGAGATATAGTTCGAGAACCAGTTGTAATAGGCCGACGCGTCGAAGCTGAAGCCGTCGCCATGCGCGTGGAGCGTGCCTTCGAGACCCCAGCTCTTTTCGAGCCGGAAGTCGGGGCTGCCGAATTCATATGCCTGCGTCCCGGCATGCCCGCCATTGGCGAACAGCTCCTCAGCGGACGGTGCGCGTTCGGTGCGCGAGACGTTCACCCCGACCCGCACCGCGTCGGTAAGGCCATAGGATCCGCCGAGCGAGCCCGACACCGCGTCGAAGCTGCGCGTCCCGCGGAAGAAGCGGAGATCGTCGAGCGGCGTCTTGGCGTCGAGCGCGGTGTGCTCGTAGCGCAGCCCGCCTTCGGCGCGGAACGCGCCGGCGCTGTATTGCTGAAGCGTGAAGAGGCCGGTCTGGTTGGTCTCGTTGCGCGGCAGGAACGCCTCGTCGCCATTCACGTCGAACAGGCGGTTGAAATATTGCACGCCCGACGCACCCTGCCAGCCGCCACGATTGGCCTGGACGAGTTCGATGCGACCTTCGGTGCCGTTGTTGAAGAAGGCGGTGCCGACCCCGCCATCGGGCTCGAGCTCGAAGTGGCGATAGGTCGCGTGGCCCGCGCGGATGCGGATCCTGTCGAGAAACCCGCCGCCGGTGTTGATCTCGCCGCGCAGATCGAACCGGTTCTGGACGACGTCGAGCCGGGGCGCCTCCTGTTCCTGACCGACTTCGGTCGCGTAGCGGATGGGGACGCCGTAGAGGCTGTCGTAATGGCTGTACGAGATGCCGAGATTGCCCGTGTCGGTGATGACCGAGGCGCCGACGCCCGCGGTCCAGGTCTCCGACTGTGTGTTGGGAAGCTTGCCGCGGAGCGATGCCGACCGGGCAAAGTCGATCGGCTCGTCGGTGTCCTGCGGCAGGCCGACCTGGCTGCGTGCGGCGGCGCGCGCCTCGGGTGACAGGATGTTGCCGCCGGTGCGCAGGTTGCCCGACTTCAGATACGAGCCGTCGGCATGGAGCACGAGATGCTCGCCGACCGCGACGTCACCCGCGCCGCCGCCCGAGCGTTCGTTGGCGGCCGATCCGTAGCTGGCGATGCCGTTCACGCGGTAGCCGTTCTCGGGCACGGTGCGCGGAATGCGCGTGTCGATGACGTTGACGACGCCGCCGACCGCGGACGATCCGAACAGAAGCGCGGAAGGGCCGCGCAGCACCTCGATCCGCTCGGCGAGCAGCGGATCGATGATCACCGCGTGATCGACCGAGGTGTTCGAGACGTCGATCGAGCCGATCCCGTCGGTCAGCACGCGGATGCGCTCGCCCTGGAAACCGCGCAGGATCGGGCGCGACGCGCTCGGACCGAACGAGGTCGCGGAGACGCCCGGCTGGCGCGCGAGCGTCTCGCCGATCGTCGGGCGCAGGTTGCGCGTCAGTTCGGCGCCGGACAGGATCGAGGTGCCCTGCAGGACGTCGGTCTCGCTCTGCCGGACCGGGGCGGTGACGATGATCTCGCCGCGGCTCGCTTGCGCCGCTGGGGCGACGGGCTTCGGCGCGGGCCTGGCGGCGGGCGTTTCGAGCGTCTGCGCGGTCGCGGTGGGTGATGCGGCGAGCGCGGTGGCGATCGCCAGTGCGCTGATCCCGAAAACAGTCTTCATCGATACGCTCCTACAACCCGGAGCCGTCGTTTAGCCTCGATGATGTATCATATCAAAGATGTTGTTCGCGGGTGCGGCATTAGGTGCGTCGCTGTGGCAATGTTGCAACATATCATTGGCAGGCGGCGAGTTGCGCGAGTGACAGGGCCTGCCGCCTGTCATCCGTTCGGCCGCGCCTAGGGACGGTCGGGTTTGTCATAGGGCGTGAAATTCCCGAACCGGCAATAGCTCGAGGGGATCGTCATGCCGTAGGAGAGGAGGCGGAAGCGGTCGTTGCGGCAGAGCTGTCCGCCATAGACGTCGACGATGATGGTCGCGGGCGGGCGCAGCGCCTCGCAGGACCCGATCGGCACGGCGCGCCAGACGCGCTTGCCCGACTGGCGGTAGAGTATCGTCTTGTCGTCGAGGATCGTCGGTCCCTGGACGCGGGCGAGATCGATGCAGGCGACGGGTGGCCCCGCGATCCGGCCGGCGAGCGGATCGTCGCGCGACGCAACAAGCGCGATGCCGGTCGCCAGCAGCGCTGCGATACGCCGGCCGCGCATCAGCGCTTCCGATAGGGGACGAACTCCCCAAAGCTGCAGCTCCCCGTCATGAAGCGGCTTGCGGTGTCGATCGTCGTGGCGATGTCGCCGCGACAGGTCTGCCCCGTGGGGGTGCGCGTGATCAGGATGTTGCGGTCGAGATCCGCGCAGCCACCGGTCGTGTCAGTCCGGTAGATGAGCGAGTTGCTTACCCGGTAGAGCAGCGTCGGGCCGTAGCTGGTCACCTGCGGGTTGCCGAACTGTGGCATGCAGCTGGTGGGCTTGCCCGGGGTCAGCCCGGCGAGCCTCGCCTCGAGCTTCTGCTGTTCCGTCTTGAGCCGCTGGTCGATCGCGAGCTGTTCGCGCGGGGTCGGCGTGCACGCGGCCGCCACCGTCAGGACTGAGAGGGACAGGATCCGGCCGATGTTGCGCATGCGATGCTCCTTCGTCCCCCATATAAGGGTGCGCCCGCGGAATAGCTTGCCCTGCGGCGCGTACCCTGCTGCATCAACCCTTGAACGCGTCTTTGGCTGCGCGATAGTCGCCGAACTGCGCGGCGGATGTGGCCCGGAGGAACGGGTTGGTCGCCCTTTCGAGTGCGATGGTCGTCGGGACGGTCGCCTCGCCGCGTGCCCGCGCGGCATCGACGTCGATCATGCGACGCGCGATCGCGGCATTGTCGGGCTCTGCGACCAGCGCGTAGCGGCCGTTCGACTGCGTGTATTCGTGCCCGCAGAAGACCGCGGTCTCGTCGGGGAGCGCCGCATAACGCTGCATGTTGGCGAACATGTCGGCGGGCGTGCCTTCGAACAGGCGGCCGCAGCCCATCGCGAACAGCGTGTCGCCGGTGAAGATCACCGCGTCGTCGGCAAAGTGGAAGGCGATGTGGCCCTGCGTGTGTCCCGGCACGGTCATCACGCGCGCGACATGCGCGCCGAGCGAAACGGTGTCGCCTTCGCCGACCCGGACGTCGAGCGTCGGGATCTTCGCGGCCTCGGCGTCGGGGCCGGTGATGGTCGCGCCCAGCGCCTTGATCGCGGCGTTGCCGCCGGTGTGATCGGGGTGCCAGTGCGTGGTCCACACATGGTCGATCCGCCAGCCCCGATCGGCCGCCGCCGCAAGCACGGGATCCGCCTCGCCAGGGTCGATGGCGACCGTCTCGCCGCTCTCGGGGTCGTGAACGAGCCACGCGTAATTGTCGCTGAGGACGGGGACGCGGACGATGTCGAGGGGCATGTGGGGGCTTTCGAAGGCGATTGCGCGGTCCGGCATATGGGGGTGGCGGTGCGGTGCGGGCAAGGTTGCGGGGAGGGGCGCTCCGATACGTCCTGGATGCGTGGCCCGGCATTACGCGTCGACGGCGTGGCGCTACAGCTTGCGGCCGATCACTTCCTTCATGATCTCGCTGGTTCCGCCATAGATCCGGCTGACGCGCGCCGCGCGCCAGCTCCGGGCAATCGGATATTCGTTCATATACCCCGCGCCGCCATGCAGCTGAAGGCACTGGTCCATCACCTCCCACTGCAGTTCGCTGTGCCACAATTTGGCAGCGGCCCCCTCCTCGTTGGTGAGCGCCCCCTTCAGGTGCCGCGCGATCGCCCAGTCGAGATGCGCCCAGCCGACCTGCAGCTTCGCCTTCAGTCCCGCGAGCACGAAGCGGGTGTTCTGGAAATCGAAGACGACGCCGGCAAACGCCTTGCGATCCTTCGTAAAGGCGACGGTGTCGTCTAACGCCTTTTGCGCCGACGCCTGGACGCTGATCGCGATCGACAGGCGTTCCTGCGGCAACTGGCTCATCAGATACGTAAAGCCCTTGCCCTCCTCGCCGAGACAATGCGTGATCGGCACGCGGACGTCGTCGAAGAACAGTTCGGAAGTGTCGGCTGCTTCCTGACCGATCTTGTCGAGATTCCGGCCCTTGCGGAACCCCGCGCGGTCGCTCTCGACCAGGATGATCGACATGCCCTTCCATGCGGGGATCGCATCGGGATCGGTCTTGGCGACGACCAGCGTCAGGTCGGTATTCTGACCGTTGGTGATGTAGGTCTTCGTGCCGTTGAGGACATAGTGGTTGCCGTCCTTCCGCGCGGTGGTGCGGATCGCCTGCAGGTCGCTGCCGGTGCCGGGCTCGGTCATCGCGATCGCGGTGATGACCTCGCCCGAGACCATCCGGGGCAGCCACTGCGCCTTTTGCTCGTCGGAGCCATAATGTTCGAGATAGCCGACGACGATATCGGATTGCAGCGAGAAGCCGGCGGGGACGCCCGCATAGGCCATCTCCTCGTCGACCACCGCGTTATAGCCGAAATCGAGCCCGGGCCCGCCATAGCGTTCCGCCACGCTCGGGCAGAGCATGCCGATCGCGCCCGCCTTGCGCCAGAAGTCGCGCGGGACGAGCCGGTCGGCTTCCCACGCGGCGACATGCGGCACGCCTTCGCGTTCGAGGAAGCTGCGCACCGTCCGGCGGAACGCCTCATGATCGTCGTTATACGCGAATCGGCCAGCGAGCGTGTCGAGCGTCATGGCAATCCTCTCGATCGTCCGGCGTGTGTCCGCCGTTTGCCGAAGCGTGCTGGCGATCGGCCGGAGCGTCAAGTCGTGCGGCGTTCGGCCAAGCGCGCCACTCGACTTCCGCGCTGCCCCGGGCGTAGGAAGGCGAAAACAACGAGAGGATCCGCCGCATGAAACTCGCCAGCCTGAAGGACGCAGATCCAGCCCGGGGCCGTGACGGCCGGCTTGTCGTCGTGTCGAACGACCTCGCCTGGTATGCCGATGCGACGCATATCGCGCCGACGCTGCAGGCGGCGCTCGACGACTGGGACCGGCTTGCGCCGATGCTCGAGAATCTGTCGACCGATCTCGAGCACGAGATGATTCCGATGCGGCGGTTCCACGAGCATGACGCGGCGTCGCCGCTGCCGCGCGCCTATCAGTGGGCGGATGGTTCGGCCTATGTGAACCATGTCGCGCTGGTCCGGCAGGCGCGCGCCGCCGAGATGCCCGACAGCTTCTGGCACGATCCGCTGATGTATCAGGGCGGGTCGGACGGGTTTCTGGGGCCGCGCGACCCGATCCCGCTCGCCGACGAGAGCTGGGGCTGCGACATGGAGGGCGAGGTCGTTGTCGTCACCGGCGACGTGCCGATGGGCGCGGGCCGCGAAGAGGCGCTGGCGGCGGTGCGGCTGGTCGGGCTGACCAACGACGTGTCGCTGCGCAACCTGATCCCGGCCGAGCTGGGCAAGGGATTCGGCTTCTTCCAGTCGAAGCCCGCCAGCGCGTTTTCACCGGTGTTCGTGACGCCCGAGTCGCTTGGCGACTGGTGGCAGGACGGCAAGCTGCACCGCAAGCTGATGGTCGACCTGAACGGCCAGCCCTTTGGCCGCGCCGAGGCGGGCGAGGACATGACGTTCGATTTCGGCACGCTGATCGCGCATGCCGCCAAGACGCGGAAGCTGGGCGCGGGGACGATCGTCGGGTCGGGCACCGTGTCGAACCGCGGCGCGGATGGCGGGCCGGGCAAGCCGATTGCAGAGGGCGGGGTCGGCTATTCCTGCCTGGCCGAAGTGCGGACGATCGAGACGATCGCGGGCGGCGCGGCGGTGACCCCGTTCCTTAAAAAGGGCGATACGGTGCGGATCTGGGCGGAGGACGACAAGCATCGTCCGATCTTCGGCGTTATCGAGCAGACGGTGGAATAGCGCGCGCGCCGGCTAGGGGCGCTCGCCATAGGCCTTGCGCTGAGCGGCGGTAGCGCGGTCCCACCAGGCGCGGGCGAGCAGATCAGCGATCCGCTCGCCCGCGCCGGTGCCGTAGCGGACCAGCACCGCCGGCCAGCCGTCATAGTGATCGGTCTGCCAGAAGGTCGCGGGGTCGGTGTCGAGCAGGATCTCCTTCTCGTCGAGGCCGATATGGAGCACGAAGCTGCCGGGATCGGGCGCGGTGGTCGACGCGAGCGTCTTGCCGCGGAACCTGAGTGCGGGCCGGCCGTAGCTGGTCCCCGGCTCGACACCCGGCAGCGTGCATCCGATCGCGACGACGGCGTCCCAGTCCTGCAGCATGTCGCGCTGTCCCTCCCCCTGTCTGCCCGTGTCTGCCTGCGTCCGCAGGCTCATGCTATCGCATTGATCGCACGGCGTTGCACGCGGCCGGTGCGAATGCGGCAACCGGGCAAAACTCCCTCTCGCCAATGCCGTTGAAATTTTATAACAAGGCCGCGAAGAGCGATCCGGCGCGTACGCCGCCGGGCGATGGAGATGGAGTGACGATGGCCAGCGAGCACCCTCGCGCCGATTCGCAGCCGCTGCGCAATCTACCCGGATTGACGCTGCATGTGCCCGAACCGAAGTTTCGACCCGGCGATCCGGTCGATTTCGCCGAAGTCGACGTGCCGCCCGCGGGGCAGGCACGGCGCCCCGACACCGCGGACAAGGCGAGCGATTTCACTGATCTCGCCTATACGCTGGTCCGCGTTCTCGACGACGCGGGCCATGCGGTGGGGCCATGGGATCCCAAGCTTTCGCCCGATATGCTGCGGCGTATGCTGCGCAGCATGGCGCTGCTCCGCGCGTTCGACGAACGCATGTTCCGTGCGCAGCGCCAGGGCAAGACGAGCTTCTACATGAAGGCGCTGGGCGAGGAGGCGGTCGCGGTCGCGGCGGCCTATGCGCTCGATTACGAGGACATGTGCTTCCCCTCCTATCGCCAGCAGGGGCTGCTGATCGCGCGGGGCTGGAGCCTCGTCGACATGATGAACCAGATCTATTCGAACACCGCGGACCGGCTGGGCGGCAAGCAGTTGCCGATCATGTATTCGGTCAAGGAAGCCGGGTTCTTCTCGATCTCGGGCAACCTCACGACGCAATATCCGCAAGCCGTGGGCTGGGCGATGGCGTCGGCGGCCAAGGGCGACACGCGGATCGCGGCGACGTGGTGCGGCGAGGGATCGACCGCGGAGGGCGACTTCCATTCGGCGTGCACCTTTGCCGCGGTCTACCGCGCGCCGGTGATTTTCAACGTCGTCAACAACCAGTGGGCGATCTCCAGCTTCTCCGGGTTCGCCGGCGCCGAGGCGACGACGTTCGCCGCGCGCGCGGTCGGCTATGGCATTGCCGGGCTTCGGGTCGACGGTAACGACGCGCTGGCCGTGTACGCAGCCACTGAATGGGCGGCCGAGCGGGCGCGGACCAACCAGGGGCCGACGCTGATCGAGCATTTCACCTATCGTGCGGAAGGTCATTCGACCTCGGACGATCCCGGCCAGTATCGCAGCGAGGGCGAGCCCAATGCATGGCCGCTCGGCGACCCGATCAAGCGGTTGAAGGACCACCTTATCGCGATCGGCGAATGGGACGATGAGCGTCACGCCGCGCAGGACAAGGAGCTCGCCGAGCAGGTCAAGGCCGCGCAGAAGGAGGCCGAGAAGAACGGCATCCTCGGCCACGGGCTGCACCAGCCGCTCGAATCGCTGTTCGACGGCGTATTCGAGGAACTGCCCTGGCATCTGAAGGAGCAGCGTCAGCAGATGCTCGATGAAGAGACGGCAAGCGGCCGTCCATGGGATCGCAAGGCATGAGCGACATGATCGACGCAACCGAGTCCGAAGCAGCGGACGGCGGCGAAACCACGCGGATGAACATGATCCAGGCGATCAATTCCGCGATGGACATCATGATGACGCGCGATCCCGACGTGATCGTGATGGGCGAGGATGTCGGCTATTTCGGCGGCGTGTTCCGCGCGACCGCGGGGTTGCAGGCGAAACACGGCAAGACGCGCGTGTTCGACACGCCGATCACCGAATGCGGGATCATCGGCGTCGCGGTCGGCATGGGCGCGTATGGCCTGCGCCCGGTCCCCGAGATCCAGTTCGCGGATTACATCTATCCCGCGCTCGACCAGCTCGTGTCCGAAGCCGCGCGGCTGCGCTATCGCTCGGCGGGCGAATTCACCTCGCCGATCACGGTACGCTCCCCCTTTGGCGGCGGCATCTTCGGCGGGCAGACGCACAGCCAGAGCCCCGAGGGGCTGTTCACGCACATGTCGGGGATCAAGACGGTGATCCCGTCGACGCCCTATGACGCGAAGGGCCTGCTGATCGCGGCGATCGAGGACAATGACCCGACGCTCTTCTTCGAGCCCAAGCGCATCTACAACGGGCCGTTCGACGGATATTGGGATCGCCCGTCGCAGAACTGGTCGAAGCACCCGGCCGGCGAAGTGCCGACGGGCTATTACAAGATCGAGCTCGGCAAGGCGAAGATCGTCCGGGCAGGCGAGGCGCTGACGATCCTCGCCTACGGTACGATGGTGCATGTCTGCGCGGCGGTGATCGCCGAGACGGGGATCGACGCCGAGATCGTCGACCTGCGCACGCTCGTGCCCCTCGACATCGAGACGATCGAAGCGTCGGTGAAGAAGACCGGGCGCTGCATGATCGTCCACGAGGCGACGCGGACCAGCGGCTTTGGCGCCGAGCTGTCGGCGCTGGTGCAGGAGCGGTGCTTCTATCATCTCGAGGCACCGATCGAGCGCGTGACCGGGTTCGACACGCCATATCCACACAGCCTGGAATGGGCTTATTTCCCGGGGCCGGTTCGTATCACCGAGGCCCTCAAGAAGATCATGAAGGACGCATAATGGCTCGCTTTACCTTCAAGCTGCCGGATATCGGCGAGGGCATTTCGGAAGCCGAGATCGTCGCGTGGCACGTCGCGGTGGGCGACCGCGTCGAGGAGGACTCGCCGATCGCGGACATGATGACCGACAAGGCGACCGTCGAGATGGAGTCGCCTGTCACGGGCGTCGTCGTCGAACTTGCGGGCGAGGTCGGCGATCAGGTGTCGATCGGGGCCGCGCTGGTGGTGATCGAGACCGATGCGGTCGACGCCGGGGGCGAGGTCGTGGCCGCGCCGCTGACGTCGGCGCAGGCGGAGACGGCTGAGCAATACGAGGCGGAGAATCCGGGGGTCGAGGAAGTCGCAACCGAAACTCCCTCTCCCCTTCGGGGAGAGGGTCGGGGTGAGGGGCAGCCCCGGGCGGAAACGCCGGTGCCTGCTCCAGCCCCTCACCCCAGCCCTCTCCCCCAAGGGGAGAGGGAGCAGAAGGGGAACGCTAGCGCTCAGAGCGAGCCGCAGGCGCATGCCCTGGCGTCGCCCGCGGTGCGCGCTCGTGCGCGGGATCTCGGCATTGACCTCGCCTCGGTGAAGACCGAGTCCGACCGGGTCCGTCATGCCGATCTCGACGCGTATCTGCGGTACGGCGCGGGTCAGGGCTATCAGGCGCCAGGCGCGAGCCGCGCGCGCGCGGACCAGCCGATCAAGGTCATCGGCATGCGGCGCAAGATCGCGGAGAACATGGCCGCGTCGAAGCGCGCGATCCCGCATTTCACCTATGTCGACGAGATCGACGTCACCGCGCTGGAGGCGATGCGCGCGGATCTGAACGCCAATCGCGGCGGGCGGCCCAAGCTGACGATGCTGCCGCTGATGATCGTCGCGATCTGCAAGACGATTCCCGACTTCCCGATGCTCAACGCGCGCTATGACGACGAGGCGGGCGTGGTGACGCGGCACGGGGCGATCCATCTGGGCATGGCGGCGCAGACCGATGCGGGGCTGACCGTGCCCGTGATCCGCGACGCGCAGGACCGCAACGTCTGGCAGCTCGCGACCGAGATCGGCCGGCTTGCCGAAGCCGCGCGTGCGGGCAAGCTCGCGCCGAACGAGATGGGCGGCGGGACGATTACCGTCACCTCGCTCGGGCCGCTCGGCGGGATCGCGACGACGCCGGTGATCAACCGGCCCGAGGTCGCGATCATCGGGCCGAACAAGATCGTCGAACGCCCGGTGTTCAAGGGCGACGAGGTGGTCCGCGCGAAGCTGATGAACCTGTCGATCAGCTGCGACCACCGCGTCGTCGACGGCTGGGATGCGGCGAGCTTTGTCCAGGGGCTGAAGAAATATCTCGAGACGCCGGTCCTGCTCTTCGCGGACTGAGGTCCCGGACCGTGGGGCGTCAGCGCGGCCGTGGCGGGGTGGGGCGCGTCTTCATCAGCCATGGTCGCGGGCCGCTGGTCGGGCGGGGCGTGCCGTCGAGCCGCTTCGCGCTGATCAGCGCGACGCGGTTGAGGATCATCTGGCCCTTGAACGCGTCGAGCCCGCCACCGGTCGGCTTGGCGAGGATGCGGCGGACCGTGTCCATGCCGCCGACGACATGGCCGAACGCCGCATAGCCCAGATAGCCCGGGCGCGCGTCCATCGCGGGGGTCGGGCCCACGGTGATGAAGAAATTGCCGCCCGCCGAGCCGGGCTCGCTGCCGCGCGCCATCGAGATCGTCGCATCGAGATGGCGGATGCCCGTCTTGGTCGTCGTCTCGAGCGGGAAGGCGGGCAGGATTCGCCGCGCGTCGGTGCGGATGCCGCCCTGGACGAAGCCGAATTTCGGCGCCTTCTTGCTGCGTGCGGCACGGTAGAAATCGGTGCCGTCGAAACGGCCGTCATCGACATAGGCGAGAAAGTTTTCGCTCGTCTTGGGCGCGCGGCGCGTGTCGAGCGCGAGCGTGATAGGGCCTTCGGAGGTCGTGAGCCGGACGCGGACAATACCGGGTTTGGCGGGGGCTTGTTTCTGGGGGGCGGCGACGACCGGGGCGGCCAGCAGCGCGAGCGCCGGGAGGAACAGGAAACGCATACGCGGGGCACGACCTTGTCATTCTGAACAGGGGTCGCCCTCTATACCCCCCGTCATCCTGACGAAAGTCAGGATCCAGAGCCCTGAGCGCTGTGGCCGGTCACTCTGGATCCTGACTTTCGTC